>CATEPI010000030.1:0-36184 GCA_949525845.1 uncultured Eubacteriales bacterium
GGCGTGTCATCCCTTTTTGTCCTATTTGGGGCGACTTTCGCAATCACCTAATAAATTTATATGGAAATTTTAAGCTTGCGCCTGTTCACTGCGGCAGAGAAGCTGAACCTTGCTGTCCTCCAGCCGCTTTTTCCACTCCTCCGGGGGCGGGCGGTCGGTGATGATCTGGTCGATCTCCTCCAGCCGGCCCAGGGATACGAAGCCCGCCCGGTCAAACTTCCGGTGGTCGGCCAGCAGGACGGTGCGGTCCGCCGCCGCCATCATGGCCCGCTTCACCTCCACCACCTCGTCGGAGGAGTCGGCGATGCCCAGCTGGGTGTTCACCCCCCGGGCGGACAGGACGGCATACCCCACGTGGTAGCCTTGAATGGTACTCAGGGCCTTGGGCCCCACCAGGGCCATGATGTCCGGCTTGAGCCGGCCGCCGGTGGAGATGATATGCCAGGAGTCCTGGCTGCTCACCTCCTGCAATATGTTCAGCGAGTTGGTAATGAGGGTGAGCTCCTTCAGGTGCCGCACCGCCCGGACGGCAAAGAGGGCGGTGGAACTCTCGTCCACCATCAGGGTGTCGCCGTTTTGGAGCATCCCGGCCAGCAGCCGGGCGATGGCCACCTTGCCCTCCACATTGGTGTTTTTTCGGGTGGCGTAGGGGGGCGGAGCCTGGTCGCTGTGCTTGAGCACCGCACCGCCGTAGGTACGCATGGCCACGCCCTCCTGCTCCAGCCACTCCAGATCCCGGCGGATGGTCTCCTCCGACACGCCGAACTCAGCGCTCAGCTCCCCCACCACCACCCGGGAGGTGGCAAGCACCCGGTCCATAATCGCCTGGCGCCGCTCTGCCAACAGCACAGGCCTCCCCTCCTTTCCATTGATCCAGTTTTACCCTCTCAGTCTACTACAAACCCACAGTGTTGTCAACTGGAATCCCACATAATCACAGATATTTTTTGTGGTTGTGTGGTTTCTTGTGGATAAAGCTATTGACAACCGGCTCATAAATCCACTATACTGGTTAAAAAGACGGAGCGCCCGCCCGCTCCGCCTGGAAAAGTGAGGTTTTTTTCATGCCCTGGTCCTTTATTGACGTAAAAAGCACCGACCCCGCCTTTAATCTGGCTCTGGAGCAGTACGCCTTTGACGCCCTGCCCCGGGACCGGAGCTGGTTCCTCCTCTGGCGCAACCACAACGCCATTGTCATTGGCCGGCACCAGAACACCCTGGCCGAGATCAACGAGGAGGCCGTCCGGGAGCGGGAGGTCACGGTGGTCCGCCGGCTGTCCGGCGGGGGGGCGGTGTACCACGACCTGGGCAATCTCAACTTCACCTTTATCCAGGACGCCGGCCAGGCCGGCCAGCTGGACATGGGGCTGTTCTGCCGTCCGGTGGCCCAGGCCCTCCAGGCCATGGGGGTAAACGCCCAGGTCAACGGCCGCAACGATATCACCATCGACGGCCGGAAGTTCTCCGGCAACTCCCAGTACATCCGGGAGGGACGGGTGATGCACCACGGCACCATCCTGTACAGTTCCGACCTGGAGACGGTGGGGCAGGTCCTCCGGGTGGACCCGGAGAAGATTCAGGCCAAGGGGGTGCGCTCTGTCCGGGCCCGGGTAACCACCGTCCGGGCCCACATGCCCCGGCCCGTCCCCCTGGCCCAGTTCAAGGCCCGCCTGCTGGAGGAGATTTCCCGGGAGCGGCCCATGGAGCCCTACGCCCTCACCGAAACGGACATCGCCGCTGTGGAAGCCATCAAGCGGGAACGGTACGACCGCTGGGAGTGGAACTACGGCGTCTCCCCCCCCTGCGACCTGCTGCGCCGCCGGCGGGTAGAGGGCTGCGGCCTGGTGGAGGCCCGCATCCGCCTGGAGGAGGGCCGCATCGCTGGGATTTCCTTCTTCGGCGACTTCTTCTCCGCCGTGGAGCCGGAGGAGCTGGCCGGCCTCCTCCAGGGTTGCCCCCTGCGGGAGGAGGACCTGTCCGCCCGGCTGGCGGGTGTGGAGGTCTCACAGTACTTCGCCGGCCTCACGGCCCAGGGGTTGATATGCCTTTTGCTGGACCAGCTTGAACCACTCGCGTGACAGACAGACTTGAGTTTAAAAAAATTTGTTAAATTAATAAAAAATATTTGTGTTCAAGAGTCAATTATGTTATAATGTATATATATCTCCTACTCCCCTCAATTTACAACGAAAGAAGGATGACTATGAAAAAACGGTATGTAGGTTTAATCACTTTACTTTTTATGATTTTTGTTTCACTAGTTTCCTCTTCCGCATATGTTGAATTAAAGCACACTGTTGGTAATACAGTCACCTACTATCCTTACGAAGGTTTTGAAGTTTTAACTCACAACCATATGCAAAATGCAGCATCTGTTTGGAATAAGGCTGTGGGAAGAGAAGTCATTTCTGTTTCCCCTACCACTCAACCCAATCGGCTTGGGTACTACAAAAACGATGGAAAAAATTATATTTATGCCGAAGATGTTGGGGCGGGTTATGTTGCCCAAAATCATTATTGGTGGTCCGGTAATAAACTAACCGAAAGTGACATTAACCTCAATATGTATTATTCATGGTCTAATAGCGCACAATCTGGTCGTTACGATGTTTACTCTGTTTTCTTACACGAACTTGGCCATACAATAGGACTTGGAGATGTAGAAGACGACGGGTATATAGACAAAAGTATTATGTACCAGTATGTTTTTAAGAATAAAGAACGGCGCCAGTTGTTAAGTGATGACTTGGCCGGTGTCGCCGCGCTGTATTAAGCTTGAGTCCATACGGAGGTGATTTAGATGAAACACAGGATCATGAACGTTGCATTGCCAGTATTGGCTATAGCGCTGATATTCTTCGTTTCCGCCCGCTTTTTCCATTCCACCCCTTCTTCAAATGCTGAAGACGAACAAATTTTACATCGGATTGATGGCGCTTTAGCATACGTTGATATCCCGGAGCTGTTTGAAGAAGCTACTCTTATTGTAGAAGGTACGGTTTCCGGAAATACAGACGCCTTTCAAATAGAAAGCGTATCTGGTACCGTTGCAAATTTCACCGATTACCACTTTGATATTTCTACTGCCATCCAAGGCAATCTGGACGACGACATCAACAGCGTCGACATTCGGGTACAGGGCGGGACGGTTGGCAATTATACCGAAGAATATACTGGCAGTCCGAGCTTTGAAACCGGGAAAGACTATTTGGTATTTCTGTATCAACCGGGCAGAGGCGGCTCTTTCAATACAGCAGGAGATTATTACTATGTTCTCGGCTTGTGTCAGGGTGTTTTTTCCAAAAACGGCAGCGGGCAGTATATCTCGCAGGCCGGTAGAACACTATCAAACGACAATTTAATCATGGCTACCAGCGATGAACCAAAAAATCCCGATTATTTTCGCAATGAATATATTGAAAATCAGAAAAGAAATCTTGAAAACGGATTTATCAGTCAAGAAGAGTTTAATCAGTTAATGGACCATATTGATCAATACGCTACTGTCTTAAATTAAAAATCCACTTCAAAACGAAGACCCGGAGCGTTTGCTCCGGGTCTTGCAAGTTCAAATGTGGAAATCTTCGCCCAGGTCAGTGGCGCTCCTCCACGGGGTCTCGGTCGCGGAACAACAGGGAGACGCACCACACGGCGGACAGGCCCACCAGGGTATAGATCACCCGGCTGATCATGCTGCCGGACCCGCCGCAGGCAAAGGCCACCAGGTCAAACTGGAACAGACCCACGCTGCCCCAGTTCAGGCCGCCGATAATCAGCAGTGTCAGGGCGATTTTGTCCATCATCACGTCAAACCACCTCCTTGTCTCGGGTTCCGGGGGTAGTTTATACGGTTTTCGCCGGTTTATGCAGCTGGAAAATTTTATTCCAGCGATTTGGGCCCAAAACCGCAGGGCAGCAGCTCCGAAAGGGTGACCTCCTTATATTCCCCGTCCCCTCTGGCGGCCAGTACCCGCAGGTTGGGGGCAAACTCGTAGAGCATCTGCCGGCAGGCCCCGCAGGGCCAGCAGAAGTCCTCTCCCCGTCCGGCGATGGCGATGGCGGTCCAGCCCTCCCGGCAGCCCTCGCTTACCGCCTTCACAATGGCGGTGCGCTCGGCACAGATGGTGGAGCCGTAAGCGGCGTTTTCCACGTTGCAGCCGGTGAATACCCGGCCGTCCCCGGTGAGAAGCGCCGCCCCCACGGGAAAACGAGAGTAGGGCACATAGGAAAATTGGTGCATGTCAAAGGCTTTTTTTACCAGCTCCTGGTCGGTCATGGGGGCATACCTCCTTTTATTGTCCACAAAAAGCTTGCGCATTATGCCTGCATCCATTATAATACCTTTGACTATTTCACGCAAGGACGGTATGATTTATGGACAAAAAATTTGCGATTTTTGACATGGACGGCACCCTGGTGGACTCCATGGGCTACTGGAACCGGCTGGCGGACGAGTATCTGGCCCGCTTCGGCCTGCCCGGACTGTCCCCCGCCCTGAAGGAGGAGTCCATCGCCCTGACCATGCTGGAGTCCGCCCAGCTGTTTATCCGGGAGTTCGGCCTGCCCGGCACCCCGGAGCAGATCGCCGGGGAGATCAACGCCCTGATGAAGGAGCACTACCGGACCGACGTGCCCCTGAAGCCGGGGGCAGCGGAGCTGCTGGCCCGGCTGAAAGCGGCGGGGGTGAAGATGTGCGTGGCCTCCTCCACCCACCCGGCCCTCATCGACCTCTGCCTGCGCCGGCTGGAGGTGCGGGACTGCTTTGAGTTCCTCCTGTCCTGCGAGGAGGTGGGTGAGGGGAAAAACCGGCCCACCGTCTATCTGGAGGCCGCCCGTCGGCTGGGGGGCAGACCGGAGAACACCGCCGTCTTCGAGGATATCCTGGTGGCCGCCCAGACTGCTAAACAGGCCGGCTTCTCCCTGGGGGTCATCTACGACGTCAACTCCAACGGCGAGCAGCCCCAGCTCAAGGCCCTGGCTGACTGCTACATCACCCGCTGGGACGACCCGGCGCTGGCAGAGTGGCTGGGGGTATAACTCCCCGTCCCCCGCAGGGCAAGGCTCCTTTGGAAAGGAGCTGTCAGCCGAAGGCTGACTGAGGATTGTGTTTTGGCGAAGCCAAAATGTACGAAGTAAGCAAGGCTCGCACCTCGTATGTACGACTCAAAATCCTCGTATGCTGCGCACATTTCGCCTGCGGCGAAATACAATCCTCCGCCCCAGTGTGCGCACTGGGGCACCTCCTTTCTAAAGGAGGCTTTTTCGCTTAACCGAAAGCCTTCTCTTTTACAATGAAGGGGAGCCTTTTTTATTCCTCCGCCAGCCTGGCCCTCAGTCCGGAGTACCGCCTGGTCTGGCGGTTGTTATTCACCATCCCGGCCACGGCGGCGGGGTCGCCCACCACGATGAACAGCTCCCGGGCCCGGGTGACAGCGGTGTACAGCACCCCCCGGGTCATGAGGAAGGGGGCCCCCTCCAAGGCGGCCAGAATCACCGCCCGGTACTCGCTGCCCTGGGCCTTATGTACCGTCACGGCAAAGGCGGGCTCCAGCTCCCCCAGCATGTCGGGGGCGTACTCCACCACTTTGCCGTCAAAGTCCACCGTGATGCTCTCCTTTTCGATGGACCGGATCACCCCGATATCCCCGTTGAACATACCCATGCCGGAGTCGGTTCCCCCCTCCTCCCGCCAAAGGATATCGTAGTTGTTGCGCACCTGCATCACCCGGTCCCCCGCCCGGAACACCCAGTCGCCGAACCGCCGCTCCCCCTTCCCCTCCAGGGGCGGATTGAGGGCGGCCTGGAGCACCTGGTTCAGCGCCTTGGTGCCCGTCCCCCTGCGGCGGGTGGGGGACAGCACCTGAATTTGATCCGCCGGAATACCCATCCGCTCCGGCAGCCGGCGGCGGCACAGGTCCACAATGGTGTCCAGCACCTCCGCCGGGTCCCGGCGGGCCAGACAGAAGAAATCCCCCTCGTTGCGCCGCAGATCGGGTACCTGGCCGCGGTTGATGAGGTGGGCGTTTCGGATGATGGCGCTCTGGGCGGCCTGGCGGAAGATTTCCGTCAGCCGGACGGTGGGCACCGCCCCGCTGCGGATCAGGTCGGCAAAGAGGGCCCCCGGCCCCACCGAGGGCAGCTGATCCGGGTCGCCCACCAGCACCAGGCGGCAGTCATCCCCCAGGGCATCCAGCAGGGCGGCCATGAGGGGCACGTCCACCATAGAGGTCTCGTCCACAATCACCGCGTCCGCCTTCAGGGGGTCGTAGGAGTTGCGGGTAAACACCAGCTTGCCGGTGTGGGGGTCAAATCCGGTCTCCAGCAGGCGGTGGATGGTGGAGGCCTCGGTATTGCACAGCTCCCCCAGCCGCTTGGCCGCCCGGCCGGTGGGGGCGGCCAGGGCGGTGTCCAGCCCCATCATCTCAAAGAGGGACAGCACCCCCCGAAGGCAGGTAGTCTTGCCCGTGCCCGGCCCGCCGGTGAGGAGCATCACCTGCCGGCCCGCAGCCAGTTCCACCGCCTCCCTCTGCTGGAGGGCATAGGAGAGGCCCTGCTCCCGCTCAATCCGCCGGACCAGCTTGTCCAGCCCCTCGGGGGGCAGCAGCTCCGCCCGGCTCATCTCCAGGATGCGCTGGGCGATGTAGGTCTCGGCCTCGTAGAGGGCGGGGAGGTACACCGCCTCCTGGCTCGCCACCCGCTCGCAGTCCGCCTCTCCCCGGCGGATCAGGGTCTCCAGGCAGTCCTCCAGCAGCTCGCCGGACACCTCCAGCAGGACGCTGGTGGCCTCCACCAGCTTGTGCCGGGGGAGGAAGGTGTGGCCGTTGCTGTAGTTGTTGTGGGCCAGCTCAAAGAGCAGCCCCGCCTCCAGCCGCAGGGGGTCCGACTGCCCCACCCCCAGGGACAGGGCCAGGGCGTCCGCCTGGGAGAACTCCACCTCAAACTCCTCATTGACCAGCAGGTAGGGGTTGGCCTTCACCACCTCCAGGGCCACATCGCCGTAGGCCCGGCGGAGGAGGGCGGCCAGCTCCAGAGGGAGCTGGTGCTCTGTAAGGAACTCCATCAGCCGGCGGGTCCCCATCTGCTGGCGGAAGACCTCGCCGATCTGCCGGGCCCGCTTTTTGGTGATGCCCTTGATTTTGGTCAGCTGCTCCGGGTCCTCCTCGATGACGGTGAGGGCCTCCTCCCCGAAGGCCTCAATAATCAGCCGGGCGGTGGTCTTGCCCACCCCCTTGATGGCCCCGGAGGAGAGGTAGTGGAAAATTTCCTTCATACTCTGGGGCAGGCGGCGGTCCACCACCTCCGCCTTCATCTGGGGGCCGTAGGTGGGGTGCCGGGTCCAGCGGCCCCGGATGGACAGGTATTCCCCCGGCGCCACCCCGGCCATGGGGCCCACCACCGTGACCTCCTCCCCATGGACATCCAGCTTGAGGATGGTATACCCGTTTTCCTCATTCTGAAAAATAACAGCGGAGACGGCGCCCTCGATCTTCTCCAACTCCTGGTCTGACATGGGCGCCGCCTCCTTTCACCGTATGTTATCGTCGTACAGGATAAGAGCGGGCGCACAATGTGCGCCCCTACATTCTCGCAACGTAATCCCCCAAATCGCTGGCCGGCCACAGTATCACCTCGGGCCAACGGGCAGTGAGCCGCAGGGCCAGCTCCCAGCCGGCGGGGGTGAGGCCGGCGTCGGCGATGAGGATGGGGCACCGCAGCAATCCCAGCCCCCGCAGCCACAGGAAGGAGCGCACCTGCTGCTCCAGGTCATCCCCTTCCCCCCGGCCGGGGATGACCACCTTGGCCGTCCCGCCCGGCAGAGGACGCAGCAGCATCCCAAACAGCCACCAGCCCACAAAAGCCAGCCCCAGCACGCAGACCACGGCCAGCAGAATATCCCAGAATGTACCCACTCAGCAACACCTCCGGGGTATTCTATGCAAAGGAGGGTCAGATTGCCCCTGAAAACAGGTTAATCCCCATATGGGTCAGCCCCAGCATGATGCAGCCGGCGGTGAGCACCCCCAGCACCACGGCAGGCATGGCCTTTTTCAGCCGCATCCCCAGAAAGGCCGCCGCCAGAGAGCCCGTCCAGGCCCCTGTCCCCGGCAGGGGGATGGCCACAAAGAGCCACAGGCCCAAATACTGGTATTTCTGCACCTTTTTCCCCTTGAGATGGGCCTTTTTCTCCAGCTTGTCCACCAGACCGTTGAGACTGGGCAGATATTTCCGCATCAGATCAAAGATCCGCCGGATGTATACGATGATGAAGGGGGCGGGGATCAGATTCCCCACCACCGCCGCCGGAAAGGCCAGCCAGGCGGGCAGACCCAGCACCGCCATTCCAAAGGGTACGCCCCCCCGCAGCTCGATAATGGGGAGCATGGACACCAGCATGGTGAACAGGCACTTGCCCCCGGTGGTGGCGGTTAAAAATTCGTAGAGTTCCATAGAAATCTCCTGTTTTGTCGTTGAAATGTGTGTATTCTATGGTATAATAGGATAACAACACAGAAAGGGGGAACCAGCCTATGATCTATTCCATCTCGGATATCCAGTCCATCCTGGCCCGGCAGCTGGCCGCCACTCCGGTGAGGCAGGCAATTCTGTTTGGTTCCTACGCCAAGGGCTGCCCCAGGGAGGAGAGCGACCTGGACCTTGTGGTGGATATGGGCGGCAATACCCGTAATTTCGCCTTTTGGGGCGTCTACGAGACCCTCCGGGAGGCCTTTTCCGTCCCGGTGGAGCTGTTTGAGAAAAGCGAAATTCTCCCCGGCCAGGCGGCGGCAAAGGAAATTCAGGAGACGGGGGTGATCGTCTATGACCGCTAAAGACCGCGTCCTTCTGGAAAAGATGGCCAAGTGGGCCCGCAAGGCGGAGATAGACTATCAGGCCGTCCGCTCCGAATATGAGCCGGGGCCCTTTTCCAACCCTGTAATCCTGACCGCCTTCAGCCTGGCCCAGATCGGCGAGCTGTCCGGCCGCCTGTCCGCTGAGCTTCAGGCCCGGTACCCCGGCACCCCCTGGAGACAGATTAAGGGTATGCGCAATCTGATCGTCCACGACTACACCGGTATCAACCTGGGCATGGTCCGGGACACCGTTGAGCAGGATATCCCCGTCCTGCGGGCGCAGATAGAAGAAATCCTTGCCTCTGAGCGGTAAATTTCCTCACTCCCGCCCCAGCAGATAGTCAGCGGTCACGCCGAAGTAGTCGGCCAGAAAAATCACCGTCGTGGCGGGGACGTTGATCTGCCCGTACTCAATTTTCTGATAATGCTGCTCTGTGCAGTCCATCAGCCCTGCCATCTGCTTCTGCGTTACTTTTTTCGCTTTCCGCAGAGGCTTTAGGCGTTCCGCAAAACTGGGCAAAACAATTTTCATTTTTTTGAAATCCCCCTTGACACGTTATCAAAGTTTGTGTTATAATAAACCCATCATTAGATAACGTGGTGGTGTAGTCATGGAAGAAACCCTGAGAGAGCTCTATATCCGGGAAACCAGCCGGGATGGCCTGGACTTCGACAGCGACCCGGAGTACCAAGCCTATTATACACAGGCAGAGGCCCTTTGGGAAGGGGAAGAACTCCCCGCCGCCCTGTTTCACCTTCTGGACACCAGCAACTTCCTGTCCTTCGCCCACGGCTTCCGTCTGGGCGCCCAGCTGGCCGGGTGGGCGGGAACGGGGTGAAGGCAACATCCCTTGTCCCCCGCAGGGCAAGGCCCCTTTTGAAAGGGGCTGTCAGCCGAAGGCTGACTGAGGATTGCGTTTTGCGAAGCAAAACATACGCAGTAAACCCAAGTTTGCAAAGCTTTGTTTGCTTCGCACATTTTGGCTTCGCCAAAATACAATCCTCCGCCCCAGTGTGCCCACTGGGGCACCTCCTTTCAAAAGGAGGCTTTTTCGCCTGCGGGCGGGACGAGGGTTTAGAGCATCTTCCGCAAATACTGCCCCGTATAGGACCCCGGGCAGGCGGCCACCTCCTCGGGGGTGCCGGTGCAGACGACATTCCCGCCGCCGTCGCCCCCCTCGGGGCCCAGGTCGATGATATGGTCGGCGGTTTTAATCACGTCCAGGTTGTGCTCGATCACCACCACGGTGTTGCCCCCCTCCACCAGCCGCTGGAGCACCTCAATCAGCTTGTGGACATCGGCGGAGTGGAGGCCGGTGGTGGGCTCGTCCAGGATATAGATGGTCTTGCCGGTGGACCGCTTGCTCAGCTCGGTGGCCAGCTTGACCCGCTGGGCCTCGCCGCCGGACAGCTCGGTGGAGGGCTGGCCCAGCTTCACATAGCCCAGGCCCACCTCCTCCAGGGTTTTCAGGCGGTTGTAAATCTTGGGGATATTCTCGAAGAAGGGCAGGGCCTCGTCCACCGTCATCTCCAGCACCTCGAAGATGTTCTTGCCCTTGTACCGCACCTCCAGGGTCTCCCGGTTGTACCGCTTGCCCTTGCACACCTCGCAGGGGACATAGATGTCCGGCAGGAAGTGCATTTCAATCTTGAGAAGACCGTCGCCGGTGCAGGCTTCGCACCGCCCGCCCCGGGTGTTGAAGGAGAACCGGCCCGGACCGTAGCCCCGGCTCTTGGCGTCGGGGGTGGAGGCGAACAGGTCCCGGATGTCGCTGAACAGGTTGGTGTAGGTGGCCGGGTTGGACCGGGGGGTGCGGCCGATGGGGGACTGGTCGATGTTAATTACCTTGTCCAGGAATTCCTCCCCCTCGATGCGGTCGTGCCTGCCCGCCCGGGTCTTGGTGCGGTTCAGGTCGGCCCCCAGCTTCTTGAACAGAATTTCGTTGACCAGGGAGGACTTTCCCGAGCCGGACACCCCCGTCACGCAGGTGAAGGTCCCTAACGGAAAAGCAACGTCCACCCGGCGCAGGTTGTGCTCCGCCGCGCCGAAGACCTTCAAATAGTGCCCGCTCCCCTTCCGCCGCTGGGACGGAACGGGGATTTTTTTCCGCCCGGTGAGGTAGTCCCCGGTGACGGAAGCGGGGTTGTTCATGACCTCCTCCGGGGTGCCGCAGGCCACAATCTGCCCGCCGTTCACCCCCGCGCCGGGGCCCACGTCGATGATATAGTCTGCCTCCCGCATGGTGTCCTCGTCGTGCTCCACCACAAGCAGGGTGTTGCCCAGGTCCCGCAGCTCCTTCAGGGTCTGGAGCAGCTTGTCATTGTCCCGCTGGTGCAGGCCGATGGAGGGCTCGTCCAGAATGTAGAGCACCCCCATGAGGGAGGAGCCGATCTGTGTAGCCAGCCGGATGCGTTGGCTCTCGCCGCCGGAGAGGGTGCCCGCCTCCCGGGAGAGGGTGAGGTATTGCAGGCCCACCGACTGGAGGAAGCCCAGCCGATTGCGGATCTCCTTCAGAATTTGGGACGCGATCATGGCCTGGGTCTCGTTCAGGACCAGCTTTTCCACAAAGTCCAGGGCTTCGGTGACGCTCTTTCGGCAGTAGCTGTCGATGTCCAGCCCGCCCACGGTGACAGCCAGGGACTCCTTTTTCAGCCGCCGGCCCTGGCAGACGGGGCAGGGGCACTGGGACATGCACTCCTCCAGCTCCCGCTTCATGGCGTCGGACTGGGTCTCCCGGTAGCGGCGCTCCAGGTTGTTGACGATGCCCTCAAAGGGCTGGTACAGGGTGCCCTTGCCCCGGGGCTGGTCATAGTGGAGGGTGAGCTTCTCCCCGTTGGTGCCATAGAGAATCACGTCCATGATCTCCTTGGGCAGGTCTTTTATGGGGGTGTTCAGCTTGAACTTGTATTTCTTCGACAGCGCGTCGAAGTACATCCGGGAGATGCCGTCTGATTTGATGTTGTTCCACCCCGAGGCGGTGATCCCTCCCTCCACAATGGACAGGTCCCGGTTGGGGATGATGAGCTCCGGGTCAATTTTCATCTGAGAACCCAGCCCCATGCAGGTGGGGCAGGCCCCAAAGGGGTTGTTGAAGGAGAACATCCGGGGGGATAGCTCCTCAATGGACACGCCGCAGTCCTCGCAGGCGTAATTTTGGGAGAACATGATGTCCCGGTCCTCCTCCACGATGTTTACCACCACCAGGCCCCCCGCCAGGTTGGAGGCCACCTCCACGCTGTCGGTGAGCCGGCGGGCGATGTCCTCCCGGATGACCAGCCGGTCCACCACAATCTCGATGTGGTGCTTTTTGTTCTTGTCCAGCTTGATCTCCTCACTGAGGTCGTAGAGGGAGCCGTCCGCCCGGACACGGACGTAGCCCGACTTCCGGGCGTCCTCGAAAATTTTGGCGTGCTCCCCCTTCTTGCCCCGGATCACCGGGGCCATCACCTGGATGCGGGTGGCCTCGGGCAGGGCAAGGACCTGGTCGATGATCTGATCGATGGTCTGCTGTTTGATCTCCTTGCCGCAGACGGGGCAGTGGGGGGTGCCCACCCGGGCCCACAGCAGGCGGAGGTAGTCGTAAATCTCGGTGACGGTGCCCACGGTGGACCGGGGGTTTTTGCTGGTGGTCTTCTGGTCGATGGAGATGGCCGGGGACAGGCCGTCGATGTAGTCCACATCCGGCTTTTCCATCTGGCCCAGGAACATCCGGGCGTAGGAGGACAGCGACTCCACATACCGCCGCTGGCCCTCGGCGTAGATGGTGTCGAAGGCCAGGGAGGATTTTCCTGACCCCGACAGCCCGGTGAGCACCACCAGCTTGTCCCGGGGGATTTTGACGTCGATGTTTTTCAGGTTGTTCACCCGCGCGCCCTTGACGGAAATGTGTGTGTGCATGGTTTTGTTCTCCTTTATTATCTAAGCAGAATGGGACGAAGCAGAAACAGCCAAATATCCGCCAGCAGGATAACAGCGCCCGCTAAGCCAGAAAGATCCGGAGCATTTTAGGCGGTCTCTGCCACGCGGCAGCGCAAATCAGGACAAATGCCAGCGCCCCAATCAGCGCGGGGCCATATATCACCAAAAATACGCCCGGTAAATTCCAATATTCAGAATCCATTCGTTGTTCTCCTTGTACGCAAATATCGGATTTACAGCAACAGAGCCGCCAAGCGGGGGATAGGCTGAAAAATCAAAAGAGCCAGAAAGACAATGACGACAAAAAACTCCCAGGCCAGCCCGCAAAACAGAATAAACCGCCCCAAAAAGCCCTTCAAGGTCGGGTCCCGCCTGGCGTAGGACGCCTTCAGCTTCCCCTCCCCCTTCCATTTCGCTCGGAGCTTCAGCAGCGCCCAGAGAATCAGCAGATTCGGTGCCAGCAGAAGGACTATAATTCCATTGAACAAAAGGACGTGGGCCGCAGCCCAGGTCAGGACCGCTTCCAGGGCCATACCGATGTAAAAGGCCGGAATCATCAGAAGAACTATCCAGCCGAACAGCGCCATAAACGCCATAATCCTACACGCTCCTCGCCGGGCGGCCACAGGCCGCCCCTACAGCCTAACGGAACTGTTTTTTAATGTCAAGAGGAATTTGGGCCTCTTTCACATCCGATCCATAAATTTGGGGAACTGAATAGACGCAGACCTTGCAAATATCAATCGGTACGTCATGTAGGGCTGGGGTTCTACCCCTGCCTATCCCCGTCAGGGGATAAAATGTCATGCCGAGGCAGGCAGATTCTTGGGAGAACGCCAGTACAGGTCTGGAAGAAAGGGCAAGGGCGAAGCTGGGGGGAAAGGCAAGGGCAGAGCCCTTGCCCTACACGCGATACCGCTCTATCCATCGGGCCGGGTTCTCCTCAATATACCGCCATGTTGCCAGAAAGTCCTCCTCGCCGCGGATAACGTGCTCATAATACCGGGGTTGCCAGATTTTCTCCCCCGGCGCTCCTGTCTCCCGGTTGATACGTTTGGTAGAAATAGACTTATAGGCCCCCACCACACTACCCAATGTAGGGCAAGGGCTCTGCCCTTGCCTTTTTAACGTGAGTAACATGTGAACGTGGTCGGGCATAATCACACATTTTTCAATTCGGACAGACGAAAACCGGTCCTCCAGCGCCCTGATTTCCTCTGCCGCAATCACACCTGACGGCGACAGCTCAGGGCACAAAAAGTCCCTCCAGAACATCGGCGCACGCTCTGTTGTGCATATGGTCACAAAATATGCCCCGGCCCGGCTGTAATCATAACCGGACAGCCGGATATTTTTCCTCGGGCCACGATTCATACCCGCCTCCGTCTTCTGTCACAGCTTCTCGGATTTTCCTTTCACCAGCTCCGCTTTCAGCAGCATCAGCCGCTGTACTTCTATAAACTGCTTATCATCCTTCACGTCCAGCACCAGCCACTTACCGCCGTTGAACAGAGGGGTCCCCTCATACATTCTGCGGAATGCGGCGGAAAAGGTGGGCAGCAGGGGCTCCAGCTCCATCACCTGTTTGGCCCCCAGGGTCACCATGGCGGTGAACCACCCGGACCGGACATAGAGCACGCACAGAGACTTGCTCCCCTTCTTGTACTTCACATTCCATCCCTTATCCATGGAGCAACTGCTGAACTCGATGGAGGGCTCCACATGGTAGGCCGCCTCAATCCAGGCTGTCAGGTCCTCAAAGAGGGGATTTTTCACCCACTCCCCAATGTCGGCCAGGCTGGGCTTCATCTGCTGCGGCCAGGCGATATCCCAGGGCACCGGCCCCTCCGCCGGGGCGGTCTTTTTCTTCGGGGCCTTCTTTTTGGGCAGAGGGGTGACCTCCTCCGCCAGCCGGACCGCCTCCCGGAGGGTGTCCCGGTCGTCGGGGTCAAGGAGGTAGTGGTCCTTGGCCCCCTCGTAGGGGGGCTCGGTGGGCCGGCCCTGGAGAAGCTCCTCCAGACAGGGCAGCATCTTCACCATGGGCCGGTCGTCGCAGATAATCACCACCGGCTTGTCGTTGAGGTAGACCATATACTCCCCAAACATCTTCCGGGAGCGCACCGCCCCCAGGCCCTCCAGCTGCTCACAGATGTAGTTGACAAAATCAGGACTGCTTGCCATAGTTTCCTCCTTACGTCGTTAAATCGGCGGTGGTCCCGCCCACCAGTCCGATCAGTGCGGCGGGCTCCAGCTCCACCTGAAACCCGATTTTTCCAGCCGACACCAGGATGGTGTCGATAATCTCCGCCGTCTCGTGGAAAATTGTGGGGTACTGCTTCTTCATCCCCACCGGGGAACAGCCCCCGTGGATGTAACCCGTCAGGGGCAGCAGCTCCTTCTGGGCGATCATGGCGATGGACTTTTCCCCCACCGCTTTGGCCGCCTTTTTCAGGTCGAGACTGTCCCCCACCGGGATGTCGAACACGTACAGCCCCCCGGAGGCCCCCCGGGCCACCAGGGTCTTGAACACCGTCTCCGGGTCCTGCCCCAGCTGCCGGGCTACGCTTACCCCGTCCAATCCCGCGTCCGGGTCGTAGGCGTGTGGGGTGTAGGGGATATTTTTCTGCTCCAGGATTCGCATGACATTGGTTTTTTCCTCTTTTTTTGCCATCTAGCGTTTACCTTCCTCGTAATAACAATCCTCCCGCCACTTGGCCGGGTTGGTGTCGATGTATTCCCATATCCGCCGGTAATCCGCTTCGTCGCGGATGATGTGGTCGTGGTAACTCTTTTGCCAAATGGAAAACCCAATTGATTTTGTAACGGCTTCCTTCATTCCATGCAAAATTCCCGGAATGGTTGAACGGCATGTAGGGGCGCACATTGTGCGCCCGCCCTTGCGCTCTAACCTTAAAATCATATGGATATGATTGGGCATAACCACATACTTGTCTACACAAACATTTTTGTGGTATTTGGGTATCTGCAATATAGATTTTTCTACAATGCGTCCAATATCGGACAGTTCTGTATATGCGGGCGCACAATGTGCGCCCCTACATTCCGTCGCAATCTCCCCCAACATCTCTGCATGTTTCGCAACGCAAACCGTAATAAAATAATACCCCGCCCGACCGTAATCGTAACCCCGCAGCCGGTTTTGTTTCCGTTTCGGCGGGTCCAGAAAGGAATCCCTCATAGCAGACCATTCATCCAAAGGACATAGGCGCCGCAGAGAATCACCAGCAGGGCTTCCCAGGCGATGCAGACCCACAGAATCCACCGCAGAACGCGCAGAATTGTCCGTCTCCAGCCGGTTTGCGCCTCGATACAGGTCCGGTCCATGGTGCCGCTGCGTTTCCACAGCCAGCGGATCAGAAGCAGCCCCGCCAATCCGGCGGCATTCAGCGCCAACAGGACAGGGGCGATTACAGGTAAAGCGAACCCCAGAAACTTTAAAAATATAATTGGCAGAACCATGGGCCACATAACCACAATAATCAATCCGCCCACAACGTCGCCCCCTTATTTCCCCCGTAGCTCGATAATCTGGTCCCGCAGGGCGGCGGCCAGCTCGAACTCCAGCATCTTGGCGGCCTCCCGCATCTCCTTTTCCAGCTTGGCGATGCGCTCCGCCTTCTGCTGCTTGGTCAGGCCCTGGACCTCCCCCCGCTTCTCGGCGGTATCCTCGCCGGCAGCAATGCTCATCAGGTCCCGCACCGACTTGATGACTGTCTTGGGCACGATGCCGTGGGCCTTGTTGAAGGCGTCCTGCTTCTCCCGGCGGCGTTCGGTTTCGTCGATGGCCCGGGCCATGGAGGGTGTCACCGTGTCGGCGTACATGACCACCATGCCCTCGGCATTCCGGGCGGCCCGGCCGATGGTCTGGATGAGGGAGGTCTCACTGCGCAGGAAGCCCTCTTTATCCGCGTCCAGGATGGCCACCAGACTTACCTCGGGCAGGTCCAGACCCTCCCGCAGCAGGTTGATGCCCACCAGCACATGGAAGGTGCCCAGCCGCAGGTCCCGGATAATCTCCATGCGCTCCATGGCGTCGATATCGTGGTGCATGTACCGCACCTTGATCCCCGCCCCCTGAAGGTAGGTGGTGAGATCCTCGGCCATCCGCTTGGTGAGGGTGGTCACCAAAATCCGCTCGTTCCGGGCGGTGCGGGTGTTGATTTCGCCAATGAGGTCGTCAATCTGGCCCTCCACCGGCCTCACCTCGATCACCGGGTCCAGCAGGCCGGTGGGCCGGATGACCTGCTCCACAATCTGCCCCGACCGGGTGCGCTCGTACTCCCCCGGGGTGGCGGAGACATAGACAATCTGGTTTACCCGCTTCTCGAACTCCTCAAATTTCAGGGGCCGGTTGTCGAAGGCGCAGGGCAGGCGGAAACCGTAGTCAATCAGGGTGGTCTTTCGGGCCCGGTCGCCATTGTACATGGCCCGCACCTGGGGCAGCGTGACGTGGCTCTCGTCGATGAACAGGACGAAGTCCTTGGGGAAATAATCCATCAACGTGTTGGGGGGCGAGCCCACCGGCCGGCCCTCAATCACCCGGGAGTAATTCTCAATGCCGGAGCAGTAGCCCAGCTCCTGCATCATCTCAATGTCGTAGAGGGTGCGCTGCTTGATGCGCTGGGCCTCAATAAGCTTATTTTCGCTCTCGAAGAAGGCCACCCGCTGCTCCATCTCCTGATAGATCTCCTGAATAGCGGCGTCCATCTTCTCCTTGGGGGTGACGTAATGGGTGGCAGGCCAGATGGGGATGTTGTTCAGCCGCCGTATCGGGGAGCCGGTGACCACGTTGATTTCGCTGATGCGGTCGATCTCGTCCCCGAAGAACTCCACCCGGATGGCGGTGTCCTTCCAGTAGGCGGGCCAGACCTCCACCGTGTCCCCCCGGACCCGGAACATGTTCCGCTCAAAGGCGATGTCGTTGCGCTCGTAGCGGATGGCCACCAGCTTTTTCAGCATCTCATCCCGCTCCATCTGGGCGCCCACCCGGAGGGAAACCATCATCTTGGCAAAATCCTCCGGCTCGCCCAGGCCGTAGATGCAGGACACCGACGACACCACAATCACGTCCCGCCGCTCCAGCAGGGAGGCGGTGGCGGACAGGCGCAGCCGGTCGATCTCCTCATTCACCGAGGAGTCCTTCTCGATGAAGGTGTCGGTGTGGGGGATATAGGCCTCGGGCTGGTAGTAGTCGTAGTAGCTGACAAAGTACTCCACCGCGTTGTTGGGAAAGAACTCCTTGAACTCGGCGCACAGCTGGGCGGCCAGCGTCTTGTTATGGGCCAGCACCAGGGTGGGCCGCTGGACCTTCTCAATGATCTTCGCCATGGTGAAGGTCTTGCCCGAGCCGGTAACACCCAGCAGGGTCTGCTCGTCCAGCCCCATCTCGATGCCGTTGGACAGGGCGTCGATGGCCTCGGGCTGGTCGCCGCTGGGGGTGTATTCCGATACCACTTCAAATTTGGGCATGATCTTCACCTCGAATAATTCAGTGTGCTCAAAAGGCCCCCTTTTCACAAGGGGGCCTTTATTATATCAGAACCAATGTTCGATATCAAGAGGGAAATAATTAAATTTTTATTGTTTTGCCTTCTTTTTGCGCTGTTTTGCTGGGGCGACTTGGGGCACTCCTGCATTAACATACGCGGAAAGGACATTCCTCCGGCGCGCACACTGTCTCACAAATATAGGAAGCCTGTCGAATGCAGGGCAAGGGCTTTGCCCTTGCCTTTCCCACCACGTTACAGAATGCGCCAAAAAGCCTTCCCCCTTCAAGGGGGAAGGTGGCATCCGCGAAGCGGATGACGGATGAGGGTGCGGTGAGGTTAGCGCCTCTTGCCGTAAGGACTGCTTGCCCGCCCCGCCCCCTCATCCGCCCCAGTGTGCCCACTGGGGCACCTTCCCCCCGGAGGGTGGAAGGCTTGCCCTACAGGATGTACCGTTCGGTATTTCGAAAGGCTTTCCCACGTTCAGAAAATTTTGTCATATTGCTCAAGAGCTCCTTCCCGCGCTGGCCGGCTGATATCCGGCCCCGGCGGGGTAGAAGAAATTCACCTTCTTCTCCGACAGCCGGACGGTAAAGGCGGTGTCCCGCATGACCTCCCCGTCCACCACCACGGTGATAGGCTCCCCGGCGGAGAAGGACACCCCCTGACCGTGGTAGTCCAGAATCAGCTCCGGGAACTGCTTATACAGCCCCTTGGCGTACTGCCCCACCAGCCGCAGAAAGGTAAGCAGGCTCACCTTCCGCACCAGCAGCATGTCCAACACCCCATCGTCGGGCATGGCCTCCCCCACCGGCATGAAACCCCCGCCGTAGTGCCGGCCATTGCACACGCACAGCAGGGAGGCGGGCCTGTCCTCCCAGTGGATATCCCCCATATGTACCGAAATAGGCCGGGCGATGCCCTTGAAAAAGATGTTTTCCAGCAGGGCCAGCACATAGGCCCCCATGCCGGACACAAACCGCCAGTCCTTATACCGGTGGACGTCGGCGGCAATGCGGGCGTCCACCCCGGCGCACACCACGTCGATGCCCAGGCGGCCGTTGCAGTCTATCAGGTCGAAGGGCGTCTGAGGTCCCACGGCCAGGGCCTCCAGGTCATAGAACAGCGTCCGGTAATGGGGGCCGAAAATCTTCAAAAAGTCGTTTCCCGTCCCCTTGGGCACGTTGGTCACGGCCACATGGGAGAGGCCCGCCGCCCCGTTGACCACCTCGTTGAGGGTACCGTCGCCCCCGCAGGCGTAGATGCGCACCGGCTCCCCGGGCCTGGCGGCCTCCTGGGTAAACCGCCGGGCATCCCCCTCCTTCCCGGTGTACATCACCTTGTGGGGAAAAGTCAGCTTTTCCAGCAGGGCCTCCAGCTGTGCGGTGGTCCCCCTCTTTCCGGCGGCGGGGTTGATGATGAACAGATGGCGCATGGCGGGTCTCTCTCCTTTGGGCTGTTTGCAGGTCAATTTACCCTTCCGTCATGTAGGGCAAGGGCTCTGCCCTTGCCTTCTGAACAGAGGCGGAAACCCGTCCCAGGCAAGGGCAGAGCCCTTGCCCTACATGATGTCCGTTTGCGCACAGCCTCTCACAGATACATAAACAGATCACATTTTAACATCCCATTGTACAGCTTGCGTTTCTTGCCCGCCTTTTTGCCAAAGGTGCGTTCAAACTCGGTGTGGGAGGACAGCAAGTAGAGCTTCCAGCCCTGGGGGAGCTTGTCCCAGGCCTTTCCGAAGGAGCGGTACAGATCCTCCGCCTCCTTGCGCTCCATCACCCGCTCGCCGTAGGGGGGATTGGTGACCACCCGGCCGTACAGCCCGCCCCAGTGGAAGCGGGTGGCGTCGTCCACGTCAAAGCGGACGATGTCGTCCACCTCGGCCAACTGGGCGTTGTGCTTCGCCAGAGCCACGGCCTCCGGGTCGATATCGCCGCCCCAGATTTCGTATTCGCCTTCAAACTCACGGTCCTCTGCCTCGTCGGCAGCGGACATCCAGAGCTTCTTGTCCAGCCAGCTCCACTTCTGGGCGGAGAAGGACCGGTTCAGGCCGGGGGCCCGGTTCCTGGCGATGAGGGCGGCCTCGATGGGGATGGTCCCCGACCCGCAGAAGGGGTCGCACAGGGGGTCCTTTCCCCGGTAGCGGGACAGCAGCACCAGCCCGGCGGCCAGGGTCTCCCGCAGGGGAGCGGCCACCCCCTGGGCCCGGTAGCCCCGCTTGTGGAGGCCGGGGCCGGAGGTATCCAGCATCAGCGCCGCCTCGTCCCCCATGATGGCAAACTGTACCTGATACAGCGCCCCCGTCTCGGGGAGGGTCTGCAAGCCGTACTTGCTCCCCAGCCGGGCGGCGATGGCCTTTTTCACAATGGACTGACAGGCGGGCACCGAGTGGAGGGCGGAGTTGAGACAGTGGCCCTTCACGGGAAACTGTCCGTCCCGGGGGATAAACCGCTCCCAGGGCAGGGCCCGCACACCTTCAAAGAGGGCGTCGAAGTCCCGGGCGGGAAAGGTCCCCAAGGTGAGCAGCACCCGCTCGCCGGTGCGCAGGTTCAGATTCAGCCGGGGCAGGTCCCGCTCCGACCCGGTACACAGCACCCGGCCGTTTTCCGCCTTCACCTGGGGCAGCTCCAACCGCCGGACCTCGTCGGCGCACACCCCCTCCAGGCCAAACAGGGTGGGGATGGTAAATTGCAGTTCTGACATATGATTCGCTCTCTCCCGTTTGCATGGACGCATCATGGTGCGTCCGTTTATTTGTTACCGCAGCCGTGCCGGACGCTTCATGAAGCGTCCCTACATGCCGCCCGTCTTTTTACGGCTGCAAGGCGGTCAGCCCCGCCTCTCTCAGGTGGTCCTGAGGGGTCTTGCCGGCAAAATCTGGCCGGGTCAGGGAGATGCCCATGGCGAGCAGCTCCCCCGCCCGCTTCGCCGCCCGGCGGGCGTCGGCCTGGAAGTGCCTGTCCCCGCTGTAGTGCCGGTAGAGCAGGGCACAACAGGACAGCAGGTTCCGGCCCATCTCGTCCCGGCTGTCCAGCCCCTTCTTCAGCCCCTTGAGGAAGGCCATCATAGCCTTCTTGCTGGCGAAGGGCTTGGCGGTGGGGTCGGAAAAGTCCTGCATCAGGAAGTCATACTCCACCGTGTCCAGATAGAAGGGCGGAATCTCAGGCAGGCGGTCGGGATATCTCTCCTGGACAGCGGCCAGGGTCAGGGAGAAGTCCTTCCAGCAGGACATCCAGGGGACGGTGTCCCCCTTCCCCTGGTGCCAGTTCAGCCAGCCGTCCAGGAAGGGCCGCTTACAGGCATGGAGGATACTGGTCCGGGGGGTAAAAATGTCGCAGCCGCCCCGGACCAGGATGCTGTCCATCCGGTCATCCATGCTGGGGGTGACGTCCTGGAACTCCACCCCGGGACGGCTCAGCAGGTACTCGGCCATCTCATAATTTTTATCCTGCACCGCGTAGCGCAGGGCGGTGAAGCCGTAGCGGTCCCGCTGGTTGATATTGCAGCCCAGCTCCACCAGCTTCTGGGCAAACTCGTTCTCAAACCGGAGCAGGTACTCCAGGGAGAAGTCCCGGCACCGGCGGAAAAAGGCCTTCATCAGCTCGTTGCGGCCCTCCTGGGCGTAGAGGCCGCCCTCCTGAGAATCCCAGGACTTCACCGTAGGTCGGACCCGTCCGATGGTCAGCTCCATCAGCGCCGTCCGGCCGTACTCCTCCACCCCGTTCAGGCCACCGCGGCTGTTGAGGAACTCCACCAGGGCGTCAAAGTCCACCTTCAGCAGAACCCTAAACAGCTCTATCCCGGAAAAATTGATCCCTTTTTTAATTGGCGATAAGCTCATAGCCGCTCCTCCTGTCTTTTGAACTGCGGGCGGACAGCATCCGCCCCCTGCCGGTCAGGACACCCGGGTCACCCCGCCGGTGACGGCGTCCAACTGGTAAGCGCCGGTGTCGGTGGTCACCCGCCACACCGGCGTGAGTACGATGGGGCCGGACAGAGAGGCGGCGGCCACATAGCCCGGCTCAATGGCGTCGATGCGGTTGCACACGTCACCCAGGGCGCTCACCCCGTTGACAAAGTTGATAAGGGCGGTGGCCACCGTAATGCTGCTCCGGGCCGGGTCCTCCTGGGGGCGGCCCACCAGCTGGCGGCCGGAGGTCATGGCGGTGAGCTGCCCGCCCCGGCACACCAGCGTCACCTGCTGGGTAAACAGCGGGGTGCCCTTCCAGCTCTGGCGGAAGGTGAGCTCCTCCCCCCGCTCGCTGAGGATGGTCCCCTGGAGCCCCATCTTCTCCATCAGGGCCAGACAGTCCGCCCCCCGGTCCGCCCCCAGGGGGAAGGCCCCCTCCTTCAGCTGGGCGGAAAAGGTGCCGTCGCTGTGGAACTGGACCGAGCCGCTGCCGTTATAGTAGCGGTACACCTCGCCCCCCCGGGACTCGGCGGTCACCGGGCTGCCCAGCAGGGCGGCGGCGGCCCGCTCCTCCCCCGCCAGGTCCCGCTCCACAATCTGGGGCTTCAGGTCCATGGACTGGGGGATAATGCTCTCGTCCACCTCTACCCCCCGGCCCCGGAGGAACTGAATAGCGTCCTCCCGGGCCTGGCTGAGCAGGCGGCGGTCCTGGATGGTCTGTCCGCCCACCAGCACCAGCAGAGCCAGGTTGGTCACGGCCAGGATGGCCAGGATGATGTTTTTGATCTTGCTCCACGGCATAGCTCAGCCCTCCCCCCGGCGGTTGTCCCGGGCCGACCACCCGGCGTTCAGGGCGTCGCCGCTGTCGGTGTAGGTCAGCACCAGCTCCGAGCCTGCCAGCCCCCGGGCGGCCAGGGCGGCCGCCCCCTGCCGGGGGGGCAGCACCATGCAGGTGGAGCCGCTGCTGGTATAACTGCGCAGATACAGGGAGAACTGGACGATCTCTCCCCCCCTGACCAGAAAGCGGGCGGCGCGCCCCCCCTCCGTCACAACGGGGATGCCATTCAGGCTGTAGCCGAAATCAATCTCCCAGCCCCCGTCCGTGTCCTGCACCGACATCAGATAGAGCCGGGCCTCGCCGCACCGGCTGCCCATGGCGGACAGGGCCGTCCGGCGGCAGGTCTCCACGCTGTCGTAGAGGGCGCCGGCCTCCCCCTGGCGCAGCACGGGGAACAGTCCCTCCCCGGGCCGGCCCTCGAACTGGTATTGGGCCACCCCCTGGTCAGACAGGCGCACGCTGTCGTCTCCGCTGCGGGCCACCTGCTCGTCGGTGGAGTAGAAGCTGGTGGAGTTGAGGGAGAAGCCCAGGTCCTGAACCAGGGCCTGGAGGGTCTCCTGGCCGGCGCTCATGGGGTTGGCGGCGGTGTAGGCCGCCGGAGCGGGGGCCTCGGGGAACAGCAGCGTGTCCGGGTCCAGCTCCCGGTACAGCTCCGACTCAAAGGCGTAAAAGGCCCCGTTGTCGCTCAGGCCGGACAGGGCCTCGGCCAGAGAAAAGGGGTCGGCCACCTCTGACCGGCAGCGGTAGTAGCCGCCCGACTTCTCGTCCCGGTAGTACAGGTCCACCCCGTCCTCCCACACGGCCAGCACCATGCGGCGGACGGTGGCGGTGAGCTTCACATCCCCGCCGGACAGCCAGCCCACCAGCACCGACATGGGCACCTGCCCCTGAAAGTCCATATAGACCCCCAGCCGGCCGGTGAGGGCCTGCTCCCACTGGCTGCGGCCCACGGGCTCCGGCTCCCCCGCACTGGACAGGGTCTCTACCAGGGGACCGGCCACCCGCTGAAACAGCGCCTGACAGGCTCCCTGGTCATACAGCAGGCCGCAGCGGACCCCCTCGGGGGGCGCTGCGCCTCCGGACATGCCGGTCTCCACGGGCAGGTTGGCCACCATCATCATGGGCAGCGCCCCCGACCCCTGAACGTCCCCCTGGACCTGGCCCGGGGCGGCCTGGCGGCCCTCCTCCCGGAGCAGGCCCCGCAGGGGGGCGGCCAGAGGGGTCTGGGCGGCCAGCCACAGGGCGGACAGGGTAAGCAGCAGGATAAGCCCGCTCTTGCCCCACTCGATTACCCGGTTTTTTCGGTTATTTTCCATCGCCCGGTCCCTCAATGTTCAGCTCCAGCCGGATGGCCAGGCCGGGGTTTTCCTTGTTCAGCAGGGTAATGCGGCCCCGGTGGCGCTCCACAATCTCCTTGGCGATGGACAGCCCCAGACCGGTGCCCCCTGACTGGCGGGACCTGGCCTTGTCCACCCGGTAGAACCGCTCAAAGATGCGGGGCCTGTCCTCCTCGGGGATGCCGATGCCGTCGTCGTCCACAATCATCCAGACCCGGTCCCGCTTCCGGCCGGCGTAGATGTCGATATGGCCCCCATCGGGGGTATATTTGATGGAGTTCGACACAATATTCATCATCACCTGAAGCACCCGCTCCCGGTCGGCCAGAATCTCGGGCAGGCCAGGCTCCAGCTCCAGGGTCAGGGTGTGGCTGTGCTTCTGGGCCTCCATGTATACGGCGTTGTAGATATCCTTCACCGCCTCGCCAAAGGGGAAGCGGGACAGCTTCAGCTCCCCCCGCTCCGAGTCGAACCGGGACAGGGTGAGCAGGTCCTGGACGATATGGGTCATGCGGTCGCTCTCGTTGAGGATGACCCCCAGGAATTTCTTCTCCATGTCGGGGGGCATCTCCCCGGTGTTGTCAATCAGGGTCTCGGCGTAGGACCGGATGTTGGTCAGCGGGGTGCGCAGCTCGTGGGAGACGTTGGCCACAAATTCCCGGCGCATCTCCTCGTTCTTCCGCTGCTCGGTGACATCGTGGAGCACCACAAGGGCGCCCCCTCCCTCCCGGCCCCGGTCGAAGGGGGCCATAAGCAGCTGGAGGAAGCGGTCACGCACCTGGCGCTCCTCCTCCAGGTGGTCGGGGGCAGCCAGCACCTGGTCCAGGGGGGCCGCGCCGCCGAACAGCTCCTCATAGGTGGTCTCCCGGCCGATGGCCCGGCGGAGCAGCCGGTCGGCGGCGGGGTTGGAGTGGATGACCCGGCCCTCCCGGGAGAAAGCCACCACACCGTCGGTCATGTGGAGGAACAGGGTGTCCAGCTTGTTGCGCTCGTTCTCCACCTGGCGCAGGGTGTCCTGGAGCTGGCCGGCCATGTCGTTAAAGGTGTCGGTAAGCACGCCGATCTCGTCCTGGGAGGGCACCTTGATTTTTTTTGAAAAATCCCGCTCGGCCACCCGCATGGCCCCCTCGGTCAGGCTCTGAATGGGGGTGACCATGGTTTTGGACAGCAGGAAGGACAGCAGAATGGAGATCACCAGGCCGAAGATCAGCGCCTCGATGATGAGCACCAGCATCTGGTCGGTGAGGTCGTTGGCGGTGGTCTTGTTGTCCAGAATGTAGATTACATAGCCCGCCCCGCCCCGGTGGACGGGGACGGCCACGTCCATGTAATCCAGGGCCAGATTGCTGTCGTCCCCCACCTCGCCGGTCTCCAGGCCGGTGGTCAGGGCGAAGGTGAGATTTTCCGTGTACTCCAGCTGGGCCGTCTCCCCGTCGGGGGAGACCAGGGGCACCCCGTTGCTGTCCAGAATGTACAGCTTCCGGTTGCGGTTGTCCACCCCCAGCTCACCGGCGAAGGCGTCCACCACTTCAAACAGCTGCTCCGCCCCGTTCTCCTCCTCGTCGGAGGGGGTGGTCAGGTCGTGGTGGAGCAGGGGGTCCTGAAAGACGTCGGCCATCTGGCTGTAGAAGTCCTCCAGATAGAAGGCGGTCACCGAGTTGATGAGGAAGGCCCCCACCACCATCATCAGGGACAGAATCAGCAGAATCATAATCATGACCAGCTTCATGTGCAGGCTGCGCAGCATGGGGACTCCCTCCTCTCACTTTTGTTTGTGCGCCATAAGCCTCCTTTTGAAAGGAGGTGCCCCAGTTCGCAAACTGGGGCGGAGGATTGTATTTCGCCGCAGGCGAAATGTATGAAATAAACAAGGTTTGCAAAACTTTGTTTACTTCGTATGTTTTGCTTCGCAAAACGCAATCCTCAGTCAGCCTTCGGCTGACAGCCCCTTTCAAAAGGGGCCTTACCGCCGCGGGCGGGGTGGGAATCACTCCCCAAAATAGTACCCCATGCCCCGCTTGGTCTTGATGAACACGGGGGCGGCGGGGTCGTCCTCCAGCTTCTCCCGCAGGCGGCGGACGGCCACGTCCACCGCCCGCACGTCGCCCACGTAGCCCTCGTAGTTCCATACGTGCTCCATCAGGGCCTCCCGGGAAAAAATCTTCCCCGGCCGGGCGGCCAGGAAGCGGATTAGGTCATACTCCCGTTGGGTCAAATCCAGGGGGACGCCGTCCTTAAAGATGGTGGCCCGCTCCTCGTCCACCCGGACCCGCTCCTCCAGCGCGGCGCCGGCAGGGCGGTCCTCCCGGGGGGCGGGAAGGGGGGCGGACATGGCCACCCGGCGGATGTTGGCCTTCACCCGGGCCATCAGCTCCCGGTTTTTAAAGGGCTTGGTGATGTAATCATCCGCCCCCAGCTCCAGGCCGCGGACCTTGTCGTCCTCCTCCTCCCGGGCGGTGAGCATGACAATGGGCACCAGCGAGCCCGCCTGGCGGACCTTCTGGCACACCTCAAAGCCGCTCATGCCAGGCAGCATCAGGTCCAGCAGCACCAGATCCGGGTTCTGCTCCAGGGCCAGCTGCAGGCCTGTGGGGCCGTCCAGAGCCTCAATGGTGTTGTACCCCTCCTTCGTCAGGTTGAAGGTGAGAATGTCCACAATGCTCTGCTCGTCCTCTACGATCAAAACGGTTTTTGCCATTGGTCGGCCTCCTTTACAGTCCCAGTAAAACCTTTACCTTCAATGTGGTGGACACGGTCTTGCCGTCGGTGATGGTACCGTCCATCACCTGTTCCACCAGCTGGCCGAAGGGCATAGTAACCACGTCCAGGAACTCGTCCTCGTCCAGGTGCTGCCTCTTTCGGGTGAGGCCCCGGGCCAGATACATGTGCAGGGCCTCGTCACAGAAGCCGGGGGAGGCCAGGGTATAGCCCAGATAGGTCCACTGCGCGGCCTCCAGGCCGGTCTCCTCGCTCAGCTCCCGCTGGGCCCCCAGAAGAACGTTCTCCTCCGCGCCGTGGTCCAGCTTGCCGGCAGGCAGCTCCAGCAGCAGCTGCTGGATGGGATAGCGGTACTGCTTGACCAGATAGACGGTGTTGTCGTCGTCCAGGGCCAGCACCGCCACCCCGCCGGGGTGGTAGACTACCTCCCGGGGGGCCAGGCTGCCGTCAGGCAGCCGGGCCTGGTCCAGGGTGACCTTGATGATTTTTCCCTCAAAAATCGTCTGACTGCTTACCATTGTTTCCTTTAAATCCATAGTAGGACCTCCTTGTTCTGATGCTCAGTTGGAGTTAGTATATCACAAATGAAGCTTTGGGTAAAGACATACGAAAGTTTTTACAAAAAGTCCGGACGTCACACGTCCGGACTTTCACTTTGAGGTAAATTGTCTGTTATTTGTCTGATTTTGATGCCATTTTTCTCCAATGCTTCGATAAAATCCAACAAAGCACTCCAAGTATCTATCGTGAGAGAACCAATTTGTACATAATCTAAATTTTCTTTTTTAAAATAGTAAAACTGTTCAGCCTTTATGTATCCATCTTTTCCGTGAGCACTTATATTCATTTGCTCATTAGCAGCTGAAATCTCAAAGTTTCCTGGAAATTTCAGCTTCTTTATGCGTTGCTCCTCACTGGCGAAGGAAGACATGACAAGGGCAATCAAGTCATAATCCACCCCATGGACACTTCCTTCTTCATCGTCAAGAACGACAAAAGAGTGTCTTCCAAGTTGGATATCCCCATCTTTATAACTGCGGACAAGAATAATATCTCCTCTTTTGCACATCCAAACCGTCTCCTACTTCTCTTTCTTTTCACCATTCCGGTGAGAGACAATTACTTTTGTTGTTCCATCGCATACGCTCTGTGGCCAACTAATGGGGGTCACGTCGCGTAATGCCTCTCGTGTTGAAATCGTATCGCCGGAAAAGGACAGCTTCCCAAAATTTATTTTTCTCATCGTACTACCTTTTTCTCCAGTCATGATTTCGCCCCCTTTCAATCATGATATACTATTATTCCTCTATGTTGCAAATTATATCATTAATATCTCCAATTTGCAAGACCAAAAGCCCATATATTGCTATAATATATCCCTCACTATATCCTCAATCAACAAAAAGTTGTACAAAATCGTACACCTAAAATTATATCGGGCCTGCATTTTTTCAATTCGTGTCATCAAAGGCCCGCCCTCAGCAGGGCGGGCCTTAAATGGCTTATTCCTCAGCCATAGCCTTAGCGGCGGCGATGGCCTTCTCCTGGGCAGCGGGGGGGCAGTCCTCATAGCGGACAAAGTGGAAGGTATAGGAACCACGGGACTGGGTCATGGCCCGCAGGTCGATGGCGTAGGAGGTCATCTCGGCCATGGGGACCTCGGCCTCGATGATCTGGTCGCCGTCGCCGGTGGGATTCATGCCCATCACGCGGCCCCGGCGCTTGTTCAAATCACCGATGACGTCGCCCATGTAGCTGTCGGGCACCGTCACCTTCAGCTCGCCCACGGGCTCCAGCAGCACGGGGTTGGCTTCGGGCATAGCGGCCTTGTAGGCCAGCTGGGCGGCGGTTTTGAAGGCGATTTCCGAGGAGTCCACCGGGTGGTAGCTTCCGTCGTAGAGCACGGCCTTCAAATTCACCACGGGGTAGCCGGCCAGGGGGCCGTGGACGCAGGCCTCACGCAGGCCCTTCTCCACGGCGGGGAAGAAGTTCTTGGGCACGGAGCCGCCGAAGACCTCCTCGGCGAAGACCATCTGTTCCTCCTCCAGGTTGGGCTCAAAGCGGATCCATACATCGCCGAACTGGCCGGAGCCGCCGGTCTGCTTCTTATGCCGCCCCTGCTTCTGCACAGGCTTGCGGATCTTCTCCCGGTAGGGTACCCGGGTCTCGCTGAGCTCGGCCTCCACATTGAAGCGGCTCTTCAGCTTGGCCACCAGCACGTCCACCTGGATGTCGCCGGAGCCGGTGAGCACCATCTGGTGGGTCTCGCCGTTATTTACCAGGGTAAAGGAGGGGTCCTCCTCGTTGAGGCGGTTCAGGCCCTGGGCCACCTTGTCCTCCTGGCCCCGGGTCTTGGGGGCGATGGCCACGGAGTAGCAGGGCTCAGCAAAGGGAATCTGCTTCAGGGACACCACCTTGCGGCTGTCACACAGGGTATCGCCCGTCTTGACTTTATCCATCTTGCCGATGGCGCCGATGTCGCCGCAGGTCAGCTCCTTGACCTCCTCGGCCTTCTTGCCCCGCATGACATACAGGCGGCCCAGCTTCTCGGCGGACCCGGTACGGGCGTTAATCAGGGAGAGGTCGGAGGTGATGACGCCGGACAGGACCTTGATGTAGGAGTATTTGCCGTACTGGTCGGAGACGGTCTTGAACACGAAGGCGGTGGGCACGCCGCCGGGGGAGACCACAAACTCCTCGGTCTCGCCGTCCTGGCGGGTGGCCTTGTGGTAGTTGCCCTCCATGGGGGTGGGCAGCAGCTCCACGATGTAGTCCATCAGCATCAGGGAGCCCATGCAGTTAACGGCCGAGCCGCACAGCACGGGGAACATGGACAGCTCCCGCACGCCCTGGCGCAGGCCCTGGATCATTTCGGCATAGGTGAAGTCCTCGCCGTCGAAGAACTTATTCATAAACTCCTCGCTGGTCTCGGCCACCGACTCCTTCAGCGCGTCGTTGAACTCGTCAATCACGCCGGCCTTGCCCTCGGGCAGTTCAATCTCCACCCGCTGAAGCTTCTGCATTTCATAGGCCCGCTTGTTCAGCACGTCGATGATGCCGGTAACCTTCTTGTTGTCGTCCCAGATGGGCACCACCAGGGGGGCGATCTTGTTGCCATACTTCTCCCGCAGGGCCTCAAAGGTGGCGTTGTAGTCGGAGTTGTCCTCGTCGGTCTTGGAGATGTAGATGAAGCGGGGCATGTTCCGCTCCTCGCAGTATTTCCAGGCCTTCTCCAGGCCCACGGAGATACCGTCCTTGGCGGAGCAGACGATGATGGCGGCGTCGGCGGCCCGGAGGGCCTCCATCACCTCGCCGGAGAAATCGAAGCCGCCCGGGGTGTCCAGCACGTTGATCTTGCAACCCTTGAACTCAATGGGGGCCACGGCCAGGGAAATGGAAATCTGGCGCTTGACCTCCTCGGGGTCATAGTCGCAGACAGTGTTGCCGTCGGTGGCCTTGCCCATACGGTCGATGGCCTTGGTCATGTACAGCAGGCTCTCAGCCAGGGCGGTCTTGCCGCTGCCGCCATGTCCAATGAGGGCCACGTTGCGGATGTTTTGTACAGAATAGCTCATAGTTGGTTCCACTCCTTATCGTTTGGTATCGCCCCGGACAAATTCCGGTCATTGGGCGTTACACGCTGTTTGTCATTATACACTAAATTCCTTTCGGTGACAACTGTTTTTTTGAGGGATTTTGGCCGAGGACGAAAAAGGCCCTCCGCGCAGGGCGGAGAGCCTTTTCTGTCGTTTATTCTTCCAGGATAATCAGGGTGAAGGGGCCGTTCTCCGCTCCGCCGTCTCCGGTGAGGGCACACGAAAAGGTCATCCCCTGCTCCACGGCCAGCCGCTGTATTTGGTCATAAATGTCCTTGGGTACATCCAGATAGACCGTACCGCCGCCGGGATAGGGCTGTACCGCTGTCTCCGGGGGAAGCAGCTCCGCCGCTCCTTCGGGAAAATAGTCCATCGCCAAAGTGTTCTCACTCAGCTCCAAGGAGGACAGCCGGCTTCCCGCCAAGTCGTCCGCAGTGGCTCCGGGAGCGGTTTTCAGCAGCTCCTGGGTCTCCGGGGCGGCGTAGGAGGCCACCTGGGGGACGTCCTCCACGCCGTCCGCGCCGTAAACAGAGCCGGTCAGGGATTCGCAGGCGGAGGCGTCCGAAAACTCCTCCACAGCTTCCCTGTTAAAGCTGCGGAGCATCATGTACTCATCCGCCGCTTTCCGCTGGGAATGGCTTGCGCCGTACAGCCCCGCCACCAGCACCAGACAGGCGGCCAGCCCGGCCAGGGCCCGGACCTGGGGCCGCTTGAACAGGGGGATCACCTTGGGCCGTGCCTCCTCCCGGATGCGGTCCAGCACGCTCTGGGCGAAGCCCTCAGGGGGGTCTGGCTCCGGGAGTGTCTCAAACCCCGCGCGCAGCTCCTTCAGCTCCTCAAACAGGTCCCGGCAGCTGGGGCAGCAGGCCTGATGCTCCGCCACCTCCAGTTCCAAATCGTCCGGACCTCCTGCCTCCGGCGTGCTTGCAATATCAGGCAGTTCGCCGTCCATCCAGGCGGACATATTCTCAATTAGTCGCTCATGCTCTTCCGGCGGCCACATTTCCCAAAATTCCACGGGCTTCACCCCCTCTCATTTTTGTCGTTCAACGGTTTAGACGGCCTATGTTCAAAAAAGTTCCCGTCCTCCAGCAAAATTTTTCGCAGATTCAGCCGGGCCCGGGCAATGCGGGATTTCACCGTCCCCAAGTCGATATCCAGGGCCTCGCCGATCTCCTGGTAGCTCAGCCCGGACAGCTCCCGGAGCACCAGCACCCGCCGCTGCCAGTCGGGCAGCTTCGCCAGCCCCCGGGCCAGGGCCTGTCCCCGCTCCGACTGCTCCAGCACCTGCTGGGGGTCGCTGTCCCGGCCGGCGGGCTCGGCCCAGCCGCTGTTCTCGTCGTCCAGGGAGACAGCGGGCTCCACCCCCTCCCGGCGCTTCTGCCTGCGCAGATGGTCGATGCACACGTTGGTGGTCAGGCGGTACATCCAGGTGGAAAAGCTGCTCTCCCCCTGGAAGGAGGCCAGCCCCTGCCACGCCTTTACAAAGGCTTCCTGGGCCAGGTCCGCCGCCTCCTCCCGGTCGTTCACCAGCCGCAGGGCCAAAGAAAATACCTTATTCTGATTGTCCAGCACCAGCTGCTCAAAGGCGCTCTGGTCGCCAGCTTTCGCTTTCTCTACCAGCTCCCGGTCCGGCATAGCTTCACCTCCTTCGTCTTTCGTCCCGCCCGCAGGCGGCAAGGCTCCCTCCCCGAGGGAGCTGTCAGCGAAGCTGACTGAGGGAGTCACCCCCGGACTCCCTCCGACACGGCTTCGCCGTGCCACCTCCCTCTAAGAGGGAGGCTTTTCCCTGCGGGGGACGCAGGTCTCAACACAAATCCCGCTTAATTCCCTTGGTCACCCGGTAGACATCCTCCAGGGTGGTGATCTTCACAATCTGCTCCTTATAGTACCCCGCGTGGGGGACGCCCTTCAGATACCAGGCGTACTGTTTCCTGGCCTCCAGGCAGGCGATCTTCTCCCCCTTGTTTTTCGCGGCCATCTCAAATTGACGGACGGCGGTGTCGCACCGTTCGGCCAGAGGGGGCAGCTCCGGGATGGGGCGGCCCTCCAGGGCGGCCCAGCACTGGGCGAACAGCCAGGGATTGCCAAACACCCCCCGGCCGATCATGGCCATGTCCGCCCCGGTGTATTTCAGGATGCGGGGGGCGTCCTCCCCTTTGAACACGTCCCCGTTGGCGATCACTGGTATTTTTACCGCCTTCTTCACTTCCCGAATCCAGTCCCAGTTGGCCGTCCCGGCGTACATCTGCACCTTGGTCCGGCCGTGGACGGCCACCGCCGCCGCCCCGGCTTCCTCCATGGCCCTGGCGAACTCCACGCAGTTGATGGACCCCTTGTCCCAGCCCAGGCGGAATTTTACCGTCACCGGACACTTGGCCCCCCGAATGACCGCCTGGGCCACTTTGACGGCCAGGTCGGGATTTTTCATCAGGCCGGAGCCGTCCCCGGAGTTGGCCACCTTGGGGACGGGACAGCCCATATTGATGTCGATGATGTCCGCGCCGGACACCTCATGGGCGATGGCCGCCCCCTCCTCCATGCACACCGGGTCGCTGCCGAAGATTTGAGCGGCGGCGGGAGTTTCGTTCTCTCCCATTTTCAGGAGGGGAATGGACTTCCTGTCCTGATAGCACAGGGCCTTGGCGCTGACCATCTCGGTACAGGTTAGCCCCGCCCCCTGCTCCCGGCAGATGGTGCGGAAGGCCATGTCCGTCACCCCGGCCATGGGGCCCAGGGCCAGGGGCGTTTCGATTGTAATTCCTCCAATGGTGACCATAGTTACCTCACGTCAAACTATTTTTCCCATTCTATCATGTCTCTTGACCGTTGACAAGGCCGCTTTTACCCGGTAAAATGGAAAAAACCGCAAAAGGAGACAAAGCTATGGAATTGAACGCCTTGCGCGCCGCCCTGCGGGGCATATCCGCCTACCGGGAGCTGACCAACACCACCATCATGCGCAACGTTCGCGCCCTTCTGGACGCCCTGCACCGGACCAGCGGCGAGGAGGCCCTGGAGGCCTACGTCGCTCTGTTTCACGTCCTGCGCTCGGACGGTTGCGAGGGCCTGGGGGACTGGCTGTGGGACTGGCTGCGGTACAACGAGGGCCCCTACTCCCGCCTCATCGACCAGGGCAAATCCGACCCGGCCCTGGAGAACGCCGCCCGGCGGGACATCGACACCCTGGTCCTGCTGGCCGAAACCGACTGCGACCGGTTCATCGACGCCATGAAGCCCCTGCTGGGCAGCGAGTACGCCCCCGTTCTGGCCGGCCTGCCCCGGTGGCGGGCGGCCGCCCCCTTCGACTTCGACCGGGTCGCCCGGTTCTACCGGGACCACGGGGCGGGGCTGTTCGCCAAATACCGGGCCTTTCTGTGGGAGGACGGCAATCTAATCCCGGTGGCCGACCCGGACTGCCCCAAGCCGGAGGACCTGCTGGGCTATGAGCATCAGCGCGGCCAGGTGGAGCAGAACACCCGGCTGATGCTGGCGGGGCGGCAGGCCAACAACGTCCTCCTCTTTGGCGACGGGGGCACCGGCAAGTCGGCCACGGTGAAGTCCATGCTCTACCTGCCCGGCATGGAGGACCTGCGGCTCATCGAGGTGGAGAAGGAAAACCTCACCGGGATGCCCGAGCTGATCCGCTCCCTGGCCGGTCGGCGGCAGAAGTTTATCCTGTTCATCGACGACCTGGCCTTCGACCAGGACGACAAGACCTATTCCGCCCTGAAGACCATCCTGGAGGGCACCCTGGAAAAGCGGCCCGCCAACGTGGCCATCTACGCCACCTCCAACCGCCGGCACCTGGTGCGCCAGACCTTCGCCGACCGGGCGGGGGACGAGGTGGACACCTTTGAGACCATCTCGGAAAAAACCGCCCTGGCCGAGCGCTTCGGCCTGCGCATCCCCTATCTCACCATGAACAAAACAGACTATCTGGCCCTGGTGGACCATCTGGCCGCTCAGGTGGGGATTTCCATGGACCGGGACGCCCTCCACGCCCAGGCCATGACCTGGGAGATCCGCCACGCCGGACGGACGCCCCGGGTAGCACGGCAGTTTGTGGCGAGCCTACACACATAAAGGATAGCCTGTTTTTTGCAACCAATTTGCGTATTATTGACAAATAATTTTTTATAATTTTTATTGACATACAACTCTGAAATACATATAATGAATATGAGGTGGTGATTACGATGAATAAGTGACCTTGTTTATGTATGTCAGATTAAACACCCAATTACAAACAAATTGCATTGGAGGTAATTACATGAAAGGTTATTTGACTTCATATACAAGGTGAAAGAGTTGATTTCGTATGCTAAAAAACAAACGCTTTTTGTATCCGGTTCTGTTCTTATGTATGATTGCCGGAGTCTTGTTCTTCACCAGAGACAAAACAATCCACACGCCCTATGAATACCCCGTCCGCCCGGGCAGCGCCCAGTGGCAGAAATTTGAAAGCCGTTCAGAAATGGTTGACGCCTGCCAGATTCCCCAGGATATTTTGGACAATCTGTCCACGCAGGCGCTGCTGGAAACCATACTGGACTATCCCCTTCTCTCCGACATGACCACAGTCTCTCACGCACCGGAGGGGCAGGATGACGAAGCCGGCTTCCGGCACATCGCGGGCTCGTTTAACGGGCTTCAAGAGTTTATGTCGCGCACAGACGCGCTTTCCACCCTGAACCAATACGGAGACTTTGACGATTCCGAAGTCAGGGGCGGCAGCATTTATCGCATCATCTACCAAAACACACAGAGATGCCAGAGCAATTCACAGTGAGGAGGGGCCCCTATGGCCCGGAACAAGCACCCGGAGCAGACCGTACAGCTCATTCTGGACACCGCAACCAGGCTCTTTCTCCAAAAGGGCTACGACGAGACCACCCTCCAGGACATCATCGACGCCACCAAGCTGTCCAAAGGGGCCATCTACCACCACTTCGCCTCCAAGGAGGCCATCCTCATCGCCGTGGTGGACCGGATGGGGGACTTTAACAGCGCCGTCCTGGCGGAGATCCGGGACAGGAAGGGCCTCACTGGGGCGGAGAAGCTGCGGGAGCTCTTCCGTACCTCCATGACCCTGTCCTTCCAGGGGAAAATCCTGCACATGCTGCCCTTCCTCATCGAGAACCCCAAGTTCATGGCCCTCCAGATGCAGAGCATTCTGGGGGAGGCCGCCCCGGATTATATCCTCCCCATTCTGAAGGAGGGTATCGCCGACGGCTCCATCCGCGCCGATTACCCGGAGCAGTTGGCCGAGGTGCTGCTGCTCATGACCGATCTGTGGCTCCACCCCATCTTCCGCCCCAGCACACCGGAACAGGTCCGGACCCGGTGTGCCTTCTTCAACCAGTTCACCCGGCAGTACGGCTTCGAGCTGCTGGACGGGGATTTGATTGAGGCGATGGCAGAGTTTTCCCGGACTTGATCCCCCCCACAGGGGCAAGCCTCCTTTTGAAAGGAGGTGCCCCAGTTCGCAAACTGGGGCGGAGGAT
>CATEPI010000031.1:0-32077 GCA_949525845.1 uncultured Eubacteriales bacterium
CCACGCCGCCCTTGTTGATGAGGTCGATGATGAGCTTCATCTCGTGGATGCACTCGAAGTAGGCGTTCTCGGGGGCGTAGCCGGCCTCCACCAGGGTCTCGAAGCCCAGCTTCATCAGCTCCACCACGCCGCCGCACAGCACAGCCTGCTCGCCGAACAGGTCGGTCTCGGTCTCGTCCTGGAAGGTGGTCTCCATCACGCCGCCCCGGGCGCCGCCGATGCCGGCGGCGTAGGCCAGAGCCAGCTTATAGGCGTCGCCGGTGGCGTTCTGCTCCACGGCGATGAGGCAGGGCACGCCCTTGCCCGCCACGTACTGGGAGCGCACGGTGTGGCCGGGGCCCTTGGGGGCGATCATGGCCACGTCCACCCCGGCGGGGGGCACAATCTGCTTGAAGTGGATGTTGAAGCCGTGGGCGAACATAAGCATGTTGCCGGCGGTGAGGTTGGGGGCGATGTCCTTCTTGTAGACGTCGGCCTGGACCTCGTCGTTAATGAGCATCATCACGATGTCGCCCCACTTGGCGGCCTCGGCCACGGTCATCACCTTCAGGCCGGCCTTCTCGGCGTTGGCCCAGTTTTTGGAGCCCTCCCGCAGGCCGACGCACACGTCGCAGCCGGAGTCCTTCAGGTTCATGGCGTGGGCGTGGCCCTGGGAGCCGTAGCCGATGATGGTGATTTTCTTGCCGTCCAGATAGTTGATGTCGCAGTCCTTCTCATAGTACATTTTTGCCATAGTTGTATTCCTCCTTGAGTTTGTTGTCGTCGTATATGGTGCTGCGCCCTCTTTCGATGGCGATGGTACCCGTTTTTGCAATTTCCAGAATGCCGAAGTCGGCCAGCATTCCGGTGAGAGCGGCCGTCTTCTCCTTGTCCCCGAAGATGGCCACGGTGAGGGTCTCCCGGCTCACGTCGATGATCTTGGCCCGGAAGATATTGGCCATCTGGATCACCTCGTCCCGGGCGTTGCGGTCAGCGGCGTGGACCTTGATGAGGGAAAACTCCCGCTGGATGGAGGTGCCCTCGTCCAGAATCTTCACCGCCAGCACGGGGATCAGCTTGCGGCACTGGGCGGCGATCTGGTCAATCATCAGCTCGTCGGCCAACAGCACGATGGTGATGCGGGTCACGTTGGGCCGGTCGGTCTCGCCGGAGACGATGGACTCGATGTTGTACCCCTTCCGGGAAAACAGCCGGGCCACCTGGCTCAGCACCCCCGGGATATCCTGCACCAGGATAGACAGGGTATACTCCTTTTTCTCGGTGTTAAATTCACGTTTCACACTGTCCACCCCCCTATTTCAGCAAGAAGTCGGTGATGTGGGCCCCGCCCGCCACCATGGGCCGGACCATCTCGTCCATGTCCAGCACGCAGTCGATGACGCAGCCCCGTCCGGCCTCCAGGGCGGCGGCAAAGGCCTGTTCCATCTCCGCCATGGTGGTGGCCCGGAAGCCCGCCAGGCCGTAGGCCTCCGCCAGCTTGACGAAGTCGGGCCCCCGGTCCAGGGTGGTCTCGGAGAACCGCTTTTTGTAAATCAGGTTCTGCCACTGGCGCACCATGCCCAGGGTGCCGTTGTTGAACACTACCGTGATGATGGGCAGGTGGTAGTGCTCCACGGTGGCCAGCTCGTGACAGTTCATGCGGAAGCAGCCGTCGCCAGTGGTGTGGACCACAACCTTGTCTGGATTGCCCACCTTGGCCCCGATGGCCGCCCCCAGGCCGAAGCCCATGGTGCCGAAGCCGCCGGAGGTGAGGAGCTGGCCGGGGTAGTCGAAGTGGAAGTGCTGAATGGACCACATCTGATGCTGGCCCACGTCGGTGGCCACGATGGTGTCCTGAGGGGCCAATTTGCGGATGGTCTCCAGCACCTGCTTGGGGGTGAGGGTCTCGCTCTCCCGGGGGACGGAGGGCTCCCGCAGGGGGAGGATGTGCTCCTTCCAGGCCGAGTGGCTGTACTGGGGCAGGCGCTCGTTGAGCTGGGCCAGCACCCGCTTGGCATTGCCGATGATGTGGTGGTCGGTGAGAACGTTCTTGTCGATCTCCGACCGGTCGATGTCGATGTGGACAATTTTTGCCTGACTGGCGAAGGTGTCCGGCTGGAGGGCCACCCGGTCGGAGAACCGGCAGCCCACGGCGATGAGCAGATCGCACTCGTTGCAGGCCACGTTGCTGGCCTGGGAGCCGTGCATGCCGAGCATGCCGGTGGTGAGGGGGTGCCCCCCGGGAAAGCCGCCTCCGCCCATCACGGTGATGGCCACCGGGGCGTCCAGCTTCTCGGCGAACTCCTTAAACTCCTTGTCGGCCCGCCCCCGGACCACGCCGCCGCCGCAGATGAGCATGGGCTTTTCCGACTGGGCGATCATGTCCACCAGGGTGTTGATATCCCCGATGTTGGGCTCGGGGGCCTTCAGGTCGTGGCTGGTGGACAGGGAGCGCAGACTGCCGCACTTCCGGTTTTCGGTCCAGGGGACAAACTCGTAGTCGATCTCCACATTGGGGAAGGTGACATTTTTCACAAAGTCGATGAGCACCGGCCCCGGCCGGCCGGTGGCCGCCACGGCGAAGGCCTGGCGCATCACGTCGGGGATGGTCTGGGCGTCCCGGACCAGGTAGGCCGCTTTGGTGATGGGCATGGCGATGCCGGTGATGTCCACCTCCTGGAAGGCGTCCTTGCCCAGGGTCTGCTCGGTGACGTTGCAGGTGATGAAGACGATAGGGGAGGAGTCCATATAGGCGGTGGCGATGCCGGTGACCAGGTTGGTGGCCCCCGGGCCGCTGGTGGCGAAGCACACCCCCACCTTCCCGGTGGACCGGGCGTAGCCGTCGGCGGCGTGGGAGGCCCCCTGCTCGTGGGCCGTCAATACGTGGTGGATTTTGTCCTTGTAGTTATACAGCTCGTCATAGAGATTCAGGATGGTCCCGCCGGGATAGCCGAATACGGTGTCCACCTCCTGCTCCAGCAGGCACTCCATGATGGCTGCGGTCGCTCTGATTTTCATGATTTCGCCTCTTTTCGGTGATTCTTTCGTCCCCCCGCAGGGGCAAGCCTCCCTTGCCAAAGGGAGGGGGACCGCCGGGCAAAGCCCGGTGGTGGAGGGATTCCGTTTGAGCGGGACGCTTTCGGAAGACGGAATCCCCCAGTCACGGCTTCGCCGTGCCAGCCCCCTTTAGCAAGGGGGCCTTTTTGGTGCGAACCTATACGTCTTTCTTGTTGATGACACCCAGATTTTTTACCCGCTCCAGAAACCACTCCCGCTGTTCCCGCTCCTCTGGGAGGAAGAACATATCCAGCAGGCCCTGGAACAGCGCCGGTTCTTCTTGTAGGTAAACAGGGGCGGGAACTCTGCGCCCGCCGCCCTCATACCAGCCGATGATGTAAGCGACGGCCTTGGGCCGGAACAGGTCGATGGCCCAGCACTCCGGGTAGGTCAGCCGCAGGCAAAGGGCCGGCTGCTTCTCCTTTTCCCGATAGACCCGCAGCTCCCGGTATTGGGGCCGGTCCAGCAGGGACCAGCGGTAGACCCTCTCCCCGACTACGATGTCCCGGGGGCTCTTCCACCAGCGTTTCATGATCTCGCTCAAGGGCTAAATCTTCCCCCCGCCCTTTTGCAGAGCGATTACGCCGGTGCGGACCACCTCCAGGATGGAGAAGGGCCGGAGCATGGCCTCGAAGGTGTCGATGCGGTCGGGGGTGTCGGACAGCTCCAGGGTGAGGGAGTTGGGGGAGATATCGTCCACCTTGGCCCCCATAATGTCGCAGATGGTCATAATATCCTGCCGGGTCTTGTTGGTGGCGTTCACCTTGAGGAGCACCAGCTCCCGGCCGATCATCTTGTCCTCGGGGATGGTGCGCACCTTGATGACCTCGATGAGCTTGTTGAGCTGCTTCTCCACCTGCTCCACCACGCTGTTGCCGCTGTCCACGATGATGGTGATGCGGGAGACGGTGGGGTCGTCTGTGACCCCCACGGCCAGGGAATCAATGTTGAAGGCCCGGCGGGAGAACAGCCCGGTAATGCGGTTGAGCACGCCGGCCTGGTTCTCCACCAGGACAGAAATGGTCTGTTTCATTCTTCTCCCTCCTTCTTTCAAAAAATTCCAGTATAAGGATTTTTGTATTCGCCCCTGCGGGGGTGAATACCGTATTGGATTTAGTCGGTGGTGGACACGTCGGGGTGGACCTGACAGATCATCAGGCAGGGACCTTTCTCAGACAGGAAGCGGTCAATGGAGGAATCCAGCTCCTCCTCCTCGCTCACTGTTACGCAGGGAATCCCGTAGGCGGCGGCGATGGTCTCAAAATCGGGGGAGCCGTCCAGCGATACGCCGAAGGGCCCGTGATAGGGGGGACGGCTCTGAATCTGGTGGACCAGTCCCAGGGTGTTGTTGCGGAACAGGACGATTTTCAGGTCCATGCCGGCGTACTTCACGGCGGCCAGCTCGTTCATGGCCATCTGGAAGGAGCCGTCACCGCAGACCACCACTGTCTGCCGGTCCGGCAGGGCCACCTTTACCCCCACCCCGGCGGGCAGGGCGTAGCCCATGGTGCCGAGGCCGCCGCTGGTGAGCAGCCGGCCGTGCTTCTGGGGCAGGTACTTGCAGGTAAAGATCTGGTTCTGGCCCACGTCGGCGCACACCACCGCGTCGTCGTCCAGCTTAGCCCCCAGCTTCCGCATGACGGTGCCGGGGAAGACGGAGCCGGGACGGCTGGGGAACTGACGGCTCAGCTCAGCCTTGCGGAAGTCGGCCAGCCTGGCCCGCCACTCGGTGCAGTCCGGGGCGGCAACACCCAGGTCCAGGATCTGCCGCAGAATCGCCTTCACATCCCCCACCAGGGGGACGGCGGCCTGCATGTTTTTGCCGATCTCCGCCGGGTCCACGTCGATGTGGATGGTGGCCATCCGCCGCTGGATCTCGTCGGGCTGGATGATGGCCCGGTCGGCCGCCCGGGTGCCCACCATAATGAGCAGGTCGGACTTGGCCAGGGCCTTGTTGGCGCAGTGGTTGCCGTGGGCCCCGATCATCCCCATGTTCAGGGGGTGGTTGGTGGGCATGATGGAAATGCCCATCATGGTCTTCACCACCGGGATGCCCGCCCCCTCCGCCAGCTCCAGCAGCTCGGCCTGGGCGTCCGCCAGCCACACGCCGCCGCCGGCGCAGATCAGGGGCTGCTTCGACTTGCCGATGGCCTCGGCCACCCGCTTGATTTGCAGGTCGTTGCCCTTCACACTGGGCTTGTAGCCCCGGATATTCACTGTCTCCGGCCAGTCGAAGGACTTTACCTGCTGCTCCTGCACGTCGATGGGAATGTCGATGAGCACCGGGCCGGGCCGGCCGGTGGAGGCGATGTGGAAGGCCTCCCGGACCACCCGGGGAATCTGGTTGGGGTCCTTCACCAGGTAGCTGTGCTTGGAGAAGGGTGCCACCGCGCCGGTGATATCCACCTCCTGGAAGATATCCCGGCCCAGCAGATGGCTGGGCACCTGGCCGGTAATGGCCACCATGGGGATGGAGTCCATATAGGCGGTGGCGATGCCGGTGATCAGGTTGGTGGCCCCCGGGCCGGAGGTCACCATACATACCCCCACCTTGCCGCTCACCCGGGCGTAGCCTGAGGCCATGTGCCCCGCGTTCTGCTCGGTCCGCACCAGTGTGTAGCCGATTTCAGGAACGTCCTTCAGGGCGTCCACTGCCGGGCAGATGGTGGCCCCGGCATAGCCGAACATATGGGTCACGCCCTCCCGCTTTAAGCTCTCGATCAGCGCCTGCGCTCCGTTCATGTAAATGTCACCTCCATAAAATGCCAAAGAAAAACGGCCCCATCCTACTTTCAATAGGACGAAGCCGAATACTCCGTGGTACCACCTAAATTCATGGCTGCCGCCATGCGCTCGTTGCCCTGTAACGGAGGGAACCGTTCCAACCTACTGCGGCCTTCCGCCGGTTCAGAGGGACTGCTCACGGGTGAGGTTCGGCGGGGGGTCCTTCACAGGCGCTTACACCAGCCGCGCCCTCTCTCTGCATCCAGACAAGCCTACTATCCCGGTCATTGCTTTTTTGAAATGATTGGCTATTATCTTACTCCATCCCCCCGCATTTGTCAATTCCCTTTTTTGGATTTTCTGCCATATTTTCCGCACCTGTCCCATAAATTCGGAAGGCTTATGAAAATACGGGCCGGTACGTCCTGTAGGGCAGGGGTTCTACCCCTGCCTATCCCCGTAAGGGGATAAAATCAATCGATCAATCGAAATGAGGCAGAGACAGAAACGAGGTAAGGCAAGGGCAGAGCCCTTGCCCTACATGCGTCAGCTTTGCGAAATTTATGGGGCAAGCGTACCCCGCCCCCAAAAACACCTTGACGAAAGGGATTCGGGGCGGTATGATTTGAGGCAGAGAAACAAGGAGGGGTTACCATGACCTATCAAGAGATTTTAGCGGCCGCCCGCACGTGCAGCGGGCCCTTCTGCAAGGCGTGCCCGGTGTGCAACGGCCGTGCCTGCAAAAACACCATGCCCGGCCCCGGCGCCAAGGGCACGGGAACCGTGGCCGCCCGGAACTACGACGCCTGGCAGGAGGTGTGCCTGAACATGGACACCGTCTGCGAAAACGGCCCGGTGGACACCCGGTTTACCCTGTTCGGCCAGACCTACGACCTGCCCGTCTTCGCCGGCCCGGTGGGGGCGGTGAAGCTCCACTACGGCGACAAGCTCACCGACCAGGGGTATAACGAGATTCTGGTGCCCGCCTGCGTGGACGCCGGTATCGCCGCCTTCACCGGCGACGGCACCGACCCCGCCGTCTTCGCCGCCGCCGCCAAGGCCATTGGTCAGAACGGCGGCAAGGGCATCCCCACCGTGAAGCCCTGGGACCGTGACACCCTCTTTGCCAAGCTGGACCAGGGCAAGGCCTCCGGGGCCCAGATGTTCGCCATGGACATCGACGCCGCCGGCCTGCCCTTCCTCAAGGGGCTCAATCCCCCCGCCGGCTCCAAGACGGTGGCCGAGCTGCGGGAGGTCATCGAGTACGCCAAGGTTCCCTTTATCATCAAGGGGATCATGACCGTCAAGGGCGCCCGGAAGGCCCTGGAGGCGGGAGCGGCGGGGATCGTGGTGTCTAACCACGGCGGCCGGGTGCAGGACGGCGTGCCCGCCACCGCTGAGGTTCTGCCTGCCATCGCTGAGGCCGTCAAGGGGCAGATGGTGGTGATGGTGGACGGCGGCATCCGCTCCGGCGTGGACGTATGCAAGGCCCTGGCCCTGGGGGCCGACGCCTGTATCCTGGCCCGGCCCTATGTCACCGCCGTCTACGGCGGGGGCGCCGAGGGCGTGAAGGTACTTACCGACAAAATCAAGGGGGAGCTGGCCGACACCATGGCCATGTGCGGGGTCCACTCCCTGGCGGAAATTTCAAGGGATATGATTTTCTAAAAGGCTCCCTCTCTGAGGGAGCTGGCTGGCCGAAGGCCAGACTGAGGGAGTTCCCCAACTCCTTCCGTCACGACTTCGCCGTGCCACCTCCCTCAAAGAGGGAGGCTTTTTTTCTTTTTCCCGCAACAATTCTCCTGTTTGAAACGTCTATTATAGTGAAAGGAGGTGGCCCCTATGTCCCAGAAATCCAACCGGCCGGTGGATTGGGAGGCACTTGTCACACACAACGAGACCCGTCTGTACCGGGCGGCGCTGGCCATCCTGGGCGACCCCCAGGAGGCGGAGGACGCCGTGCAGGACGCATTTGTCCGGTATCTGGAAAAGGCCCCGGCGGACCTGGAAAACTCCTCCGCCTGGCTGATGCGGGTGCTGGTAAACGGCTGCAAAAGCCGTCTGCGCCTGGCCTGGCGGCGGGTGGGGCCGCTCCCTGAAATGCTGCCCACCCCCGGCCCGGAGGAACGGCAGGAGCTGGAGGAGCTGTTTGCCCTCCCGCCGGAGGACCGGGTGGCCATCCATCTGCATTACTACGAGGGGTATTCCACCGATGAGATTGCCCAAATACTGGGCTGCCGCCCGGGAACCGTGCGCTCCCGGCTGTCCCGGGCACGGGACAGGCTGCGGAAGCTGCTGGAGCTGTAGGGCGCGACGACCCGGCGCGCCGTTCACAGCGTGGCATCATTTCGGAAGGCGGCGGGCCGAGGTCGTCCCGCCCCACTGATTTGCAACAAGGAGAATTACCATGAAACAATACAAATCCTATATGGACCGGCAGGAGATTTCCCCGGCGGTCCACGAAAACCTGCTGAATCTGGAGGCGGGGAAAAAATCCGCCCGCCCCTGGATGAAATACGGGGCTCTGGCCGCCTGCGCCGCCCTCATCATCGGGGTAGGGGCGTGGAAGCTGGCGCCCGCCCCTGCCACTACCCCGAACCCGCCCCAGAGCTCCGGCCAGTTCGCCGCCGACTACACCCCCCTGCCCGGAGAGAAGGACGTGGTGGAGTCCGATGACCTCTTTGTGGTCAGCAGCCCCGCCGAAGGCGGCAAGCTGGCGTTCCCCATGATTCCCGACATCAACTACCAGGATATCACCGACCAGTCTCAGTTGTCCTCCGACGCGTCCCGGGCCTATCTGCCGGGCAGCTTTATGACAAACCTGAAGAAGGAGGACATCCAGACCATCTTCTGGGGGCCAGAGGGCAAGCCCCAGGCGGACCACCCCAAGACGGAGCAGGGGGACCTGCCCTGGATGCTGTTCTGGGACGGCTATACCCTCCAGGGCCGGGCCCTGTACGACGGCCAGGGCCAGCTGATGGAGCTGTGGCTCTGGGGCGAACAGGACCGGGCCAGCTTTGAGCTGGAGCTGTGCCCAAGTGCCCTGCCCTTCACCTGCTGCATCGACGCAAACCGTGGAGACATCATCAGCGAGTTTAACGGCGTCTCTGTGGCCGGCTGGAGCCAGGTCTACGACCGGGACGGCGACGGCCAGGACGACTATATCTGCGGCAGTGAGTTTATGACCAAAAACGACATCGGCGTCCGGTTTGTTAACCGGAACAGCCTGATGAGGGCGGAATATGAGCAGGACGGAAGCATGGACCTGGGCGGGGCCCAGGCCTTCAACGCCCTGTTTGTCCGTCAGGCCCTGGCCGACGGCGGCGGGCTGTACCTGGATCACCTTGCAGAAAACGAAAACATTCCCGCCTGGCGGGAGGAGAACTTCTCCACCCTGGCCCAGGCCCGGCAGGAGGCGGACTTCGCCCCCTATCTGCCCACGGCGGAGCCGGAGGGCTATAACGAGTTCTACGGCCGACTCAGCTATCAGGAAGGCCACAGCAACAGCCTGTTTGTCCGCTGGAGTAGGGTAGGGGCCTACGACGATGTGGAGGTGGCCGTCTACCGGGACGGATACTACTCCTATAATCTGGTTGACCCCGATGATCCGAAGACCTACGACCTGCGCCTCTACTCTATCCCCTGGTGCGACAGTGTTCCTGAGAAGTACCGGGATACGGTAGACCGCCCCGCCTTCAAAGCTGAGGACATGTCCCTGGCCATCGTGGAGGCCCGGGGCCGGGAACACGACACCGGCGGGCTGACCTTCGACTTCGACGTGCTCCACCCGGACGGCACCGTGGTGTCCTACCGCTGCGACGGCCTGACGGCGGCGCAGGTGTGGGCCATGGTGGAGGAGACCCTCCGGTAATCCCCTCGCGTTTCCTGTAGGGGCGGCCTGTGGCCGCCCGCTTTTATTCGATTTGTGCCGGTTGATTGCGGGCGGCCACAGGCCGCCCCTACACCCCCTTCCCCCGCAGGAAAAGCCTTCCCCCTTCAAGGGGGAAGGTGGCATTTGCGAAGCAAATGACAGATGAGGGTGCGCGGCAGGTTTTTGCCTCTTATCGAAAGAACAGCGTCCCCGCCCCGCCCCCTCATCCGCCCCCTTCGGGGGCACCTTCCCCCCGTAGGGTGGAAGGCTTTGCCCTGCGGGGGACGGGGGCTTTTCGGTGCTGGCCGGTCCGTTTCCGCTCCAAAGGCCCCCTTGCTAAAGGCTGCGCCCGCAGGCGCGTTTCGAGGCCAACCGCCGCAAAGCGGCGGCTCTTAGGCCGAGATGGCTGGCATTTGCGAAGCAAATGACTGGGGGATTCCATATCTCCCGCATAAAAACATGCGACAGGACACGCCCGACACTCCCCCCTTGACAAATCCCGCCCGGCGGCTATAATAGTCCGTACAGGTGTCAAGACACCTATGCGGACTATTTTTTGTAAAGAGGAGATTGAAATGAAAGAGTTTTTACAGCGGAAAAATATCATCATTTCCGCCAAGCGCTACGGCATCGACGCCCTGGGGGCTATGGCCCAGGGCCTGTTCTGCTCCCTGCTCATCGGCACCATCATCAAAACCCTGGGCCAGCAGCTCTCCGCCCAGTTCCTGGTGGACATCGGTCAGTTCGCCTTTGAGATGTCCGGCCCGGCCATGGCGGTGGCCATCGGCTACGCCCTGAAGGCCGACCCCATGGTGCTGTTCTCCCTCACCGGAGTGGGCTGGGCGGCCAACAAGCTGGGGGGCGCCGGCGGCCCGCTGGCGGTGCTGTTCATCGCCATCATCGCCGCCGAGTGCGGCAAGGTGGTGTCCAAGGAGACCAGGGTGGACATTCTGGTTACCCCGGCGGTCACCGTGTTTGTGGGAGTTGGGCTGGCCGCCTGCATCGCCCCTCCCATCGCCGCCGGAGCCCACGCCTTCGGCCAGTTTATCAAGGACCTGACCATCCTCCAGCCCTTCTGGATGGGCATTGCCGTGTCGGTCCTGGTGGGCGTCGCCCTCACCCTGCCCATCTCCTCGGCGGCCATCTGTGCCTCCTTCACCCTCACCGGTCTGGCCGGCGGGGCGGCGGTGGCTGGTTGCTGCGCCCAGATGGTGGGCTTCGCCGTGATGTCCTTCCGGGAGAACCACTGGGGCGGACTGGTGAGCCAGGGCATCGGCACGTCCATGCTGCAAATGCCCAATATTGTAAAAAATCCCCGGATCTGGATTCCCCCCACCCTGGCCTCCGCCATCACCGGCCCCATTGCCACCTGCCTGTTCCGGCTGGAGATGAACGACCCCGCCGGCGGCGTGGCCGCCGGCATGGGCACCTGCGGCTTTGTGGGCCAGATCGGCGTCTGGTCCGGCTGGGTCAACGACGTAGCCTCCGGAACCAAAGCGGCCATCACCGGCTTCGACTGGCTGGGGCTGGCGCTGGTGTGCTTCATCCTGCCCGCCATCCTGTCGGTGGTCTTCTGCCAGGTCCTGCGGAGCATCGGCTGGATCAAAGAGGGCGACCTGACCCTTCCCCAATAACCCCTTTTCTTTGCCCCAAACCCCTTGACGCTGCTCCCCTTTCCGATGTAAAATACTGGCGTATGCTTTACTTGAGAGAAAAAGGAGACAAGGGGAATGGCCAAACCAGGCTTTGACAACGAAAAATATTTAACCACCCAGTCCCAGCACATCCGGGACCGGATCGCCCAGTTTGGGGGCAAGCTCTATCTGGAGTTCGGTGGCAAGCTCTTTGACGACTACCACGCCAGCCGGGTGCTCCCCGGCTTCGAGCCGGACAGCAAGCTTCGGATGCTGGAGCAGCTCCGGGACAAGGCGGAGATCATCATCGCCATCAACGCCGGCGATATCGAGAAGAACAAGGTCCGGGGGGACCTGGGCATCACCTACGACAGCGACGTGCTCCGGCTTATCGACCAGTTCCGGGGCCGGGGGCTGTATGTGGGCAGCGTGGTGGTCACCCGCTACACCGGCCAGCCCGCCGCCGACGCCTTCCAGGCCCGTCTGGAGGGGCTGGGGCTGAAGGTCTACCGCCACTACCCCATCGAGGGCTACCCCCACAACATCGCCAAAATCGTCAGCGACGAGGGCTACGGCCGCAACCAGTTCATCGAGACCAGCCGCCCCCTGGTGGTGGTCACCGCCCCCGGGCCGGGCAGCGGCAAAATGGCCACCTGTCTCTCCCAGCTCTACCACGAGCACAAGCGGGATACCGTGGCGGGGTATGCCAAGTTCGAGACCTTCCCCATCTGGAACCTGCCCCTGAAGCACCCGGTGAACCTGGCCTATGAGGCGGCCACCGCCGACCTGGACGACGTGAACATGATCGACCCCTTTCACCTCCAGGCCTACGGCGAGACCACCGTCAACTACAACCGGGATGTGGAGGTCTTCCCCGTGCTGGCCGCCATGTTCGAGAAGATCACCGGCTCCTGCCCCTACCAGTCCCCCACCGACATGGGGGTGAACATGGCGGGCAACTGCATCTTTGACGACGGGGCCTGCCAGGAGGCGGCCCGGCAGGAGATCGTCCGCCGGTACTACGACGCCCTGTGCGACCGCCGCCAGGGCAAGGGCTCGGACAGCGCGGTGTACAAGCTGGAGCTGCTGATGCAGCAGGCGGGAATCACCACCGATATCCGCCCGGTGGCCGCCCGGGCCAACGAGCTGGCCGGGGCCACCGGCGAGCCCGCCATGGCCATCCAGCTCTCCGACGGCTCCATCGTGGACGGCAAGACCTCCGAGCTGATGGGCTGCTCCGCCGCCGCCCTGCTCAACGCCCTGAAAAAGCTGTCCGGCGCAGGGGGGCACGGGGTCCACCTCATTGCCCAGAGTGCCATTGAGCCCATCCAGACCGTCAAGGTGGCCTATCTGGGCTCCGCCAACCCCCGGCTCCACAGCGACGAGGTACTCATCGCCCTGGCCTCCTCCGCCAACGCCGAGCCCAAGGCAGCCCGGGCCCTGGAGCAGCTGGCCGCCCTCAAGGGCTGTCAGGCCCACTGCTCGGTAATCCTTTCCCCGGCGGATGCCACCACCTATAAAAAGCTGGGCCTCCAGCTCACCTGTGAGCCCAAATATCAGACCAACAAGCTGTATCACCGGTGAACCTCCGCTTGACAGCATATCGAAATTTTGATAAAATAACGATATCAAATCAAAGGAGGCGCCGTCATGCCCAACATTCGACCCAGCTCCGACCTGCGGAACAACTACAACGAAATTTCTGCGTTTTGCCACCAATACGGCGAGCCGGTGTATATCACCAAAAACGGCACCGGCGATCTCGCCGTCCTGAGCATCGAGGCCTACGAGCGCCTCGCCGGACGCTTTGAGCTCTACGCCCTCCTGGAGGAGGGACTGGCAGACATCCGGGCCGGGCGGACTGTTGACGCAGATGAGGCGTTGGATTCCATTCTGGAGGATTTAGAGAATGGAACGCTATAAAGTCACCCTCTCCCAGAAAGGAAGTGCAGAGATTCGCGCCATTATCCAGTATATCGCAGTCAACCTGCGGGAACCTGCCACAGCCAGGAACACACAGCGCCGCTTTAAAGAAATGGTCGCGTCTCTGAAAATCATGCCCAAACGCTTTGCCCTGGTCCCCGACAGCTGTCTTGCTGCGACGGGGTTTCGTATGACCTCAGTGGGGAACTATCTGGTGTTTTACACCCTGGACGAGGAGAAAAAGGTGGTAAACATCTCCCGTGTGCTGAACGGCAGGCAAAACTGGACGGAGCTTTTAACCCATGAGCTGTCCTGATAAAGGCACCCCCGACGGAACATCCGCCGGGGGTGCTTCTCTATTTCATCTCCAGAAAACCGATGATGATATCCACGGCCTCGGCGGTGATATCCTCCGGCGCCTTCTCAGTAAAGGTGGCCTTCCTGCTGGTCAAATCCAGCATCCGGGCCTGATCACAGAGGATTACGCCGTCGGTTTTGGTCCGCCCATCCAGGCGGAGGTGGAAGGGGTAACCCCGGTCGGTGTGGGTGATGGGGCACACCATGGTCAGACCGCCGACCCGGTTGAAGATGTCGTTGCTGACCACCAGGGCCGGCCGGCGGCCCCGCTGCTCATGACCGGCCTGGGGGTCGAAGTCCAGATAGACAATGTCCCCCTGTTCAAAGATGCTTACCATACCTCCCGGCCCTCCGCCTTCCCCCAGTCTACCTCCTCCGCCTGGAGGGGACCAATCTCCTGGATTGGCTTTCCGTAAAACTCAGTCAGCCGTTCCTCCAGGGTCTTGTGGGGCACTGCCGCCGCCTTTTTGATGGTGATAGCGTCCTCGGTCTGGATCAGCTCCACCCTGTCATTTTCCCGCAGGCCCAAGGTATCCAGAAAGGCCTTGGGGATACGCAGGCCGTTGCTGTTGCCCCATTTTTGAATGGTCGCATACATCGGACATCACGCTCCTTTTCTTTCAGTATATACATAGTATATACCGAAGTCAAGGAAAAATTCAGGGCTGAGCCCACTGGATGGGGCCGGCCTGGCCGTCGGAGATGGGGATATACCAGTCCTGACAGGCGATGCCGGTGATGTGCTCCACGTCCAGGGGTTCCACGTCCTCCGGCTGCACCAGGTTGTAGGGGTCCATAAACAGCCAGCTGCCGACAGCCAGCCGGAAAGAGCCGCCCAGGCTGTCCCGCACAGACACCCGGGTGCTGCCGTCCTCAAAGTGTACCGTGAGCGCCCCCCGCAGCTTGTCCTGGTCCCGGGTGTTCTCAAAATTGGCATCCTCCTTGTACCGTGTCACCGCGTTGACCCCCAGCGGGGACAGCTCCAGCCGGTCCAGCGGGGGCAGGACTCCGCCGGTGTCCAGCCCGCTCAGGTCGATGGTCTGAATGGGAACATACTCCAGGGTGACGGGGACCTTGCATTCCATGGGCTTGGCGATCCGCAGGGTCATATTGGGGTCGCCCACGCTCTGGCCGCCCCACTCCATCACGGCGGCCAGGGCGGACTTGCCGTCCGCCTCACAGCGGATAATCTCCCCTCCTATCACCGAGCTGGAGATGCCCGGGTTATCCGGGCCGGTCTGGTCAAAGTGGGCCCAGACGTCCATCCCCTCCTGAAGGCGGCTGCCCTCCAGGTCCCTGATCTCCAGATAGCCCACAATCAGGTAGTGGTCGGCAATCACGCTGTCTACCCGCAGCTCATAGCCGTCCTCTGTTACCACACCGCTCTCTGCGGGCCGGACGTAGGGGGCGAAGGGCCCCGCCGCGCCGAAGATAGACTCCCGCAGCTGGGGGGACAGGGCCACCGCCGAGGTGAGCATGGCGAAAATCACCGCCGCCGTCAGCAGCACACGCCCCACCCGGCGGGGCAGTCTTTTTTTGTTTTGCTCCAGCGCGGCCAAAATGCGGGCCTCACAGTCTTTGGGCATCTGTACCATATTCATAACCTCCTGATATTCACGCCTCATACGGACAATCCTCCCCCAAAACCTCTTTCAGCTTTTTCCGGGCCCGGAGCAGCCGGGTGGTGACGGCGCTCTGGCTGATGCGGAGCATCTCCCCCACCTCCCGGGTGGAAAAGCCCTCGTAGTAGTGGAGGTAGAGCACCGCCTGATCCTTGCGGGGCAGCTCCATCACCTGGCGCAGCAGGGGCTCGCCCTGGGGGGCGGCCCGGTCCAGCACCGCCTCCAGGGGGATGGTGGGCCGGCGGCGGAGCCTCCGCCACAGGCTGCGGCACTCGTTGGCCGCCACCTGAAGCAGCCAGGCCCGTTCCCGCTCCGGCGGCAGCTCAGGCTGTTTCTCCAGCAGCCTGAGGAACACGGTCTGGCACACGTCCTCCGCGTCGGCGGGGGAGCCCGTCATGGACAGGGCCAGCCGGTAGACCGGGTCCTTGTACTGCTGGAACAGCGTGAGGGCATCGTTCATAGGCAAAACCACCTTTCTGATTATATAACGCCCAGGGCGGGGGAATTGTCACAGAAAAAAATAAAAAGGCTTCCCCGAAGGGAAGCCGTAAGTCAGCCTGCCAGAATATCCAGCTGCTTGTACGCTGCAATCTTCTCCGTGGCCTCCTCCCAGGAGAAGCGGTCGCGGACAAACTCATAATCGCTCCAGATGCGCGCCAGCTCGGCCTTGATCTGGGGAACCTCCTCCAGCCGGTCCGCCCCGGTGCGGACGTAGTAGTCGGGCAGCAGCGCGCAGGCCACGATGCTGCTCTCGGCATTGGGCAGTTCCTCCGCCCCCTGGCTCAGGGCGGCCACGAGCCGCAGATGGCTGTCGATGTAGCCGTTGAGCTCCTGCTCCACCCCGAACATGCCATTCAGGTCAAACAGCTGGAAGGGAGCTTTTCCGGGGACTTCGATTTGACCGGTGTAGTAAATTTTCTTTCCGTTGAGCTCATAGAGTGCGTTGCACACATCCATCAGGTGCTGATACTCCTCCTGGGAGGGGGGCGCCTGGAAGCAGCGGGCCATCATATCCACCGCCCAGCCCAGCTCGCCCAGCACCTCGCAGCCGGGCAGCTTTGAAAGCTGCTCTCCCAGCTTCACCAGCCGGGCCATGGACAGCAGTCCCCATGCCCGGAGCCGGGGGAGCAGATCTTCCGATTTCTCCTCGATCTCAGCGAGAACGGCGTTGTAGAGCAGCCCTTCCTCGTCCTCCAGGGTACCGATGCGGTCGGAGCAGTCGTCAGTGAGCTTGTCTCCCACCTTCTCATAGGTGGTGTCGTCAGCGCTGTAGATGGTATCCGCCCGGTGAAGCCACAGCTGGGCGTGGTTCAGATCGCCCCCGTCCATGGCGGAAACCCCCAGCTCGTAATAGGCCTTGACCAGTCCGGCCCAGTCCCGCTTCTTTTGCAGCTCGGCCAACCGCTCCTCCGGCGTTTTGGCCTCCTTTTTACCAAATCCAAACATAGCAGTCATCTCCTGATTTGTTGTGGGGTGCGCTGACTGAATTATAGTCTCGCTGAAAAAACTTGTCAAATTAAGATTTTCTGAACAAAGGGACGGTCCGAAGGCCGTCCCCTGCATCTGTTTATTTGAACCGCACCGCCGTGCCGTAGGCGATCACCTCGGCGGCCCCCTGCATCACGGCGGAGGAGCCATAGCGGATGTTCACCACCGCGTCGGCCCCCAGGGCCTCGGCCTCGTCCACCATACGCTTGACGGCGATCTGGCGGGCCTCGTTGAGCATCTCGGTGTAGCTGGTGATCTCGCCGCCCACCAGGGTCTTCATGCCGGCCATAAAATCCTTGCCGAAGTTCTTGGACTGGACCACGGTGCCCTTGGCCATGCCCAGCACCTCAAATTCCTTCCCGGGGATGTAGTCGATGTTTACCAGCAGCATAATATTGTCCTCCTTATAAAAATGGAATCAGTATTTTTTGGCTTCTTCCAGTTCGCCCTTTTCAATCTCCCGCACCCGCTGCCACAGGGCGGCGAAGGTAAAGGGAATGGTAATCAGGTCGGCGACGGCCAGAATCAGCATCAGGCCGGCCAGCCAGTCCGGGGCGCCCAGGGTCCGCAGGTAGAGCAGGGCGCCCACCGTCATCAGCTGAAACAGGGTGCTTACCACCACGGACCGCACCGCCGCCCGCTTTTCCGCCCGGCGGTCAATACTTTTTGGCCTCGTCCTCCTCACCTCCCTTAACCTCTTTCCACCGCTGAATCAGCGCTATGACCACGCCAATCCCCACGGCCAGGATGGCCCCGGCGTAAAACAGCATCACACCGAAGGCCGCGCCCAGCTCCGTCAGGAAGGGAATCACCGGCCCGAAGGTCTGGAACAGCGTGGCCAGCACCAGCAGGACCAGCCCCACCACCAGCACCGTCACAATCACGCCGCCCACCAGGCCGTGGCCCTTTTGGTCAGTAGTTTTTCGCATCGTCTTCTTCTCCTTTCTGAATTTCCCTGATGCGCTGCACCAGCGCCAGCAGCACCCCCAGGATAATCACTCCCGGGATAGCCACCAGCACCAGCAGCAGGGCCAGGGGCGGGGCGTCGGCGGGGTCCACGGTGAAGCCCCACACCATCAGCACAATGAGGGCGGCCATCAGCGCGGTGGTCAGCAGGGCCATCACCACCGCCCCGGCGTACCGGACGGGCTTGGCGTCCTGCTTCTGTTTGTCCCGGAAGGTGGTGCCCGTCTGCTCCAGCCGCTCCATCTCCTCCAGCAGGGCGGCGGCATCCAGCGCGTCCAGCCGCTCCTCCCGGTTCTTCAGGCTCTGGCACAGCAGGATGGACTGCTCCAAACTGCTTCGCTCCCGCTCCAGGGTGACCAGGTGGCGGCGCATACCGTCGGCCACGGTGCCCCCGGCCTGCATCCGCCGAATCTCCTCCAGCGGTACGCCCAGCTTGCGCATCAGCTTGATCTGCCGCAGGATGGCCACCTCCGCCTCGCCGTAGTCCCGGTAGCCGTTCTCGCTGTTGCGCCGGGGGGACAGCAGCCCCTGCTCCTCATAAAAGCGGATGTTCTTCTTGGTGATGCCCACCTGGGCCTCCACCTCATTGATCTTCATGGGCAATCCCCCTTTCTGTCCTTACTCTACACCCTCCACAAGGGGGAAAGTCAAGAGGTTTTCTGCTTTTCATCCAAATAAATTTTTCGGGCGAGGAATATCACCCCCAGGGTGAGCAGGGCGGTTGTCCCCTCCGTAACGGCAACAGGGAAAAGGGCGTTGGTCAAAACCGCCGCCATATCCACCAGGGTATGAATCAGGATCGCCGCTGGGAACCAATACCACTCTCCCCGCTTTCGGACGGCGGTATACACCAGTACCGACAGGGCGATGTGCAGGCCCACCGCCGACAGCCGCTCAAAGGCCGTCCAGAAGTAGAGGCCCGCCGGAGCGGCGGCCATCCCCTGGATTGCCGCCATACCCGCCTCCGGGATGGGGCCCATAAAGTCCTCCACAGCCGCCAGTCCGCCCCGGTTCAGCGCCAGGGAGATGATAATGTTGTTCAGCATGGTCATCCCGGCCAGCAGCACCGCCTCAATTCCACCGTGGCCCGCACCATACATCAAGGCATCTTCCGGTCCCCGGCTCCATCGCAGGGTCAATTTGAGGGCCAGCCACCGCCCGCACTCCTCAAACGCCCCGGCCATCAGACCGGCGTACAGGGCATACAGCCAGAGATTTCCCTGCAGGGCCGGGCCCAGCGGACCTCCCAGCAGCAGCCTATGGGCCTGCTGCTCCAGCACCATGGCAAACACAGGGAATATCACGCAGCCAAGGAAGAAAAACCGCCAGCGCCCCCCAGTCTTCCTCCAAAAGAAGATCCCCAGTCCCAGAGGAAGGACCACTGTAAATATCCCGGCCAATGCCATGGCTGTCATCGTGGCTTGGGCCACCATCAGATTATTTTCCATGTTCTTCAGCTCCTTTCTGAGGACACCGTACACCATCCAGAAAGGGGAAGGTCAAGGGTTTTTTGAAAATTTTTAAGGTTCCAGTGGGGGGAAGGGCGGTTTTTGGCCGCCTGTAATCGCCATGCCCCATGCAGGGGCACCCCCCGTCCCCCCGCAGGGGCAAGGCCCCTTTTGAAAGGGGCTGTCAGCCGAAGGCTGACTGAGGATTGCGTTTTGCGAAGCAAAACATACGAAGTAAACCCAAGTTTCCGCCCACCCGTAGGGCGCGACGACCCGGCGCGCCGCCTTTCAAGGATTCTCTCTGTGGAAACGGCGGGCCGAGGTCGTCCCGCCCTACACAATCTCCGTCACCGTCAGCCGCTCCCCTGCCACCTGGAATTTCACCTCCAGGCCGGCGAAGGCCATACCGTAGACCCGCTCCGGGTCGTCCTGATACTGGGGCCGGGGGTCCTGGGCCAGCACGGCCAGCAGGGCGGCGCGCTTGTCCTCCGGCACATGGTCCAGCATCGCCGGGGGACACTCCACCGTCAAATCGGCCCCCTTGGGCCGGGCGGCGAAGCCGCCCACCGCCTCGGGCTTACAGTCGGCGTAGGGCAGGTAGGGCTTCACATCATAGATAGGCGTGCCGTCCATCAGGTCGGCCCCGGCCACGACGAGGACGGGCCCCAGCGCCCGGTCCTGCCGGACCTCCACCAGCCGCACGCAGGACAACCCCAGGGGGTTGGGCCGGAAGGGGGACCGGGTGGCGAACACCCCCAGCCGCTTGTTCCCGCCCAAACGGGGCGGACGGACGGTGGGGGACCAGCCCTCCCGCCGGGCCTGGGAGAACTCCCAGATCAGCCAAAGGTGGGAAAAGCCCTCCAGCCCCCGGAGGGCGTCCGGCACCCTGTACGGGGGCTGGAATACAACGGTGGCGGTGAGCTCCTCCACCAGCCCACTCTGCCGGGGAATACCGAATTTTTCGGGAAAGTCGCTTTTGATGTAGGCGATGGGGGTAATCTCCATAAAAAATCCCTCCTGCATCTATTATAAGGCACAGGAGGGTGTTTGTCCAATCAGCGGACGACGATATTTTCCGAAATTTCGCTGAGGGCCTGGGCGGCCTCCATGTCAAACCGGCCGCTGCGGGCCAGATCGGACAGGGAGATCATCCCCACCAGCTTTCCATTGTCTACCACCGGCAGGCGGCGGACCTGGTGGAGGGCCATGAGCCGGGTGGCCTCCCGGCAGTCGTCCCCGGGGGCCACGGTGGCGCAGGAGCGGGTCATGATGTCCCGCACCGGGGTCTGGGCCGGGTCCTCCTCGGCGGCCACGCACCGCAAGACGATATCCCGGTCGGTGACCATCCCCCGCAGGCGGCGGTCAGAGCCGCAAACTGGCAGCGCCCCCACGTTGTGCCGGCTGATGAGCCGGGCGGCCAGCGCCGCCGAGGCGACGGGCTCCACCGTCACCGCGCTGGGGTTCATTAAATCCTTTACCTGCATGGAAACAACCACCCTTTCGGTAAAAATTGGCTTATGGCCAGTTTACCCGAAAGGGCGGTTGTTTATTCACAAAACGGCGGGACCTCCCGCCCGGTTAGGCCTTCCAGAGCCCATGCAGGTTGCAGTAGGCGTAGACGGCCTCCACCTCGTCCCCCTCGCACAGGGCAAAGCAGACCTTGGGCTCACCGCCCGGCTTCAGCGCCTTGCGCTGGTTGCCCTGCCTTGTCTGGATGGACACCCACTCGATAAAGTGCTCGGGCAGCATGGGGTGGTCCACAGCGCCAACCTGGACCTTGACCAAATTCCCCTCCACCTGATACACGGGGACGTGCTTCTCCACAGCGGCGTCGGTGGTGCCGGGAATGATCTCCGTCATCTTCTGCCCGCAGCACATCACGGGCACCCCGGTATCCTTCACCATGGCGACGATGTTGCCGCAGTGCTCACAGATAAAAAACCTCTGCTCCATCTTGATTTACCTCCTGAATATATATTTCTGAGAAAACTCAGTTTCCCACACAGATGCGCCCAAGGGCGTCACCCTTCAAACCCCTTTGCTCAGCAGATAGACGCAATACTGGTTCATAGAGACCCCCTCCTCCCGGGACCTCTGAGCCAGACGCCAGTGGAGGGATTTCGGCATCCGCAGCTTGAACTGCCCGCTGAAGTCCTCGGCACAGACGGGTTCCGGAACAGGGAGCCCATCCTCCAGGCAGGCAGAAATCCAGCACCGCTTGGCGTCCTCCAGCATACGGAAGCCCTCCTCCAGCGTCTCCGCGCAGGTAAGGCAGCCGGGCAGCTCCGGGCAGCGCAGGGCGTAGCCGCCCTCCTCCTGGTCCGGCAGCACCTCCGCCCGGTAGGGCAGGGACATGTAGTAGTCCAAATTTTTATCCATCCTGTTCCACCTCCAAATCAGCCTTGACGGCCTCTGACACCAGGTTGATGTAGGCCTTTTTCATAGGAACGTGCCGCGGCAGTGTGATAGGTGCGCATCCGGCCTTGCGAAAGGTATAATGACTGCTGCCCCCTTTGGGCTGGCCCGGCATATATCCCAACTTGACCAACGCTTTATAAAGGTCCTCAAAGCGCAGACTGGCGTCTCTGGTCAATATTGCAGCGACAAGCTTATCCCACTGGCTCAATACGGCCACCTCGCTATCATATGCTGATCTGTCCATATTATAGCATGATGTCATATACGATGTCAATTTAAAAGCGGAACGCCGAAGCGCTCCGCTTTTCCTATTATACCATCAGCGAGCACACCAGCTCGGTATACTCCGCCGGGTCCTCCAGGGGCAGGTCGGCCAGGAGCAGGGCCTGGGCGTACAGCACCTTGGCATACTTGGCCACGGTGTCCTTATCCCCGGCGTCCACCGCCTTTTTCAGGGCGGCGAAGGGGGCGGAATCAGCGTTCAGCTCCAGCACCCGGTCGGCCTTCATGGGCTGGCCGCCCTCTACCTTGCGCATATACCGCTCCATCTCGATGGAGACGGGGCCGTCGGCGGACAGGCAGCAGGCCCCCGATTTCAGGATGGCGGACACCCGCACCTCCTTCACCTGGTCCCCCAGGGCCTCCTTGACGGCTTCCAGCACCGGTTTGCCGGCCTCGGCCTTCTCCTCGGCGGCCTTTTTCTCCTCGTCGGTCTGGGGCAGGGCGTCCTCCTCGGTGACCGACTTGAACTCCTTGCCGTCCACCTCCCGCAGGCCCTTCATGACGAAGTCGTCCACGTCCTCGGTACAGTAGAGAATCTCATACCCCTTGTCCAGAATCCGCTCCACCTGGGGCAGCTTGGCAATCTTGTCCACGCTCTCGCCGCAGGCGTAGTAGTAGAAGGGCTGATCCTCGGGCATCCGGTCCTTGTAGGCGGCCAGGGTGGTATTTGCCCCCTCCTTGGAGGACCAGAACAGAAGCAGGTCCTGGAGAACCTCCTTGTGCTGGCCGTAGTCGGCCACCACGCCGTATTTCAGTTGGGTGCCGAAGGCGGACCAGAACTTTTCATACTTCTCCCGGTCCTCCTTCTGCATCTTCAGCAGCTCGTTCTTGATCTTCTTCTCCAGGGCGGCGGCGATGGTCTTCAGCTGCCGGGTGTGCTGAAGGACCTCACGGCTGATGTTCAGGGAGAAGTCGGCGGAGTCCACCACGCCCTTGACAAAGCGGAAGTGGTCGGGGAGCAGGTCGGCGCACTTGTCCATGATGAGCACGCCGGAGGAGTAGAGCTGGAGCCCCTTCTGGTACTCCCGGGTGTAGAAGTCGTAGGGCGTCTTCTCCGGGATGTAGAGCATGGCCTTATAGGTGACCGCCCCCTCGGCGCTGGTGTGAATGACGGTGAGGGGATCCTGCCAGTCGTTGAACTTCTCCTTATAGAAGGCGTTGTACTCCTCGGGCTTCACCTTGGACTTCTGCCGCTGCCACAGGGGCACCATGGAGTTGAGGGTCTTCCACTCAGTGACGGTCTCCCACTCGGGCTTGTAGTCCTCGCCGGCGTCCTCCGGCTTCTCCTTCTGGCGGTAGTCCTCCACCTCCATCACGATGGGGTAGCGGATGTAGTCGGAGTATTTTTTGATAAGCCCCTGTAATTTATAGGTGTCCAGATACTGGTCGTAGTCCTCCCCCTCGGCGTTGGCCTTGATGTGCATAATCACATCGGTGCCGGGGGTCTCCTTCTCGCAGGAGGTGACGGTATAGCCGTCCGCCCCGTCGGACTGCCACATCCAGGCCTCGTCGCTGCCCCAGGCCCGGGAGATGACGGTCACGTGGTCAGCCACCATAAAAGCGGAGTAGAAGCCCACGCCGAACTGGCCGATCACGTCAATCTTATCCGCCGCCTTGTCGTCCTCACTGAGGCCGGCCTTGAACTGGCCCGAGCCGCTGCGGGCGATGGTGCCCAGGTTGGCCTCCAGGTCCTCCCTGCTCATGCCCACGCCGTTGTCCGACACGGTGAGCAGCCGCCCCTCCTTGTCGGGCACGATGGTGATTTTCAGGTCCTTCCGCTTCACGCTCACGCTGTCGTCGGTGAGGGACTTGTAGGCCAGCTTGTCCTCGGCGTCGCTGGCATTGGAGATGAGCTCCCGGAGAAAAATTTCCTTGTGGGTGTAGATGGAGTTGACCATCAGGTCCAGCAGCCGCTTGGATTCCGCCTTGAATTGCTTCTTTGCCATGATTGCGATTCCTCCGTGTATATATATTTACTTAGATAACAATACGATTAGCACTCCTTCTTTTTGAGTGCTAACCGTATTCTAGCGCACCTCCCGCCAAAATGCAAGAGGGTTCATAATTTGTTTACACTTTCAGTCGCCCATGTCCAGATTGCGGAAAAAGACGTACTCCCCCTTGTCCAGGTCGTAGGCCCCGAAGAAAATGCCGTCGTTCTCTTTGAAGGTCAGCAGCCCGTCCTGAAGGGAAAACTGCACCCAATTATCCCGCTGGGTAGGGGGCAGGGTGAGGACGGGCTCCAGACGGTCGTTGAAAACGGTCCAGGCGCCCCGCTCATAGGCGGCGGGAAAAATAGAATTTGGCCGGAACCGGTCGGCGATGAGCTCGAACTCCGCCCCCTCCATCAACTGCTCCCCGGTGGACAGGCGGTACAGGGTCCAGATGTTGTTCCCCGCATGCTGCTCGTCCAAAATAGCGAAGTCCCCCCGTTTGATAGACAGCCTACCCGTCTCATAAGTGTCCTTCAGAAAATAGGACTGGCCGTCCACAGTTAAGGAAATCCCGCCGTTCTCGTGGAACAACTCCTCCCTCTCGCCCCAGCGCTGGTCGAAATACACATCCTGCCACTGTTCCCACTGGCCCTGTTCCACCCAGCGCACCTCGCCGGTCTCGGGCTGAAGTATCCTCACCGGGGTCTTTTCCCAGCTTTCACTGTCGGATGACATATCCTGTCCCAAGCATATCCCCTCATCCAGCCAGTTCAGCCCGGTGACCCATTGGATAAAGGAGAGGGTCTCCGACAGTTCCTCCCCGGACGCGGGCATGTCCAGCTCCTTCCAGCTCCAGTCCTTTCTGGAACCGGTTTGGCTGTCCAGCACAGTACACCCCTCGGGCCGCAGGAGGAAAAGCTGGTCCTCCTTGTTGGTGTAGTTCAAAAACTCAAAATCCGTCATCCAACTGCCGTCCTCCGCCGCCACGGCGTACCGGCTCCCGCTGCCGAACTTTTCCCACTGGGGGCCCGCCCGCCCCAGAATCAGGACGGGCAGAGCGCGGTCCTCCCCCTCCCAGCGGTAGCTGTAGGGTTGTGCGTTCTGATACACCGGGTCCACCACAATTTTCCCCTCCCGGGTCATCAGGCCGTAGAGGGCAGTGGGCCATTCAGAGAAATACTCCTGCACCTCCCCCTCCCACTCCCAGCGGTTGAAGGAGTAGGCCTGGCCCCCCACATAGGGCACCAGGAGGCCGTAGTCCGGCCCGGGAATCAGGCGGTCGGTGCGGTCGGGATACCACCGCCCGCCGTCGGTGTCGGGCAGGCGGCCGGTCCTCTCCTCCAGCCGGGACCAGTCCACCTGGACGCCGGAAGCGCCCTTCCCCTCCGCCGGAGCGGAGGAGGCCGCCGGCCCGGACGGGGCGCAGCCGGCCAGCAGCAGGGTGGACAGGAGCAGGGCCAGACAGCGATTTTTCATGGCTCAGCCCTCCACGTCGGTCACGGGGACGTAGCCCTCCAGCGCCGCCAGCTTCTGGCCGTCAGGCCCCAGCACCCAGTCGTAGAGGATGCGGGTGGGGCTGTCCTGGGGGGCATCCTTGTCAATGGAGACGAAATAGGGGTTGAGGAAGGGGTACTCCCCCGCCCGGATGGCCTGGGCCGAGGGGGTCACCCCGTCGATGGCCAGCACCTTCAGCCCCCTGGCCATCTCCATGTCGTTGGCGTAGTAGTAGACGGTGTAGCCCAGGGCGGCGGCGGAGTTGTCATACTCCCGCACCGCGTTGAGCAGCCCCTCCATGCTGTTGGAGGTCCAGGTGGCAGGGGGCTCCATGGGCTCGGCCCCCTCCATCACCACCTTTTCAAACATGGTCTGGCTGCCCGCCCCCTGGTTGCGCTGGAAGGGGACGATCTCCAGGTCCTCGCCCCCTACCTGGCTCCAGTTGGTGATCTCTCCGGTGTAAATCCTCCGCACCTGGTCGGCGGTCAGGCCGTCCACCGGGTTGTCCCGGTTCACCACAAAGACCAGCGCGTCGGTGGCGAAGGGGGTGAGCAGCCACCGGCCCTCCCCCTCCAGCTCGGCCAGCACCTCCGGGGCGGGCTCGGCGGCCAGCACCAGGTCGGCCATCCCGGCCATCAGGTTGCGGAAGGACTGGGTGGTGCGGCTGAAGTTGACCAGCTCGGCCACCTGGTCCAGGTCCTCCCCCAGCAGCACGGCGCACATGGCCCGGGCCAGGGGGGCGGTGGAGGTGGAGCCGTCCAGCCGGGGCAGGTTGTCCCGGGTGAAGACAAATATCTCCTCCCCGCCGGCGGACACGCTGCCCGGCGGCTCAGAGGCCGGGCCGGAGCCGGTCTCTCCCCCGGGCCCGCAGGCCGCCAGCAGCAGGACCGCCAGCAGCATGGGCAGGGACAGTCGTCTCATGGAAAAACCTCCTCTCGTGGCGGAAGGAAACCGGGGGATTACGCCTTGCGCAGGATGCCCATGGGGGTGCACTCCTCCCCCTGGCCCAGGGGGTTGTCCCCCAGCGCCCGGGCCAGCCAGTCCATGGTGGGCTGCTTCTCGGAGAAGCCCAGGATGTTGGCCCCCAGGTCGTTGATGTCCACAATGGCGACGGGGTATCCAAGCGCCTGTGCCAGGCGCTTGGCCGTCCCCATGGGGTCGGCGGGGGTGAGGACCACATAGTGGTCGTAGGGCGGGATGGTGCCCTCGGTGGGGCCGTCGATGCCCCGGGCCTTGGGCCCGGCCACGTTGTAAAACCAGCCCCTCTGGCCAAAGATTTTTCCAATCACCGAGCAGAACGCGGCAAACAGTATCCGCAGGGTGCCGCACTCCTGAAGGGCCATCTCCATGGTCTCGGGGATACCCAGGCCGATGCCGGCAGGGGTCTTGGTGACATAGCGGCTCAGGGTAATTGCCAGCTTCCGGGGCTTGATGTCCTCCATGGGAATGGCCCGGCTCTGGGTGCAGGCCACCGCCTTCTCCGAGATAAACAGGATATCGCCGGGCTGCATCTTGTCCTTGGGGTACTTGTTCACCACGTCCACCATGTCGTCGTCCTTGGTGATCAGGTGGGTCTTCACGGGGATGCGCAGATAGTCGATGCCGTCCACGGCACGGACCAGATTCTTGCCGGGGTTGGCGCTGTAATTCATTTCCTCGCTCATGGGACAGGGCTCCTCTCCTTGGTGCGTTATCGATTGATATGTAGGGGCCGACGACCTCGGCGGCCCGCTGTTTCAGATGGCAAAATTGCCTTGGGCGGCGCGCCGGGGTCGTCGCGCCCTACAAAAAGGCCGATGGTTATTATACCACCGTTCTCTGGCAGATTCTACCCGTTTCCCAAATTTAATATTTCCCCCTCCAGAAATCCGTCCCCCACGCCGGTAACGGACACCTGCCGCAGCTGGTTGTGGAGGTTTTCCCCACTGGGGACTCGCACCTCGCAGTACCGGGTGGTGTGGCCCCGCCACAGGCCGTCCCGCTCCTCCTCGAAGAGGACGGTCACTCTGTCCCACTGCTCCAGATAGCTGTGTTCCATCCTCGCGGCCTCCTCCGCAGCCTCCCGGGCCCGCTCCTCCTTGACGCCCCTGGGCACCTGATTGGGCATAGCCGCCGCCGGGGTGCCCGGGCGCTTGGAGTAGGGGAAGATGTGCATGGCGGCAAAGGCGCACCGCCGGATAAAGTCCAGGGACTGGACAAACTCCGCTTCCGTCTCCCCGGGAAAGCCCACAATCATATCGGTGGTGACGGCGGGGGCATCAAAGTGCTGCCGCAGAAGGGCCACGCTCTGGTAAAACCGGGCGGTGTCATACTTCCGGTTCATCCGTTTCAGGGTGGCGTCGCAGCCGGACTGCATGGACAGGTGAAAGTGGGGGCACAGGTTTTTCAGCTTGGCCGCCCGGATACAAAAGTCCTCGGTGACGGTCCGGGGCTCCAGCGACCCCAGCCGGACCCGGCACTCCGGCGCGGCGGCGCAGACGGCCTCCACCAGGTCGATGAGGGAGGTCCCGTCTTTCAAATCCCGGCCCCAGGAGGAGATCTCAATGCCGGTGAGGACAAGCTCCTTGTACCCCTCCCCGGCCAGCCTGGCCGCCTGAGCGGTGGCGTCAGCCAAGGGCAGGGAGCGGACCGGTCCCCGGGCGTAGGGGATGATGCAGTAGGTGCAGAAGTTGACGCAGCCGTCCTCCACCTTCAGCATGGCCCGGGTGCGGCCCTCCAGCCCTCCGGCGGGGAGGGGCTCGAAGACCCGGCGCTTCATGGCGTCGTCCAGGGCGGTGATTTTCTCCCGGCGCTCCGCCCAAGCCTGCTCCACCAGCTCCACAAATTTGACACGGTCCCCGGTGCCCGCCACGATATCCACAGGCAGGCCGGCCACATCCCCCGGATGGGTCTGGGGGTAGCAGCCGCACAGGGCCACCACCGCGTCCGGGGCCCGCTTCCGGGCCTGCCGCACCACCTGCCGGGACTTCTTGTCGCTCACCGCTGTAACGGTGCAAGAGTTGATGATGTACGCATCCGCCTCCCCCTCGAAGGGGACCAGGGTGTGCCCCCGGCCGGCAAAGAGCTGCTCCAGAGCCTGGGTCTCGTACTGGTTGACCTTGCAGCCCAGGGTGTAGAAGGCCACCCTCATGCGCCGTGGGTGGGGATCATGGCCAGAATCTCCAGGTCCTCGGTCCCGTCGTTGATAAGGCTGTGCTCGTGGCCCTTGGGGCAGTAGTGGACCGACCCGGCGGCCAGGGGCTCATACTCCCCGTCGCACAGCACCTTGCCCGCGCCGGAGAGAATGAAAATCATTTCGCTGTCAGTCTCGTGGGTGTGCAGGCCGATGGTGCTGCCGGGAGTGAGGCGGCCCCGCATGATCTTGGTGTCCTCGTTGACAAACATCCGGGTGATCATCTCTCCCTCGCCGCCCCGCATCTTGGGGATGACCTTCTCCTCAATCTGGTCGAAATTCAGTAACATAGTATTTTCCTCCTCATTTTTATATGGTAACCTTGTGTAGGGCGGGACGACCCGGCCCGCCGCGCTCCGTCTCCGCGTCCTTCCAGGGACGGCGCGCCGGGTCGTCGCGCCCTACGCACGTTTATTCTGCAGGCGGATGGTATCCGCCCCTACACGTCCTCAAATTTGCAGTCCGCCCAGGCCATCTGATAGTGCTCGTTGTTGTAGTCCGGGTCGTCCATCTCTCCGGACAGCTCCGGGTGGAGCATACAGGCCGTGTGCTCGCTGATATGCAGCCTTGTGTTCCGGGTAAACGCCGCCCCCTGAGCTTCATAGAAGACCATCTGCTTGAAAATATCCATCGCCCGGCCCTGCTCCGACTGGGGCACCCCCTCCAGCCCGATATCCGGCCGGCCGAATTTCAGCATACCCCGGGTGTGGAGCCAGAAGCTGCCGTCCTCCATAGGGCTCCACAGGAAGGTCACGTGCTCCCAGGGGGAGAAGGGCGGGTCAAAAAAGGTTTTCCACCCCTGGGGCGAGATAAGCCGCAGGGCGTGGAGGTCCAGCACCGCATCCGCCCCCATGTCCAGCGCCGCCTGGACGATGCCCACGGCGTTGCGCAGATAGTCCAGGGTGTCGTCCTTCTGGACCTCCCCCTGGAGAATCAGCCAGGTCTCCCCGGCCTTTGCTTTCTCATACAGAGCCCTGTCCTGGTTCTCCAGCACCCGGCCCAGAGCGCCGCCCAGCAGCTGGTCCATCTCGGCGGCGTGCTCCGCGCGGCGGAAGGCCTTGATTACCAGCCCGGCGGGCACCTCGTCCACACGGTGCCGGGAGCGGGAAATCTCCAGCTCCGCCTCCCCGTCTATGCCAATCACCGCGTAGTACAGATAGGGCCGCCTGCCTGTGTCCTTGTAATAGGGGCGCGCATAGCATTGATCCATACCCGTTTACTCCTCTTTTGATTTGTTTTTCACCGGAAAGCCCAGCTCCTCCAGCCCCAGGGACAGCCGCTCCACCAGCGGTGCGCCGAACAGCCAGATCTCCCGCCGCCAGGGGTGGCCCAGGTAGCCCCATTTCAGGTCCCGCTGGACGAAGAAGTAGTAGTCCCCGTCGGGGTAAAATTCTGGAAAATAGGCGTTATACCTCCCGCCAAAAATGCCGCCGTACCGCTCATCCTCCACCCAGTGGTCATGCTCGGTGACGGGCCTGCGGGGGTCATAGCGAAAGCCGCTGTGCTGCCAGTCCAGGGCGTAAATCCAGTCGTCCTCCCCCAGGCAGGCAACCAGAGCCTGGACAACTGCGGCCGCGAAGTCCTCATACTGCCAGTCCACGGGGTAATAGGCCAGATCGTGGACCACCCAGGGCGCGGAGAGCCGGAAGGGAGGTTGACTGCTCCGGATACTGGGCTGGAATTGCAGCTCATTGTCGATTCTGTCCCAGATTTGGTTGTACTCCTCGTCCTCCAGGATAGAAAAGAAGGTTTCCAATGGGCAAGTCTCCTTTCACCTTGTAGGGCGGGACGACTCGGCCCGCCGTTTTCCATCTCCGCGTCCGTTTAGGGACGGCGCGCCGGGTCGTCGCGCCCTACCTGTCGCCGCTTGACGGCTCCTCCAAATCCTCCGGCAGCAGCTCCATGAGCTGTTCTCTGGTGGGCTCCTCCAGCTGAGACACCCGGTCGGCCTGGCGGGCCACCGCCTGTTCAAAGAGGTTGCGCACGTCCCGGGCATTGCCGAAGTTCTCGTCCCGCTCCTCGTAGAGCCCTTGCAGGTCCTTCTCCATGAACTGCTCCCCCTCCTCCGAGAGGGTGTAGCCGTTCTTTTTGCACATGGACCGGAAAATCTCCATCAGCTGCTTCCCGTCGTAGTCCTCGAAGAAGAAGTATTTGTTAAACCGGGATTCCAAACCCGGGTTGGCGTGGATAAACTGCTCCATCCGGTCGGTGTACCCCGCCACGATCACGATCAGGTCCTTCCGGTGGTCCTCCATGTTTTTGAGGATGACCTCAATGGCCTCGTGGCCGAAGTCGTTGGCGCTCTCTGCGTTGACCAGGGCGTAGGCCTCGTCGATGAACAGCACCCCGCCGATGGCCTTTTGGACAGCCTCCTGGGCCTTCAGGGCGGTCTGCCCTACAAAGCCGGCCACCAGGCCGGACCGGTCCACCTCCACCAGCTGGCCCTTGGACAGCACCCCCACCGCGTGGTAAATCTTGGCCAGCAGCCGGGCCACGGTGGTCTTGCCGGTGCCCGGGTTGCCCATAAACACCAGGTGGAGGGACATGGGGGGGACGGGCAGGCCGGCCTCCTCCCGCAGCCTGCGCACCTTCACCAGGTTGATGAGGCTTTTCACGTCCTTTTTCACCTTGTCCAGGCCGCACAGCCCGTCCAGCTCAGCCAGCAGCTCCTCCAGAGTGGGCTCGGGCTCTGCCGGGGGCTGGGCCTCCTCCTGCTTGGCGGGGGCCGTCTCCTGCTTTTGGGCCGGGGCGGGCTGGCTCGGCCTGGGGGCGGAAAACTGGTCGGCCCGGATGGCGGGCCGGTCGGTGCGCAGGCCGTCTTTATCGCACAGCTCCAGCAGCACCTCGCTGCACACGTTGACAAACCCCGCTTCGCTCTCGCTCACCACCCCGTCCACCGCCGCAAAGAGGAGCAGCAGCAGGGTGAGGTCGTCGGCAAACCGCCGGGCCAGGGCGGTGCCCCGCAGGCGGTCGTACTGACGCAGGTCCTGGAAGAAGGCGGGGGGCTGGAACAGGTCGAAGTTGGCCACCCCGGAGGCCACCTCCCAGTACAGCGCCGAGGGCACCGGGTTGCCCGGGGTCCAGATGGCGTTGTAGAACTCCACGTGCCGGGGGGAGATGGAGCTGGCGCTGTCTGCCTGCCACACCCCCAGGACGTACTGGCGGACATAGCCGTCCACCTGCCGGCCGAAGGCCAGCCGCAGGGCCGGGTCGGGAATCAGCTTCCGGAAGGCGGTAACGGTGGCGGTATACTGCTTGTGGACCTCGCTGGCGGTCATGACCGTGCTCATTGCACATCCATCTCCCACGTTAAAATTTGGTGTTTCCATTATAATAAAAAGGGGCCGCCCGGTCAAGCGGGGCGAGCAAGTAGACATAAAATCGTGAATTTTTTGTTATTTCGACTTAGACCCGTTGACGGGAAGGAAATTTCCCTGTAGAATAGAAACAGTATTTACTTGGAGGAATCAAGCATGGCTGACAGACAGACCCCCACGCCCCGCGGCAGCGGTGACAGCGGCGAACGCCGCCCCCCCTCCCGCAGCGGCGGTTACAACGAACGGCCCCAATCCCCCCGCAGCAGCTCCGGCTACGGCGAGCGCCCCCAGACCTCTCGCGGCGGCTCCGGCTACGGCGAGCGCCCCCAGGCCCCCCGCGGCGGCTCCGGCTACGGCGAGCGCCCCCAGGCCCCCCGCGGCGGCTCCGGCT
>CATEPI010000032.1:0-31678 GCA_949525845.1 uncultured Eubacteriales bacterium
TATTTTTGCACTTATCTTCAATTTGTGCAATATTTATTTTTCAAACAAGCCCTAAAATTTGGGTTATTTCTTAACAGCAAAGATGACTGAAATTTCAGGCATCGAGAAAAATTTTCCCAGCAGGTAAATGCTACATTATGAATTGCCCAGTAAGAGTTTATTTTCCAGCGGACTGCAAAACCCTTGAAATTTCAGGAAAAATGGGGACCATTCAAAAAAATTTAGGTAAATGCCCGAAATTTGAGTAATCAAAATTTTAGTAATTACCCAAAAATTTGGTAATCTCAATTCTGCAAAAATGCCCAAAATTTTGGTGCTCAGCGATTTGAAAAATTAACCTAAAATGCCGATACTTTCATTCTGTCAGGTTGTCGCTTCCGCTGGCGGAACGAAAGAGGGGCCCGGTTAGGGGCTCCCTGATGTTGGCGTGTTTGGGATTGAAAAGAAGGTGCATCCTACCTAGATTGATAGGATGCACCTGATGCTTAATATGTTGATGTAACAGTGATTAGCCGCCAGACATGCCCATTGCATTTTGTAGGGCCCTGAATTCTTCTTCGGTCATATCGTGATCTGATCCATCTGTATTGTATCCATGGTCTTTAAGCATTTGATCCATGCCGTTGAGGAATGCTTGCTTTCTTGCCTCTTATGTCTGCTGCGGAATCTCCACCACCTTGGGGTTCACTGGGTTGTTGGGATTGTTGCTCGGCAGGCTGTTGCTCTGTAGGCTCCTGCTGTGCAGACGGCTGGGAAACAGGTTCCTGGGACGGTTTCGATTCTGTTTCTGGCGGCTTTGCTGGAATCACTTCCTGCGGTTTTTCGGCGGGCGTCTCTGGAGCTGTGTCTGCTAACTGCTCCGGGGTTGTATCTGCTGGCGGCTCCGCAACTTCCACAGGCTCCGTGGGTTCTGTCTGCATTGCTCCTCCTGCGGGTCTGTTTCTTCCGGGGGCGGGGTGTCCTCGGTTTCAACAGGGGCCGCTGGCGTCTGTTTGGGTTCAGTCTCCGGGACTGATGTGCTGGGGGCGGGGTCCGTGGGTTGCTCTGCCTGGGGCTTGTGACAAGCAGCCAACGACAGGAGCAAGGCCAGAGATAGGGTATAGATAAGCGCCTTTTTCATAGTGTGTTCTCCTCCTATACGGTTTCTCATGTCTCAACGGTCCAGCCCTTGGGGGTGGGTTCTTCCCGTCCCCCGTGGGCTTCGCTCGGGGCCGCCGAGACAACAAAAGCGGCGCAGGGTTTGCAATTTATCCCTACACCGCCAAAAGCTAAACACACATTCCCATTTTTCACGCTTGATTAAGCCATCAATATTTGATAAAATGGGTGCGGCGCAAGTTTCTTGCTGTGTGGGAGGTCGGTTCTCCTGCATAAGGGCGTAGAGAGGTGCGAACTCTCTGCGCCCTGCCTTTATTTGCTTTTGCTGTCTCTAATGAACATTCTACATGATATCGGAAGATTCTGCAAGTCCTTTTTTCGCGTTTTCATGCGGCCTTGCGGGGGTGGTGTTGGCTCATTATCCGTCACGACTGAAACGCTGGATGGAAAAAACGCCCACCGCCTGCTTCCAGACGGTGGGCGCGGATTTTTTATGTATGAAATCAGACGATCCGGCGGCCGCCAACGAAGCCGGTGGTGTAATAGGCGTCGCTCAGCTTGCTGATGATGACACCCACCTTGGCGGTGGAGGCGTGGATGAACTGCTGGTTGCCGATGTAGAGTCCCACATGGGTGGCGCGGGTGTTGGCGTTGCCCTTCTTGAAGATGACGATGTCGCCGGGCTGGAGCTCGCTCATGGAGACGGGGGTGCCGTTGTCCAGCTGGCCGGAGCAGGTGCGGTTCAGGCTGTAGCCGAACTGCTTGTACACATAGCTGGTGAAGCCGGAGCAGTCAAAGCCGCTGGGGGAGCTGCCGCCGTGGACATAGCGGTAGCCCTTGAACTGGAGGGCGTAGTCGGCAATCTCCTGGCCCTTGCTGTAGGAGGCCTCGTAGGCGGCGGCGTCAATTTCGGTGACGTAGTCGGCGCTGACATAGCCGTCGCTGATGTGATACCAGCCGTCCAGCTTCTCCACCACCTCGGCGGTCCGGCCGGTGTACAGGCTGCCCACCCGGTCATAGTCGGTGCTGGGGCCGGAGCGGATATTTAGAGGGCCCTCGGTGACCTTGATGTAAACCTTGTCGGAGGCGGGCTCAGCGGCAGGGGCGGCAGTGGCGGCAGTGGTCTGAGGGGCGGGAGCGGCTGCGCTGTCCTCGGTGACGGTGAGGTACTCGCCGGACACGTAGCCGGTGGTGCCCTTGTAGGAGACCTGGTACCAGCCGTCCACCAGACCGGAGAGGACGTCTACCTGGGTGCCGTGGGACAGCTGCTTCAGCACGGAGCTGCTGGTGTTGGCCTCGGAGCGGAGCCGGAGGCTGCTGCCCTCGGTGTTGACGGTGCCGGTGGCGGCCAGGGCGGGGGTAATCAGGGTGCTGACCAGCAGCAGGCCGGCGGTGAAACGGGATACAGTGCGCTTGAAATTCATATTAACGTCCTCCTCTTTTTTTGCAGACGGGTTATCAGCAGTTTAACGTAAATCTGTAACTATTTGTTACTTTCCGGCCAGCGCCCGGTCCAGCCAGACGGCGGCCACGTCCATTGCAGCGTAAAGGCTGTCCTTTTCGCTTTTTTTAACCACTCGGTCCCGGCTTTTCAGGTCGGGGTCGGTGAGCTGGAGCTGAACGGATACCCGGTCTGCCACCGGCAGGCCGCCCTGGTCCTTGGAGGACAGGATCTGAAGCATAATGATGTATTTTTCAGCCATTGTTCCGTAATAAATCAGATTATCTTTCCGGCGGAGGGGGTGTCCCTTGTAGGAAAGAGGCAGGTTTTCGTTTGCCATGGTTAGCCTCCTCTAAAATTGTGTCTTAAAAAACTGTAACCGAATTGTAACATATTTGTTACCGTTTGTCAAACCTTTTCCAGAAAAAATCCTGGAGAATTTTTGCACAAAAATGAGGGCCACCGGCGGGGGCGGTCCTCACGGTGTTTATACCTCGGGATGGTGGCCCTCGGTGGACAGATAGGCGGGGCCGCGGCTCTGGACCTTGGCAAAGGCCCGCCGGCGCACCACCAGCATAAGAAAAAGGAAGTGGAACAGGGAGGTGATAATCCAGGTGACGGGGTAGGAGAGATACAGACAGGCGGGGGTGCGGTAGACGGGGAAGACGACTGCCACCCAGACCAGCCGTAGCCCGCAGGCCCCCACAATGGAGGTGACCATGGGGATTACCGAGCTGCCCAGCCCCCGGAGCACCCCCACCAGGGCCTCCATCACGCCGCAGATAAAGTAGGGGCAGCAGATATAGAGCATCCGAACCAGGGCCTGATGCACCACATCGGGCTCACCGGGGGCGTAGATGTTCACCAGCGGGGCGCCCAGGAGGTAGGCCAGGTTGCCGGCGACCAGGCCAAAGAGGACCGAGAAGACGGTGCACTGCCAGGCCACCCGGTCCACCCGGTCACACTTGGCGGCGCCGTAATTCTGGCCTACAAAGGAGATGGCCGCCTGGTGGAAGGCGTTCATGGTGACGTAGACAAAGCTCTCGATGTTGGCCCCGGCAGCGGAGCCGGCCACCAGAATCGGGTCGTCAAAGGAGTTGAGGGAGGACTGAATCACCACGTTGGACAGGGAGAACACCACCCCCTGAAAGCCGGCGGGCAGACCGACCTTTAAAATCTGAAGCACGCCCCGTTTTTCCAGCCCCAGCCGCTTTAGGTCCAGGCGGAGGGGGCCCTGCTCCCGCATCATGCACCGCACGACCAGCGCGGCGGAGATGTACTGGGCGATGATGGTGGCCAGCGCCACCCCGGCCACGTCCATTTGCAGGGCGATGACAAAAACCAGGTTCAGGAGCACGTTGACCACGCCGGCGAAGGTGAGGAAATACAGCGGCCGCTGGGTGTCCCCCTGGGCCCGGAGGATGGCCGCGCCGAAGTTGTAAACCAGGTTGGCGGGCATGCCCAGGAAATAGATGCGTAAGTACACCGTGGCCAGGTCGATCACATCGGTGGGGGAGGACATCCACTCCAGCAGCTGCCGGACCATCACCACGCCGAAGATCATCATGCCGATGCCGCTGGCCAGAGCCAGGGTCATGGCGGTGTGGACGCTGCGGCCCACGTTGTCATAGCGTCCGGCCCCCAGGTCCCGGGACACCACCACGTTGGTGCCCACTGACAGACCCACAAACAGGTTGATGGTCAGGTTGATAAGGGAGGTGTTGGAGCCCACAGCCGCCAGCGCCTCCTTGCCGGCAAAGCGGCCAACCACGACTACGTCCGCCGCGTTGAACAGCAGCTGGAGCAGGCTGGAGGCCATAAGCGGCAGGGCAAAGAGCAGAATCTTGTCCGCCAGAGACCCGTTGCACATGTCAATGCTGTGACTTTTTTTCACGATGCGCGATTCTCCTTTAAAAAGTCGTTCTTAACAGTCAGACTATCTTACTACAGGAAAACCGGGCGGTCTAGTACAAAAATGAACAAATTATAAGGTGGGATTTTGTTTTGGGTAGTGGTTACAGCAGGAGGAGGCGGAAAAATTTTTAGCCTCCCTCGCGTGAGGGAGGCCTGTCCGTTTTAAGGGACTGACGGAGCAGAAGGCGAAGAAATGGGGTAAGCAGAAGGATGGCAAAAAAGATGATCTGGATAATTCCCCACAGCCACTGCCGCCCCCCTCTGGAACAACGAGATCAAGCATTGAAAAAATACAAGAAAACCAAAGAGATTGAGAAAAGGACTGTTATCCCAAAGGAGCTGGAAAAATCCTTAAATCGAATTTGAGCCCTTGCCCGTTTACCTTATTGTACGCCAATCGCATTTGTGTTGATTCGCTCAATTACCGCCTTGATGCCCAGCCAGACAGACAGGTCGGTGAACACCTCCACCACGCTGCCCTGGTCGGTGAAGGGGGGACCCTGGAGGACGGAAAAGTCCTTCATCAGCCCGTTGTGTACAATATATTCCACAATCTGGTTTACAAAATAAATCTGTCGGCTGTCCAGATCGACGCGGTTCAGATACTCGGAAAAGGCATCCTTGGCTGCCCGCATATCCAGCCCCACGATTTCCCGGACGAACTCCCCCAGGGGCTTGGTGCCCAGCTCCGCCTCGTAGTCCTCTTGGGAACCCACCTCGCTCCAGAGGATGCGCTCCAGGGCCTCCACATCCGTTTGGGACAGGGGAATATTGCCCCTCAGCTTGGTGATTACCGCCTCGTCCTGGTGCTGGCGGACATAAAACTCCGCCCTGGCCCGGTAGTTTTTCAGGTCGTCGTTCTCCAGATGAGACTCCTGCCAGTCCATGGACAGGATCTCGTCGTTGAAATTGGTGGTGTAGCGGGCGGCCTCGCCGGAGATGTATTTTGCCAGGTCCCGCAGAGCCTCCCGGATGTGCTCAAACTCGTTGATTCCCGCGTCGTCCAGGTAGCCGGTGTGGAGGATTTTGTCAATCAGCTCAGACTGCGCCTGAATCGCCGGGATGTGGGGCGTGGCGGCGATGCCCTGGACCTTTTTCAACAGGTCATTTCGGGCCCGGGTGTGCTTCTCGCCGGCAAGGCAGGCCAGCTCAATGCCATACATCAGCGCGTCAAAGCGCACCGCTTTGGGATCGTCTCCGTCGGGCGCCACCAGCGGAGCCAGCTCCTCATCAATCAGCAGGGTGTCCTCGTAGCGGAGGACGGCGTAGCTCTCGATGCGGCTGAATTTTTCTACATACCGCAGGTGCTGGCGGACGGCAAAATTTTCCCGGTTCAGCGCCTGAACCTTGGCCGCCATCTCCTCCACCAGCTCCTGGCGGAAGGCGGTCAGTTCCCCAGTCTGGCAGGCTGGGTCCTGAAGCTTGTACACGATCTGTGCCTTCAGGCTGAAAATCGCCCCCTGAAGGGCCCGCTGGCTGGAGGCAGGCCTGCCCTTGTCGTTCACCCGGAAAAACGCAAAATTTCCGCAGAAGTCGAAAATGTAAAATTTCTCCTTGTCTGCCCCGTCCAGCAGCCCTGGACACAGCCGGGTGCCCCGGCCGATCATCTGCCAGAACTTGGCCTTGCTCATCACCTTTTTGAAAAACACCAGGTTCAGCACCTGGGGCACATCAATGCCGGTGTCCAGCATGTCCACCGAAATGGCGATCTGGGGCAGCTTCCCGGGCTCGGAGAACCGGTCGATGGCGTCCTGGGCGTAGGCGGTTTGGTTGTCGATGACCATGGCATAGCCCGGAAGATGGGGGTACTCCCGCCCGAAAATCTCCAGAATTTTCTCCGCGTGGCGGTGGTTTTTGGCGAAAATGATGGTCTTGCCCAGCTTCTCGCCGTAGTCGATTTTCAGGCCGTTGGTCATGAGGATGTGGAGCACCTCCCGGATGGTGCCCTCGTTGAATACCCACTCGTTGAGGGCGGAGGAGCTGATTTTCTCGGGCAGTGCGCCGTTTTCGTCCTCGAAGGTGCGCTCATAGGCCTCTTTGTCCTCATCGGACAGTTCGTCGTAGGCGATGCCCTCCTCCAGAAATTTCAGTCTGGTCTCCACAGTCATGAAATCCACAAGAAAACCGTCCGTCACCGCCTGGCTGAGCTCATAGCCGTAGGTGGGCATGCCGTTTTCCAGTTCAAAGACCTCATAGGTGTTCTTGTCGATCTCGTCCTTGGGGGTGGCGGTGAGGCCCACCAGGGGGGCGTCGAAGTAGTTGAAAATGTCCCGGTACTTGTTGTAGATGGACCGGTGGGCCTCGTCGCAGATGACCAGGTCGAAGTGGCCGCAGGTGAACAGCTTGCCCTCCTCGTCCTTCACCGAGTCGATACAGTTCATCATGGTCTGGTAGGTGGAAAAGACGCAGCGGGCGGCGGTGTTGTCCTTCTCCTCGCACAGGTTGGTCACGGACAGGCTGGGCAGCAGGTTGACAAAGCTGCGCTTGGCCTGGGTGACCAGAGAGTTGCGGTCGGCCAGGAACAGGATGTTTTTCACCCAGCCGTGGCGCATGAGCACGTCACACAGGGCGATTACCGTCCGGGTTTTGCCCGAGCCGGTGGCCATGACCAGCAGGGCCTTGCGTCGGCTGCGCGCAAAGCTGTCGCACACCGCCTTGATGGCGCTCTCCTGATACCAGCGCCCGGCGACATCCTTGTTCACCGCCACGCAGGTCAGGCTTGTTCGCATGGCCCGCAGGTTAAAGAGCTTGTCCAGGTCCCGCCTGGAGTAGATGGACGCCACCCTCCGCTCGGGATAGGCACCGTCATCAATGCGGGTGTCGAAGCCGTTGGTGAGGAAGACCACCGGCCGGCGGCCGTACTGCTTTTCCAGAATGTCGGCATACAGCCGGGCCTGATGGCGGCCCCGGGCCACGTCGGCGCAGGTACGCTTGGCCTCGATCACCGCCAGGGGCCGGCCGTCGGAGCTGTAGAGCACATAGTCGGCAAAACCCTTCCCCGACTTGTTGGGCATCCCGTGGAGCTCCACCTCGTCCAGCCAGTCCTGCCCCTGGGTCCAGCCGGCGTCCAGAAGCATGGCGTCGATATACAGCTTGCGGGTCTCGTACTCGCTGAGGTCCAGGGGCTTGGGCACATAGGTCTGCTTCTGCTCCTCCCGCCGGGCGGTGAGCTCCGCCTTGAGGGCCTGGTTCTCCGCAATGAGTGCGTCCAGGTCCATGTCGGGGACAGCCGGAGCCGGGACAGCGGCGGCGGGCTGCTCCTCCAGCAGTGAGCGGTCAAACTGCCCCTCCTGATAGTCGGTGCCGTAGCAGTAGGCCACAAAGTCCAGGAATATGTACAGGTTCTCCAGACACAGCTCCGCCTGGGGCCGGGTCAGCGCCCTGCCCCCGTGGGCGGCGGCGTTGCCCATGCGGCGGATGTGGTCCATCCGCTTCCACAGGTCCTTCCCCACAATCTCCCGGAACTCCCCGTCGTTCATCAGGTTTACCAGGGTATCCTGCCAGGGCTTGACCAGCGCGCTGTCCACCGAGTACATCCACTTGACCCCGCACTCCATCGCCCGCCGGCAGTTCAATATGCAGGCGGTCAGGTCGATTTGCAGGATTTTCTCCGCCGCCACCGCCGCCTCCGCGAAGGAGGTGAATTGAGGATCGGGGAGGAAACGGTCGAAGTTGGTCATATTGGCACCCCAAATTTTTTCTCAAAATCAAACATATGTTTTAAAATAACTATTGACATTTTGGTTACAAACGCATATACTAAAAGTAGAAAGAACGTCGCCGGGCTAACGCGAGGGTGTTTCACCAGCATGCTTGTCATGTGGTAGTCGCGCCGGGGGTTCTTTCTTTTTTCATGCAAGCATAGTGACATTTCAGATCGCCTGAAACTGGTTTCATATTTTCTGAAAAATATTTCAAGCCATAACGTTCAATTTTACCATTATACCGATATATGTGTTCTTCTAATACCTTAAAATAGCATGGAGCTCTCATTCCCCAGCCATTAATTTCATACGCTAAAAAAGTGGTAGTCGCACATACATCCGCCAGTTGCAACAAATCCCAATTATTCGCTGTTTTTGCTGATATTTTCCCAAAAACATCGGACACAATTTGGTTATCAGTAAAAGAAAGCAATTTTTCCTGAATGTAGGTGATGAGTTCACCATCTCGTGAAGTTCCACGTGCAGATAAAACAATATCACCAATCCTATTTGTATCTCTAAGAAACCACGACACTCTTTCTAACAGCATTCTACATATATAGTTGTATGCAGTTGCTGCCGAAGCTGCCATGGCAAGATTCAACTTACCGGTATCAACAACTATATTTACGTATGTGAAATTTTCACTTCCTAACTCTCGCACAATGTAAGCCCGTTTCATAAAATCAGGTATTTTCTTTAAATGTATTTCATTTACATTAAGTCTGCTTTTGACTTGTGACATCGTTGTCCGTATGGCACGTTCCTCATTTTTATCTACAATCACAGCAGAAAGAACGAACCACTGTGTTCCTCGCTGAAATCCAAGATCGCCAGCCTCATCAATGTATACCGTACAATCGCTCATAATAATTTCACCTCACCCAAAATACTCCTGCATCAGCGATTTCCTCAGCACCTCCAGTTTATCCAAACTCTGCTGGATTGTCAACTTTTGTCGGCCTACTCCCGCGACAAAATCAGCAAATATTTTCTGAGCTTCAATAGGCGGAACCAGGACAGGCAATGCCCGGAGCTGTTTCATGTTGATGCTCGCTATTCCTGTTGTCTGTTTGGCGCACCTTAAAAAGTACCTTTTTGCTTTCTGATGCTGTAAGTATTCAGCAAAAAACTCGGGCAGGATTGAGGATTCATCAAGCCGCACCCGGAAAATATGATTCTGGTGGATACAATTTTCAAGCGGTTCTCGAATAATAGCGCCACGGCCCAGCTTATCAGGGTCACCGCCTTCTGTCATCAATACATCATCGGGCAACAAACGGTATTGGTCAATTTCCGCCTGTGTTGCCATAATTGTTTTAACGGTTGTCCAATCAATGTAACCATCCTTGACATTGGAAACCGCCATATAGGGAACTTCAACCAATTCTCTACTCTGCGTTTTTCGCCCCTTAGTGATACCTGAAACAATGTTAGCCGCAGTCTCCAAACTAATTTCAGGCCACGAAAGCGGATTCAAAAGCATATCCCCAAACATCTCCACAAACCTTGCCTTAACCAGTTCATCCAGTTTGGCAAGCTGCTGTTTGCGGAGGGAAATCAACTGTTCCAGTCTCGACACCCGGTCAATAACCTTTTTCTGAATACTCAAATCTGGAAGTGGAATTTTTGCTTCCGTTAGATTCCTGAGCTTTATATATTTAATTACTCCACCAATAGACTGTTCTCGCAATATTTCAACATACTCATCAAGAAAATAGTAGAGATATGGAACAAGCAAAACGGTTTTGTCCTTGCTTTCAATAATATAGGTTCGTTGATAAGCATCAAATTTTCCATTATAATATTTTACATTTAAGTCTCCATTTCCAGCAACTAAAACACATTCGCAATCATATTGATATGAAGATATTCTTAAAGTCTCTTTGGAACAGGTGAAAAATGGATATTGACCATCTGGCGAAGATGCATTTGCATCTAATTTCCCTGTTTTTATATTTGTCAAATCTCCCAATCTCGCCATCACACCATCCCCTCCAATTCCTCCAGTCCCTTCTGAATCTCGGCCTCCAGCTCCCGAAGCTGGGCGAAAATCTCGCTGGTGGGCGGGTACTCCACGGAGACATACTCGGTTTTTTTGTACTTGTTGATGGACAGGTCGTACCCATTTTCCACGATCTCCCCCTTGGGCACCAGGAAGGACTGTTCCGTCCGAGCCCGGTCCGTCTCTCCGGCCAGGTTATGGAACCGGGCGACGATATCGGGGATGTCGTTCTCTGCCACGGGGGCGCGCTTGTCGTCCAGGGAGAGGCCGTCGGCCCGCATGTCGTAGAACCACACCTGGTCCGTCCCGCCGTGGCCGGTCTTGGTGAAGATGAGCACCCCGGTAGACACCCCGGCGTAGGGCTTGAACACCCCCGAGGGCATGGAGATAACGGCCTCCAGGCGGTGGTTCTCCACCAGTTCCCGGCGGATATCCTTGTGGGCCTTGGAGGACCCAAACAGAACGCCGTCGGGAACGATGCAGGCGCACCGCCCGCCCACCCGGAGCATTTTCAGGAACAGGGCCAAAAACAGCAGCTCGGTCTTCTTGGTCTTACACAGCTTCAGCAGGTCGGCGGATACGATATCAGCGTCCAGGCTGCCCTTGAAGGGGGGATTGGCCAGGATGAGGGAGTACTTCTCCCGGTCGGTGTTCTGGTCGGACAGGCTGTCCCGGTACTGGATGGTGGGGCTGTCCACCCCGTGGGTCATCATGTTCATGGCCCCGATGCGCAGCATGGTGCGGTCCATGTCGTAGCCGTGGAACATGGCGTTCATGTAGTGGTCCTTTTTCTGACTGTGGAAGAAGATTTCCTCCTTGTGGTGCTCTTTCAGGTACTCCCCCGCCGCCACCAGAAAGCCGGAGGTGCCGCAGGCCGGGTCGCAGATGACCTCGTCCGGGCCGGGGGCCATCAGCTCCACTATCATTTTGATGATGTGCCGGGGGGTTCGGAACTGGCCGTTTACCCCGGCGGTGGCGATTTTAGACAGGAGGAACTCGTACACGTCCCCCCGCACGTCGCCGTCCCGGAGCTGGGCCATCTGGTCATAAATTTCGTCCAGAGCGGTGACCACCTTGTCCAGCATCAGGGGAGTGGGTATCTTGAAAATGGCGTCATCCATGTACCGGGCGTAGGCGCTGGTCTTGTCCCCGTGAAGGTTTTTGATGAAGGGGAATACCTGCTCCTGCACCACGGAATACATCTGTTCAGCGGGGAAGTCCCGGAACACCGACCACTTGAGCTGGCTGCCCGGAACCGTCTGCGCTCCAACCGACACCTCCCCTCCGAAAATACTCGTGTGGGGCAGGCCCAGCATGGCGCACTCCCTGGCTTTCAGGCTGTCTGTGTCGTCCAGGTCCCGGATGAACATGAGGTAGGTCATCTGCTCCACCACGTCCAGGGGGTTGGTAATGCCGCCGGTCCAGAAAATCTCCCAAAGGGCGTTGATTTTGTTTTTCAGTTCGCCGGTTATCATATGATCCACTGCCTTTCGTCCTCAAAATATGTTGCCTACTATTTTACTACAAAAACCGTCATTTTGGAATACCTCATTGTGCATATCAGTGTGGAAGTGTCACGCAGACATCCACCTGCCATGAGGGCTTGAGAAAGTCATCTCCCCCGTTTTCAGATGCCGGAAGGGTATCTGTCGAGGTGGATTTCTTCTTTTTTGAATGATGGGGCGTTCGAGTCATGTGTGTTTCCCAAAACTCCAAATCCGGGGAATTTGTATCTCCGGCGCGTTATTTTTACGTTATGGACCCTAAATTTTGAAATATCAAAAATTGTTCTTTATTTTCTGCGCTATTGCTGTTTTAATGCAAAAATCCCGTACCGAAGTACGGGATTTTCGCCTGCATCTTTTTTGTCAACGCAAGTTGGCGCAGTAGGAGGGATTCGAACCCTCGAGCCCTTATCAGGCTACACGATTTCCAGTCGTGCTCGTTATGACCACTTCGATACTACTGCACATATTCTGCTGTTTGCTTCAGAGAAACAGCACTATGTATTATAGCAGTTTTTCTTTCATAGTCAAGCCCTTTTTCCAAAAAATTTATTTTTGCAAGTTTTAATATGTAAATGGACAGTCGGAATTTGTCCGGCTGTTATTTTTCACCAATTGAGCTTTTGGAAGAAGCACGCGACTAAATGGCACCCTTTAATATAATACGAATCAATAGTTAAAAAGAAAGGCAAATGGTACAAAAAGGATGAGAATGAATTTGTGGAAAACAAACTCATCGAATTTATACTGTACCATTTGCCAATGCAATATGGCAGATTTAGAGAGAAAATGCAACGCTCGAGTGGCAATAAGTGTCCCCAATTTATTATACGAGTGTATCTTTTTTGGCACCACTCACATCCGGGTGCCCTTGTAGTTTCCCCGCCGGGCGGCGGCCCCCGCCTTGGGGCGGCGCTTGCGGCGGAAAACGGTAAGTTTAAGGATCACAATGGCGGTCAAGAACAGCACCACGGCCAGGATAATGCGCACCCCCTCGTTCTGGAAGAACTGGAAAAACTGCTGCTTCTTATACAACAGTTCCGACCGCTCCACCGAGGTGACGGCCACCAGGTCCAGCTGGCCATAGACCTCTCCGTTGTAGGAGAGGGTCATAATGCCCATCACCTGTCCGGCCTCCACCGGGGCCTCCACCTCCTTGGCGTAAAGGGTGATCTTGGTCTCGATGTCGTTCAGGTCCATGGACTTGGGCAGGGTGCGGGTGATGGAGCCCTGGGGTTTCACGTTCACCTCGTCGGCCTGGCGGGACATGGTGACCTTCACCGTCTCCACCGGCTCGCTGTCCTTGGTGATGGTTACCCGCTGGAAGTTGTTAAAGCCGTACTCCAGCAGCCGCTTGCTCTCCCGGAAGTGGCCCTGCTTCAGGTCCTCCTCGCCGGGGACCGGCATGGGGCCGGAGCCGATTACGACGGAGATAAGAATTTCGTCATTGTCCTCGGCGGCGGCGACGAGACAGCGACCCGCCTCGTCAGTGTTGCCCGTTTTGCCGCCGATGCACTTGTCATAGAGGTAGCCGCTGTGGTTCCAGGTAGAGACCAGGGCGTTGCTGTTGTACATCTCCCGGGGGCCGGACATATCGGTGGCGCGGAGCGTGTACTTGGGGGTCTGGGCGATGCGCAGGAAGGTGTCGTACTCCAGACAGGCCTTCATGATGAGGGCCAGGTCGTAGGGGGTGGAGTAGTGGTTTTCGTTGTGGATGCCCACCGGGTTGGTAAAATGGGTGTTCTGGCAGCCCAGCTCGGCGGCCTTCCGGTTCATGTGGTCCACAAAGTCCTCGATGGTGCCGTCCACCGCCACGGCCAGGATGTTGCAGGCGTCGGCGTAGGAGGGGAGAAGGGTCATGTACAGCAGCTCCTCTGCCGTGAGCACCTCACCCAGCTTGATGTTGCCGTTGACGTAGGAGTAGGTCACACCCTGCATCCGTGTCTCTCCGGCGGTGATGGGGGTGTCCAGGGAGAGCTGGCCATACTCGATGGCCTCCAGCACCAGCAGGGCGGTCATAATTTTGGTAATGCTGGCGGGGTAGGCCTTTTCGGTGGCCCTCATGTCGTATAAAATTTCGCCGTGGTTGGCGTCCAGAAGGACGGCGTGGGTGCAGAACAGGTCCAGGTCCGCCTGCCCCGGGACGACGGCGGAGGCAGGCAGCAGAGACATAGACAGGGCGAACAAAAGGATCAGGGAAAGAAAAGGATATTTTTTCATAGGAAAATCTCCATATGTATGTTATAATGAGGTGCGTACCCCAGTGTATCGCACATGAGGGGAAAAGGCAATTAAGATTTTTTTAATTTTTACGGTATAACCGCAACCGCATTGATTATAACAAAAAACGGGCAAAACCGCAAGGGGGCACGGGAAATGGGAGGAAAATCCAGATATGCGGGGGTGGTGCTGGCCCTGTTTGCGGCCTTTGTCCTGGTGTGCGGCACCTGGTATCTGGCCCGAACCACCGCCCCGGAGCCCTTTCAGGTGTCCTCAGTCCGCCGCCCGCCGGCGGAGGAGGTGTCCGACGAGCCGGCCGTGGAGGGGGAGGTCTATCCGGACAGCCTCCTGCCGGGGGAGGTTATCAACATCAACACGGCGGACGCATACGACCTCCAGCGCCTGCCGGGCATCGGGGAGAAGCGGGCCGGGGACATTGTGGCCTACCGGGAGGAGCATGGCCCCTTCTCGAGTGTGGATGGGCTGACAGAGGTGTCCGGCATAGGGCCGGGTATTTTGGAGGGCCTGCGGGAGTATGTGACTGCGGGGTAAAATATTAATGCGGGGCCCGCCGCCCTCGGCGGGCCATTACGGGATGGCCCGGCCAGGGGGGCCGGGTCCCACAAAACGGAGCAAGGAGCATCACTATGGCAAAGATATTAGTAGTAGACGACGAACAGGTGCTGGTGAAGGGCATCAAGTTCAACCTGGAGCACGAGGGCTACCAGGTTGAGGTGGGGTTCGACGGCGAGCAGGCGGTGGAACTGGCCCGAGAGGGCAGTTTTGACCTGATTCTGCTGGACCTGATGATGCCCAAGATCGACGGCCTTCAGGCCTGTATGCGCATCCGGGAGTTCTCCAACGTGCCCATCATCATGCTGACGGCCAAGGGGGAGGACACCGACAAGATCATGGGCTTTGAGTGTGGGGCCGACGACTACATTACCAAGCCCTTTAACCTGCTGGAGCTGAAGGCCCGGGTGCGGGCCCTGCTGCGCCGCTCCGGAGCGGCGGAACAGAAAAAGGCGGAGGCGGTGCTCACCGCCGGCCACATCCGGCTGGACACCGCCGCCCGGGCGGCCTGGCGGGACGGGGCGCCGGTGGAGCTCACTGCCAAGGAGTTCGACCTGATGGAGCTGCTTCTCCGCAACCCCGGAAGGGTATACAGCCGGGAGAACCTGCTCAACGTGGTGTGGGGCTATGAGTATATCGGCGACTACCGCACGGTGGACGTCCACGTCCGCCGCCTGCGGGAGAAGCTGGAACTGGATCCTGCCAGCCCGGAGTTTATCCGCACCAAGTGGGGTGTGGGGTACTATCTGGCGAAGCTATGAACAAGAAAAATAAGGTCCCCTTTTTTGCCTCCCTCCAAGTGAAATACGCCCTGAGCTACTTTGTCATCTTCGCGGTGGTGCTGGTGCTGCTGAACACCTACCCCCTCATGGCCTCTCAGGAGCTGCTGTTCACCTCCAAGCGGGATTCGCTGAAAAGCCAGACGGCGGTGATGGCCTCCGCCCTCATGGAGCTGGAGTCCCTGTCCGCTGAGCAGGTGGCCCGGGTGATGAACATGCTGGACAGCATGGGCACCACCCGCATCCTGGTCACCGACCCGGCGGGGCTGATCCTCTATGACAGCACCAGACAGCCCGGCGAGGGGGAGGAGGACAGCTCCAACGGGGAGGCGGAGTACCGCTACGCCCTGTATCAGGAGGTGGTGTCCGCCCTGCGGGGGAACGACGTGTTTTACTCCCGCTATGTGGACCGGATGTTTACCTCCACCGCCGCCATGCCCATCGTCTACCGGGGCATGGTCATCGGCGCCATCTACATCCTGGAGGTGGACCGGGCCCAGGGGCAGCTGCTGGACAGCTTGCAGCAGAATCTGCGCACCATCTCCCTGGTAATCGCGGCGGTAACAGTGGTTATGTCCACCTTCTTCTCTAAAATGCTCACCGCCCGCATCGCCGCCCTGCTGCGGGCCATCCGCATCGTAGGTGAGGGGGAGTACGGCCACCGGCTCCAGCCTGTGGGCCGGGACGAGATGGCCCAGCTGGCCGGGGAGTTCAACCAGCTTACCGACCGCCTCCAGACCACCGAGGAGGTCCGCCGCCGCTTTGTCTCCGACGCCAGCCACGAGCTGAAGACCCCCCTGGCCTCCATCCGCCTGCTGGCCGACTCCATTTTGCAGACCGACGAGATGGACCCGGCCATGGTGCGGGACTTTGTGGGGGACATCGGCTCCGAGGCGGAGCGGCTCACCCGCATCACCGAGCACCTTCTGGCCCTCACCCGGCTGGACAGCCTGCCCGCCGGAGAGGAGTGGGCGGTAGACGTGGCCCGGGTGACGGAGCGGACAGTGGCCCTGCTCCAGCCGGTGGCCGACGCCGCGGGGGTCACAGTGGAAAAACACCTGAAGCCGGGCTGTGCCGTCCTGTGTACCGAGGATGACCTGTCCCAAATCTGCTATAACCTGGTGGAAAATGCCGTCAAATACAACTATAACGGCGGAAAGGTGTTCGTCTCGGTGTACCGGGACGGGGACCAAGTGCTGCTGGAGGTGGGGGACACCGGCGTGGGCATCCCAGAGGAGGATCTGCCCAAGGTGTTCAACCGCTTTTACCGGGTGGACAAAGCCCGGTCCCGGGCCGCCGGCGGCACCGGACTGGGGCTGTCCATCGTCCGGGACACGGTGCGCCGCCACGGCGGCTGGGTCACCGCCCGGCCCCGGAGCCCGGAGGGCAGCCTGTTTACCGTGGGCTTTCCCCGGTATGTGCTGGAGGAGGATGAGAGGGGGCGGGGCCAATGAGGAAAAAACGGTGGGTTCTGCTTCTGATTCTGACCCTGCTCCTGGCCGCCTGCGGCGGGGAGACGGAGCACACAGAGGGGCCCGTCCTCTGGTTTTGCACCGGAGGGGAGCGGGACCACGGCCCCGCCCTGTCCCCCCAGCCCTACCAGGGGGAGATGACCCCGGAGGCGCTGCTGTCCGCCCTGCTGGCCGGGCCCGAACAGGCGGGGCTGGTCTCCCCCTTCCCCAGAGGGGTCGCCATGCAGCAGTGGAGCTGGGATGAGGAGCGGCCGGGGGTGCTGCTGGTGGACCTGTCTGAGCAGTACGGCGCCCTGGCCGACGTGTCCCTGAGCCTGGCCGACTACTCCATCGTCCTCACCCTGTCCCAGGCGGAGGGGGTGGAGGAGGTGGAGATCACCGCCGGCGGCCGAAGGGTCAGCTACCGCAGCCACCAGGTCCTGTCTGCACAGGAGGCCGTGCTGTGGGACGAGCTGGCGGATACCCCCTCGCAGGGGCGGCCCCCACAAAACACTTGACAAATTCTGTATTTGTCTGTAATCTTAGGTCTATTCAAAGGAAAGAAGGCGTTCTCCATGAGCAACTATAAAATCAACACCAAGTGCGTCCAGGGGGGCTACACGCCCGGCAACGGCGAGCCCCGGCAGATCCCCATTGTCCAGTCCACCACCTTTAAATATGCCACCAGCGAGGACATGGGTAAGCTGTTCGACCTGGAGGCCAGCGGTTACTTCTATACCCGGCTCCAGAACCCCACCAACGACCATGTGGCCGCTAAAATCTGCGACATGGAGGGCGGGACCGCCGCCATGCTCACCTCCTCCGGCCAGGCGGCCAACTTCTACGCTGTCTTCAATATCGCCAACTGCGGCGACCATGTGGTGACCTCCTCCACCATCTACGGCGGCACCTACAACCTGTTTCACGTCACCATGCGGAAGATGGGTATTGACTTCACTTTCGTCTCCCCCGACTGCACTGAGGAGGAGCTGAACGCCGCCTTCAAGCCCAACACCAAGGCGGTCTTTGGCGAGACCATCGCCAACCCCGCCCTCACGGTGCTGGACATTGAGAAGTTCGCCAAGGCCGCCCACGCCCACGGCGTCCCCCTGATTGTGGACAACACCTTTGCCACCCCGGTAAACTGCCGGCCCTTCGAGTGGGGCTGTGACATTGTCACCCACTCCACCACCAAGTATATGGACGGCCACGGGGCCGGTGTGGGAGGCTGTATCGTGGACAGCGGCCGGTTTGACTGGATGGCCCACAAGGAAAAATTCCCCGGCCTGTGCACCCCCGACGACAGCTACCACGGCATCACCTACGCGGAAAAGTTTGGCCAGGGGGGCGCTTTTATTACCAAGTGTACCGCTCAGCTCATGCGGGATTTCGGCTCCATCCAGTCCCCTCAGAACGCCTTTCTGCTGAACCTGGGGCTGGAGAGCCTCCACGTGCGGATGCCCCGCCACTGCGAGAACGCCCTGGCGGTGGCCAAGTACCTGAAGGCCCACCCCAAGATCAGCTTTGTCACCTTCCCCGGCCTGGAGGGGGATAAGTACTACGAGCTGGCTCAGAAGTATATGCCCAACGGGACCTGCGGCGTGGTGTCCTTCGGCTTCAAGGGTGGCCGGGCCGCGGCGGAGGCCTTTATGAAGCACCTCAAGCTGGCCGCTATCGAGACCCACGTGGCCGACGCCCGCACCTGCACCCTCCATCCCGCCTCCGCCACCCACCGGCAGATGAACGACCAGGAGCTGGTGGCCGCCGGCATCACCCCTGATCTGGTCCGCTTCTCCTGCGGCATCGAGGACGCCGCCGACCTGATTGCCGACATCGAGCAGGCCCTGACCCATGTATAAATAAGTGTGTGTCCCCGCCCTCGCGGGCGGGGATACAGAGGCTAAAAGAGGTAATAAAATGAAAAATGCTGGAACTGTTTTGCTGTATAACTGCTCCGCTCCGGAGTTTTCCAAGCTGAAGCAGATTTTTGCCATGCTCCGCCTGCGGATGCGGGTGGTGGAGCCCGATCGGTACCATGTCCCCCTGGAGGAGCTGGCCCGGGGACAGGGAGAGGCGGGAGAGACCGCCGAGGCCCTGCCCGAGCCCATGCTGGTGTTCTGCGGCCTGGGTCAGGCCCTGCTCAACCAGGTGCTGGAGGTCATCCGTCTGGCCAAGCTGCCCCCGATCCCCCTGAAAGCGGTGCTTACCGACACGAATCAGGTGTGGAACACCGTGCAGCTGCATGAGGAACTGCTCAGGGAGCGGGAGGCCATCGCGGCACAAAAAACGGAAAAGACGTAAAAACTTGAAATTACCCGTTGACAAATTTGTCCGGGAACAGTATAATAATCAAGCGGTCTGAAAATGACCGCGTCTTGCGGCTGTGCTGGAATTGGTAGACTGGCAAGCTTGAGGTGCTTGTGTCCGGATGGGCGTACGGGTTCGACTCCCGTCAGCCGCACCACTGATAAAACCCCGAAACCCTAGTATTTGCAAGGGTTCCGGGGTTTTACTTTTTCTTCCATTCCCTGATTTGGTCGTTGTTTGGTCGTTACGGCCTCAAAAATGGGAAATTAGGTCGTTAAAACAGCACAGGAGCGGGACGCTGTCCGGGATATTTCCGGTATGCGTCCCGCTCCTTTTGCGGTCCTGGATCATGCCCTGGCCTGGGCTTTTCCTCTGCGTCTGAAATCCAGGGCGGCGGCTACGGCTTCCCCGGCTCTGGCCTGTGCTTCTGCAAAGGCATGGGCGTAAATGTTCAGGGTGGTCGTAACCTGAGAATGCCCCAGAGAAGCGGAAACTATTTTGACGTTTGCCCCGCTGTCAATAAGTAATGAAGCGTTCAGGTGACGGAATTGATGAACTCCGAGGAAACGCTGTCCGGTTTCCTTGCAATATTTCTTCAGCCAGTTATAGGGGGTATTGGGGTTCATTGGCTTACCAAACGCATTGACAAAAAGCCGTTGCGAGTCGTGCCATTGATCCCCCAGCTGGAGTCGGGTAATCGCCTGATCTGTTTTGTGCTGCTTCAGCACGTCAAATACCTCAGCGGGAAGCTTTAGAGTACGGCGGCTTTGTACCGTCTTTGTCGTGTCGGTAAATACACCCCGCTCCTTCAGGTACTGGCTTGTGCGGCGGATACTGACAACGCAGTTTTCAAAATCCAGGTCGGGCCATTCCAGGCCCAGGATTTCCCCACGGCGAAAGCCGCCATAGATGGCGAGGACGAAAAAGGCCCGGTACTTGACAGGTGCGCCCTCCAGGCTTTCAAGAAATGCCTGTGCCTCTTCCAGGGAATAACATTCTTTCTCTTTTTGCTCCGCATGGGGAAGGGTAACATTCTGGGCGGGGTTATGCTGGAGCATACCCATACGCACAGCATAGCTTAGGACAGAGGAGACAAAACCGTGATAGTTTCGGATGGTCTTAGGGGATAGGGCGGTTTTGGGGGATATGGTCTCAAACAGTGAGTTATAATCCCGGCCCAGGGCTTTTGATATCTTTTTGGCGTTGGCCTGGGTGATTTCCTCCCCACGGCAAGCGGTGGAGACGGTGGAGCGGCCCAGGCCGATCTTTTCGGCAAGCTGCTTTTGATTCATGCCCCGCTCCTTCAGAACGCCCTTGATATCTACTTTGGAGCGGGACCTCCCTTCCCTCTGGCTGACGCCTGGCTTTCCAAGGTCATTGACAAAGGTCTGTATCTGCCGGGGCGTCAGCTTGTCAAGGCGGATGTGACCCAGGGCCGCATAGGTGCGGGCCTCCAGCTGATGGAGCCGGGCCACGCTGCGGGGGCGCAAACTGGGGACGGCGTACTCCTCAAACCACTGCTTGCAGAAGGTTTCAAACTTCACGGAGCCGCCCCAGCCCTGGCCGGAGCACTTTTCATCAAACAGGACCCCTTGACGCTGGACCTCCTTCTCGATCTGTTTGGGCGTCATGCCCGGCGTGGGCTTCCAGGTGGTGGAGCGGATGACCTGTTTCCCGTTGGCGTCATAGCCGCAATATGAGCGAATACGGTAGGTATCGCCTCTCTTCGTGATCGTTGCCACTGTAATTCCCCCTTACATTTGAGGATGGTTAAAAGTGTTCGGTTATATCAACCTTGAATTTCACAGAAACTTCAGCTATTTGGTCAGGCATATCATCAATTAAATTTTCTATATCATCTGCGACACTTCGCAAATCACGCACAAATTCACGCATGTAATCGTGAATATCCATAAAGACCGTGCTGTTTTTGAAACGAAAATAAAGGATTCGCTTTTCAATTAAATCGCCGATTGATAGGCCATAAATTAAACAGAACTTATTTATATCTTCATCAGGAATCGGAAGCTTTCCAGATTCGTACCCCCTGATAGTGCTTACTGGAATACCGGATAATTCCGAGACTTGTAACTGTGTCAGTCTCTTTTTTGTCCGTGCCGCCTTTAATTTTTTAGCAATAGTTTGGTAATCAATACTGTCTATTGTTTGCTGGTAGGGGATTTCGTACAGAGAACAGAGCTTTTCAAGAGTATCGTTATCTACGCTGTTAGTCCCCCGTTCATAATTGCTGATGGCCTGGAAAGTAACACCCAACTTATCGGCAACGTCTGATTGGGTAAGCCCCTTGTCTTTTCGGGCTTGTTTTAAAATATCGCCTAGCTTTTGTTTTTCAGACTTTATCATAGCTACCCCTCCTAACGTGTATTATAACAGAAAATGCGAAAAAGTCAACGGGACTAGAGAAAATTTTTCAATAATACTTGATAAAATAGAAAGGCTAAATGATAATAGAAAAATCGAAAAAATAGCTTGACAGACAGGCGAAGCACGGATATAATAAGCATACAAACTCAACGCAACTTGAATTTGGAGGGGATTACATGCAAAGACGAACGAGGATAATTCCAGATGGGGAAGCACTGGCAAGGGCCCGTGTTCTGCAAGGTATGACGAAGGTGGAGCTAGGAGAAAAGGCCGGTATCCCGCACAGCTCTATTGTGCGAGCTGAACAGGGGTTCGGGGTAAATCCAAAGACGGCGACGAAACTTAGCGCAGCGCTGGGGGAGCCGTTTGACTCGCTTTTCACCATTCGGGCCCCAGGGGCTACCAGCGGAGCGGGGGAGGGGGTGTAGTCATGGCCAACTTGCCACGCATGAGAGACGCAAAGGGTGTTCTCGCTGAGATTCAGAAGGTGGACCCCGGTTCCCCTATCACAATGAACTTCATCCGGGGTCTCATCAAGTCCGGGGAGATTCCGGTAGTGGAGGCTGGCAACAGGAAGTTTGTTAACGTAGATTTGGTTCTGGACTTCCTGGCCAGCCAAAGCACGGTAAACCCCGTCCGGTATAGCCACCGGAGCGTGATGTGAGAGGAGGATAGCAAATGAATGGCAATGAGTATATTTTATCTGACAAGGAGCTTCTGGAGCTGTCGGAGGGTTGCCCGATGACTGAGGGCGGCACGCTGGATGAGTTCGTGGAGGAGGCCGCCGTTGTCGCCCAGGCGGTGAAAGCGGCTGGTGTGAAACTCCAGCAGCTCCGCCCCGACTCCCGGGCGCTGTTCCTTATGCGGGCGTTTTACTTCCTGGGTGTCCTCCGGGGCGGGGAGTCTTACCGGGAAGAGATATATGTCACGGATGAACTGAACAGCGGGGAAATAAGCAATGAAATCCGGGAGCCGTGCACTTTCGCCCTGGTGGACTGGATGGCCCAGGATATGGCCGACGAGCTGGACACGCCTGAGTTTGAGAGTAGGAAAAAGTTGGTCGAGCTTCTTAGTATGGGGGGCGTCGACCGGTGATCCAGGAGCGAAGTGGAAAACTGTGGGTGCTGTGTCCATGCTGTAAGCTCCCGCTCCATCAAATAAGAAAGGACACAAAGGTTAAACATTTCCCACTTTTTTGCCGAAAATGCCGGAAAGTTGTGGGCGAATTGAACATTTGAAACGGCACGAGCCTTTTGAGCCGCCGGTCCGTGGGGGAATCCCTGCGGGTCGGCGGTTTTTGATAGGAGGGATTTGGGTGGCGCTAGTTGAGCGGACAACCACGGCGGGGAATATCGTCGAGAAATTGAGATATACAAGGACCGAGCGCAAGGACAGTCCGATTGCCAGGGCGGAGAAGAAGAAAATCAGCTCAGCGGCAAAGAGGGCGGCAAACTGGAAGTCAACACAGCGCAAACTTTACCTTCTCCTTGCTGCAAATTTTCTGCTGAGGCATGTTTTTGTGACCCTCACGTTTGATGAGCTGCACAAGGCAATGACACGGGCTGAGGCTATGAAAGCTGTCCGCCGGTATGTCCGCCTGTTTCGGGACTACTGCGCAAGCCAGGGAAGGGATTTCAAGTATGTGTATGCCTTGGAACACAAGCACGGCCTGGGCCGGTGGCACGTGCACATAATCATGACAGCTACATGGGCCGATGAAGAGGCTATCAAATCCTTGTGGGAGTATGGGACCCAGGTGGACATAGAAACCATTGGGTCCCGTGGCTATAAGCAGCTGTCCGAGTATTTGACGAAGGAGCGGCAAGAGGTCGGAGACCGGGCCTTTATCGGAAGTCAAAACCTGACCCGGCCAGTAGTGGAGACCCGGATCATATCTGAAACAGAGCCCGCAAGTATAGAGGTCCCCAAGGGCTGTATCGAGTTGGAGCGGGAGGAGCGGATCAACGAGTGGGGCCGGTTTTGCTTCGTCCGCTACGAGCTCCCCAGGCGGCGGAGCTGTGTACCTGAAGAATTGGATGTGCGCCCTGATTGCTATTCCGGGGCTGACCTGATCCTATCACGGGGTTTTGTGTGAGGGAGAAGAGGGTTGAATGATAGAAGGGGACTCCCTTCTATCAAGGCTTGTAATCATAGACTATCTTTTGGTTTCACCGGAGAAAACAGAGGAAAGCTATTGAAAATGTGCGATTTTCGGGGTATCCTGAAGCCAGCGCAGCGCCACCACCCCCCGCCCCAAAAAGGCAAAAATCCCGTTTCGGCCCGTGTCGGGTGGGTCCAAGACAAACGGGAGAGCTTCGTGTCCGTGCGCTGCCGTGCGCCCCCAGGCGTTGACGGCGGCTTTGCTATGCCCAAAATACCCCGGCAACGGTCCCCCCCGGGGGTGAAAAAGGCGAAAAACCGGAGGAAAACACCGGCCAGCCGCCCACACAGCGGCGTTGTAACCGACCCGGGCCCCCAGGGATACTCCCGGAGCGGGAAAGCCTTACAGCGGCCCCCAGGCGGCCCGTGTGCGCCCCGGGCGTGGGCCGTCGCCGTCCCCCTCCCCCCGGCCCCCGGGGATACCCCCCAGGGCGGAAAAGCCCCACGGCGGCCTCCAGGCGGCTTGTGTGCGCCTTGCGGCGTGAGCCGTGGCCGTCCAGCTGCTACAAGGTCCCCCAGGGATACCCCCAGGGCGGGAAAGCCTCACGGCGGCCCCAGGTGGCCCGTGTGCGCCCCGGGCGTGGGCCGTGGCCGTCCCGCTCCCCCGGGCCCCCGGGGATACCCCCAGGGCGGAAAAGCCCAACGGCGGCCCCCAGGCGGCCCGTGTGCGACCTGGGCGTGGGCCGTGGCCGCCTCTCTCCCCCGGGCCCCCAGGGATACCCCCAGGGCGGAAAAGCCCAACGGCGGCCCCCAGGCGGCCGGTGTACGCCTTTCGGCGTGGGCGGGTGCCTGTCCCCTGCCCGGGAAACAGGGCACAGAAAAGGGCCGGGACAGCCCTTCCAGCTGCCCGGCCCTTTTGTGGGTTCTGGTTGCTACTGTGTCAGCTCCGCAAGGAGCCTTGCCGCCTCCAGCAGCTCCGCCGTGGTGGCGGCGGGGCTCTCTGTCACCCTCTGGAGGGCCAGCCGGGCCGCCCGCTTTGCGGCGGTCTGCTCCTCATACCATGCAGCCCGGGCGGAAAGGTTGAGCTCCCTGGTGGCCCTGGCCTTGACGTGGGATTTATCCATCAGCATGTACCCCCGAATGAAATGCGGAAAGTAACATTTCAGCGCCCCGGCGCTGAGCTGGGGGAGTTTCTGGAGACGCTATAATTTGTAAAAGAACATTTTCCGGGGTGTTTTTGTGGTCCTGAAAGCCTTGTATTATTTTGTCAATAAGCGCCTGATTGTCCGGAGTAAGCAACGAATACATTTCTTCTGTAGTAAGGTTACCCATCGGCAACTACCCCCTCCTTCAGGAAATTCGTGCTGATATAGTCAATGGCGGCCTGAAATGGGTATTTGTTCGGCGGTGCATTGGAAATGCCCCACTGGAGCGCCTTTAGCGCTTTCTGGTAGTCCTCCGTGGTGTGGCCCTCTAACAGCTCAGTGTTTCCCTGATCTATACAGAGAAGGGCAACAACGGCAAGATAGCGCCCATCATTCCGGGTGTGGGCTTCTCTCATAAGTTTGATAAACGCTTGACTATCCCGTTCCTCTTGCGATAATTTCATGAGTCCGCCCCCCTTAGTGTTCCGGGTCAGCGTCGGGGGCGTGCAGCCACTCACGGCGGACATAGGCGGCGGCGTATTCGTAGAGGTCCCGCCCCTGGGGAAGCGCCTCCCCGGCCTCCTGGAGCCGCTGGAGGGCGTTATGAAAGTCTTCCGTGTAGCGGGCCCTGGAGAAGGCCGGGTGCGTGACCCCGTAGCTGCTGGCAAGGATAGCCAGGGCGGCCAGGTCACCGCCGTCCTCCTCTCCCTTGCTCCACAGGAACAGGTCGAGGGTGTCCCGCTGCTGATCGGTGATGTGCTGGTACATGAAAGAAAAGAATTGGGTCATCTCTTCACTGTAGGTGGGTCTGCTGTTCATAAAAATTTCCTCCTCAGTATTGATATTTGGAGGGGGGCGGGGTTATAATACCCCTGTCCCCCCTGGGGGCTCAGTGGGCCGTTATACAGCGTTCTTGACCGGGGCTGTGTAATGGCTCATTCTTTCAGGCCACGCAGAAGCGGCGGGTCGTGGTGGTCCTGGTAAAGGCGGCGGCCACGTCCGGGATGGCCTTACGCAGGGCCGCCGTGTCCAGCCTGGAGGCGGTCACGGTCTTCCAGGTGACTTTATACTCCCCGGCGTGGAGCTCCTCAGAGGAGCCCATAACGGCCTTGATAGCGTCCCGGATGGCCTCCGCTTCCTGCTGAGCCTCTTCGATGAGGGTTTGGAGCTGCCGCAGCTCCCGGACCTTGCTCTCGATCTCGCTGATACTCATAGCTCTATTTCTCCTTTCGTATCCTCTGCCTGGGGTGTGTCCTGGCGGTGGGGGGCGTTTCGGCATAGCGTTCTTCTCAGTGCGTCACAATCTCCCGTATCCGTTCCCACTCTTCTGTGGTGTTCTTGGTATCCACCTTCGCCGGTGCTGTTCCCTCCTGACATTATGTATTATACTACCGATAACGATATAAGTCTAGTGGCAAAATAGCTAAAGATAACGATATATATTCGTGTATTATCGCTATTGATAACGGTAGATTTATGTGATAAAATGGTGCCATACTGGAGAGGGTGCCGCAATTCTGGACGGCTCCCCAGGAAGGAGAAAGCACGTGGCAGTATCAAAGGCACAGCAAAAGGCCGTTGCAAAGTATGAGGCAAAGGCTTACGATAAAACCCTTATACGGCTCCCGAAAGGACGCCTTGATGATATCAGGGCCCACGCAGCGGCCCAGGGGAAAAGCGTAAACGGCTTTATCAACCGGGCAATCGACCATGAAATGGAGCGGGACGGCCTGGAAGGGCCTACAGCGCCCGCAGAGGGGGCGGAGGGCATCCCTACCCCCTGACGCACACAAAACCGCCCGGAGAGGCCGCAGAGGGCCGCAGGGCGGCGATAGAGGAAAAGGAGTGGATATTATGGCATTACCGGCAGAGAGCAAACGGTACACCTTCGCTGACGTTCTGACATGGGACGAAAGCGAGAGAATCGAGATCATCGACGGGGAAGCGGTCATGATGGCCCCGCCGTCCAGGATTCACCAGAAAATTGTTTCTGAGCTCAACCGGCAACTTGGAAACTACCTAGAAGGGAAAAAGTGTGAGGTCTACCCGGCTCCCTTCGGCGTCCGGCTGTTTGAAGAAGACGGGGATTACCCGGAGGACGTGGATACCATGGTCGAGCCCGACATATCCGTGGTGTGTGACCATAGCAAGCTTGATGACCACGGCTGCAAGGGTGCCCCTGATCTAATCATTGAAATTCTGTCCCCCTCCACCCGGAGGCATGACCGGATTACGAAATTCGAGCTGTACCGGAAGGCCGGGGTCCGGGAATACTGGATCGTGGACCCGGACAGTAAGGATGTGGAATCCTTTGTACTGGACGGCGGGCGCTACTTCGTGAAAGGCTACGGAACAGCTGAGGACAACATGAAAGTGGACGTCCTGGAGGGGTGCATAATCGACTTGTCAGCTGTGTTTTCTGAATGACGGCAAGAGGGCCGGGGGAGTGCTCCCCCGGCCCTAAATCTTGGTCGTTATTTGGTCGTTATTTTTAGCAAACGGGGCCAAAAGAGAGAACAACCCAAAAAGCGGGAAGTCAAAAAAACGCTGAAATATCAAGGAAAATTCGGAGCTGGAAAACACAAAAAAACAAAACTCTTCATTTTCGACTCCCGTCAGCCGCACCAAGATAAGTTGACAGGTTACACCAGTGGTGTAGTCTGTCAACTTTTATATATAATCACATAAAACCTTTGTATCGCAGTCATTTCACTGCGATAAGGTAAAATAAGTTTCGCAAAAAGAAAAGAGACATAGTTTGCAGTTCTCTGGTAGAATGAAGTTGCGACACACCATTCTGAAAGGAGACTGCAAACCATGTCCGAGAAGATCGTACAGCTAAACGAGGAAGTAATCAAGGGGGAGCTCAAGGAACTTGTGCGAGGCAGCGTGGAAGAAACGCTCAACGAACTGCTGGAAGCAGAGGCAAAGAAGCTGACCCAGGCGGCGCGGTACGAGCGCAATGAGCAACGGCAGGGCTACCGCAGCGGCCATTACAGCCGCAATCTCACCACAACTTCCGGGGATGTTACCCTGAAGGTGCCCAAACTCAAGGGAATTTCTTTTGAGACAGCCATCATCGAGCGGTACCGTCGTCGGGAAAGCAGTGTGGAGGAAGCGCTCATAGAGATGTACCTGGCTGGGGTATCGGTGCGGCGTATGGAGGACATCACTGAGGCGCTGTGGGGCAGCAAGGTATCACCAGCCACCATCAGTGAGCTGAACAAGAAAGCCTACGTCCATATCGAGGATTGGCGGAACCGGCCCTTGCAAGGCGGCAGATATCTCTACGTCTATGTGGACGGAATCTATCTGCGGCGGAATTGGGGCGGAGAGTATGAAAATGTGGTAATACTGGTGGCGATTGCAGTAAATGAGGACGGATACCGTGAAGTTTTGGGCGCTGCCGAGGGAATGAAAGAGGATAAGGCCAGCTGGGTCAGTTTCTTCCAATGGCTGCGCGGCCGTGGCCTGGACGGGGTCAAGCTGGTAGTTGGGGACAAGTGCCTTGGTATGTTGGAAGCTGTGGGAGAAGTATTTCCGGAGGCCAAATACCAGCGCTGTATCGTCCACTTTTACCGCAATGTGTTCTCTGTTGTCCCTCGCTCCAAGGTGAAGCTGGTGGCCAAGATGCTCAAGGCGATCCATGCTCAGGAGAGCAAAAAGGCTGCACGGGAGAAGGCAAAAGCGGTTGTGGAGGAACTGCGTTCCATGAAACTGAAAGAAGCCGCCAGGAAGGTAGAAGATGGCATTGAAGAGACGCTCACCTACTGCGATTTTCCCAGCGAACACTGGACTCGCATCCGTACCAATAATGTCATAGAACGGCTTAACAGGGAAATCCGCCGCCGTACTCGGGTGGTGGGCTCTTTCCCGGATGGCAACTCTGCCCTCATGTTGGTCTGTGCCCGGCTGCGCCATGTTGTCGGCACTCAGTGGGGAAACAAGAAGTACATGAATATGAAGCACTTAGAGACAATCCTGGAAGATATCTCTATTGCCGGTTGACTTCATTTTTCCAGAGTCTGCATACTAATTTGCGAAATAATCTTGACACTACCTTTCACTGCGGTATTTTTATTTTCGAAAGGAGTTCTAAAATGAACACGATACAGAAAAGCGAAACAATCAAGAACGGCCTCCGAAAAAGGTTTCAGGATGGCAGCTCCAAAATGGCAAAGCGTAAGTGCTATGGATATGATGTTGATCCTGATGGTGAGCTGGCAGTGAATCCTGATGAGGCGAAGGTAGTGCGCTGGATATTTGAACGGTATCTTGTTGGTGACAGCCTGGGGAAAATTGCTGCTGGCTTGGAGAAGCAGGGCATCCCCTCCCCTACTGGCAGGCCCAAATGGAATCGGGAAGCGATTGACAAACTGCTCTCCAATGAAAAGTATACCGGACGGGTGCTGCTTCAAAAAACGGTCAGCACCGGTTCGATTCAAATAGAAAACGATGGTCTCATGGATCGGTACCTTTATACCGGCACCCATGAGGCCATTATTCTTGATGAGATGTTCATGGCAGTACAACGGGAAAAGCTCAGCCGGTCTAAAGAACCGCAAAACTACGTCACCATGCGGCTCACATTCTGATACAAGGGGAAAATATAGAAGATATGTATACAAAATACCGTTGAATCTTGTTCCTGCTTTATAAATTATGTTATCAAAACATAAGGAAGCTATCTGGCAATCTGTATGTAAATTGTATGTGAGCGGTTGGGAGATGGGCTACTCCTCCGCTCTGACTTTGAGAATAAAAACTATCTTTCTGACGAAAAGTATGCTATAATATTATTAATTTGATTTTCCACTATGTACCAGATATGTAATAATCTAATGGAGGTTCCCAGCAAATGAATAGTATTATGGAGCACATAGTTGATATCGGGATTGATGTAGTCAAAGATAAAATTAAAGGTCCAATAATGGAAGCAGAAGCACGCAAGAGATTGATTAAATTTCTTGATAGGCAACATGCGTACAACTTCAACTGCACTCAGCAAGAAGAGATTGATTTTGAAGGGCTTGCTAACTATATACAGCAAGATTTAATTGAAGATGTAAAAATTCGATTGTTTGGTGATAGAGAAGAACGAGGTGCTGCATATAGAACCATTATTAGTAAAGCAGTCCATTATGCTCAAGCGAAAACAAAATTATCTGAGCAACGAGCGAAGAAAATGGTAAATATCGCAATTAATCTTCTGAGAGAGTATTATAAAAGTAAAGCAAATCAGGAATTGGCTTTTTTTGCGGGACGTATTGAAGATACAATTATTGGAGAAATGGATAACCATCATGAAGAATTGTCACAACAAATTCAAAATATCAGCAAACAACTATCATCTACCGCTATTCTCTCACTTGACCACAACATAAGCCTTGCTACTACTGGACAGTTCGATGAAATCAGTCAAAATCTTTCCGTATTTATGGATTCCATTAATTCTGTGCACCCCCTAAAGCCATATTACGGATTTGAGTATAAAGGACGTGGCGATGGCTTAGTTAGTGTTCCTCTCAGCGAAGAAGCTACTGCTAAATACCCTCCACAAATCAGCGTCACAGCCAGTTCAGTTCATATTGACACAAAGGATATTTCTGAGCTACAGAACAATGATATATGGGGCTATTCATATCGTCATCAATTGCCTATTACATTAGATGTTATGACCGCCAGTAAGCTTTTAGGGAATACACTTGATCCCGTCCAGACAGAAGCGAAGAAATTGCAAGGAAAACAAGTAGTTCTTATGCCGCCAAGATTTCCGAATGCGTTTCCCTGTAGTATCAGCATGAATGATGAGATAGTATTTGATTATATACTAATGCAAACAAAAGAAATTCTGGAAGACGGAACAATACTTGCAACAAATGAAACACAGCCCCAGAGACAATTTGACATTACATTTTCAATTAATTTGAGCAGCAAAAAATGCAACTTTAATATCCATCCATTAGCACCTTCCAATGCTGACCATCTTAAATATCGTAAGTTTATAAGAAACGCATCAAAAGGCGGAGCCGTATCAATCAAATCTTTGGCTCTTAATACTCTATTAGCTTGTGGAAATATAGAGCCGTTCAGCCCATCAGAAGTGCTAGATGCAGAAATAAATTTTCTAGAACGGGTTACTGCAATTGAGCAATACTTCCATATTAAATTGATAATTCCTCAAAAGATTTCTGTTGATGACCACCGGTTAATTCATCATATTTATAGTATTATCCACAATGGTTCTTTTTCTGAACATTGGTCTGATTTTAGCATAGAGCTTTCTATAAGTGATAGACTAAAGCAGGAAATAGCCAAAATGGAAAACACAACATATATGTATGCCTATAATTGTACTGTTGATGTTGAATTATTTGAACAACATTTTTCATTCTTGATGAAAAGAGAAATTCGTTCAGCAAAATTCAAAGATATAAAACGAGTAAAACAAAAGATAGAGGTATTAGATATTGGTGACTCGTTAAAAATTGACTTTGTCCCAGATGAAACAGATGGAGCCAACCTTTATATAGATACCTTGGCACAGAAAGATGAATAGCACTGCGAGAATTCAATTGCCACTAACTGATAATTTATTTTCTGAAATATACATTGAATCTTAAAAATCGATTTTAACCGCTTACTCCACGTCGGAGCAAGCTTCATATCGCTTGCTCCGACTTTTTTCAAAAGTCAGAGCGCGCTCATTGCGCTGCTCCTCCTTTCCAACCGCGACCCGCTGCGCTGGGCTCGCGGTTGGGTTGGTTTTCCTGGCCCTGAAAGGACAGCCTCGAAAGTGTTCGGCACTGCCAACCTGTGTCGCCAAAAAAGATGCAAAACAGCACTTCTAGAAGGGGTTCCAGAAGGTGAAGGGATTCGAACTCCCGAGCGATTCCCTAGAGCTTCCAAACAAAGAAAACCAACCGCCCTCAGCCTGTCGGATATGATCCGATGGGCCGAGGGCGGCTTTTTTCATTTGTCTGCCAATTAAAAGTTTAAAATAGGTGATTGCGAAAGTCGCCCCAAATAGGACAAAAAGGGATGACACGCC
>CATEPI010000033.1:0-27354 GCA_949525845.1 uncultured Eubacteriales bacterium
TTTATGATGCTTCCATTCTATCACAATCCTCTCACCTTGTGTAGACGCTATCTAACTTAACCGACAGTTTCCCGATTTTCGTTAAGTTAAGGGAAAAACGTCGCTGTTTGAGCAATATCCCATACAAAGCACTACAAAAAGATTCCTCCCAGCACCGTCTTTCCAGACGTGCCGGGAGTTCTTTTTTTCCTTATCTTTATAGTATTGGTCCAACGGGGTAGTCTTTTTTGCCAATGAAAACCCGGCCACCATAGAAGAATACGGTGAATCGGTCGTACGTGTAGGTGTACTCAAATTCGGTGCGTTTCTCTTTCTCTGCCACATCTGTCGCCCCCTCTGTATCCGATAGAGATTTGGGATTTGCCTGACCTGCCCCAAATCCGTTGAATCGCTCTTTCGGTTGTGTTATCCTGCCATCACTGTAGCAAGTGTATCAGATGGAAAACCGGAAGTCAATTTGCACCTCGACAACTGAATACCCACCACCGGAGTGCATACTCCCTGGGAGAAGCAGCGCCACGATTCCCAACACGGGAAGAGCGTGCCAGCAGGGTGAAAACATCGCAGACGACCTGGGATCGGAAGGTGTACGGTGCGTGGCCAACAACAAAATTACAGAAAGGAAACAAGATGAAAGTATCCCAATTCAAAGACTACAGCGAGCTGCCTCTGTTCCTCAATGCGGAACTAGTGGCAAAGGTGTTGGGCGTTTCGCCATCCAGCGGCTACGAGCTGATGCACGAGCCGGGATTTCCAGTCTTAAAAATCGGCAGCCGTATGGTCGTGCCCAAAGAGAAGTTCATCCAGTGGGTAGAGCAGAACACAGTTGGAAGAACACAGCTATGAGGCGGCACGCAACACCAATCGGCTGGCCACGCCGTAATCCGCGGCACTACCGATTCGCCATGCCCAACGCGGTGTGGGAGTACAAGCTCAAGCCGATTGAGTTTGTGATTTTTTCCTACCTCTGCTATCACTGCACTTCTGGCGCGCTCACTTCGGAGATGATTGCAGCAGGTGTCCACATGACGGCGAGTACGGTGAAAAAGTATCTGGACAGTCTGTCAGCCAAGAAACTCGTCAGTGAAGATGGTACGCCTGCACTCAACTGTAAGGACGAGAAATTTTTCACCCTGCCCAACGAGGTGTTTCTGCTGAATCTCTCACCCTCTGCGTTTCTGGTCTACGCCTATCTGTTGCTAATCGAGGATCGCCGAACGCACACTTGCCACCCAAGCTACAACAGCATCGCCACTACAACAGGACTGGCTAAGAACACCGCGATGAAAAGTGTCAGCACACGCTTGGAGATGGGGCTCATTGCGGTAGAGTCCAGCAGCTACTTCGACAAGTGCGGGATGAAGTGGAAGGGCAACAACCTCTACACGATCCTGCCTGTGCGGGCGGCGATGGATGCGTTCAACCAGCGACAGCTCCACCAGCTGGAGTTGGACACGGAGCGTAGACGTGTCCTCCGACAGCAAGCGGAATACGACCGCCGTCGCTCCAGAGCGGCCCTGTGTGCCCCGGTCTCGGCTCCGGCAGCACCTGACCCGTCCCAACAGTGCAAGCCGCTGTGCGCCGGTTGAATGCCAGCGTGCGAGGGGACGAAAAGGAGCAGGATAAAAGCGTGGCGTCTTTCGCCGCCCTGCTGGCCACTTCTGCCCGCAGTGCGGGCAGTTTACGGGGGACGGCAGTGAGGCCATGGACAGAGAGAAACACACAAATTGAGGTCGCCCAAAGGCCAAACCCAATTGCCGCAAGGGATTGAGGCGATGTCTTTGGGCAAAAAAGAAGGGATTTTGATGGATAGCAAGAATGACAACCGTTTTCCGCTGCGTTTGGATGATGTGACCCGGTGGAAAATTGAGAGCTGGTACAAGCAGGACAACTGTCAGAGCCGCAATGAGTCCGTGGTGAAAGCAGTAAATTTCTACGCCGATTTCCTGGCCGGACAGGTGAACGGAGTTCTCCCGGCAGCGATCCAGTCCGCTATCGACGGGCGGCTGGGAATGTTCGAGGACAGACTGGCCCGGCTTTTCTACAAGCTGGCTGTAGAGATGGACATGGGCATGAGCGCCGTCCTCGACTGCATCCAGGTGGACGAAGACTACCTGCGGAAGCTGCGCTCAGACAGTGTGAAGAATGTGAAAGCCACCAATGGTCTGCTGACCTTTGAGCAGAAAGTCAGAGAGCGTGAGGAAATCGCTGAAGGTGATGAACAGTGGCCAGACTGATCGTCAAGAGCCCCCACATTAAGGGCGGCAGTGGTAACGGCGGTCCGGGAGGTTACCTGAAGTACATCGGTACCCGCGAGGGCGTGGAGTTGCTGCCCGCCGGCTACATGGAGTACATGGCGGAACACCCGCGCTCTCACGGCCTCTTCGGTGACGAGGACAACGTGGATATGGACGCCGCCATGAAAGAGCTGAACGAGTACTCCGGCAACATCTGGACACACGTAATTTCCCTCAAGCGGGAGGACGCCGAGCGGCTGGGGTACGACCACGCCGCGCAGTGGCGCAACTTGATCCGAGCGCACCGCAACGAGATCGCCTCTGCGATGAATATCCCGCCGCAGGACTTTCACTGGTACGCCGCCTTCCATGATGAGGGCGGCCACCCCCACATCCACATGATGGTGTGGTCGGTAAAGTCTGGACAGGCATATCTCTCCAAAGATGGGATCAGGAAAATCAAGTCCACGCTGACCAACGACATCTTCAAGCAGGAGATGCTTCATGTCTACGAACAGAAGTCCTCCTCCAGAGATGAACTGGTACGTAGGGCCAGAGAAAAAATGAAAACTCTGGCGCAGGAAATACAGACTAACCTCGGCAACCATCCGGAGGTAGTCGCTGATAATGATTCTGGTCGCTCAGTTGGAGTCAGTAGCAGGTAAGAAAAAATACGGTTACCTCCCCAAAACAGTGAAAAAAACCGTAGACGATATCGTTGATCTGATGGAGCAACTACCTATCATTGATGGATGCTATCAGATATGGTGGGAGCTCCAGTGTCAAATAGAAGATTTTTACTCAGAGCGAGAACGCCAACGTCCGCCGCTCTCTGAACAAAAGGCGTTCCGGTCTATCAAGAACGCGGTCATTCAGGAAGCAGAGAACATCCGCATGGGCAAAGTCACATTCGAGGATGAGGAGATGAAGGAGCCTACAGAGTTCTCTAACCTGTCATACGACTGCCGGGAGTTGTGGATGGTCACCCAGGATGACACCGTCCCGATGGCGGACAGGGATGAAGCGGCGGCACAGTTGATCCGCAAAGCTGAAAGCGGTGATCCTGACGCGCAGTATCTCGTCGGCAAGCTCTACCGGGATGGCCCGGTTTTGATTCCAGATAGTGTCGAATCCCAATACTGGTTCGATCAGTTGGCCCAACAGGGTCATGTGCCGGCGCAGTATGCTCTGGGTAAACTGTACCTCACCGACGATGCAGAAGTGCATGATACTGAATTGGGAATCCAATGGTTGGAGTATGCCGCCCACCATGGGAGTGACTGCGCCGCCTACTAGTTGGGCAAGGAGTATCACAGAGGCAGAGTCGTAGAGAGGGACCCTGCCAAAGCGATGGAATATCTCACACAGTCCGCAGAAACCGGAAATCAGTTTGCCCAATACACTCTCGGTAAGCTGTACCTGGACAGACGGGACGAGGGACAAGCATACTACTGGTTCTCGCAGGCAGCCGCTCAGGGAAATGAGTACGCTTGGTTCTTTCTGGACCGCTGGGATACTTTGAAACCATCCTCGGTCATGCTGTCAGTCACCCGACTGCGCCATCACATGGGCCGTATTTTTCAGGACAAGGTACCACCGCTCTCCGTCCCCGGCGGAATTCAAATCGATCGGAAACGGCTGGCACAGCTCAGAGAAAAGAAGATCGCCATGGGCCACAAGCCGGATGACCATGAGGAGCCGTCTCAGAATTGGACGATGACAATGGGGTAAGCAGAAGCCACCGCCAACTGCACCTCTGTATACAAAGAGAATAAGTGGAGCAACAAATAAAAAATTTTTATGTCTGAACTGATAACTCTGCTCAGGTCCGATAGATTTTGGGGCCAGGGTGTGGTATCGTGTGTGACTTGAAGGAAGGTGATTTTTATGGCAAAGCGCAGAGCAAACGGCGAAGGCAGTATCCGCAACCGAAGTGACGGCCACTGGGAAGGCCGCTATACTGCTGGCTATGATCCTGAAACCGGCAAGCGGATCATCAAAAACGTGCTGGGCAAAACTCAGGCGGAGGTCAAAGGAAAACTGAAAAGCGGCAGTAGAACAGGCTCAGCAGGTCGATGTGATTCGTACGGATGACTACACGGTGGCCTCATGGCTGTGGACATGGTACGAACTCTACTCCAAGCCCAATGTCCGGCCTAGCACCGCCGAGTATTACCGCCGCAGTATACCCCGAATCGGTGACATCAAGCTGAATCGGCTGACCAGCAGGGACATTCAGAAGCTCTACCGTGACTTGCAGGAGAACGGGCGTATGCGGGAGGTGCAGAGGTCCAAGAATCCCGGCCTGAGCAACGCCACCGTCCGGGGCATCCATATGATGCTGCACAACGCCCTGGACAGAGCGGTCAAGGCGCGGCTCATCCTCTGCAACCCCACTGAGGACCGTATCATTCCCAAGCTGGTAAAGCAGGAGATGAAAATCCTCCACCCGGAGGATATGGGTGCCTATTTCCAGGCGGCAGATAAGCGTGATGTCCTGCCTATGTTCTACCTGGAACTGGTCAGCGGGCTACGAAAGGGTGAGCTGGTCGCACTTCTCTGGAGCGACCTTGATTCTGAAAGCTGTACGATTTCTGTCAGTAAGCAGGCGGCGGTGAGAAATGGAGAGATCACTGTCAGTCGGCCGAAAACGGAAACCTCAGTCCGCAGGGTGTCCATTCCCCACGAAGCGGTGGAGCTACTCATACGGGAACATGAAAAGCATCCGGACAATCCATACATGTTTCCCACGCCCAAGACTGGGGGAATGTACTACCCCAACTCCATCGTAAATCTTCACAAGAAAATCTTGAAGGACGCCGGGTTGGAACACATCCGCTTCCATGACTTGCGTCATACTTTCGCAACAATGGCACTGCAAAACGGCGTGGATGTTAAGACTGTATCCACTGTGCTGAGCCACTACGACGCTGGGTTCACCCTCCGCACCTACACCCACGCCACCCGCCAGAAGCAGGACGAGGCCGCCCGGACCATGGGCGGCTTTATGACGCAGGTAATGTAAAAACAGGAGCAGAGTAAGGCAAGAGCGCCGGATTTTACGCCCGACACTCTTGCGTCGTTTCCGGATATTTTCCCGTGTGGGTCAAAATGTGGGTCGGGCGGCTGACCCATGTTTTGACCCACAATGATTTTCAACTTTTGAGTGTAAAAATGCTCCGAAATCTTACAATTTCGGAGCGTTCTTGGAGCTAGTGGGGTGACTCGAACACCTGACCGCCGGTTGTCGATAAGGTTACAAATAGCCACCGAAGTACCGTATCATTCGTGGGTGTTTTGCAGGGCTCAGTTCCTCTCGGCAATCGTTAATTGACCATCTTGTGGGAGATAGCTTTCAACTGCACCATGTCCTCTAGAAAGACGTTCTCCGCCCACAGGCTCATGACAATGAAAGTTACCCCTCCTCTTCAAAGAACTGTCGGGCAACCGAGAGACCATATGTTTTTCTACCCATGACAGCAATCGCAGGAACCGCAGTCCGGGAAATCCTTCGGGTCGTAGGTAATGCCTTGCCTGTCGTAGTAGTCCTTTACCGCCGCCCGGATGGCCTCCTCTGCCAGAACAGAGCAGTGCAGCTTGTGGGCGGGCAGGCCGTCCAGCGCCTCGGTGACGGCCTTGTTAGTGAGTTTCAACGCATCCGCGAGAGGCTTGCCCTTGATTAACTCGGTTGCCATGGAGCTGGACGCGATGGCGGAGCCGCAGCCGAAGGTCTCAAACTTCACGTCCGACACAATGCCATCCTCAATTTTGAGGTAGATTTTCATAATATCCCCACAGACGGCGTTGCCCACTTCACCCACACCATCCGCGTCCTCAATCAGGCCCACATTCCGGGGATTGCGGAAGTGGTCCATTACCTTTTCGCTATAGAGCGCCATATAAAAACCTCCTCACAGGACAAATTCTTTCTTCCCACTGACCTTATCCTTCCACAGCGGGGACATATTGCGCAGATAGCCCACGATCTCCGGGACGGCCTTCAAGATCGCCTCCACGTCGGCCTCGGTGTTTTCCTCACAGAGAGACAGCCGCAGGGAGCCGTGGGCCACCTCGTGAGGCCGGCCGATGGCCAGCAGAACGTGGCTGGGGTCCAGGGAGCCGGAGGTACAGGCGGACCCGGAGGAGGCGCAGATGCCCCGATCGTCCAGCAGCAGGAGCAGGCTCTCCCCCTCGATGCCCTCAAAGCAGAAGTTCACATTGCCGGGGAGCCGGTTCACCGGGTCGCCGTTGAGGGCGGAGTGGGAAATCCGGGAGAGTCCCCCGATGAGCCTGTCCCGCAGGGCGGATACCTTCGCGGCGTTCTCGTCCATGTGGGCGCAGGACTCCTCCAGGGCTACTGTCATGCCCACAATGGCCGGGACGTTCTCTGTCCCAGCACGCCTGCCCCGCTCCTGGGCGCCGCCCTCAATGAGGCTGGACAGCGGTATCCCCTGCCGGGCGTACAGCACCCCACCCCCCTTGGGACCGTGGAACTTGTGGGCGGAGAGGGACAGCAGGTCGATGTTCTGGGCTCTCACGTCAATGGGCAGATGGCCCGCCGCCTGCACCGCGTCGGTGTGGAAGGGGACGCCCCGCTCCCGGCACACCGAACTGATCTCGGCGATGGGCAGGACGGAACCAATCTCGTTGTTGGCGTACATAATGGTCACCAAGGCGGTGTCCTCCCGGATAGCCTCCGCCACTTGTTGGGCGGTGACGGTTCCCAGCTCTCCCACGGGAAGAAGCTCCACCTCAAAACCCTCATCCTCTAACTTTTTCAGGGTGTGCAGGACGGCGTGGTGCTCAAAGGTGGTGGAGACGATGTGCCATTTCCCCTTTCGCGCTCCCTGCAGGGCGGTAGAGCGGATGGCCTGGTTATCCGCCTCACTTCCTCCGGAGGTGAAGATGATCTCCTTGGGGGAGGCCCCGATGCAGGCGGCAATCCGCTCCCGGGCCTCCTCCAGGGCTTCCTTGGCCCGCTGGCCCAGACCGTACAGGCTGGAGGGATTGCCCCAGGTCTCTTCCATGCAGTTCAGCATGGCGTTCATGGCGGCCCCGCTCATCTTTGTGGTGGCCGCATTGTCCGCGTAAATCATAAAAATCCTTTCCGAACGGAAACACGCCGGCGTATTCACCGGCGTGTTCGCTCTATACTCAGTCTGCAAAGAGCGGTGTGGACAGGTAGCGGTCGCCGGTGTCCGGGAGCAGAGCCACGATGGTCTTGCCCGCGTTTTCGGGCCGCTTTGCCAGCTGGATTGCCGCATGGAGCGCGGCCCCGGAGGAGATACCCACCAGCACGCCCTCCTTGCGGCCCACCAGCCGTCCGGCGGCAAAGGCGTCCTCGTTGGACACGGGGATAATCTCGTCGTAGACGGCGGTGTCCAGCACCTCCGGCACAAAGCCCGCGCCGATGCCCTGGATTTTGTGGGACCCGGAGCGGCCCTCACTGAGGACAGGGGAGTCCTTGGGCTCTACCGCCACCACCTTCACCGCCGGGTTTTGCTCCTTGAGGTACTGGCCCACGCCGGTGATGGTGCCGCCGGTACCCACGCCGGCCACGAAGATGTCCACCTGCCCATCGGTGTCTGCCCAGATTTCCGGACCGGTAGTAGCCCGGTGGGCGGCGGGGTTGGCGAGGTTGACAAACTGGCCCGGGATAAAGCTGTTGGGAATCTCCTGAGCCAGCTCCTCCGCCTTGGCGATGGCCCCTTTCATCCCCTTGGCCCCCTCGGTGAGTACCAGCTCCGCACCGTAGGCCTTCATCAACTGGCGGCGCTCCACGCTCATGGTCTCCGGCATGGTGATGATGATGCGGTAACCCCGGGCGGCGGCCACCGAGGCCAGCCCGATCCCGGTGTTACCCGAAGTGGGCTCGATGATGGTGGAGCCGGGCTTCAGCCTGCCGCTGGCCTCGGCCTCGTCGATCATGGCCTTGGCGATGCGGTCCTTTACCGACCCGGCGGGGTTGAAATACTCCAGCTTGGCCAGGAGGCGGGCCTTCAGCTCCGCCTCTTTCTCGATGTGGGTCAGCTCCAGTAGGGGTGTTTTGCCGATCAGCTGGTCGGCGGATGTGTAGATATTGGACATATTATGACCTTCTTTCATTTGCAAAAAGAGTTTTCTAAACGGAGCCGGTTTGGCACCACTGATCCCAGGTTTTTGTCAGGCGGCAAGGGAAACAGATCACGATGCCGCAGACAGCACCCACAACGGCTTGCAGGATTTGGAAGGGCAGCTTTAAGATCGCATACTCAGGTGTGCTGTATACAAAGGCCCTGCCCAGAGAGTAGCCCACCACCATGATAACGGCCCCAAGGGTCACGCCCAGCACAGCTCCGCCGAATCGGTTTTTAGAAAGGCTGTGGGCACAGAGAGAAATGACGGCGGCCTGGAGTCCGTGAGTCACCAGCGAAACAAACATGGGCGCCGGGTAGAAGAACATATCCCCCAGGAACGCGCCCAGTCCGCCCACTGCAAACGCGCCGACAGGGTCCAGCAAAATGGCGGCGGTACAGATGACAATATCATTGAGATAGAGGTGCCCGCCCGGCACCGGCATTCCAAAGGAGCTGAGGGCGATATTCATCGCCATAAACACAGCGGTCACGGTCAGCCAGCGCACAGGAGCGCGTCGGCGCAGAGATTCCGTTTTCTCCATTCGAAAAAGCCTCCTTTCTTTTGAATTGGCACCATCATAAACCAATAAACCTACTTTGTCAATAGGAATATAGAGAATCCTTGAAATCATATCAATATTGTGGTATAGTTTGTAAAATTTAGAAAAGCCTACTATGACAATTTCCACAAAGATCTGGTACATACTTCGACTCCCAACAGATTTTTGGGAACCTCAGGGGAGTCAAACTCAAAAATAAGGGGGAAAAGAACCATGACGCTTCAGCAGCTGAAATATGTCATTGCCATCGCGGACAGCGGCTCTGTCAATTCCGCCGCCAAAAACCTGTATCTCTCCCAGCCCAGCCTGTCCAGCGCCGTGAGGGAGCTGGAGGAGGAGATCGGCTTTGAGCTGTTCCGCCGGTCCAACCGGGGGGTCACCATCACAGCGGAGGGAGAGGAGTTTCTCAACTACGCCCGTCAGGTCTGCGAGCAGTATGCCCTGTTGGAGGACCGCTTTGTGGCTGGCCGGTCCAGGAAAAAGTTCTCTGTCTCCACTCAGCATTACACATTCGCCGTTAACGCCTTTGTGGAGATGGTGCGCCAAGTGGGGATGGAGGAGTATGAGTTCTCCATCCTGGAGACCCGAACCTATGAGTGTATTGAAAACGTCCGTGACTACAAAAGCGAGCTGGGCATTCTGTATCTGGACGAGTTCAATGAAAAGTATCTGACCAAGCTCTTTGAGGAGAACAATTTGGAATTCCATCCCCTGCGGGACTGCTCCACCTGCGTCTACCTCTGGGGGGAGCATCCCCTGGCCGGCCGGGACCGGCTGACCATGTCCGATCTGGAGCCCTATCCCTGCATCGCCTTTGAGCTGGGGAAGCAGAACTCCCTGTTTCTCTCTGAGGAGGTAATGAGCACCTACCAATACCGCCAGCTCATCCGGGTAGATGACCGGGCCACAGTGCTCAACCTGATGAAGGGGCTCAACGGCTATACCCTGTGCTCCGGCATCATCTGCCGCCCCCTCAACGGTTCGGAGTACACCACTATTCCCCTGGCGGAGGGGGGCGTCATGCACATCGGCTATATCCAGCGCCGGGGCAGTCCTCCCAGCCGGCTGGGAGAGCTGTATCTCCAAGAGGTACGAAAATCCATCCTGCTGTGATTTCAATTCTGCTATAGTTTTATCCTATGACCCGCCCCTGATTTTGGGTATTAACACCCGGGGCGGGTTTTGTGCTATCCTTTGGACACGCCAAAGGAAAAGAGGAAAACACATGATTCGATTGGAGCATGTCTCAAAACGGTTTGAGGCGGGAAAGCAGGCGGTGGACGCAGTAAAGGACGTCAGTTTGCACATTGAAAAGGGAGCTGTTGCCGGAATCATCGGCTTCTCCGGGGCGGGCAAGTCCACCCTGGCCCGGTGCATCAACCTGCTGGAGCGGCCCACCGAGGGGAAGGTCGTTGTCGGCGATGCGGAATTGACCGCCCTAAACGAAAAACAGCTGCGGGAGAAGCGGAAAAAGATCGGCATGATCTTTCAGCACTTCAATCTCTTCGCCTCCCGGACGGTATACGGAAATGTGGCCTACCCCCTTCGGGGGAGCGGGAGAAGCAGAAAGGAGATTGAGGAGAAGGTGAGGTCTCTGCTGGACCTGGTGGGGCTGACGGACAAAGCCAATGCCTACCCCTCTCAGCTGTCCGGCGGCCAGAAGCAGCGGGTAGCTATCGCCAGGGCTCTGGCCAATGATCCGGAGGTCCTTCTCAGCGACGAGGCCACCAGCGCCCTGGACCCGGAGACCACCCAGTCCATCCTCCGGCTTCTGAAGGAGGTCAACCGCGCCCTGGGCATCACCATCGTGGTCATCACCCACGAGATGCAGGTCGTGAAAGAAATCTGTCATCAGGTGTATGTGATGGAGGACGGCCGGGTGGTGGAGCAGGGAGACGTATTCCAGATCTTTGCCTCTCCCCAGCAGGCCATTACCCGGCGGTTTGTGGACAGCGCCTCTAACCTCTCTCATATTCAGGAGCTGCTGGACGACCCCGCCCGGCCCATCAAGCTGAATCCAGGCGACTATCTGCTCCGGCTGAACTACCTGAAGCGCAGTACCTCCGAGGCGCTGATCTCCACCCTGTCCCGGCATTTTGAGCTGGATATCAATATCCTCTTTGGAAATATCGAACTTATCGACGGCAATCCCTTGGGAGGCCTGGTGGTGATCGCCGGGGGCGGCCACGACAAAGTGACCGCAGCGACCGGCTATTTATCCCAGCGAAATGTACTGGTGGAGGTGATTTCCCATGGCTGACCTGCTGAACCTGATTATCCCAGACGTGGCGGCCCGGTCAGACCAGCTGTGGCGGGCCTTCTGGGAGACCCTTCAGATGGTTTCTATCTCTGGGGTCATCTCTCTGGTGCTGGGCATCCCCTTTGGAGTGCTCCTGTTCACCACCAGAAAGGGGGGCATTCTGCAAAACAGGCCGGTGAATTTCATCCTGAGCCGCATCTGCGACTTCTTCCGCTCCATCCCCTTCATCCTGCTGGCTATGGTGCTGCTGAGCCTGAGCCGTTTGGTGGTGGGCACCGCCATCGGTGTCCGGGGCGCTATCATCCCCCTGGTCTTCGGCACCATCCCCTTCCTGGGACGGCAGGTGGAGGGCGCCCTGGCCGAGGTCCCAGCCGGCCTCATCGAGGCGGCCCAAGCTATGGGCTCCTCCCCCTGGGAGATCATCTGGCGGGTGTATTTGAAGGAGGCTGTCCCCGGCATAACCCGGGGGGTGACCATCACGCTGGTCTCTCTTATCAACTTCACCGCCATCGCCGGCACTCTGGGGGCCGGCGGTCTGGGCAACTTCGCTATTATGTACGGCCACAGCAAAAATATGCCCCAGATTACCTGGACGGTCATCCTCATCATTGTGATTCTGGTAAGCATTGTCCAGGCCGCGGGCAGCTATATCGCCAAAAAAGCGGCCCACTGATCTTGTCTGTTCTCCCGCCTTTGAACCGGGATAATGGAATATCTGCCCATTATAAGGAGGAACTTAACATGAAAAAGAAGCACGTATTGTCTCTCGCACTGGCTGCGGCCCTGGTCCTGGCCCTGGCTGCCTGTGGCGGAAATAGCGGCAGCTCCAGCCCTGTTTCCAATTCCACCCCCGGCTCCACTTCCGGAAGCGGCAGCAATAGCGCTGAACCCATTGTGGTCAAGGTGGGGGTAGTGGGGGCCAATAATCAACAGTGGGACACAGTGAACGAGCTGCTGGCCAAGGATAACATCAAGGTGGAGCTGGTGGAGTTTGCCGAGTACAAGCTGCCCAACAACGCCCTGGACGCCGGGGAGATCGACCTGAACGCCTTCCAGCACAAGGCCTATCTCCAGAAGGAGACCGACGACTTGGGCTACAGCATTGCCATCTTGGGCGACACCATCGTGGCCCCTCTGTCCCTGTACTCTGACAAAATTACCGATGTGAGCGAATTGAAGGAGGGGGACAAGATCGCCATCCCCAGCGACCCCACTAACGAAGGGCGCTGCTTCAAGATTCTGGAATCCGCCGGCCTGCTGGAGGTGGACCCTGCCGCCGGATATGTGCCAGAGCTGAAGGACATCACCGCCAACCCCCTGAAGCTGGAGTTTGTGGAGGTGGAGGCCTCTAACACCGCCAGCCTTCTGCCCGACGTGGCCGCCGCCTTTGTCAACGGGGCCCATGCCATCGACAACGGCTTAAAAATTGAGGATGCTGTCTACACCGAGCAGGTGGAGCCCGGCAGCGACAATCCTTACATTAACATCATTGTCTGCCGCACCGCCGATTTGGACAATGAGGTATACAAAAAGGTACTGGCCGCCTACCAGTCTGATGAGACAGCCCAGGCCATCCGAGATATCTACCAGGGCACCTACATTCCCGCGTTTTAAAAACTGTTCCCGCCCTCGAGGAAGGGGGCGGGAACAAATCATAAACTTGAGGTGAAGCAATATGGCAATCCATCCGCTGATTGACCAGGACCGAGATTACATCATATCCCTGCGCCGCTGGTTCCACAGTCACCCGGAGCTTAGTATGAAGGAGTTTGAGACCGCCCGGCGTATCGAGGAGGAGCTGGCCGCCATCGGCGTCCCCACACGCCGGGTGGGCGGAACCGGCGTACTTGGGACCATCCAGGGCAGGCGGGGGCCGGGGAAAAAGATTGTCCTGCGGGCAGACACCGACGCCCTGCCCATCCGGGACGAGAAGACCGTCCCCTACGCATCCCAGTGCCCCGGGGTCATGCACGCCTGCGGCCACGACGCCCACACAGCCGCCCTTCTGGGGGCGGCACGTGTGCTGAAGCAGCTGGAGGATACCTTTGCCGGGGAGATTGCCCTGGTATTTCAGCCCGGAGAGGAGTATGGCAGGGGGGCGATTCTCTTCATCCGGGACGGCGCGCTGAAGGGGGCGGACCGCTCCTTTGGCATTCATATGCAGTCCAATCTGCCGGTGGGGCAGGTGGCTATGAATCCGGGGGCGGAAAACGCCTCAGTGGATCACTTCACCATCCGTATCCAGGGGAAGAGCGCCCATGTCTCCACCCCGGAGCTGGGGGCAGACGCCCTCTACGCTGCCGCACAGATCGTAACAGCTCTCCAGGGCCTAGTGGGTCGGCTGAAAAGCCCCACCGACCCCGCCCTTATCGGGGTGGGGGTGCTCCGCTCCGGGGAGGGCTACAACATTGTGGCCAAGGAGGCGGTGATTGAGGGCACTGTCCGCTGCTTCTCCGAAGAGACCAGAGCCACGCTCAACGGTAAAATTGTGGACACCGCCCGGAGCGTGGCCGCCCTGTACAACACCACGGCCGAAATTGAGACCGAGCCCTTCACCCGGGCGCTGATTAATGATGCCAGAGTCTACGCTGAGACCGCCCCCGTTATCGAGAAGGCAGTGGGGAAGGGGAACCTGGTGGCCAAGGCCCTCTCCCTGGGCGGGGACGATATGGCAGAGATTATTGCCGCCGTCCCCGGGGTCTACGCCTTTGTGGGCAGCGGAAGCGAAGCCGTTCCAGGCTCACAGATGGCTCACCATACCCCCGGCTTTGATATTGACGAGCGGTGCCTGCCCATCGCCGCCAGTTTATATGTAGAGTCAGCTCTATTCTGGCTGAAACAGGAAGTGAGCAATGTCTAGCTCCGCTTTTCTGACAGCTTCTGCTCAAAGCGCTTCTTCCGGGCATCCATAGAAAGCAGGCAGGAATGTGCCCGGCCAGCGTTTCCGCTGGCCGGGCGTTGGCTTCGGTGATGGATGGATCACTCAAAGATTGGAGAGGGCAGTCTTAGCGGGAAAAGGTCCCATAGTACTCCGACAGGAAGTCAGCCAGCTTTTTCATTCTCAATTCCTCCTTCTGTTTGTCTGGATATCCCGGCTAAAAGTCCATGGAGAACGACTTATAGTAGCCGGTCAGCAGGTTGGACAGCTTCTCAAGGAATGTCTTTTTCATGGTCAGTTCCTCCACTTTCTTGTAATTTGATTTGGTTTTCTTTGCATCTCCCTTGGATGCTCTTATCCTAACACAGCTTTAAGAAAAAAGGAAATACATATATCATTGCAGTTACCATATCGTTTGGATATGATAAGCCCCCGCGCAGCGGCGCGGGGGCTGTCTGCTGTTATGCCTTTGTCTGGCGCTCCTCCAAGCAGTCCTGAACATAGTGGATAAACTCCCGGGTCAGCCCTGTGGGCGCCTGCCCCTTGTTCCAGACCAGGATATATTCCGCCTGCCGGGCGGGCTGGGTGACCACCTTGGACACCACCAGCCCGTTGGATACCCCGACCGTCTGAGGGAAGATGCTGACCCCCACCCCCTGGCTGCTCAGGGCCGCCGCGTCCATATAGTTGGACATCTCGCAGAGAATTTGGGGTTCCGCCCCGATCTCCCCGAACCAGCGGCGGATGGACTCGATCCGGGATTTGCGGCTGGGGACGATGAGGGGCTCGCCCACCAGGCTGGACAGGGGGATGGTGTCTCCCGGCTCTTTGGCCAAGGGATGGTCCGGGTGGAGCATGGCGGCCCAGGGCTCCTGGCCCACTGGGAAGCCCTCCAGGTGCTCGGTGTCGTAGGGGGCGGCGATGACGGCCAGGTCGGCCAGCCCCTTGCGCAGCCGGTCCAGCACATCGTCGCTGCTGCCGTTCCACAGGTTGTACCGCACCAGGGGGAACTCCTCCCGGAAGCCGGCAATCCATTGGGCGGCCAGGAAGGGGGCCCGGCCCTCCACCATGCTCAGATAGATGGTGCCCGTCATCCCCTCCCGCAGGCTGGCAAGCTCCTGCCGGGTCTTGTCGGCCAGCTCCTGCATCTGGACCGCCCGGCGCAGCAGGAGGGCCCCCTCCTCGGTGAGCTCCAGGTGCCGCTTGCCCCGGATAAAAAGCTGAACGCCCAGCTCCTCCTCCAGGGCCTTGATCTGGTTGCTCAGGGGCGGCTGGCTCATGTTCAGCTTTTCCGCCGCCCGGGTGATGTTCAGCTCCCGGGCCACGACAGTAAAGTAGCGTAAGGTGCGCAGCTCCATGACAACCCCTCTCTCCCTATTTGTATCATTCGGTGCGATGTGCACATATGGCTCACCGCTTTTTGGACCGGGTATAAAACCGCTCCGCCAGCGCTCCGGCAGTCATAGCCTGCCAATCGGTACCTGAGAGGTCCAAGACGATTTTTCCCGAATCCAGCATAATCGTTCGGCTGCCCATGGACAGGGCATAGTCCATGTCGTGGGTGATCATCAGGGTGGTGATTTTGTCTCGGACCACGATCTCTCCGGTGATCTCCATCACCTTCTCCGCCGCCCCCGGGTCCAGGGCGGCGGTGTGCTCGTCCAGCAGAAGCAGCTTGGGCTGGGCCACCGTGGCCATCAGCAGGGAGGCCGCCTGCCGCTGTCCCCCGGACAGCAGGCCCATCTTGGTCTTCATCCGGTCCTCCAGTCCCATGCCCAGGGTGGCCAGCAGGTCCCGGAAATAGGCGTTGTCCCGGCGGTTCACCGCGAAGAAGGAGCGGCTGGCCTTTCGGGTATAGGCCAGGGCCAGATTCTCCTCGATGGTCATGCTGGGGGCGGTGCCCCGCAGGGGGTTCTGGTAGAGACAGCCGATGTTCAGCGCCCGCCTGTAGTCCTTCTGCCGGGTGACGTCCTCCTCCCCCAAGAGAATTTTGCCGCTGTCCGGGAAGATTTTTCCCAAAATGGCGTTGAACAGGGTAGATTTGCCCGAGCCGTTGGAGCCCAGAACGGTGACAAACTGACCCGCCGGCACCTCCAAGGACAGGCCGTCCAGAGCCAGCTTCTCGTTAACGGTGCCCGCCTCAAAGCGCTTGGTCAGCTGTTGGACGGAGAGAGGAACGCTGCTCATGCCGCCGCCCCCTTTCCAGTACTGGCCAGCTTCCGCTTGATAAGGGGTACCGCCAGGGCGCACACCACAATGAGGGTGGACAGCAGCTTGACAGTATAGCTGGGCATGTTGACCTTATAAGCCGCCTGGATCACCACCCGGTACACCAGAGAGCCGCCCACAGCGGAGATCAGGCCCCCCACGATCCCACGGTCCCCGAAGAGAACCTGGCCGATGATTACCGAGGCCAGCCCCATCACCAGCATACTGCTGCCACAGTTCAGGTCGGCGTACCGCTGCTGCTGGCACAGCAGGGCCCCTGACAGGGCCACCAGACTGTTGGCCAGCATCACTCCGGCGGTGCGGGCCAGGTCGGCGTTGATGGAGGAGGCCCGGACCATCTCCTCATTGTCCCCAGTGGCCCGGATGGCCATTCCGGGGCGGGTGAAGAAAAATACCCCCAGAGCGGCGGTGAGCAGGACCACAATGACCAGGGTCAGAAGAAGCACCTGGGCGTTCCCGTCCAGAAAAGGACTGTCTACCCCCGAGAAGAGGGCGGAAAAGCTCTTGTAGACGGTGGGGCTGGCCTCCTTCACCGGGGAACCGGCGGCGTTCACTGTGTCATACTGGAGGTACAGGTTGGACTGCCCGCCCAGCACAGTGTAGTTGACGGTGTACAGCCCCGCCGCCACCAGGATGCCGGAGAGGATGGGCTCCACCTCCAGCCTGGTCTGGAGCAGGGCGGTGAAGAACCCAGCCAGCGCGCCGGCGGCTGCCCCCACAAACAGGGCCAGCACCGGGTGGCCTGCAATAGTAACTGCGGCACAGGCAGTCATGCCGAAGACGAAGCTGCCGTCCACCGTCAGGTCTGGGGTCTTCAAAATGCGGAAGGTGATGAACACACCCAGAGCCATTGGGGCGTAGAGCAGACCCTGACTCAGGGCGGAGACGAGCATACTGTAGTAAACCACAAGATCACATCCATTTCTGCGGGGGCGGCGAATACGCCGCCCCCCATTTTTTGAAAGCCTCTCGCTCCGGCGGGCCGCCGAAGGCGGCGGCCCCTACTTGCCGAAGTGGCTGGTGCCATCGGCCTCTACCAGGACATCGTAGCCCTCATAAGCAGATTCCGGGAAGCTGGCCCCAAAGCGACCGGCGGCCTGGAGGTTGACAAACTTGGCGTAGTCGCTGAGGGTCTCATAGGGCAGATCGTCGGGGGCGGTTCCCTCCACGATTTTCAGGGCCATAGCGGCCGCCTACCGGCCCAACTGGACGTAGTTGACCCCGATGGTGGCAAAGCCGCCGTTGGCCACCATGGAATCTGCCCCACAGTAGACGGGGATACCGGCGGCGTAGGCCGCATCGGTGTAGGTGGCCATGGCGGAGGCGATGGTATTGTCGTTGCCGGTGTAGAGGGCGTCTACCCCCCGGGAGATCAGGGTTTCGGCTGCGGTCTGGAGCTCCGACAGATTGGCGATGGACACCTCCTCATAGGCAATGTGCTCCTGGTCACAGTAGGCTTTGGCGGCGGCGATGGTGGACACAGAGTTGGCCTCGCTGGAGGTGTACAGGAAACCGATCTTCTGGCAGTCGGGCTGGAAGTTGAAAATCAGCTTCACGATCTCGGCGGCGGGGATGTTGTTGGACACACCGGTGATGTTCTGGCAGTCCTCCCCGGTGAGGCCGGCGGCGGCGGGATCGGAGACGGCGGCGAAGACGATGGGGGTGCCGGTCCCGTCGAAGACCGCCTTGGCGGACTGGGCGGTAGAGGTGGCGATGGGGATCACCAGGTCCACCCCCTCGGCCTTGCAGTTCTCCAGGATCGTACTCAGGGCGGTGGAGTCGCTGTTGGCGTTTTTGGTGTCAATGACAATGTTCTCACCGGAATTTCCCAGCTCCGCCACGATGGTGTCCCGGATCTGGTCCAGGGAGGTGTGGCTCATGGGCTGAACGATGGTGATTTTATAGGCGTCCTTTTCGCCTCCGTTGGCACTGCCTGTGGGGGGTTTGGGATTGCCGCCGCAGGCGGTGAGAGTGGTGGTCAGTATCATAGCGGACAGAATGACAGAAATCAGTTTTTTCATAATAAATTCCTCCTAAATGTGGGCGGTCAAAGGGCCGCCGCCATGTCGATGTGTTGTTTGATAACCTGGCAGGAGGCGTTCAGCCGGCGCTGTTCCTCCTGGGTGAGCTCCAGCTGGACGACTTTCTCCACGCCGGAGCGGCCGATGCGGCAGGGGACGCCGCAGTGGATGCCGGTCTGGCCGTACTCCCCCTCCAGCAGGACGGAGACGGGCAGGATGCGCTTTTCGTCCCGGAGGATGCACCGGGCCAGCTCCGCCAGAGCCCGGCCAATGCCGAACTCCGTGGAGCCCTTACCCTCGATGATGTCCATCCCCGCCTGGTGGGTCTGGGACAGGATGTCCTCCCTGGACAGCCCCAGTTCCTTGAAGGGAACGCCTCCCACGGTGACAGCGGAGAAGGGGACCATGGAGGAGTCGCCGTGTTCCCCCAGGCAGAAGGCGGAGACGCTCCGCCGGTCCACCCCCGCCCCCTGGCTGACGCACCGCACCAGCCGGGCAGTGTCCAGCAAGGTGCCTGTGCTGAAGCACTGCCATCGCTCCAGCTCCAGCGCCCGGCGCAGCCAGTCGGCCACAATATCGGCGGGGTTGGTGATGGTCACCACCGGGCAGGTAAGCCTGAGCGGTTTCAACTCGTTTGCCAGGGTTTTCAGCAGCTCCACGGATCGGCCCAGCAGGTCCAGTCGGGTCTGGCCGGGCAGCCGGGGCTCCCCGATGGCTATCACCACCAGGGCGGCGTCCTTACACTCGCCGTATCCCCCGGCCCGGACGGTGACGGCGTGGTCCATGAAGCTGGCGCTGTCGGCCACGTCCAGGGCCTGGGCTGCCGCCTTTTCCGGCAAAAGATCCACCAGGACGATCTCCTCGCAGTCCCCGGCTGAGGCCAGCGCGTAGGCGCAGTGGCTTCCCACATGGCCCGCTCCGATGATGACTACCTTCCGATGTTCCATTACAATTCCTCCCTGCGTTTGGACAAAGAAAAACGCCCTTGACCAAACGGTTTTGTTTGGTCAAGGGCGAAATAATACAATTACTCCGCGGTGCCACCTTGATTCAGGCCCATCTACAGGCCCCTCAGCGGGATACCAGCATATCCCCGACGGGTAACGTCCGTCCAACCGTCGGCCCATTTAGAGCCGCCCTCCGCAGACCATATTACTCAGGGCTCCGTGGAAGGCTTACACCGTCCCTTCCTCGCTGTAACGAAACTGACCTGACTTTTTTCTGCGTCATTGGTTTATGTGGGCATTATAGCGCGGTCTGCTCCGGCTGTCAAGAGATTTTAGCGAATTAGTGAAACAGTCTCTTTCCCAACATTTCATCGGGCATCGGCTCCAGCTGCTCAGCCTTATGGTAGCGGTCGGCAAGAGTACTGCTGGCCGCGGCTCCCTTGGCTTGCCCGCTGAAGCACAGCTTCAGCAGGACCGGCGTCAGAACCGCACAGCCTACCACGGTAATGACGATAGGGGTCATCATGGCCTGGCTGAGCACTCCCATAGACAGCCCCCGGTTAGCCACGATCAAGGCCACCTCACCCCGGCAGGCCATGCCGGCGCCTACCTGAAGACATTCCGCCCCATCAAAGCCGCACAGTCTGGCCCCCAGACCGCAGCCGACCACTTTGGACAAAATCGCCACGGCCAGCAGCAGCAGGGAGAACGTAATCAGACTTCCGTTCAGCTGGGGCAGCTCCACTTTGATTCCGATCCCCGCGAAAAACACCGGCGTCAGCAGCAGATAGCTCAGGGGTTCAAATTTCGAGCGGATGTAATCGGCCTTGGGGGTGCAGGCTACCACCAGTCCGGCGGCAAAGGCGCCAATAATATCGGCCACGCCGAAAAACTCCTCCGCACAGTAGGCCAGCAGCAGGCAGAGCACAAAAGCAAAGACCGGGTAGCGCCGGAGATTTTTCTGGTGGGCCAGGGCGATCATCCGGCGAAACAGCCAGATGCCTCCACAGGCCGCGGCAATGGCAAAGACAAAAAACAGGGTGATCTTCAATAGCACCAGCAGCAAGCCGCTCCCGTCTCCCGCCATGCTGGCCACCACTGTCAGGGCCACCAGGCCCAGCACATCATCAATGAGGGCGGCGGCCAGGATCGTACTGCCGACATGGGTATCCAAGCGGCCCAGCTCCTTGAGGGTCTCTACCGTGATGCTCACAGAGGTGGCGGTCAGTACAGTACCCAGGAAAATGTTTTCCAGCAGGGTGTTGTCCGGCAGCCAGCCCAGCTTCCCCGCCATCCAGCCAAAGCCCGTACCCATCAGCATGGGCACCAGTACGCCGCACAGCGCCACCAGAAAGCCCGCTTTTCCGGCGCTCCGCAGCTCCCGCAGGTCGGTGCCCATTCCGGCGGTAAAAAGAATCACGATCACGCCCAGCTCACTCAACTGGGAAAGGAACGCAGTCTCTGTAAGTATGTTCAGCACTGCGGGCCCCAAGATCAGTCCGGCCAGCAGCGCTCCCACTACCCTGGGCATTTGAAATTTTCCTGTGGCAATACCCAGCAGCTTGGTGCTCAATAAAATCAAGGCCAAATCCAACAAATAATGATAGGACATTAATGATTCCTCCCCGCATATATGGAATAATTGCAGAATTATCATAGCTCCTTTCACCAGATTTACAAGAGAAGTTTTATATAAAAATAAGTGACTGATGAATGGAATTTTTGATTGTCAGATAAGCCCAACGTCAGAGCTTGGTTTGACGTTGGGCTGGTGAGTATTGTGGAATTGACTCACACTGCCTTATACTATGCCGGTTTTATCAGTACTGGTTTCTGCCTCTCTTCTATAGTATCCTGCCCGCACCACACACCATTCTCCAGCAATTCCCTCATATTGACATACCCGATAAATTTGTAGTAAATATCTATCTCTTGACTTTTGATTCCGTCCTCGTCTATCTGTTTCTCATGCACCACAATTTTCTCAATCAGCTCATTGAGGATGTGGGCGTTCAGCTCTGTAATATCCATGTACTTTTGGATGAGTGGCAGGAAGCGCTCTACATTTTTGTAGACCCCCTCGCCTTGAGTGATCTCCGTCAAAAGGGCCTCACGCTGGCCTTTTAAGGCCTCCTGCTCCTGTTCATAGCTGGCAGCCATGGACTGATACCGCTCCTCGCTGATCCGCTCCAGTGCGGCGTCCTCGTAAAGCTTGTTCAGTATCTTTTCCAACTCGCCCAGGCGTTTCTCCACCTTTTTTAGCTCCCGCTTACAGCGATTGATCTCCTGGGACTTTTTCTCTGTTTTCATGGACACCAGCATATTCATATAGTCCTCCGCTGCCAGGCTTGCCACCTGAGCATTGCGGCGGATGTCCTCCAGCACCAGTTGATTCAGTGTCTTCCACCCGATGGCGTGGGAGGTACACCGCTCCTTGCCGTAGTTCTTATACACCCAGCAGGAGAAGCCGGTGTACCGCCCACGCTTTTTATCGTAGCTGACATTCAGGGAGGAGCCGCAGTCGGCGCATTTTACAAGCCCTGTGAAGTACTGGACCTCGCCGCTGGAGTTCTCTCGCCGCTTAGCTTTCATCATCTGGTGGACGGTATCCCACAACTCCTGACAGATCAGCGGCTCATGGGCATTCTCGGTGACGATCCACGCCTCCTCTGGTGTCTCTACCCGGCGCTTATCAAAGAAGCCCTTGGTCTTGCTGCGGCCAAAGACTACCTTGCCCCAATATACCGGGTTATTCAGAATGACCCGAATGGAGGTGGCGTGCCAGTCGTAGGGCTTGCGCCAGTAGTCGCTGTTCTTGTAGTAGTCTGGGTTGTTCTGATTGAAGTATGCCTGGGGATTCAGCACACCCCTTGACCGTAAAATCTTGGTCATCCGCACATAGCCCACGCCGTCAGCGGACATCTGGAAAATCTCCCGTACCACTTCGGCGGCAGGCGGATCTACAATCAGATGGTGGCGGTCGTTGGGGTCTTTCGCATATCCGAAGGGAGCATGGCTGCCCAGATACATCCCAGACTTGGCACGGGCCTGGTGTGCGGCTTTGGTTTTGCTGGACGCCTGCCGGGCATAGAAGGAATTGATCACATTGGTGAAGGGCAGTACCAGATTGTCAATCCCGTTCTTTGAGTCGATATTTTCCGCTACCGAGATGAACCGCACCCCCTTCTCCTCAAAGTAGTGCTCGATGTACATTCCCATCTGGGCGTACTCTCTCCCGAACCGGGAGAGGTCTTTCACGATGACTATGTTGACCTTGTCCAGCTCAATATCGTCGATCATTCGCTTGAAATTCGGGCGGTCGAAGTTGGTACCGCTCCATCCGTCATCACAGTAACAGTCACCAATTTTAATACGGTGTTCCTTGCAGTACTGGGTGAGCAGGGTTTTCTGAGATGTAATGTATAAAGGGTGGTTTCACCAGACCACTACATTACATTGACTGAGATTCATTTGTGGCAGAATGGCGCAGGCTGGAGAGGCGGTGATCGACCAGCAGGAGAGAACCGAAGCGGGAGTGTCCGGGGATGACCTGGGCGCTCCGTTCTCTTTGTCGGCCCTCTCGAAGAGCGCACTTACTCACCACCGCCGCTGGCTGGTGGTGGTATGGGCCTGCGGCCATCGTGCGCCCTCCGGGGACGGCTCCGCCGGGGTGTCCTCTCCTGCCGGTGTATATACCAGCAGACGCCAACGGCGGCTTGTGCATCAGACGCAGCCGCGCCGATTACCGGGGCTTGGGGGCCATCGGCCACCAACAAGCTGTGCCGGGTATATACCGGGGCATTGCTTGCTAGTACCATCAGTGGTTATAGATGTGGGTTGAATGTCGTCAGCATTGATGGTATACTCTATTCGATGAATGAGAACTTATTTGGAGGATTGAAATGAGACCACTAATCGTTTATTATTCCTATTCTGGAACGACAAAAAGGTTAGCAGAAGATATTGCATTGATCGTAGGCGGCGATTTAAGAGAACTAAAGCCCAAAAACCCATATTCATTTTCGTATAATACAGCAGTAAAAGAAGTCAGAGAAGAAATAGAGAGAGGATATTGCCCTCCATTGTTAGAAGGAGGAGAAAGTATCAATGATACCGACACTGTTTTTATAGGATCACCTAATTGGCTGAAGTCTTTTGCTCCTCCGGTACTTTCCTTTTTAAGGAAAGTGGATTTGAAAGGGAAAACGATCATACCTTTTTGCACACATGGTGGTGGAGGATTTGGAACCATAGTCGAAGATATTCAGAAAGAATGTAGGGAATCTGTAATCAAAGAAGGTCCTGCATTTAAAAGCAATTACAATTTTGACGAATTACAGAAATATTTGGATCAAATATATTGACAATTCCTAATTTGTTTAGAATTTCTTTTTTGTGGCGAAATCCCCCTTGACAAATGTTCTCCTGCGTCTGAATGCTCCCGGACTCGCCGACGCTACCATCGTCCTGACTGAGCCTGCAGTAAATAGACGCTGTTTCCATTGCCATAAAATTCGCCTCCTTTGTGACACACAATACCCGAAACACTACGCAATAGCTATACCATCATCCACCAAAGATTCCTTCGTAATTTCGGCTATTTTAGTGGTAGAAAAGTCGCTTTTGATCAGGCCGCCCACCTTTTGAAAGATGTCCTTGTCGCCGCTGTAGAAGCTGACGGTGATATACCGCACGCCGCGGATCGTCTTGGTACTGGCCCTGAAGTCATTCTCAAATAAAAACATTTTTACATTCTCCTCTCTACATACTCATGGAAAATCCATGGTACTGTTCATATTCCTCGTCCTCGTCATCCACCGCATACTGAATAGTACGGTCGATTTTTCCGCCCCGTCTGAGGATCAGTTCAATCTCATCCTCGCTATGGTGGAGCGTCTCCAGGTGGAACCGGTCATTGTCGCCTACTGCCAGCGCCTCTAAGATGGAGGCCAGTCCGCAGACCGCGTCGTCCAGCGTCGGCTCAGGCTCACCGAGTGCGCTCCACTCCCGGCGGCTCTCCAGATACTCACGACCGCCCATGGCAAAGTAGTGCTCCATGTTCTCCCGCAGAAGCGTCTGGTCAAAGAGCTTGCTGTCCCGGCAGCGCATATTCTCCGGGGTGGTGTAGGTGATGTGCTTGTGCCCCTCCTCCCACTTCACGCCGTATCCCCATGCCTCCATACAGCGGATGAACTGCTCCCGGTCACAGCACAGCTCCATCGCCCGCTTGATGTCTTTCCGCAGCCTCTTTTTCCAGGCGGGGATCCGATTCGGGTCGGCCTTCGTTTCTGTGATTGACAGGCCGTATTGCAGACACAGTTGGTTGGAGAACTCCTTGACCTGCTGCATCTCACAGGCGCTCTGGTGGAACTTCCGACCCGTCTCAAAATTTACCGAGTTCATAATGATGTGGTTGTGGGTGTGGTCGGTGTTCATGTGGGTGGCCACCACACACTGATAGCCCTGGAAGTACTCCGCAAACTTCAAGCCGATTTCATGGGCGGTTTCAAAATCCAGTGGATCGTCCGGGGAGAAGGACTGGACGATGTGGTAGTAGCCCCTGCCGTCAGTTTTATGGAACTGCTTTTTCACCGCTTCGAACTCATCACGCGCAGTCTGCGCTACACAGTTCACACCAGTGATGAGGGAGTCGGTGGTCTTTTCCCGGTTGGTCACATAGTCCAGGATGCCGCCTAAGCCCCACGAGACAGCAACGAATTTAACGCTCGCCATGTGTCCTGATACACCTCCATAAAGGGCTTGAAGTCCACCAGCTCGATCCGCCGCTGCCGGGCCAGCACCGTCAGCTGGTTGAGGTTGTTGCCTTGGCGGCGCAGTTCTGTCAGCAGCTCCGCCGCACCGTCGATGACCACCACGTCTTTTTCCAACGCCGCACGGCGCACAAACTCGCTCTCGGTCATCCGGGCTTTCCTGGCGTTCTCCGAGATTACAAACTTCTCCCAGCCCGCTACTCTGGCGCGGATAAAATGATTCTTTGCCATCGGTCACTCCTCCTCTGAGTAGAACGGTTCCAAAAACTCCACTGTACGACTTCCTTCCGTTTGATAGGGGTGCGGGCTTAGCCCGCTCTGCCGAAGTGGGCGGGCGGGGCAAATGCCCCAGCCCGTACCACAAAGGCGAAACTTGCCACGCCCCAAGGGGCGTGTTCCGCTCCCACCGTCCCCATTCCTACTCTGGAGGCACTGGCTTCTCCTGTGACAGCTGCGACGGCTGTGACAGCAAATCTGACACGGGGCCTGTATCATTTTTGCCGTCATTGCTGACGCAGCCGACGCGCAGAGTCAGTTCTCTGCGGTCATGGGTTCGGCGGGTGGAGAGGATGATGCCCTGTTCCAGCAGCTCCTGCTGACAGCGTAGGAGCTTTTTCATCAGCACGTTGGGTTTGTACTGTTCACCAGCGAACTCGTCCAGCGCCTCTGCCAGCTCCGTCGCTGTTCCCGTAAAGTACTTCCGCTGATTCAGAAATTCAGAGAGAAAAAATACCAGCTCATCCTGGGGACGAGCCGGCTGCTCCACATTGTCCTCTGTCAGCTTCCAGATGTGCTCTGCGCTGTCGAACTCCAGCGACAGCTCCCGGTATTCAATGTCCCGGCCTGTGCAGTAGAGCGTGGCGGAGTTGGAGCTGCGTTTGCTTTTGCGGAGCACGAAGTTAGTGTCCGTTGCGCCGCTGATCCCGGTGGTGCCGGAGATCATGTTCATGGGGTCGTCATCATTCATCTTTCGCAGGTGGTGGATCAGTAGAATGGCGATCCGGTGCTTGTCCGCCAGTTCCTTGAGGATACCCAGGTCACGGTAGTCGCTGGCATAGGGATTGGCGTCGTTGACGCCGCCCCGGATACGCTGGAGCGTATCGATGACGATAAGCACTGTGTCAGGGTGTGCCGCCAGGAAGCGCTTGATCTGCTGCTCCAGTCCACTGTGCAGCTTCTCCGACATTGTAGCGAAGAACAGATTTGGCGGAGCGTCGTCCGTGATATCCAGCAGACGGTTTTGGATGCGGCTGTAGCTGTCCTCCAGACAGAGGTAGAGTACGTCGCCCTGGGTAGTGGAGAATTCCCATGCTGGCTCACCCTTTGCCACCTGAAGGCAGAGCCACAGGGACAGCCACGACTTCCCCACCTTCGGCGCTCCCGCCAGGACGTGGAGTCCCTGCGGGAGCAGTTGGGAGATTACAAAGCGGATGGGCGGCAGCACCGTATTTATCAGCGTCTCGCCGTCCATGTAGGTCAAGGGTCTATCCATTTTCATTCCTCCAGTTCAAAATTTGCCCCTCTGTCTTTTTAAGGACACTGAGAGGAAATTTGTAAACCAGAAAAATGAAAAAAGTTAAGGAGCCCTGTCATGTGACAGAGCTCCTCAACTTTTCGTGAAGCTTTTTCAGCCGCTTTGACACCGCCATCTTGGAGATCCCAAAGACCTTTCCGATCTCCTCCATGGACAACTCGCCGTCATAGCGCAGAGAGATCAGCTCCTGCTCCTGAGCGCTCAACTCCGCGACGGCTTTCCGCAGATTTTCAAGACGGAGGTTCCAGAGTACAGACTGCTCCAGCGGACGCCCGGCTGACACATGGCTGGACAGCACCGTTTCAAACTCACTTCTACTCAGATGCCTTTTGTCCTGTCTGGCCTGGGCCTGCGCACGCTTCCGATCCTGCTCCAGAAATTCCGCGACCTCCTTTGGCACTGATACTTGCTCACCGTTATAGAAAACGACTGTGTCGTTCATGCTTGTCCCTTCCGCTTCCTGCGGAGAGGAACACACCTGCGCTGCCGGCACAGCGCCAAATACTGTAAGCCCTTATGGAATCAACTCGTCATAGGGGAGTCGTGGTGCCCTTGGCAGCCCATGAAAGCCTGAGGTCACACAGGGTGTGAACCTCACCGGAAAGCTGCAGATTTCGGTTTTCGCCTATATCTATTATAGTACATACGTTCCTGCGTGTCAAGCAAATTTAATTCAGAGAATAAGTTGCAAAAACCCGCAGGAATCTTAAAATTCCTACGGGTTTTGGAGCTAGTGGGGTGACTCGAACACCTGACCTGCTGATTACGAATCAGCTGCTCTACCGACTGAGCTACACTAGC
>CATEPI010000034.1:0-26977 GCA_949525845.1 uncultured Eubacteriales bacterium
CAAACCGGGAATCGCTTGATTTTCAAGCCTTTCCCGTGTTTCGCAATCGCCACATTATGTGTGAAAAAAGGAGGAAACACAATGAAGATCAGAAGAAGTCTTGCACTGTTTCTTGCACTGGGAATCACGGTCTCTCTGGCAGCCTGTTCCCCCTCCGCTCCCTCCGACGCGAGCGGGAGCAAGAGCAATCCCCCCTCTGACAGCGCCTCAGTCTCCGAGCCCGAAAAGCCGGTTCTGACTCCGGCCTACTCGGTGGAGGGCTTTGAGACAGTGGATGCCGACGGCAACCGCATTACCACAGGCCGGGACGCCACCGGTACCAGGGCTATGGCAGTCGCCTCCAAGTATGAGGTGTCCCAGGTGGGCGCTGAGATCATGGAAAAGGGCGGCAATGCGGTGGACGCCGCAGTAGCCATGGGCTTTGCTCTGGGCGTGTGCGAGCCCTTTACCTCCGGGCTGGGCGGCGGCGGCATCGCCACCATCCACACCGCCGAGGGCAAGGATATCTTTATCGACTTCCGTGAGATCGCCCCCGCCGGCGCCACACTGGACCTGTATGTGGACGCCGAGGGCAAGAACAACGGCAACACCAAGTCCGGCGGCCTGGCTTCCGGCGTCCCCGGTGAGGTGGCCGGTATGCTGTACATGCTGGAGAAGTACGGCACCATGAGCCGCCAGGAGGTTATGGAGCCCGCCATCCGCATGGCCACAGAGGGCTTCACCGTCTCTGCCTACTGCGCCAACGCCATTGCCGACGCCTACGAGACCGCACAGAAGTTCCCCGAGATGCAGAAGGTCTACCTGGACGAGATGGGCCTGCCCTTTGAGGCCGGCTCTGTGATCAACAACCCCGATCTGGCCAAGGCGCTGACCATGATCTCGGAGAAGGGCGAGGAGGCCTTCTACACCGGCGAGATGGCCCAGGCCATCGTGGACACGCTGGCGAAGTATGACGGCGTGATGACCCTGGAGGACCTGGCCGGCTACAAAGCCAGCGAGAGCGTGCCCGTTACCGGCGACTACAAGGGCTACACCATCATCTCCAGCCCCCCGCCCTCCTCCGGCGGCACCCACCTGATTGAGATTCTGAACATTCTGGAGAACTTTGACGTGGCCTCTATGGACGTGAACTCCACCGAGTATGTCCACCTGTTCACCGAGACCTTTAAGCTGGCCTTTGCCGACCGGGCCAAGTACATGGCCGACACCAACTTTGCCACGGTGCCCCTGGGCGGACTCACCAGCCAGGGCTACGCGGACCTCCGGGCCGGCATGATCGACATGACCAAGGCCATGGAGGAGGCCTCTCCCGACGACCCCAATCCCTTTGAGCACACCGACACCACCCACTACTCCGTGGCTGATGTGGACGGCAACTGCGTGGCCGTTACCAAGACCATCAACTACTACTTCGGCAGCGGCGTGATGGTGGACGGCTTTGGCTTTATGATGAACAACCAGATGGACGACTTCTCCACCGACCCTGAGTCCGTGAACAAGATCGAGCCCGGCAAGAAGCCCCTGTCCTCCATGTCTCCCACCGTGGTGCTGGACCCCGACGGCGACCCCTTCATGGTGCTGGGCACCCCCGGCGGCACCCGTATCTTCTCCGGCGTGGCCCAGGTCATCTCCCGGGTCATTGACCACGACATGGACCTGCTGACCGCTGTCTGTGTGCCCAAGATCTGGAACAGCAGCAACAAAAACAACTGCCAGTATGAGAACCCCCTGAAGGGCTATGAGCAGTACGCCGTGAGCGAGGAGACCGTGGCCGCCCTGACCGCGATGGGCCACGGCGAGGTGACCACCGCCGCTTCCGGCGCCATGCAGTCCATCATCTATCTGGAGGACGGCACCCTGTATGGCGTTGGCGACCCCCGTCAGGACGGCAAGGCGGTAGGCTGCAACTGAGCCTCCGGGCTGTGTAACTATCGTATTTCCGTGGCCGGCAGACTGCCCCGTGTCCCCTGGCGGACTGCCGGCCGGAGATAAAAACTGTGAAAGGAAATGGAATCCATGAGTATGAAGAAGATGCTTTCTGTGCTTCTGGCAGGGGCTATGGCCATTTCTCTTGCCGCCTGCGGCAGCAAGACCCCTAATCCCCCTGAGGTTACCCCCAACACCCCCAGCGGCCCCTCCTCCGCGTCCACCCCCGAGGGCCCCACGGATGACGGCGTGTGGCGCCCCTTCAACGAGAAGGGCGAGACCATCCGCACCGACCGCGACGCCACCGGTGAAAACGGAATGGTGGCCTCCTCCAACGTCTATGCCACCATGGCCGGCCTGGAGATTCTGGAGCAGGGCGGCAACGCCGTGGACGCCGCCATCGCCGTGTGCTACGCCCTGGGCGTGGCGGAGCCCTTCACCTCCGGCCTGGGCGGCGGCGGCTTTATGATCGTCCATACCGCCGACGGCGAGAACCAGTTTATCGACTATCGTGAGGTGGCCTCCTCCGGCCAGACCGCTGAGAGCTGGCTGGACGACTCCGGCAACCTGATTGAGAACGCCAACAGTGTGGGCGGCCTGGCTGTGGGCGTCCCCGGCGAGGTGGCCGGCCTGGAGCTGGCCCTGTCCCAGTTCGGCTCCGGCAAGCTGAGCCGCCAGCAGATCATGCAGCCCGCCATCGACCTGGCCAATAACGGCTACGTGGTCAGCCCCACCATGTACGGCGCCATCGCCGACGAGTACGAGCGGATGATCGGCGAGTACAGCGAGCTGGGCCAGTATTATCTGAAGGACGGCCTGCCCTATGAGGTGGGCGACATTGTGACCAACCCCGACCTGGCCAAAACCCTCCAGCTCATCGCCGAAAACGGCGCGGACGCCTTTTATAAGGGCGAGGTCGCCGAGGCCATTGTGGCCGCCGTTCAGAAGCACGGCGGCGTGATGACCACCGAGGACCTGGCCAATTACAAGGCCGAGGAGCGGGTGCCCGTTACCGGTACCTACCGGGGCTATCAGATTATCTCCGCTCCCCCCGCCTCCTCCGGCGGCACCCACATTGTGGAGGCCCTGAACGTGCTGGAGAACTATGATATCGGCGCGATGGAGGTCAACTCCGCCGAGTACCTCCACCTGTTCTCTGAAACCTTTAAGGCCTGCTTCGCGGACCGGGCTGCCTACATGGCCGACACCGCCTTTGCCGATGTGCCCCTGGATGGCCTGACCAGCAAGGACTACGCCAAGACCATCTATGAGAAGATCACCGACGGCAGCCAGGACTGGACAGCCGGCAATCCCGCCCAGTATGAGGGCAACTCCACCACCTCCTTCTCCATCGCTGACAAGGAGGGCAACGTGGTCACCGTCACCCAGACCATCGAGTGCTTCTGGGGCAGCAAGATCGCCGTGGAGGGCTACGGCTTCATCATGAACGACGAGATGCACGACTTCTCCACCAGCCTGGACTCCGTCAACAAGCTGGAGCCCGGCAAGCGGCCCCTGTCCTCCATGAGCCCCACCATCGTCCTGCGTGAGGACGGCAGCTCCTTCATGTCCGTTGGCTCACCCGGCGGCCTGCGCATCTGGCCCACCGTGACCCAGGTCATCTCCCACGTCATCGACCACAACATGGATATCCAGGAGGCCATTGATACTGCCCGTATCTTTGATAACGGGACCGACACAGGCATCAACTACGAGTCCGGCGGCGTGACGCCTGTCACGGCTGATGTGGCCGCCGCGCTGGAGGCCCAGGGCCACGCCGTTACCGACAAGGGCGAGTGGCAGCTGTTCTTCGGCGGCGTGCAGGGCATCGTCTACCAGGAGGACGGCACCCTTCGGGGCGGCGCCGACCCCCGCCGGGACGGCAAGGCGCTGGGATTCTAAGGCGCTCCGGTGTTTAAGCCGGAACCGGCAGGACGGTTTCGGCTGCAATATAGGCAAAACTGCTTTTTGAAAGGAGAAAACAAAAATGATTAAGAAAATTTCTGCTCTTGTTCTCGCTGGTGCAATGGCACTCTCCCTGGCGGCCTGCGGCGCTGAAGACAAGGTGACCCCTCCCGGCGGCAGCAACCCCGGGACCTCCGCTTCCGGTACTTCCTCCTCCTCCGGCTCCGGTGAGCTGACCGGCCTGACCGAGGCCTTCGCCGAGGCCCCCATCCTTCTGACCACCGGCGGCCAGAGCGCCGACTACCAGATGGTGGGCACCCTGATGAAGAATCTGGGCATGGACTACACCATGGACAATAAGGCCACCTCCGCCGAGCTGGGCGACGCCAAGACCCTGATTGTTGTGGTTGGCGGCTCCTCCAAGGGCCTGGGCGCCGCCGGCATTGACGCCGATGGCGAGCTGGCCCGGGTGGATGAGCTGATTAAGGGCGCCGAGGACGCTGGTCTGTCTATCATCGTGATGCACACCGGCGGCAGCGCCCGCCGCGGCGACCTGTCCGACAAGTTCATCACCCCCATCTTTGAGAAGGCGGACTACGCCGTGGTGGTGAAGTCCGGCGATGAGGACGGCCTGATGGCCGGCGTCTGCGCCAGCAACAGCATCCCCGTGGACATGATCGACGCCATCAGCGATGTGGCCACCGTTCTGCCCAAGGCCTTTAAGTGAGCCTGAGATAAAGCAGCGGGACCGGGCTGTCCCGGTCCCGCCACCACAATAACCATGGAGGTATCTTGATGAGTATTGAATTGATTACCTTCCTCGCAATGGTCGCCGTGTTTTTGCTGGGGTGCTTCCTCTGCAAGCTGCCTGTCAGCATTTCCATGGTGCTCTCTGCCGTCGCCGGAGCTCTGGTGGCCGGACGGGGGATTCCTCTGCGGCACCTGGTCGAGGGAATGTTCTCCTATGTTGACACCATTATGGTCATTGCCACCGCTATGATCTTCATGAAGGTCATTCAGGAGTCCGGGGCGCTGGACGCGGTCTCCTGCGTCATTATCGAAAAGTTCCATAAGCTTCCCGCCCTGATGCTGTGCCTGATTATGATTATCATCATGTTCCCCGGCATGATCACCGGCTCCTCCACCGCCTCGGTGCTGTCCGCCGGTTCCATCATGGCCCCGGTGCTGATGATGATGGGCGTTCCCATGCTGGAGACCGCCTGTATCCTGGCAATGGGCGGCATCCTGGGTATGATCGCCCCCCCCACCAACCTGCCTGCCATGGTCATCGGCGCCGGCATCGACATCCCCTACAGCGGCTTCGAGCTGCCCCTGGCCCTGCTGACCTTCCCCCTGGCCTTCCTGTTTGTGCTGATGTTCGGCTACAAATATGTGAAGAAGATGGACTTTGCCGTTGTGCAGTCCAAGCTGAACAACGAGCCCCGTAAGAAGTTTGGCTTCCGGGTCTATATCCCCCTGATCCTGGCCATTGTGATGATGGTGCTGAACAAGCTGGTGCCCGCCTTCTCCCTGGGCATGCCCCTGATTTTCCTCATTGCCGCCGCAGTGGGCTGCTTTACCGGCTACAAGTTTAATGTACTTAAGATGGCCAAGGAATCGGTGAACAGTGTTCTGCCGGTTATGGGCATCCTGATGGGCGTGGGCATGTTCATCCAGATTATGACCCTCACCGGCGTGCGCGGCCTGATCGTTACCGCCTGCCTCAGCCTGCCCGAGCTGGGCCGTTACATCGCCATGTCCGTCTCTATGCCGCTGTTCGGCGCGGTCTCCTCCTTCGGCTCCGCCAGTGTGCTGGGCGTGCCCTTCCTTCTGTCCTTCCTGGCCAAGAAGGAGATCATCGTGGCCGCCGCCCTGTCCCTCATCGCCTCTCTGGGCGATATGATGCCTCCCACGGCTCTGGCCGGCATCTTCGCCGCCCAGGTGGTGGGCATGGAGAAGTACACCCCCGTGCTGAAAAAGTGCCTGATCCCCTGCCTGATGGTCATTATCTGGGGCGTTCTCTTTATTGTCTTTGCCAATGAGCTGGCTCCCTTTATTCTGTTCACTTGATAGGAAGGAGCGATTGAACTATGATTACAATTATTTATCGCCTGATTCTCGCTCTGATCGTTGGCCTGGTAGGCTGGAACCTGTTTACGGAAAAGAAGCTTACCATGCAGCTGAACGCCGCGATGGTTTTGATCCCCCTGGTCCTTCGCGTTCTGATGGTTAAGTAAGGAGGGGAGAACATGACAAAGAAGAATTATATTACTGCGGCCCTCTCGCTGGCCCTTGCGGTGGCCATTATGATCTACACCGGCATGAACTTCATGGCCGCCCGTGACATCCCCTGGCCGGAGCAGGGACCCAGCGTGACCGACATCAAGCTGCTTTCCGACTGGTTTCCCGGCCTGAAGGATACAAACGGCGACACCTGGGTCTATGTGCTCCAGGGCCAGAAGCCCGGCGGCAAGATGCTGGTGCTGGGCGGAACCCACGCCAACGAGGTCTCCGGCTATATGGCCGCCTTCACCTTCATCGAGACCGCTGTGGTGGAGGAGGGCACCGTCTACGTGATCCCCTACACCAACCACAGCGCCATGACCCACAACGACCCCGGCGAGGGCAATCTCCAATACTTCACCCTCCAGACCAAGAGCGGCGAACGTACCTTCCGGTACGGCTCCCGGGCCACCAACCCGGTGGACCAGTGGCCCGACCCAGACGTGTACGTCCACTACCCCTCCAATCAGCAGCTGTCCGGTTCCGAAACCCGCAACATCAACCGCGGCTATCCCGGCCGTGAGGACGGCAACCTGACCGAGAAGATGGCCTATGGCGTGGCCTCCCTCATCCGGGCGGAAAACATCGGCCTGACCTTCGACCTCCACGAGGCCTCCCCTGAGTACCCCGTCATCAACGCCACCGTGGCCCACCAGAACGCTATAGATATTGCCTCTGAGGGCTGTATGAACCTGCTGATGCAGGGTATCGACATGGCCTTGGAGCAGTCTCCGGTGAATTTCCACGGTCTGACCCACCGTGAGCTGGGTGACTACACCGAAACCATGGCGCTGCTGATGGAAACCGCTAACGCCTCTCAGGGCCGTCTGCGCGGCGCCACCACCCTGAACCAGGTGCTGGGCGGCTGGGACGACTGCTATGTGCTGAGCCAGAAGCTCGGTATGCTCTATGTGCCCTGGGACGAGAACGGCCACCCCATCGAGGAGCGCTGCGGCCGCCACCTGCAAGGCGTCTATGAGTACTCCCAGGCCTATAACAACGCTCACCCGGACACTCCCATCACCTACTCCGGCGTACCCAGCTACGCCGAGCTGTTCCTGAACGCCGACCCCGCCAAGCTGGGCGGCGCGCACCTGGGCAGCTTCCTGATGTGATTGCATCAGGGCGGATTCTGTAAGGATGTTAAACAGCCCCGGACCCTCACTGCGAGGGTCCGGGGCTGCTGTGCTGTGTAAGGGTTCGGGGGCTCGGTATCAGGAGGAAAATATCTCCTGTGCCGTCTGGATAAACAGCCTGCCGGCCCTTGAGATATATTTTCCCTTCTTATGGACGATACACAGCCTGCGCCGGCAGGAGGGGGCGTCCACGGCATACAGGCAGATATCCGGGGGATGGGTTCCGTAGCGGAACAGTGTGTCGGTTACAAAGCTGTATCCCAGTCCGTATACTGTATATTGAAGCGAGGTATTCAGCTGGTCCAGCTGGAGCAGTATGTGGGGCTGGAGCCTGTAGTGCCGGAATACCGCGCTGGCCCGCTGATACATGTCATTTTCGCTTTTCAGAAGGATAAAGGGGTGCGCCAGGGTGGCGCGGGCCAGCGCATCGGGGAGACAGTGCCGCTCCTGCCCGGCATCCGCCAGCTGCTGCGGAGTAATCCGGTAGGGGGTCAGGTCTTCGTTAATGGGGTCTGCGGCCGGGATGGCCAGCAGGATGTGTTCCTCAAACAGGTCGTGGTAGGCGAGGGAGGGCGCCTCGGTGCTGGAGCTGTCGATGACAAAATCCAGCTTTCCGGTGAGGAGCATCTGGTGCAGTAAAAAGGAGTTGGTCTCCACTGTTTCAAAGACGAGGTCGGGATAGCGGGGGAGGATGCGCTGCAAAATAAGGGGGAGGATGTTGGACAGGATATAATTGGAGCCGCCAATGCAGATGTGGCCCTTGTTTAAATTCTGGATATCCCACAGCTTTTCATTCAGAAGGGCCTCGTTGCGGGCCGTCGCGTCGATGTATTCCAGATAGGCCTGTCCCGCCTCGGTCAGCTCCAGCGGTGTGCTGCTGCGGTCAAAAATGGCGGCTCCCAGCTCGGTTTCCGTCTTTTTCACCATGGCGCTCAGGGAAGGCTGGGAAATAAATAATTTTTCGGCAGCCTTTGTAAAGCTGCCCTGCTCATACACCATTTTGACGTAGCGCATGCCTGTTGTCATGGCTGCCCCTCCTGTATAGTTTTTTATCTATGGGCGTGATATCTTCATTTGTATTTGATTATATCCTATTCCCGCGCTATAATCAAGCCAAAGGGGTGATCTGAAATGAAAAATTCACAGCGGCCTGTGGTGGTATTCGACTCAGGACTGGGTGGAATCAGCGTTTTGAAGAAGCTGATAGCTACCATGCCCAATGAATCCTTTGTATACTATGGAGATTCCGCCAACGCACCCTATGGACCGCGGGCTCCTCATGAGATCTGCCGGCTGACGGTGGAAGGCGTCGCGCGGCTGGACAGCCTTCAGCCAAAAGCGATTGTAATTGCCTGCAATACGGCGACCGCTGCGGCCCAGGATGCACTGGAGCACGCGTATCCCCATATCCCGGTGATCGGTATTGAGCCGGCGGTGCGCAGGGCGGTTCAGGAGAACCCCGGCGGCCGGATTCTCTCTCTGGCCACTGCGGGCACGCTGGCCTCCGCCCGCTATCAAAGGCAGCTTCAGGAAATTGCGGCTTCGGAACAGGTGGTTTCAATCGCGGCTCCAGGGATTGTAAACTATGTGGAGGACGGCATGCGGGACCGCGAGGGGGTTGTCGCGTATCTGCGCAGGCTGTTTGCCCCCTGGCAGCCAACGCGTTTTGACGGTGTGGTGCTGGGCTGCACCCACTTCCCCTTTGCCTCCGCTGAGATTCAGGAGGCTCTGGGCTGTCCGGTGCGCTTTTATGAGCAGAGCGATACCGTTGCCAGGGAGACCCGGAGGCGGCTGGCCGAGGCGGGAACCGCCAGCGAGGACGACAACGGCGGCGGCGTTACCATTATGAACAGCGCCAACGAAAAGACGATGCTGAGCTTTTCATGGCAGCTGTTCTCCACGATGTCAGGGTGTGTCTGAAAGCCGGCGGACCGGGCCGCCGAAAGAAAAAGGTGGTTTGCTCCCCGCGATGGGGGAGCAAACCACTTCTGTTTTTAATCGCGTCTGTTCCGCGTTCAGTCGTCGAGGCAGCCGTTGGTTCCGTCGTAGGGCTCATCCTTCATGCACAGGTGTACCGCGCTCAGCTTGAAGGTTTTGGGCAGGGCCAGAATGCTGGGGTTCGGGCCGACAAATTTCCGCTTGGCGTCCTCCAGAGCCTCCTCGAAGGTGGCCCTGGTTTTCAGCCCCATTCCCCGGGCAATGCCGGGCTCCTGAGCGCCAACGATATAAATGGCGCTGGTGTTCATCTCGGCAATGTGGCCGCAGGACATCATGGAGAAGCCGTGGAAGGGGTGGAAGGCGTTGCAGAAGCGGTATTTGCGGATGTACTCCTCATTGGTGGCGAAGTACTCGCCGTACCGGTTCATGTCGGGGAGGACGTTCATGTGGTCGTGCTGGAACAGCTCATACAGCTCCCGGAGGTAGGGCCAGCGCTCGTCGTGGAAATACCCGTTGCAGATGGAGGAGCAGATAATGACGCAGTTGTCCTTCATCACCCGCTTGTGGCGGATCACCTGGGCGGACAGGGCCTGCATCATCTGGATGGGGTTGGTGCCCATGCCGTCGCCGTAGTGGAAGTTCTGGGGCATACCGAAGACCATCACATCGTACTTTTTCTCCGCCCAGGGCACATAAGTCCGCTTGTCGGCCACCTCCCAGCTGAGGGGCATCATATCCCGGGCGTAGCCGGAGAAGACGGCGATCTGCCGGGAGAAGGTGTCCAGAACCGCGTCGCAGCAGAAGAAGGGGTGCCCCATTTTTTCCTCCATCCACATGCCGATCTCGTCAAACTTGGTTCGCATCAGGTTCTTGCCGGACACCGGGGTGAAGTCCGCCCGGTGCATCACCTGGGGCACGTGGTGGCTGGCGATGCTTCTCCAGTGGGTGATTCCGGTGGCGCAGTGCTTATAGCCCCCGGAGTAGCCCCCGTAGGGGTTGCCCTGGGTGTGGCCGATAAGGATGGGGATGTCGCAGTCAAAGACATACCGGTTCATCAGCACCGGGTCGCCCCGCCGGGTGGTCCCCAGGTCCACCATGTGGTCGGGGTCCTCGCTGTCGTGGGAGGTGATCTGGCCGGTGTGATAGAACTCGTTGAACAGCTCCTCCCCCAGGATCTGTTTCATCTCACCCACGGTGGCCCGGGGGTGCAGGCCGTTGGAAAACAGCAGGAGAATATCCTTTTTCTCCACCCCGGACGCGTAGAGCTCATCCAGGCAGGCCCGGATGGACACCCTGCGGTGGGCGGTGGGCTGACAGCCCCCCTTGACAATGTCGGGGATGACAAAGACCACCGTCTTTCCCGGTCCGGCCAGCTCCCGGAGCGCGGGCATCCCGATGGGATTGCGGATGCTCTCCAGGGTGGCGGCGTAGAGGCTGTCCCAGTCCTGGGGCAGACAGGGCGGGTCGGCCACCGTCTCGCCGGGGATAAAGATGTCGGTGCTGTCGGGCAGCTCGGCGGCCATCAGGCCGTGTCCGTATTCAAAATCCAGCTTCATAAATTACTCCCCCAAATACAAGCGAATAATTTCCAAATACTCCTCCGGGTAGAACCCGATTTCCCCCTGGAAACGGGTGAGGGCGATAAGGCCGCCGTCGATCTCGTCGATGGAGGCCAGCATGGCGGCGTTGTCCGCCTTCAGGCCGCCGCCGTAGACCACATCCATCCCCCCGGTGCGCTCCTTGACAAAACGGGCGATTCTGGTGATGTAGTCCCTGTCTGCCGGGGTCTTGCCCGGGCCGATGGACCACACCGGCTCATAGCCGATGACCACGCGGCTCCGGTCCACCCCTTCCAGGCCGATGTCCAGCTGCTCGCCCAGCACGGCCTCCCATTGGGGCTGCTCCTCGCTGGTTTCGCCGATGCAGTATAGCACCGTCAGTCCCGACGCCTGGGCGCATTTGATCTCCTGGTTCAGCAGGCGGTTGACGGCGCCGGTGTCCGCCACACCGGCCTCGGCCAGGATGCCCTTCTTGTCGTTGCGCTCCTCACAGTGGCCGATCAGGGTGGAGGTACAGCCCATGGCCCTGGCGGCGGAGGCGGGACGGTTGGTGGTAAAGGCCCCGAAGTTGCCCCCCACTGCGGTGTTCATGCGGTAGACGCCTTGACAGCCGATCTGTACCGGGCTGTTTTCGGTGCGGGCCAGCACCGCGGAAATGAGATGGGCCTCCGGCAGATACTGGACAAACTCCACCCCGGCGGGGTCGTATTTCCCCAGCGCCTCCTGGGTGCCACGCACCACCGCAGCCCCCCAGTCCTGCATCGGGGCCAGCCGGTTCACCCCGCCGTAGGCCACGGGGACGTCGAAGCGTTTCAGATTCAAATAGATATGTTTCATGGTCGGTCACCTCAACAAAGCGTATTCCGGGAAGCTCTCCCCCATCAGGGGCATCGCGTAGTCGAAAAAGGCGTCGGCAATCTGATTCCCGTCGGCGATCCACTCCAGGGGGAATTTCTTTTCCACATTGGCTACCTTGGCCAGGGGCACCAGGGACAGGTCAGCCCGGTAGGCGGGGGTGCGCACCGCGTTGATGGCCACCATATACCCGCTCTCCCCCTGCAGGGCGGCCTCCACGGCGTATTGGCCCACGGCGTAGGCCTCCGCCCGGTCGGTGGAGGACTGATAGGGGATGCTGGCCCGGCCCAGCAGGCCCGGCTTCTCGGCCCGGGACTTCAGGCCCAGCTTCTGGATGATCTGGTCGGTGATGTGCTGGGCGGTGCCGCCGGGGACGGTGTGGCCGAAGCCGTCCACAATGCCCGTGTCGGCCAGGGGCTTGCCGTCCAGCCCGCACAGGCCCTCACTGACCGTTACCAGCAGGCCCTTGCCCCGGGCGTAGGTCCGTTCAACGTCGGCCAGCATCCTGTCCTCATCCACCGGCACCTCGGGCAGATAGGTGAGCACCGGACAGCCGGTCAGCCGTCCGGCCAGGGCGCTGGCAGCGGTGACCCACCCGGCGTTGCGGCCCATAAGCTCCAGCACCACCACATGGATGGGCAGGGCGGAGGCGTCCAAAGCCAGCTCGGCGGAGCTCAGCGCCGCATACCGGGCGGCGGAGCCGAAGCCGGGGCAGTGGTCGGTCAGGTCCAGGTCGTTGTCCATGGTCTTGGGGATGCCGATAACCCGCACGTCCAGGCCCTCTTTTTTCGCCAGCTCGTTGACCTTGTGGCAGGTGTCCATGGAGTCGTTGCCGCCGTTGTAGAAGAAATAACCGACGTCAAACCGTTTCAGCGTCTCCAGCACGGTGGGATAGTCGGCGTCGGTCAGCTTCCGCCGGCAGGAGCCGATGGCGGAGGCGGGGGTGTGGCTCAGCCGCGCAATGGTGGCGGCGGGCACGTCGGTCAGGTCGATCAGGTCGCCGGCCAGGATGCCCTCCGCCCCGAACCGGGCGGCATAGATGCTTCCGTCAAACCCGGCACTCCGGGCGGCCTCCACCACCCCCTGGAGGGAGCCGTTGATCACTGCGGTAGGGCCGCCGCCGTGGGCGACCAGAATATTCTTTCCCATGGCTCAGATCCCCTTCTTGCGGTAGCGCTCAGCCATCTCGTCCAGAGATACAGCTTCAATGAGGGGGGCCTTGCCCACGGAGTCAAACTCCACAATCAGGGTGCCCACAACCTCCTTCACCCCCCGTTCAATGCAGTCCACAATGCGCCCCACGTCCTCGTCGGGCACATTGCCGTACATGACGGTGTCCATGATGGGCGGGAAGAAGACCCGGGGGTCGAAGGCGGAGGGGTTGTCCAGCAACAGCTGGTAGATGCCGCCGATGGAGGCGCTGTCCCGGAGCCTGGCCTCGTTTTTGAACAGCTCCCGCAGGTTCCGGGTGACAGCCAGGCGGATGTCAGTGTCCACGTTAATCTTGCGGATGCCCAGCTTGGAGACCTCTTTCAGCTGCTCCTTCTTGATGCCGTAGGCGTCGTGGATGTCGCCGCCCAGGGCGTTGATCTCGCTGACGATGTACTGGGGCACGGTGGAGGAGCCATGGCTGACCAGGGTGCCCTCGATGCCCTCGTGGAGCATGCACTCCTTGGTGGCAATGGCAATCTCCTTGCGGATGACGGTGTCCTTGCCCTTGTTGGCCCCGTGCTTGGTGCCGTAGCTGATGGCCAGGGCGTCCACCCCTGTCTGTCGGAAGAATTTTACCGCGTCCATGGGGTTGGTGTAGGTGGAGTTGGCGGCAAAGACGTGGTCCTCCACCCCGGCCAGAACACCCAGCTCGCCCTCCACCGTAACCCCGCGCTCGTGGGCATACTTTACCACCTCGCGGGTCAGCTCCACATTCTCATCAAAGGGGAGGGAAGAACCGTCGATCATTACGGAGGTGTAGCCGCCCTGGATGGCGGCCACGCAGGAGTCCAGATTCTTGCCGTGGTCCAGGTGCAGGGCCACGGGAATGGGGGAGTCGGCGGCGTACTTTTTCACCGCGTTGGCGATGTTCAGCGCCCCCTTCTTTTTGTCCTCCAGGGTCCCCTGAGCAAAATCGGTCCGTCCGCCCATAAAGGCGTTGGCCAGGTCCGCCCCCTGCAAAATGGCGGCGGAGCGGAACATCTCGTGGACCTGAATCACCGCCTTCGCCTGGCAGACGGCGTTCACATTGAAGGCCCCCTGGGCATAGTTGTATTGCTCGGTGGCATCCAGAATCGCTTTCATTGGCACCAGTGACATAGTCAGGACTCCTTTACATTGTGTATTTATTTAAACAAATTAAATAATGTATTGTATATTATATGTGCGCCTCCCCCGCTTGTCAACCCCTTTTTTGGGCAAAATAATCAGTTTTTTGGCTTCGCACCCGGGGGGATGCCCGCCGGAGCCGATTACAGGGCGTCCTCCAGAAAAAAGGCCTTCACCGCGATGGAGGCCCCGCCTCTGGCCCCCCGGTACACGTCGTAGGGCAGGAAGGTGAAGCGGGCCTGCTCCCGGTTGGTAATCAGGGTGTGATTCTTCACTTCCTCCACCAGCCGGGCCCGGTTCTGCTCCAGGCTGAAAATGTGTCCGTCAATCAGCACGGTGCCGGGGCTTATCAGGTTAATCATGTTGGCCAGGGCGGCGCCCAGATATTTGATGCAGCCAAACAGGATGTGCTCCACCGTCCGCTCGCCCCGCCGCTGGGCCTCCAGAACGTGCTCAATGGTGAGCGCCTCCGGGCTGTGGCACAGCTCGGTCAAAATGGAGGGGGTCCGGCTGTAGTAGAGGCTGGCCCGGCACTGGTCCAGCACCGCCTTTTCGCTGGCCAGCGACTCCAGGCAGCCGAAGTTCCCGCAGGTGGTGCACAGAGGGCCCTCGGGCGCCACCACGGTGTGACCGATCTCCCCGGCGGCGGCGTAGCTGCCGTAGAGCACATTGCCGTCAATCATAAGGTGGCAGGCGACGCCGTAGGAGACATAAAAATAGGCCACCGGGTCCCCCAGCAGGGTGCGGTCAAACAGGTCCGCCTCGATGATTCGGGCCCGGACGTTGTTGTCTGCCCGGACCTGGATGCCGATGCGCTCCGACAGGTCCCGGGGCAGAAAGTGGCCGCCCCAGCCGCTGCGGAAGGTGCTGTTGATCTTGCCCGTGGTGCCGTCAATCAGGCCGGGCATCACAACCCCCACCCCCAGCACCTTCTCCCGCGGCAGCCCCGCGGCCTCGATAAAACGGGGGATGCCCTCCGCCAGCATGTCGAGGGTGGACTCGTAGCTGCCCATGCCGGCGTAGGGGCTGACGTGGGTGGACGTCGGCCGGCCGGTCAGGTCGGTAAGCGTGTAGCAGATCTGATAGGGACCCAGGTCCACCCCGCAGAAATAGTAGGCCTCGGGCACAAATTCCAGCATGACGGGCCGGCGGCCCGGGGCGCGCTCGGCATCCTGCCCCTCCCTGGGGGCGGGCAGCTCCCGCAGCAGGCCCTGGGCGATCATGGGGTTTACGCTGGTGGTGATGGTTGGAGAGGTGAGGGACAGCCGCTGAGCGATCTCGATGCGGGAGATCGGACTGGAGCGGTAGATCACCTTTTTTATCAGACTGAGGTTTTTTTGCTTAATCAGCGGCAGATTTCCGCCCTTTTCCACCATAAGGCTCAGGCTCCTTTCCCCGTCTGCGACGGGCAGTTTGTTTTCCAGTACCATAGTATATGGGGTTATCCTATAAAAATCAAGCCCGATATCGGGAAAATCCTCCTGTAAGGGGCTCGAAAAGTTCAAAAACGGCGGGGGCAAGGACCTGTAATCTTTATTTGTTTTAATAATTGGCCCGATTTCGATACAGATTATACAAATATTGTGCCCAAAGATTGTGGATATAGTAGAAAAAATTTATACTAATTGACAATAACGCCTGAGCATGATATTTTTTAAATTAAAGAAATATCCAGCAGACTCCTATTCCCTAAATTACAAAGCAAAGAAAGGAAGTAAACCATGAAAATGAAACGGTATCTTGCTCTGCTCACCTGCGCGGTCCTCACGGCCGGCCTCCTGGTCGGCTGCGGCGGCGGCCAGAAGCCCCCTGAGTCCTCCGGCGTCACCTCCAGCACGCCGGGCGGCAGCAGCAGCTCCACCGGCGGTTCGTCCGTCTCCGAGCCCGCCGCGCCCGACCCCATCACCCTGAACCTGGCTTACATGCCCAACTACGGCGCGCTGTGGGCCGTTATGTCCGCCGAGAAAAACGGCTATTTTGCGGAGGAGGGCATCACCGTGAACATGGTGCCCTTTGATGCCGGCCCCGCCGAAATCGCGGCCATGGAGGGCGGCTCCATCGACGTGGCCTACATCGGCCATGGCGCCCATAAGCTGTGTTCCTCCGGCCAGGCCAGCATCCTGCTGATCCAGCACCTGGGCAACGCCGACTGCGTCATCGGCCTGAAGTCCCACGGTGTGGAGAGCATCGCCGACCTGAAGGGCAAGACGGTGGCCTACGCCCCCGCCTCCTCCTCTGAGATCATCCTGAAGCTGGCCCTGGAGGCCAACGGCATGACCATGGACGACATTAAGGGCTATGCCATGGAGGCCAGCAACATGGTGGCCGCCGCCTCCTCCGGCAGCGTGGACGCCATTGCCACCTGGTCCCCCGCCTCCCTCCAGATTCTGGACATCCTGGGCGACGACGGCGTGAAGCTGTGCGGAAACGTGGACTATGCCGAGAACTCCGTCTCCCCCGGATCCTGGGTGGTCAACCCCAAGTATGCCGAGAGCCACCAGGAGGAGCTGGTCCGCTTCCTGCGGGCCATGTACAAGGGCATGGACTACGGCTCCAAGAGCGACAACTACGACCAGGTGGCCCAGTGGTGTGCCGACCTGATCGGCGCGGATAAGGACTCCCTGTATCAGCAGAGAGGGGACGGCTACTGGTATAACTCCTCCGAGGTCGCCGACATGGTGGCCAGCGGCGAGATGATGCAGATTTACACCGTGCAGCAGAATATGTTCGTCAGCTCCGGCGACGTGGACCCCGCCACCATGCTGAAGGTGGAGGACTTCGTCCTGGCCGACCTGATGAAAGAGGCGCTTCCCTAAAGCATTTCACCTTCCAATAGGCCTTTTCAGTGGTTCCCGCCCCCTGCGGAGGGGGCGGGAATACACAATTATAAGTCAGGAACGCGCGTTCCCGAGGATGTCCCGCATCTCAAATTTTTTTAGAAAGGCGGCCGGTCTCCTGCCTGGATGTCCCGGGCGGCGGATCAGCCGGCAAGGTGGTTTCTGTGACGAAGAAAAAAGATAATGATATCATATCCAGAATACCCAAATGGGCGTGGTTGCTGCTCTCTCTGCTGGCGGCAATGCTCCTGTGGGTGGTGCTGTCCCAGAATCCGGTTACCGCCCGCAGCTTCTCCCCGCCCTGGGTGACCTTCGCCGCCATCCAGACCATGATCAGCCGCGGCGTGCTGTTTCAGGATATCGCCAGCAGCCTGATTTCGGCCGGCATCGGCTTTGCGCTGGGTTTTTTCATCGGCGTTCCGGTGGCCTTCCTGATGGCCTGGTACCGACCGGTGCGGTATATCCTGGAGCCCTGGATTCAGTTTATCCGCAACATCCCCCCGCTGGCCTACGTGCCTCTGGTGGTCATCTCGGCCGGCATCGGCCGGCGGCCCCAGATCATCGTGATCTGCCTGGCGACCTTCCTCACCATCTGCGTAACCGTGTTCCAGGGCGTAATCAATGTGGATGAGACCCTGATCAAGGCGGCCCGGGTGCTGGGGGCCAACGACACGGTGCTGTTTGTCAAGGTTATCTTCCCCGCCACCACCCCCTTTATCATCACCGCCATCCGCCTGGGTATCTCGGCCGCCCTCACCACCCTGATTGCCGCCGAGTCCACCGGCGCCATCGCGGGCCTGGGCATGCGGATCAAAACGCTGTCCACCACCTTTGACACCCCGCCCATGCTGCTGTACATCATCATTGTAGGCGTGATCGGCATGATTGCGGAGAAGGTGTTAAAGTTCTTTGAAAGGAGGCTGACCTCATGGCAGGAGAAGCGAGAGATATAAAGGTACAGATCAAGGGCGTGGAAAAAATCTACGAGGGGCGCAACGGAAAGACGGTGGCCCTCAACGGCGTGGACCTGGACATCTGCGAAAACGAGTTCATCTGCGTGGTGGGGCCGTCGGGCTGCGGCAAATCCACCCTGCTGAACATTATCGCGGGGCTGCTGGAGCCCTCCTCCGGCAAGGTGCTGGTGGACGGCGTGGAGGTGAAGGGCACCGGCGTGGACCGGGGTGTGGTCTTTCAGCAGTATGCCCTGTTCCCCTGGCTGACGGTGAAGAAAAATGTGGAGTTCGGCCTGAAGCTGAAAAAAGACATCACTCCCCAGCAGCGGGAGGAGACCGCCATGAAGTATATCAAAATGGTGGGGCTGGAGAAATTTGTGGATTCCTACCCCAAGGAGCTCTCCGGCGGCATGAAGCAGCGGGTGGCCATCGCCCGGGCCTACGCCGTGAACCCCTCCCTGCTGCTCATGGACGAGCCCTTCGGCGCGCTGGACGCCCAGACCCGCACCCAGCTGCAAACCGAGCTGCTGCGGACCTGGGAGGAGGAGAAAAAGACCTGCTTCTTCATCACCCATGATGTGGAGGAGGCCATCCTGCTGGCCTCCAAGGTGATTATCATGTCCGCCCGGCCCGGCCGCATCCGGGAGGTGCTGGACATCGACATCCCCTATCCCCGGACCCAGGAGACCAAGATCCTGCCCCGGTTTACCGAGCTGAAAAACTACATCTGGAATATCGTATACCGGGAGTATCTGGAGGTGCAGCAGTGATTCACGAGTATTATCAATACAGCCGGGAGCAGCTTCTGGAGCGCCCCAAAATTCCCCTGGAGGTGGGGGCGGACAACGAGGCCGTCTTCCGCGCCATGGCGGACGAGATGGTGGAGGAAATCCAGAGCCGCGCCGCCCTGGGGCGCACATGCGTGTTCATCTGCCCGGTGGGCCCGGTGGGGCAGTACCCCTTCTTTGTGGAGCGGGTCAACCGGGAGAACATCAGCCTGAAGCACTGCTGGTTCATCAACATGGACGAATATCTGGATGGGGAGAAGAAGTGGGTCCCAATGAGCCACCCCCTGAGCTTCCGGGGCTTTATGGAGCGGGAGGTATACAGCCAGATCCGGCCGGAGCTGAATGTGCCGGAGGGGCAGCGGGTCTTTCCGGACCCCGAGAATCTGGCCTATATTCCCGAGCTGATTGAGAAGCTGGGCGGCGTGGATGTCTGCTTTGGCGGCATCGGGCTTAACGGCCATCTGGCCTTCAACGAGGCGGACCCCTCCAAATCGCCGGAGGAGTTTATCGCCCTGAAGACCCGGGTGCTGCCCATCTCGCCGGAGACCCGGGCAGCCAACGCCATCGGGGACTTCGGCGGGGCGCTGGAGGATATGCCCGGCTACTGCGTCACCATCGGGTTCCACGAGATTTATCACGCCCGCAAGATTCGCCTGGGGGTGTTTCGGAACTGGCACCGGGGGGTTGTCCGCAGGGCGGCCTATGGGGCGCCCTCGGCGGAGTTCCCCGTGTCCCTGCTCCAGGGGCGTGAGGACGTCCTGATCCGCATGACAGGGATGGTGGCCGAATGAGCGTGCTGATTCAAAACGGCACCGTCTTAACCGGTTCAACCCGCGGGCGGATGGACGTCAGGATCGACCAGGGGATTATCGCCCAGGTCTCCCCGTCCCTCCGGGCCGGGGAGGGGGACTGCGTAATCGACGCGGCCGGCCTGTATGTGGCCCCCGGCTTTGTGGATATCCACACCCACGGAGGGGCCAATGTGGACGTAAACCACGCCGCAGAGGCGGACCTGGAAACCATCGCGGTGTTCTTTGCCTCCCACGGGGTCACAGGCTGGCAGTGCTCCATCCTGACCGACACCCGGGAGCAGACGCTGCACTGCATCCGTCAGGCCAGAAGCTACGCCGCCGCCGGCCATCCCGGAGCCCGGCTCCTGGGCATCCACCTGGAAGGACCCTTCCTCAGCAGGGACTACCGGGGCAGCATGCCGGAGCACCTGCTGCATACGGAATTTGACCTGGAGCTGGTACGCAGCTATCAGGAGGCCGCCGGCGGACTGATCCGGTATATCACCGTCTCCCCCGAGATTGCGGGGGTGCCCGAGGCCATCCCCGCCCTGCGGGAGCTGGGCATCCGTGTGTCCATCGGGCACAGCGGGGCCGACTATGACACGGCCTGGGCGGCGATCCGGGCAGGGGCGGAGGCCGCCACGCACACCATGAATGCCATGCTGCTGCTGCACCAGCACCGTCCGGCCATTACCGGGGCCGTGCTGGAGAGCGACGTGTATTGCGAGACCATCTGCGACGGAATCCACCTGCACCCCGGCACCGTCCGCCTGATTTTGAAGACCAAGGGGCTGGACCGGGTGGTGGCCATTACCGACTCCATCATGGCCGCCGGCCTGCCTGACGGGCGGTACCAGCTGGGGGTCAACGACGTCACGGTGGAGGGCGGCGACGCGAAGATCACCGGGACCGATATCCGTGCGGGCTCGACGCTGACCATGGACCGGGCTCTGCGGAATCTGGTGAAATTCACCGGCGAAGCGCCGGAGACAGTGCTGCCTCTGCTGACCCAAAACCCTGCAAGGCTGCTTGGCTTTGACAAGATGGGCGAAGTCGCGGCCGGAATGGCCGGCGACCTGGTTTTGCTGAGGGAAGACCTTACCGTAGCGCAGACCCTCGTCGGCGGAGCAAGTCAATGCAAAGGTCCGCACGAACTGCGCAGCTAGGCCCGGCCTGCTGGTTTCGGGGAAAAATTGTGTTTAAAGGGAACGTCCCATGGGGGCGTTCCCTTATATTTCGTGGCAAAAAGGGCGCGATGCGCCCTTTTTGCTATGCGGCGGACCGTGATGCCCGTCGTTTCTGATAAAATCCGATTGCAAGCGAGGCGGCAATCCCGGCCACGCTCATCAGGATGCTGGTTTGGAGCGAGGTAGTGGTGAAGGAGGCGAAGAACAGACATACACTGGTCAGACCGCACAGTACCCGGAGGAGGGGGGTAAAGGATCCATAGAGGTAGTTTTCAATGCAGGAGACCATCATGTAAAAGGCCAGCGCAGTAATCAGGGCAGTCACGACCATCTCTGCCGGAGTTCCATTCACCAGCGGAGTAAACAGGAACAGGAAGGGGACCAGGTAGAAGGTGGAGCCCATCTCCAGGGCAGTAAAGCCGGTTTTCATGGGACTGGAACCGGCAATGCCGGCGGCTACAAAGGCGGTAATGCACACGGGGGGCGTGATACCTGCCAGCTGAGTGAACCAGAAGATAAGCAGGTGGGCCGCAATAGGGGTGACGCCCAAAGAGATGAGAGCGGGAGCACCTAAGGCGGAGAGGATGATATAGCAGGAGGCGGAGGGCAAACCCATACCGATGACATAGGACATAACAATATTAATCAGTACAATGCCCATCAGCTTTCCTCCGCCCAGAAGCATGACGATGGAGGTGCTCTTAAGCAGGAACCCGGTCTTGGACATGATTGCCACAATGATGGAGGCGCAGGCCATTACCCCGATAACGGAGGTCATGGAGATGGAGCACTTCTCGATGGCCAGGGCCAGTTGCTTCAGAGACAGGCGGGAGTCTTTATAACAGGCGGCCATGGCCAGGATCAGCAGGCAGCAGACCGCGGCCGACAGAGCGGGGGTGTATTTCATCACCAGCAGGGTACACAGCACTACAATGGGAACAATCATAGGAGCACAGGTCAGAAGGCTCCTGCCCAGGGGGGGCAGGTCCTCCCGGGCCAGCCCGCGCATCCCCTTTTTCCGGGCCTTGGTGTCCACAAAAAACCATACGGTGAGATAGAACAGCAGGGCGGGGAGGAAGGAAACCTTGACCACATCCCAGTAGGCGACGCCAATGCCGTCAGCAATAAGGAAAGCAACGGTGCCCATAATGGGGGGCGTGACCTGTCCGCCTGAGGAGGCCACTGTTTCCACTGCACCCGCCTCCTCAGGGGTGTAGCCGATTTTTTTCATCAGAGGGATGGTAAGGGTACCGGTGGTCACCACATTGGCTACCGTGCTGCCGGAGATCATTCCCATGCAGCCGCTGCTCAGCACGGCTACCTTGGCAGGGCCGCCGGGCTTGTGGCCGGCAACAGACAGGGCGATGTCCATAAATCGTTTGTCTCCGCCCGTCTCCTGGAGAAACACGCCGAAAGAGATGAACACAAACAGCGTCCCAGCACAGATGGCGGTCATGGAGCCAAAAAATCCCTCAGTGGTAAGGTACAGGCAGTCCACCAGCTTGTTCAGGGTGAAGCCCCGGTGCATGAGCATAGCGGGCATATAGCCCCCCAGAAAGGCGTAGACGATAAAGACCCCGGCGATGATGCTCATGGCCAGTCCCACCGTGCGGCGGCTGACCTCCAGCACCAGAACAATGAGGATAATTGCCACAACCTTGTCCCAGAACAAAATCTCGCTGTAGTAGGGGATGCGGGCGATGAAACGGGCGTTATTCAGAACTGTGTAAAACCCGCAGGCTAGGGCCAGAAGGGAGCAAACCGTGTCAAGCGCCGAGGGGCGGCTCCGGGGGGAGGCCTTTCCGGCGGGAATCCAGAGGAAGCTGAGGGCCAGCAAAACACCTAAGGCAATGCCGATTTGGATCATGGGAAGAAAAACACCGAAGAAGGCGGTGTAAAAGACAAATATTGTCAAGGAAAACCCGAGGATAAAGGCGTAGGCGCGGTACAGCCCGTGGAGTGTACGCTTTGATGTGGCTTCTGCACCCTTCTCCACCAGTTCCTCTTTTGTCTTTTGCCAGGGCAGTTTCATACGTTACCTCCTGTCGCATAGCGGGATGGAGCCCCCTTTGCGGGGGCTCCACAGGGTTGGGATTTATCGTCACATCAGGCCGATTTCCTTCCAGAACAGCTCTGCCCCGGGGTGGACAGGAACTGTCAGGTTGTTGACCATATCCTCCTTGTCAAAGGCGGCGTAGGCAGTCTGGACCGTTTCAAAGTAGTCCTTGTGGTCATACATCGTTTTGGCCAGGAAGTAGGCTACTGCATCAGGGCAGTCGTCCCGGACAATGAGCACCGACTTCATGCCCACGGTCAGTACGTCCGTTTCCTGTCCGGGGTAGGTGCCGGCGGGGATGGTAATAATTTCCCAGTCGTATTTTTCCGCCAAAGACTGGGCCATATCCTCCTCGATGCCCAGAATTTTGGAGTCGCGGCCTGTCATCAGCTCGGTCAGGCTGGCGTTGGGCAGGGCTCGGTTCAGGCTTATCAGGTCGAAATGGTGGTCGGAGTAGGCGTCGGTCAGGGCGGAGCCGTCGGCCACGTATACAGAGTTGTTGGAGAGCGCTTCAGCGGTGGTGCCGTACTCAGCCAGAGTCAGGTCCATCAGCATGTCGGCGGCGTTGCCGGCGGGCAGAGTTCCGATGGAGAGCTTTGTTCCGTTGGCAATTAGTTCACCCACCGTATTCTCCTTTACGCTGGCATCGCAGACCAGGTAAAGAAGACTGCTGTCCAGAGAAGCTATTCCACGCAGGCAGTCTACCTTTTCGGTGTAGGGCTCGGTACCCTCCAGGGAGGCGCTGAGAAAAATTCCCTGAGACAGGCCGATCATTGCCTCGCCGCTGGCCATGACCATGGGGTTGGCTACAGAGCCGCCGGTGGTGGCGGTAATGGGGAAACCGGAAAAGTAGCCGTTGGCCTTGTCCGCAATGGCAGCGCCGATCTGAGCCCAGCCGCCGCCGGAGGGGCCAGTGACAAACTCCATCACATCAAAGCTCATACCCTCCTCAAAGGTCCCGCCGCTTGTGCTTCCGGAGGAGGACTGGGTGGGGGCGCCGCTCTTACTCACATCTGAGCCAGTGGGTGCAGGCGAACCGCCGCAGCTGGTAAGCAGGGTAAAGAGCATTGCTGTGGAGAGCATAATAGAAACCATTTTCTTCATTTTAATTCCTCCTTATAGTTTGATCTGTTTTTGTGTTTGGGGAGTGCCCGACATGCTTCATCCCGGCAAGACTGGTCACAGTAGCTGGGAGGGAAGCTCCACACCTCTGGCCCTGGCCATCTCCGCCAGTTGAGCCGCGATGCTGTCACTGACACGGATTCCGGTGCGCCTCCGTTCCCTGGTGCACATGGCCTCATATTGTCCGGGGTAGGTAACCGTCTGAAAACCAGGGGCCGGCGGAATCCGGTTGACTGCCCCCAGGAATTCCTCACAACGCTGTTGGTAGTCCTCCACGGCACAAAACAAATCCAGACGGAAGGCGGTGATTACCCAGTTAAACTCCACAGGGTCACCCAGCATACCATAACACAGCAGCTCATTGATCATGCCCATCCCACTGCCCTTGGGGCCGGCTGAGGGAAGCATTACCCCGCCGGCAAAATAATCTGCGGGGTTGGTGGAGGGATTCCCCTCTCGGTCCAGAATCTGGCCGGGGGGGAGGGGCGTTCCCTTCCGCTGGGCCAGGCGCAGCTTGCCTCCGGCAGAGGCGGAGGTGGCGAAGTCTGCGGAGAGCGGAACACCATCCATGCCGGGCATGGCAAAAGCAACCGGGTTTGTACTCATTACACCCCTGGTCCCCCCGAAGGGGGCAACTGAGGGATGCTCCTTGTGCCCGCCGCCGCCATAAACGCAGCCGAAACAGCGGCGATCGGCCAGAGCCTCCGCATAAGCTCCTACCCGGCCCGTGTGTCCCACGCCGGTAATTGCAGCCACAGCCATAGGATGTTCAGACAGGTGGTTCAGGAGCTGTTCCACCGCCTGCTCCATGGCGGCGATGCCGAAGCCCTGATTCCCGTCTACCAGAAAGGCGCCTAGTCCCTTGACCTGTACCACTGGGGATGCTTTGCCATTCACCTTGCCCTCCAGCATAAAACGGGCGTATTCAAATAGGCGCATTGCCCCCTGGGACTCTACCCCCTTCAGGTCGTTGTCTACCAGATGCCCGGTGATGACCTGGGCGTTCTCCAGGGAGGCGCCGTAGGCCTGCAAAAAACGGACCCCAAAAGCGCGAATGGCCTCGCTGTCCACCAGTCTCATGTTAACCACCTCCAGACTTAATGTTTTATGCCCGAACTACCGGCTTGCGGCCGCCGATAGCGTTCAGCTCCTCCAGACTGGCCTGACGCTCCACTGCCTGAGCCAGTGCAATCTCAATTTCCCCAATTTCCTCTGCCTGGTAGATAATTTCCTCCAGACGCTGAGAAGGCAGAATCACAATGCCGTCGCTGTCGCCCACCACAATATCACCGGGGTTGACTCGGCAGCCGCCCACATCCACCGGAACATTGACGGCAGCCAGCTGGAGTTCCTCTGCATAGGGCTTGGTGCCGCTGCCCTTGCAGTAGAACGGCATGGCGTGGGATACGATCTCCTCCCTGTCGCGGATGCACCCGTCCACCAGAATACCGGCGGCGCCGGCCAGCTCGGCCACCCGGGCCACATTGCCACCGGTGAGCCAGCACTGAGTGTTTTGGGCCGCCACCACCATTACCTGCCCGTCGGTGCACATCCGGGCGATGGCAAACTGTCCAGGCTGTCCCCCGGGCTGACCCGGCTGCTTGGGGATGTACTGAACGGTGAGAGCCGGGCCTACCATGTTGGGAACATGCCCCTCCTGAAGCCGGAAGATTCCCTTTGTGTAGCCGGAGATTCCCAGCCGGCGCATGGCATCGGTCAGGTCGCCGGTTGGGGTCTTTTTTAAAAACTCCATCATCTCTGCGTAGTTCATTGGGATAAACATCCTTTGTTTTAGATTTACAGTGATTTTAGCCGGGTTCACTGTATGAAACCCAATTGTTTTCCCGTGAGTCTTAGAATTTTTATTTTCTTTAGTGTACCGCTTGGATGAACAGATGTCTAATACGTATTTTTGGATTATTAGGATAGATTTAAATCTATGATAATGCTGGGGGGAGTGGAATATTTATCATCTGTTCTCCTGAAAATATTAAATTGAATCTGACAAAATTTGACGAAACTTGACAGATTAGGGCGATTTCTATATAATAAACAATAAAGATAACTCTATTAAAGGAGAGAGACCATGACTTTGCTGCAGCTGCAATACTTTCAGGCGCTAGCCCGGACGTTGCACTACACCCGCACAGCGGAACGGCTGCGCATCTCGCAGCCCAGCCTGAGTGCTGCCATTGGGGACCTGGAGCGGGAACTGGGCGTAAAGCTGTTTCAAAAAGAGAGCAGGAAGGTTTCGTTGACCCTGGATGGACAGCGCTTTTTTTCTTATGTGGATCAGGCAATGTACCTGTTGCAGGAGGGGGTGGACCTGATGCAGGAGTCTGCCCAGACTGCGCAGCAGGTGGTCCGGCTGGGGTATTTTCAGAGCATTGCCTCCACTATTATCCCGGAACTGGTAAAGGGGTTTTACAAACAGGAGGAAACGACGCACATCCTCTTTCATTTTACCGAGGTGTCTTCCTATGATGTGCTTAGCCGCATTCGTTCTGGGGCGCTGGACCTGGGGTTCAGCTTTCATCAGGCGGCTTGGGCGCAATCTGTGCCGGTGGAACACCAGATTCTCTACCTGGCAGTGCCGGTAAACCATCATCTGGCGGGCCGCGACTGTGTCTCTTTTGCTGATTTTGCCACCGAGCCTCTGATTGCTCTGGGGCAGGACAGCAGCCTGCGGGTCAATCTGGATGAGGCGTTCTCCCGGCATGGGATGATTCCCAGAAATGTATTTGAAGTGCGGGAGTGCAACGCAGCACTGCAATACGTTGGACTGGGCTTTGGCGTATCGGTTTTGCCTCAGATGCCGGCTATCAATTCAGATAAAATATCTATGCTGCCCATCAAGGACCCGGAGGGAGATTTTACCCGGACCATTTATTTTACCTGCTGTAAAGGGCGCACGCTCCCCTTGGCTGCACAAAAGGTAAAGGACTACATTCTTCACCATTTTTCTCCGCCGTCAGCGCCTGCATGAAAACAGGCTTCAGTATTTTAGAATTTTATATTATTGTATCCGTAGATAAATAAAAATGAGGGCTCTGGATTGTGAAATCCAGAGCCCCCTCTTATCGGGGCCAAATGGGCATAATAACCCCTCATTTCCATTAAATGTACGAAAACGTCCCACTTTGGGGCGTTTTTCGTAGTTTATAGAGGGATGCCTCATCCGCTCCAGTGTGTGCACTGGGGCGGTTCCTCCTTTAGGGGAGGTGGCACGGCGAAGCCGTGACGGAGAGGGCCGTCCCTCCACAACATTAGGTGATTGCGAAAGTCGCCCCAAATAGGGCAAAAAGGGATGACACGCCAGCCG
>CATEPI010000035.1:0-25891 GCA_949525845.1 uncultured Eubacteriales bacterium
CTGGCGTGTCATCCCTTTTTGTCCTATTTGGGGCGACTTTCGCAATCACCTATATTTGCTTCTGTTTATATAGACGTGTGTCTCCGGCAAAGGTTCCCAATTTTAAAAAGAAAAAGCCCCCCTTGGCAAAAAGGGGGGCTTCAAAGCGCTTATTCCTCGGGCTCCTCGCCTTCGTCTTCGCTCTCCTGATCCTCGTCGTCGGTGAGCTCCATGGCGTAACGGGTGCCGCAGGAGGGGCACTCCACCTCGCCGTCCACCAGGGCGTCGTCATCCACCAGGATGTCGGCTCCGCAGGTGGGGCACTCCACCTCAAACCAGTCGTCGTCGTAGTCCTCAGCGTCCTCGTCCTCGTCGAAGACGACCTCCTCCACGTCGGCCAGGTCGTCGGACAGCACGTCGATCTCCTCGCCCAGGTTGAGGGCGTTCTCCTCCAGGTCCTCCACGGACATGGCCAGCTCCTCCATAATGCCGATCATCACGGAGATGAGCTTGCCCTCCTTGGACTTGGTGGTGTCCAGGTCCAGCCCCTCGGCCAGGCCCTTCAGATAGGCGACTTTCTCGGAAATAGTCATAATGTTACTCCTTATTTTAGAGACAATCCTGTAGGGGCGGCTATCAGCCGCCCGGATACAGCATTGCAAATGTGACGGGCGGATGATATCCGCCCCTACGAAATGGCGGAAAATCAGGCCTTGCAGCGCTCCAGATACTCGCCGGTGCGGGTGTCGATCTTGATTTTATCGCCGGGGTTGACGAACAGGGGCACCTTAATCTCGGCGCCGGTCTCCAGGGTGGCAGGCTTGAGCACGTTGTTGGTGGCGGTGTTGCCGGCAAAGCCGGGGTCGGTCTCGGTGACCTCCAGCTCAACGAAGTTGGGGGGCTCCACGCCGAACACGCTGCCCTTGTAGGACATCACCTTGCAGGTCATGTTCTCCTTGACAAACTTGAAGCTGTCGCCGAGAAGGTCCTTGCCAATGGGGATCATGTCGAAGGTCTCGGGGTCCATAAAGTAGTACAGGTCGCCGTCGCTGTAGCTGTAGTCCATGTCCTTGCGCTCCACGAAGGCCTGCTCGAACTTGGCGGTGGGGTTGAAGGAGGTCTCGGTCACGCCGCCGGTAATGACGTTTTTCATCTTGGTGCGGACAAAGGCCGCGCCCTTGCCGGGCTTGACGTGCTGGAACTCGACCACCTGCATAACCTTGCCGTCCATCTCGAAGGTCACGCCGTTGCGGAAATCACTGGCAGAAATCATAGGCATAGGAATCATCCTCCATTACATAAACTATAAGATATGCTTAGCTGACTTATTTTACCCTATTTTTTCGCGCTTGGCAAGGGGTTTGACAGAAAAAGCCCCGCCATGTTATAATTATTTCGCCTCTCAACTGGAGAGGCCGAAGGCGCGCTGTTGTATAAAAGGTGGTTGGCCCATTTCCCCACGGCAAATTTCACATGGGGGAGGTGGTGCGGATGTGGAAAAAGCGTATAGTTGCTATACTCCAGATTTTGGTGTACTTAGCGGTCATTCTGTACGTCATGACCATAGACGCGTGTTAGCCGCCCGGCTGCAACCCGAGCGGCTAACTGATTGTTAGCTATAACTCCGGGCTAACTGCCATGCAGCAGCGCCCTTCTGTTTTTATTATACCGATTCCAGCCGCTTTGTCAAGAGAGACAGAGCGGTTTTTACGGTTATCTCATAAATTCAGGATACCTGCCGCATGTAGGGCAAGGGCTCTGCCCTTGCCTTTTATCCCCTTACGGGGATAGGCAGGGGTAGAACCCCTGCCCTACAGGACGTACCGGCCGGTATTTCCAGCGTTTTTCCGAATTTACGAGACGGGCGTGAGCGTTTTTACAGCCACAGCACCACCCGGTACATCATGACAAAGTGGGCGACGCTGCCCAGCAGGATGAACAGGTGGAAAATCTCGTGGCAGCCAAAGCGGGGATTGTCCCGGCCCGGCCACTTCACGGCGTAGAGCACGCCGCCCACGGTATACAGCAGTCCGCCGGTCAGCAGCCAGAAGAAGCCTGCCGGGGGCAGGGCGCGGTAGATGGGCACGATGGCGAAGATGGCCAGCCAGCCCATGAACAGGTAGATGGCGCTGGTGAGCCACCGGGGGATGGCCAGCTTGGTGATGGTGAGCACCGTCCCGGCCAGGGCCAGGGTCCACACGGCAATCACCAGCGGGATGCCGCCGGCCTCCCGCAGGACGGTGAGGCACAGGGGGGTATAGCTGCCGGCGATAAGGAGGTAGATGGAGCAGTGGTCGTATTTCCGCAGGGCCAGCCGCCCGGGAACGGAGACGTTCAGGCAGTGGTACAGGGTGCTGGCGGTGTACAGGCAGGTCATAGACAGGCCGTAGACGGCAAACAGCCCAAACAGCAGCCACTTGCCCAGCAGGGCCGACTGGATCAGCAGGGCGGCGGTGCCCAGCGCGGCCAGCACCGCGCCCGCGCCGTGGGTGATGGCTGACCAGGGACGCAGGCCGTCGTAGGGGTCCCGGACCTCCGTCCGGCGGCGGGGGCGGACGGCTTCCACAGAGGCGGCGGGCAGGTGGCTGGCGGTTAATGTATTGGTACGCATGGGACACACTCCTTTCCGGGGGACGGGGCTTCGATTCTTCTAAATACAGTATATCCGAAATCGGCAGGTTTATCAATATAAAATATGACTAAATATAATTTTAAAAACTAGATAAGATGATGCAAAAAACAGCGCCGATGCTCCGGCGCTGCTTTAATCGGGGTACAGCATATGAAATTCCTCCAGAAGGCGGTCCACCATTGCCTGAAAGAAAAAGGCGTCAAGGGTGTCCTCCTTCGTTTTTCGGACGCCTCTGTCCAGTGCTGTCATCATCTTGCCCCATACTCCCGGGCGCTGCCCCACTGACCACACCGCCGCCGCAATGACCCCGTTTATCAGCCCATCATCGAGGCTCCAGCTCATGGGGGGCTCGGTCAGGTTCCAAGGGGAGAAGGGAATTGGATCATTTTTCATAGCCTGTCTCCATATAATGAGATGTTAAATTTTTGGCTTGTCCTGTTATAGGACAAGTTCATCTTGGACATAGTTTACCCTAAGTTTTGTCTCGTGTCAAGACAAAGGGGAATAAATTATGGCAAGAATTATAGACGGAGAAGCCATGAACATGGTAGGGGGCCGGGTGAAGGAGCTCCGAATTAAGAGAAAGCTGAGCCAGCAAGCGTTGTCGGACAAACTGGAAACGCTGGCAATTTATATTTGCCGTGGCTCCATCTCAAGAATCGAAGATAAGCAGAGGACTGTAACTGATATTGAGCTCTATGGGCTTGCGGAGGTCCTTGGGGTATCCATTGAGAGCCTGTTTCAAAGCGCAGACGAATAAAACCCTTCGTCCCCCGCAGGGCAAGCCTTCCATCCTCCGGGGGGAAGGTGCCCCCGAAGGGGGCGGATGAGGGGGCGGGGCGGGGACGCTGTCCTTTCGATAAGAAGCAAAAACCTGCCGCGCACCCTCATCCGTCACGGCTTCGCCGTGCCACCTTCCCCCTTTAAGGGGGAAGGCTTTTTACGCATCCCTATCCGCAGTGCGTTCAACATACGCATAAAAAAACAGCGCCGGACGAGCCGGCGCTGTTTTTTTGGTCATTAGCCCTGGGAGATAGCACCCATGGGGCAGGTACCAGCGCAGGAGCCGCAATCGATGCAGGCGCCGGCGTCGATGACGTAGTGGTCGTCGCCCTGAGCGATAGCGCCCACGGGGCAGCCCTCAGTGCAGGAGCCGCAGCTGATGCAAGCGTCACTAATAACATAGGCCATGATATGTACACCTCCATTAAAATGGTACTCTCTATTTTAGCACATTTTTTCAAAAAAGCAATGCTTAATTTTTGGAGCTTCAAATTTTTTGCGGGGATGTATCCCGATGTGTCCGCCGGGGATACCTGTACCTGTCCGGCGGACGTTCCCCGGCCCGGCGGGGCGGCTGTGTCTAAACCGGCAAAAAATCGGGCATGATGGTAGCAGATTTGATTCTGAGGTGATGTTACCATGGCAGACAGCCAATTCACATCCACCGCCCTGGGGGCCATACGCCTGGCCCAGCAGAACGCCGCCCGGCTGGGCCACAGCTATGTGGGCAGCGAGCACCTGCTCCTGGGGCTGGCCGGTCAGGAGTTCAGCCCGGCGGCTATGGCCCTGCGCCGGGCGGGGGCGGACAGCCAGGCCCTGCGCTCCGCCATCGCCCAGCGGGTGGGGACGGGGGTGCCGGCCCAGTCCAGTTTTCAGGGCCTCACCCCCAACTGCTGCATGGCCATCCAGGGGGCGGTGGAGGAGAGCCGCCGGCTGGGCCAGCACGCGGTGAACTCCGAGCACCTGCTGCTGGGGCTGCTGCGGGCCAAGGGCAGCGGGGCTGCCCGGCTGCTGGCCCACTGCGGGGTGGACGGGGAGGGGCTGTACCGCTCGGTGTCCGCCTCCCTGGGCGGGGAGGAGGCCCCCACCCCCAAACCCCGGGCCCGGGAGCCTGAGTCCCGGCCCGGCGGCGACACCCGCCAGCTGGACCAGTGCGCCCGGGACCTGACCCGCATGGCCGCCGAGGGCCGGCTGGACCCGGTCATCGGTCGGAAGGAGGAGCTGGGGCGGGTGATTCAGATTCTCTCCCGCCGCACCAAGAACAACCCCGCCCTGATCGGAGAGCCCGGGGTGGGCAAGACCGCCGTGGTGGAGGGGCTGGCCGCCGCCATTGCCGACGGCACCGCCCCCCAGCACCTGACGGGCAAGCGGGTGTACTCCCTGGACCTGTCCGCCATGGTGGCGGGCACCAAGTACCGGGGGGAGTTTGAGGAGAAGCTGAAGCATGTCCTCAACGAGGTGCGCCGGGCGGGGAACATCATCCTCTTTATTGACGAGCTCCACACCATTGTGGGGGCGGGCAGCGCCGAGGGGGCCATCGACGCTGCCAACATCCTTAAGCCCGCTCTCTCCCGGGGGGAGCTGCAAGTGATCGGGGCCACCACCATCGACGAGTACCGCAAGTATATCGAAAAGGACGCCGCCCTGGAGCGCCGCTTTCAGCCCATCACCGTGAAGGAGCCCACCCGGGCGGAGACGCTGGAGATTTTGCAGGGCCTCCGGGGCCGGTATGAAGCCCACCACCACCTCATTATCTCCGACGGCGCCCTGGAAGCGGCGGTGGACCTGTCCTGCCGCTATCTGCCCCAGCGGTTCCTGCCCGACAAGGCCATCGACCTGGTGGACGAGGCGGCCGCCCAGGCCCGGCTGTCGGGAAAAGCCCTGCCCCCGGAGCTCCAGCGGCTGGAGGGCCGGGTGTCCCAGGCCGGCCGCCAGCTGGCCGACGCGGTGCGCCGCCAGGACTTCGAGCAGGCGGCCATCCTGCGCAACGTGGAGCGGGATTTCCGCCGGGAGCTGGAGGGGGAGCGGCAGCGGTGGCAGTCGGGCCAGGGACAGTTTGCCGTGGAGTCCCACCACATCCAGGCGGTGCTCTCCCAGTGGACCGGGGTGCCCGTCACAGACCCGGACGAAGCGGACAAAAAAGCCCTGGCCGGCCTGGACCAGGCCCTCCGCCGCCACATCCTGGGCCAGGACAAGGCGGTGGAGACAGTGGTCCGCGCCATCCGCCGGGGCCGGCTGGGGCTGAAGGACCCCCGCCGCCCGGTGGGCTGCTTCCTGCTGCTGGGCCCCAGCGGGGTGGGCAAGACCCAGCTGTGCCGGTCTCTGGCCCGGGCCCTCTTTGGCAGCGAGGAGGCCCTGCTGCGCTTCGATATGTCCGAGTATATGGAGGGGCACACCGTATCCCGGCTCATCGGCTCCCCGCCGGGCTACGTGGGCCACGAGGAGGGGGGCCAGCTCACCGAGCGGGTGCGGCGAAAGCCCTGGTCGGTGGTGCTGCTGGACGAGCTGGAGAAGGCCCACCACGACATCTGGTCCCTGCTCCTCCAGGTGATGGAGGAGGGGGTGCTCACCGATGCCCAGGGCCGGAAGACCGACTTCCGCAATGCGGTGCTGGTGATGACCTCCAACCTGGGGGCCCAGCGGTTTGCCAAGGGGAAGCGGCTGGGCTTTGCCGCCGGGGGCGAGGCGGAGCGGGAGGAGCTGGAGCGGGCGGTGCTGTCCGACGCGGGGAACACCTTCGCCCCGGAGTTCCTCAACCGCCTGGACGCCACCCTGGTCTTCCACCCCCTCAGCGGCGAGACCCTCAACGCCATCACCCGCCAGCTGCTGTCCGAGACCCGGAAGCGTCTGGACAAGCTGGGCATCGCCATGGCGGTGGAGGAGGAGGCGGTGTCCCTTCTGGCCGGCAAGGGCAGCAGCCGGGAGTACGGCGCCCGTCCCCTCCGCCGGGCCATCGCCAACCTGGTGGAGGACCCCGCCGCCGACCTGATGCTGACCGGACAGCTGAAAAAGGGAGACACCCTATGCGTCTCCGCCCAGGGGGATCAGGTGAAGGTGCGGTTGGTGTAAAATTGAACAGGGGCCGTCCTGCTGGACGGCCCCGCTTTTTACTGGAATCTGTACCCCGTGATTTCACTGTGTCTGCGTCAGTTTTTGGATGGCCTCCTCTTTGGTGGCCACGAAAAAGAAATTTTTCCCCTGATTGGACTCGTAGATAAAGTCCTTTAAGGGCTTGCTGGTGTAATGGGAATAGTCGCCGTAGATGGCGGCCCGCACGTGGTAGTTGACAAACTTTTGCAGGATTTCCCCTGCCACGCCGGTGCTGAGGATGAAAAAGTCCTCACAGATCAGGCGCTTGTCCAGCACGAGGTTGGCCGTGCCGGCTTCATATTTTACCGTCATTGCCAGGTCCAGGGCGGACTGTGTGTCAACAATTACCTTCCCGTCGCTGGAAACGACCGCAATATCCATTCCGTTGTCTTTGATGTATTCGATGTTCATAATATCCTCCTCAACCAGATTTGCAGCACAAATTCCAGCTGAGGACGAATATTAGCACAAAGTGCCCTTTTTGTCAAACCCAGGGCGGGTCCGGCAGGTCACGCAAAGAGCCCCACCTCGATGCCCGACTCCTCCAGCTGGGTAATCAGCGCATCGGGAGGGGTGTGGTACATGTTGAAGACGATGGACTTCAGGTTGGGGAACTGCTTCAGCTCCCGCTCGCTGATGGCGAGAATATCGAAGTCCGCGCCGTCGTCGAAATACTCCTCAAAGTCCAGCCACTGGGGGTTGATGTGGTAGTACACATCCAGCTCCTCCCCCACATAGAGCTTGGTGACCTTGTCGGCCAGGGTGCGGGGGATGTTCAGCGTCTCAAAAAAGTGGTTTCCCTGCTCGATATAGGGCAGCAGCCGGTCGATGGATACCCGCTCCGAGACGTCGGAGACATCGCCGTAGGCCTCAAAATACTGGTCGCCGCCGTAGTATTTGCTGCCCAGCAGGTCGGCCTCATACATCAGTTGCTGGATGACAGCCAGCTTAAAGGGGTAATTGTCGAAAATCAGATAGGTTCCGGCGGGGGCGTTGTCTGGATTTGACGTGTGCATGGATTCCATAGATTACCTCCTTAAATATTGGCGTGGGCCAGCTGGGGCTCCCGCTCCACCTGGGGCTCCGGACGGGGCCGGGCGGGCTCCTGCCGGGTGAGGCCTCTGGCGTTGGCCAGCATCAGCTTGATGCGGTTCTCCTGGTTGATGCGGGTGGCGCCGGGGTCGTAGTCGATGGCCACCACGTTGCTGTAGGGGTACTCGTCCTTCAGCTTGCGGATCATCCCCTTGCCCACAATGTGGTTGGGCAGGCAGCCGAAGGGCTGGGTGCAGACGATGTTGTTGGTGCCCGAGTGGATGAGCTCCAGCATCTCGGCGGTGAGCAGCCAGCCCTCCCCCATCTTGTTGCCGTCCCCCAGGTAGCCCTGGACCAGCCTGTGCAGGTCCTGGAAGGTCCCCGGGGCCCGGAAGCGGCCCGACTGCTCCAGGGCGGCGATCATGTCCCGCTGGCAGGCCTCGATATACCGCATAAAGAGGGTGCAGCCCGCCTTCTTGATCCACTTGCCGCCGTAGAGCTCCACATCGGCCACCCGGTTGTAGATTTTGAAGATGATAAAGTCGGTGAGCCCGGGCACCACCGGCTCCACCCCCTCGGAGAGAAGGAATTTTTCTAGGTTGTTGTTGCCCAGGGGGGCGAATTTCACATAAATTTCCCCCACAACGCCCACCCGGATCTTGGGGTCCCCTGCCATGGGGATAGCGGCAAAGTCGGCGCAGATGGCGTCGAAATTGGCCCGCATCTGCTTGCGGCTCATGCCTTTTCCCGCCTGGAAGCCGTCTACCAGCCGCTGGGACCATGTGTCAATCATGGCGTCGGCGGAGCCGGGCTCTACCTCGTAGGGCCGCACCTGGTTGGCCACGTTGACGATGATGTCGCCATACATCATGGCGTACACCGCCTTGCGGACAAAGGGCAGCGTCAGGGAGAAGCCGGGGTTTTTCTCCAGCCCGGACAGGTTTACCGACACCACGGGGATGTAGGCCATGTCCGCCTTCTCCAGAGCTTTTCTCAACAGGTGGATGTAGTTGGAGGCCCGGCAGCCGCCGCCGGTCTGGGTGATGAGCAGGCCCACCTTGTGGGGGTCGTAGCCCCCGTGCTTCACCGCGTCGATAAGCTGGCCAATCACCAGCAGGGCGGGGTAGCAGGTGTCGTTGTGGACGTATTTGAGACCCTCGTCCACGATGCCCCGGTGGTTGGTGGTGAGCATGTCCACCTTGTAGCCCTCGCACTCCAGCAGCTTCTTCATCATGCCGAAGTGGACGGGCAGCATCTGGGGCATGAGGAGGGTGTACTCCTCCTTCATCTCTTTGGTGAACAGCAGGCGTCCGGTATTGTCATAGACCAGTTTTGCCATGGTGGGAACTCCTTTCCGGTGTGGCGGTTGGATAGATGGTTTGTAGGGCGGGACGACTCGGCCCGCCGTTTGTTGAAGGGGCGCGATGTTGGGAAAGTAGCGCGCCGGGGTCGTCGCGCCCTACGCGTTGTGGGCGCACGGCGATTGGGTAGGGGCGGACATTGTCCGCCCGCATTTAACGGAGCGTTTTGGGAATGGCGGGCGCACAATGTGCGCCCCTACACAGGGATTTACGATTCCTTCCGCGCCTCAATAGCCGCCATCAGAGAACGAATCCGAATTTTGACAGCGCCCAGGTTGCTGATATCGTCGATTTTCAGCTGGGTGTACAGCTTGCCGCCCCCCTCCAGGATGGAGCGCATCTCGTCGCCGGTAATGGCGTCGATGCCGCAGCCAAAGCTGACCAGCTGGATGACCTCCATATCGGGCTGGGTACAGACATACCGGGCGGCGTTGTACATCCGGGCGTGGTAGGTCCACTGGTTCAGCACATGCCGGGGGGCCTTGTCCTCCAGGTATGCCACCGCGTCCTCGGTGACCAGGACGAAGCCGTAGGAGGTAATCAGGTCGTTGATGCCGTGGTTGATCTCCGGGTCCATGTGGTAGGGGCGGCCCGCCACCACCAGAATGGGCCGGCCCTCCGCCCGGGCGCTGTCGATGTAGGTGCGGCCGGTGTTGCGCAGGTCGTTTTTATAGGCGCTGTAGGCGATGTAGGCCGACTTTACTGCCGCCGCCGTCTCCCGTTTGGGGATGTGGAACTCGTTGAAAAACCACTCCCCGGCCTTGCGCTCCATATCCTTGGGGCGGTGGAGGCCGAAGTAGGGGTAGAGGTAGCGGGTCCGCTTCATATCGGGCACATTGGCGGCCAGCAGCTCGGGGTAGTAGGCTACCACGGGGCAGTTGTAGTTGTTGTCCCCCGCCCCCTCGTCGAAGTTGTAGGGCATGCAGGGGTAAAAGATGGCGTCCACCCCCGCCTCCACCAGGGCCTCCACGTGGCCGTGGAGGAGCTTGGCGGGGTAACACACTGTGTCCGACGGGATGGTGCGCTGGCCCTTTAAGTAAAGCTTCCGGGAGGACTCGGGGGAGAGGACCACCTCAAAGTTGAGTCTTGTGAACAGCTCGAACCAGAAGGGGAGGTTTTCATACATATTCAGCCCGAAGGGGATGCCGATTTTGCCCCGGGAGCCGTCCCCGTTTCCCGTTCCGTGCAGGGCCCGGAGCTTGGAATATTTGTACCGCATCAGGTCGGGCAGGCGGCTGGGCTCCTCCCCCAGGGGGCGGGAACACCGGTTGCCCGAGACGAACCGCCGCCCGCCGTCGAAGGAGTTCACCGTGAGGGAACAGTGGTTGGTACACAGCCCGCAGGTGGCGGGCTTGGCGGTGTGGGTGAAGGTCTCCAGGGCCGAAGGGGACAGCAGGGCGGACCGCTCCAGCCCCAGGTCCCGGGCGGCCAGGGCGGCCCCGAAGGCCCCCATGCTGCCCGCGATGGTGGGGCGGGTGACCTCCCGGCCGATCTCCTGCTCGAAGGCCCGGAGGACCGCGTCGTTGTAGAAGGTGCCCCCCTGAACCACGATGTGTTTTCCCAAATCGTCGGCGGAGGCGGCCCGAATCACCTTATAGATGGCGTTCTTCACAATGGAGATGGACAGTCCGGCGGAGATATCCTCCACGCTGGCCCCGTCCTTCTGTGCCTGCTTCACGCTGGAGTTCATGAACACGGTGCACCGGGAGCCCAAATTCACCGGCTTTTGGGTGAACAGGCCCAGTTTGGCGAAGTCAGCGATGCCGTAGCCCAGGGCCCTGGCGAAGGTCTCGATGAAAGACCCGCAGCCCGAGGAACAGGCCTCGTTGAGCATAATGGAGTCCACCGCACCGTTGCGTATCTTGAAGCACTTCATGTCCTGACCGCCGATGTCGATGATGAAGTCCACATCGGGCTGGAAGTGGGCGGCGGCCTTGTAGTGGGCCATGGTCTCCACCAGCCCCAGGTCGCAGTTGAAGGCGTTTTTAATCAGGTCCTCGCCGTAGCCGGTGACGGCCGCGCCCTTTATTACAATGCGGTCCCCGCACTGCCGGTAAATCTCCCGCAGCTGCTCCAGCACGATGGCCACCGGGTTGCCCTGGTTGGAGTGGTAATATTGATACAGCAGGCCGCCGTCCGGGGCGATCAATACGATTTTGGTGGTGGTGGACCCGGCGTCGATGCCCAGGTAGGCGTCCCCCCTGTACCCGTCTATGGGCAGGACGGACAGGCCAGCGGCGCTGTTGTGCCGCTCCAGAAAGGCCGCATACTCCTCCTCACCGGAAAACAGGGGGGGCATGGTGTCCACCACCGTAGCGGTGTTTGCGCTGTCCTCCAGCTTTTTCATCACCGTCTCAAATGGCATGGGGGCGTAGTCGGTGGCGCACAGGGCGGCCCCCATGGCAGCAAAGCAGTCCCCGTCCTCCGGGAACACGGCGTGGTCCCCGTCCAGTCTCAGGGTCTCCACAAACCGCTGCCGCAGGCCCATGAGGAAGTGGAGCGGTCCGCCCAGAAAGACGATTTTCCCCTTCAGCTCCCGGCCCTGGGTCAGGCCGGCCACCGTCTGGTCTACCACCGCCTGGAAGATGGAGGCGGCCACGTCCTCCTTCCGTCCGCCCTGGTTCAGGATGGGCTGGATGTCGCTCTTGGCGAACACCCCGCACCGGGAGGCGATGGGGTAAATCTTCTCGTGTCTGAGGGACAGCTCGTCCAGCTCGTTCACGGTGACGTTCATCAGGGTAGCCATCTGGTCAATGAAGGCCCCGGTGCCCCCGGCGCAGGAGCCGTTCATCCGCTCCTCCAGGGCGCCGCCGAAGAAGATGATTTTGGCGTCCTCGCCCCCCAGCTCGATCACCGCATCGGTGTCGGGGATGTATGTATTCACGGCGGCGGCGGTGGCGTAGACCTCCTGGACAAAATCGATGCCAGCGGCGTCGGCCACCCCCAGACCGGCGGAGCCGGTGATGGTCACTTTAATGTCCTGTCCGGAGAGCATATCCCGGATGGAATTCAGTGTCTCCAGCGCCCGCTCCCGGGTCTTGGAGAAGTGCCGCTCGTAGGAGCGGAAGAGCAGCTTGTTTTGTTCGTCCAGCACCACGACCTTCACGGTGGTGGAGCCGATATCAATGCCGACGCGCAGACTCATAAAAATAACCTTGCCTTTCTCAAAAGCCTCCCTCTCCGAGGGAGGTGGCGCGGCGAAGCCGCGACGGAGGGAGTCCGTCAACAGAAAACTCCCTCAGTCAGCCCTTTGGGCTGACAGCTCCCTCAAAGAGGGAGCCTTTTTTGCTATCCTATGATACTGATTTTTTGTCGGAAAGACAACGGAATTAACGGCTTTTTAACAGGGCAAAAGAGAAGAAAAGCGGGAATTTAACGGCCCTTTCCGTGCGCAAAAGTGACAAAACCCCGGCGGATTCAATCCGCCGGGGGCATAGTCAAAGGCTCTATTCCGCTATTTGGTAGTTGATGGCTCCTGTGGCATAATTGTCGGCCAGGTCCTCCTGGTAAGCCGGGAACTGGGTGTAATCGTGCAGGTCCCCCAGATTCCGCACAAAAATCTGATAGGTGCCGGCGGGGACAGCTTCCAGTGTTCCATTGGATCTTCCGCCATCGGCCTGTTGGACATATTCTGTTCCATCCGCCGCCCGCAAACCAAACTCCAGGGTGAGTATTGGCCTGTCATAGGTCAGGGAGAATTGAATACTGGCGGCGTTCTCAGGGATAACAAACGCTTGCTCCCTGACCCGCTCCTCGCCGGGGGCCAGGCCCAGGAAGGACAGTCCCACGTTGCCGGTGAAAGGGTGGGCCCGATTCGCTTTCTCGTTCCAGGCCAGCTCGGCCAGCTGGCTGTACACGTCCTCGGAGAAGGTGGCCAGAACCTTGGGGTTTTCCTCCAGCTCCGCGTCCCAAAGGAGCAGCGTGTTGTCGGCCAGCCAGTGGCGGAATTCCAAGTCGGGGGTTACCTCCGGGCCAGGGCAGAGGAGGATGGGATTTCCCCGCATAAAGAGCATGTTCTTCAGCTCCTCCGGGGTAATATGGACCGGCTCTGTATCCACTGCACTGCTGAGACTGCGGCGGATGTTGAGGAGTTCCTCCTCTGTAATATCCTTCCCCAACTGGAGCGGCCCTGTCGCCTTCCCAAGCAGCTCCTTGGCCTGGACTAGGGCCTCCGGGTCAGAGATCAACCCGGGGGACATAGCGCTGGAAATCATGGGCTGGCCCACATAGATGGATTGGGCGGCTTCCAATTGCGTGAAAAACTCCTCCAGCTCGGGTGTGACGCTGGGTGTTATCACTTTTTCACCCCGTCCTCGCTGCTGCCGGGCCAGCAGTTCCAGCCCCCCCGGGGCGGAGACATCCAGTATCCCTGCCACACGGTAGGACTCCGCGCCCATTTCAGCGGGTGTGACCAGCAGGCACCAGTCCCTGTTGACGGCGGGGACGGTGTACAGCAGATAGGTGTGCCCGCTTGTGCTGTCGTCCAGGTTCTCCAGCAGGGTGACGCGGGGCGAGGTGAAGGGGGCTTCAGACAGATCAAGGCCCAGTTCCTCGGGGGTATTCAGCAGGTCGGCGGCTGAGTCCAAAATCTCCAGGGCCTTTTCCAGCAGGTCGGGGTCGGTGATGGCGTCGGGGTAGATCTGGCTGGAGAGGGGGGATGGGGAGAACTGAACCGCCTGGGTATGACTTACCTGATACCGGTACGGACCGTATAAGTTCCGAACCGGCTCCTCCCGCTCCGCAAAGACGAACACAGCAGACAGAGCGACGACAGCAATCACGGCGAACAGGGCGGTCTTCACTGTCTCCGGCTTCTTCACCAGGGCGGACACCCGCTGTGTGATCGACTTCTTCCCGCCCGTCATGGCGGTGGAGCAGGACAGCAGGTCCCCGGGCCGCAAGGACCGGGCGGCCACCATGTCCACCAGGGTGCGGCCGTAGGGGATGCGCTCCTCCTCCCCCAGCCGGGCCACCGCCCCCTCGTCGCAGGCCAGCTCACCATCCCCCTTGGACAGCCCCACCGCCAGCCACACCAGCGGGTTATACCAGTGGAGGGCCAGGGCCAGGCACCGCAGCAGGGACCAGAGGTGGTCCCGGTGAGCGTAGTGGGTCAGCTCATGGGCCAGTACATGGCGCAGGGTGGCCGCGTCCTCCGCCGCCCCGGGGGTGAGGTAGACGGCAGGGAAAAACACCCCGAACAGGCAGGGGGAGGGCAGATGCGCCGCCGTGTAGACGGGGATGGGGAGGTCCTGTAGGGGCGGACATTGTCCGCCCGTCCATACCACCGGCTCCCGCCGCTTTTTCAGCCGCAGGGAAAAACGCAGGTTGGACAGCAGGATGGCCGCTCCTGTCAGCCCCGTCCCCACACTCCAGACGACAGTCACTATCTGGGCCGGGGACCACAGGTCCAGATACCGGGTGATGGTCTCCCCGTCCTGGGATTTCTGCCAGTAGCCTATGCTGGTGTCGGTGGGAATGATTTCCCCCGGCTCCATCTGGTGGAAATCCGCCCGGCTGAAGCCGAAGGCGGCGAAATCCTCCTGGGGAAAGACAGGGATGGATGGCTCCTCCCACCGCTCCACCGCTGGAACCGCGTTGGAAACCAGCAGGGGAACGGCGTCGGAAACCGGGGCGGGCAGCTCCACCTGGAAGGGCACCAGCAGCCGCAGGAGGACCACCCCCCACAGGGCGTATTTCAGCCGGGCGGACAGCCGGTCCTTGAGCAAAAACCGCACCGCCAGCACAATCAGGATGAGAACGCTGGAGGTAATCGCCCATTCGGTCAATAATTTCATCTCTGTCCCTCCTCCGCCTTGCGCAAAATTTCATGCAGCTCGTCAATTTCTGCCTTGGACAGGGCCCTGTCCTCCGCCAGAGCGGACACCATCAGCCCCACGCTCCCCCGGTAGACCTTGTCCAGGAAGGAGCGGGTCTCCCCCCGGACGGCCCGGTCCCGCTGGAGGTTGGGGGTGTAGTGCCTGGCCCGGCCCTCCACCGTGCAGTGAACCAGTCCCTTGGCCTCCATCCGCCGCAGGGTGGTGATGGTGGTGCTCTTGGCCCAGCCCAGCCGGGTCCCCAGCGCCGCCACCAGCTCCATCACCGTCATGGGCGACTTCTCCCACAGGCAGTCCAAAACATACCACTCACTGTTGGTCAGGTTGACATCGTCCATAGGAAAGACCTCCTTTGGTTTACTTTGTAGACCTATCATAGCACAGCTGGTCTACAATGTCAACCAGAAAAATTTTCCGGTTGAAGCGTGGACATTCGGGCCAAACTATGGTAGACTGCTCTCATACCCGTCAACGTCAAAACAAGGAGGAACTGTTTATGGACAACAAGGTCATGTATTCCCTGAGCTACGGCCTGTTTGTGCTGTCCGCCCGCCGGGGGGACAAGGACAACGGCTGCATTACCAACACCGCCATCCAGGTGACCACCGACCCCAACCGCATCGTCGTGGCCATCAACAAGGGCAACTACACCCACGACATGGTGAAGGAGACCGGCCGCTTTACCGTCTCCATCCTGTCGGAGGAGGCCAAATTTGACCTGTTCCAGCGCTTCGGCTTCCAGTCTGGCCGGGACTCGGACAAGTTTGCCGGCTTCCAGGCCCACACCGGCAAGGACGCCGACGGCATCCCCTACGTCACTCAGGGCACCAACGCCTGGCTGAGCTGCAAGGTGGTGTCCGCCACCGACCTGGGCACCCACACCCTGTTCCTGGCCGACGTGCTGGACGGCGGGGTGCTCTCCGGCGCCCCCAGCGCCACCTATGCCTATTACCAGGGCCACATCAAGCCCAAGCCCGCCGCCCCCGCCGCGCCCAGCGAGAAAAAGCGCTGGGTGTGCAAGGTGTGCGGCTACGTCTACGAGGGCGACGAGCTGCCCGCCGACTATATCTGCCCCCTGTGTAAGCACCCCGCCTCCGACTTCGAGCCGCTGGCCTGAAAATTTTTCAAAAAATCGCGCCGAAGCGGAAACCTTCGGCGCGGTTTTTGCGTCTGTTAAAGTAAAGGCTCCCTCTCTGAGGGAGCTGTCAGCCCGCAGGGCTGACTGAGGGAGTCCTCAAGGTCCCCACAGACCTCCAAAGGACTCCCTCCGTCACGGCTTCGCCGTGCCACCTCCCTCTAAGAGGGAGGCTTAGAGAGAGGAGGCTTCCCCCATGGAGGACACAGCCATTATTGACCTGTACTGGGCCCGGTCCCAGCAGGCCATCGCGGCCAGCGAGGAGAAATACGGCCCCTACTGCCACACCATCGCCCGGCGCATCCTGGACCGGGAGGAGGATGCGGAGGAGTGCGTCAACGACACCTGGCTCCGGGCCTGGAACTCCATGCCGCCCCAGCGGCCGGGGATTCTGTCCGCCTTCTTCGGCAAGCTGACCCGGAACCTGTCTCTGGACCGGTGGCGGCGGAATAAGGCGGCCAAGCGGGGTGGCAGCCAGGTGGAGGTGGCCCTCCATGAGCTGGAGGACTGCCTGCCCGACCGCCGCAGTCCTGACGAAGAGCTGGAGGCCGGGGAGACGGCGGCCCTGATTTCCGCCTTTCTCCGCCGGCAGAGCGAGGCGGATCGGGCGCTGTTTGTCCGGCGGTACTTCCACCTGGAGCCGCTGGACAGCCTGGCCCGGCAGTTTGGGATGAGTATGGGACAGGTGAAGTCGAAGCTCCACCGGATGCGGGGCAGGTTGAGGCTGGAGCTGGAGCGGGAGGGGGTAGCGGTATGAACACAGAGCATCTGTTAGACGCCATCGGCCTGCTGGACGACGACCTGGTCCGGGAGGCGGAGGAGTACAAGTCTCTCAGAAAAGGCCCCGGGTACTGGCGGTGGGGGTCTTTGGCCGCCTGCTGCGCCCTGGTGCTGGCCCTGGGCTACGGGGCGTTGTGGCTGGGCACAGGCGGGGATTACAAAAAGGGCCTGTACTGGGACGGCGTCAGCGGCGGGGGCAACACCGCTGCCAGCGCACCGGCCAGCAATGACACGCAGTGCGGTGCGGAGGACGGCAGTTCAGGCGGCGCTGAGTCAATGCCGCCGGAGCCCTCTGCTCCTGCGGAGCCCGATTACTCCGGCGGACAGCAGGGGGACAGGTGCCCCGCCATTATGGTGGACGGCGTCCTCTACTTTTTCACCGGGGAGCCCGTTTCTGTGGCGCCCAGTCCTGGCGAAGTCAAAACGGTGACGTCCTACACCAGCGGCGTGCCCGAGATGGACGGGCAGACCAACTTCTCCCAGGACCTGAGCGCCCAATACGCCCTGGTCACAACCGGCGGGGAGCAGAAGCTGGCGGTGTGGATGGAGACGGAGTGGATTTTGTTCGACACGCTCCCGCCTCCGGCAGAATAAAACAGGGGCCTGCCTCCCGGGCAGGCCCTTCGCTTATGTTTCTTCCGTTTCTTCCAGCACCTGCACCTGAATCTCCAGCACCCGCCGGTGCTCCACCTTGGTGACGGTGACATCCAGCCCCTCGGCGGTGAAGTGGTCCCCTGCCTCGGGGACCCGGCCCACCTGCTCCAGCACCCAGCCGGAGACGGTGGCGGCGTCGCAGGCGCCCTTTACCTGGAACAGGTCATACATGTCGTCCAGGTCGGCGGAGCAGGCGATCAGGTAGCTGCCGTCGGACTGCTTCTGGAAGGTCTCGATTACCTCGTCGTGTTCGTCCCAGATTTCGCCCACCAGCTCCTCCAGGATGTCCTCCAGGGTGACAATGCCCTGGGTACCGCCGTATTCGTCCACCACCACCGCCATGTGTACCTTGTTCTTTTGCAGGATGCGCAGCAGCTCGAAGACCTTGGTGTTGCCCGTGGTGTAGAACACCGGGGCCTTCAGGTTGGACACCATGGTCTCCCCCCGGTAGCGGGCGGCGTAGAAGTCCTTTTCATGGATGACCCCCACGATGTTGTCCACCGTCTCGTGGTAGATGGGGATGCGGGAGTAGCCCGTCTCGGCAAAGAGGGCGGCAATCTCCTCCATGGAGCTCTCCTCGTCGGCGGCGGTCAGATCTACCCGGGGGGTGAGGATCTCCGAGACCTCCAGGTCGTTGAACTCGATGGCGTTGCGAATCAGGTCGCTCTCGTGCTCGTCCAGGCCGCCCTCGGTCTGGGCCTGGTCCACCATGCCCACCAGCTCCTCCTCGGTGATGCCGTCGTCCCCCTTGGCGCGGAAGACCCGGCTCATCAGCTTTTTCCACTGGCTGAACAGGAAGTTTAGCGGGGTGAAGACCACCATGAACAGCCTGAGCAGGGGCTGGGCGAACATGGCGAAGTCCTCGGGCCGCTCCTTGGACATGCTCTTGGGGGTGATCTCACCGAAGACCAGGATGATGATGGTGAGGGCCACCGTGGCCACGGTGGGGCCGTACTGGTGGAACCACCGGGTGCACAGCACGGTGGACACGGTGGTGGCGGTGATGTTGACAATGTTGTTGCCGATGAGGATGGTGGACAGCAGCTTGTCATACTCCTCCGCCAGCGCCAGGGTTTTGGCGGCCCGGCGGCTGCCGTTGTCCGCCCGGGTTTTTAGGCGGATGCGGTTCAGGGAGGTAAACGCGGTCTCAGTGGCCGAGAAGTAGGCCGACAGGACCACCAGAATGAGCAGGGTAATAAGCATGGCGATACTGGTACTGTCTATTTCCATAGGGGAAAAATCGACTCCTTTTATTCTGATTTGCATTGATGTACTTTTGCAGGGGGCACATTGCGCTCCTGCACGCCGCGCAGACGGTTAATATTCCCAAAAGCGGGTATATTTGAATAGGGAGTATACCACACCTGCCCGGGGAATGCAAACCTATTTTACCCATCCACCCCAATCTTCACAAAATTTTAATGGAAAGGGTAAAAAAGCTCTTGACGGTGAGGGACAGGCGTGATATAGTAATCGATACCTGTGAAAAGGGGCTTTTTTCTGCTGCCCGGATACGGTGTCCGGGGGGCGGACCCCTCTGCCTGCGGGACACAGGGAGGCAGCAGCCGGACATCCACCGTACCCTCTGGGCGTGTTTTCGCGCCCTTTGGCGCTGGATCCCGGCTTTAGACAGGCCGCGTCCGGCGTTTTCTTTCTCTTTCCGCAATTTTTCTTGTGTTTCCACCCCCGGAGGGGGTGGAAATCACGGAGACAGAGAGAGGGGAGCGCGGAGCGCGAAATCTGTCAAATAAAAAAGGAGGTGCCGAACAATATGGCAGCAAAAGCCGGCGCGCGCATTAAGATCACCCTGCGGTGCTCTGAGTGCAAGCAGAGAAACTACAATACCTTTAAGAACAAGAAGAATACCCCCGACCGTCTGGAGTTGAACAAATACTGCCCCTTCTGCAGGAAACACACCGTTCACAATGAGACGAAGTGATTGGCGCAAGGGCCAAAAGGAAAGAAGGGTAAGTAATGGCTGAAAACGAAAAGGCCGTCCAGGCCGCCAAGAAGGACAAGAAGTCCGACAAGAATGCCAAGCCCGGCTTCTTCGCCCGCGTGGGCAAGTGGTTCCGGGATATGAAAAGCGAGCTGAAGAAGGTCCAGTGGCCCACCCGCAAGCAGACCATCAACAACACCCTGATCGTCATTGCCTGTGTGATCGTGGTCGGTATCTGCATCGCGCTGTTTGACTATGTCGCCGGCGAGGCGATTAAGCTCCTCATCGGCGCCTTCAAAGGGTGACGCGGATGGCTGACAACGCGAACTGGTACGTGGTCCACACCTACTCCGGCTATGAGAACACGGTGAAGGCCACCATCGAGAAGTACGTGGAAAACCGTAACATGCACGAGCTGATCCACGAGATCAGCATTCCCCTGGAGACCGTCACCGAGATCACCGACAACGGCCCCAAGGACGTGGAGCGCAAGGTGTTCCCCGGCTATGTCCTGGTGAAGATGGTGATGAACGACGAGACCTGGCACGTGGTGCGCAACATCCGGGGCGTTACCGGCTTTTTGGGCGAGGGCAACAAGGCCATTCCCCTGAGCGAGGCCGACGTGGCCGCCCTGGGCGTGGAGAAGCGGGAGGTCGTGGTCAGCTACCGGCTGGGCGACACTGTGCGCATCACCGACGGCGCCCTGGAGTCCTTTCTGGGCACTGTGGATGAGATTGACCTGGACAGCGGCAAGGTCCGGGTGGTGGTGTCCATGTTTGGACGCGAGACCCCCGTGGAGCTGGAGCTGGACCAGGTGGAACCCGCGAACGCCTGAGTGTAGGGGCGCACATTGTGCGCCCGTACGATACAAGGCGGCATGATAACGGGCGCACAATGTGCGCCCCTACAGACGATTACCGCAACCAAGTGGGAGGAGCGAAAAGCTCCGCCAAACTACCACATTTTCAAATGGAGGTGCTCTTTCGTGGCACAGAAAGTAACTGGATACGTAAAATTGCAGATTCCCGCCGGCAAGGCGACCCCCGCCCCCCCGGTTGGCCCCGCTCTGGGCCAGCACGGCGTGAACATCGCCGCCTTCACCAAGGAGTTCAACGAGCGGACCAAGAACGACGTGGGCCTGATTATCCCTGTGATTATCACCGTCTATGCCGACCGCTCCTTTACCTTTATCACCAAGACGCCCCCCGCCCCCGTGCTGATTAAGAAGGCCTGCAACATCGAGAAGGCCTCCGGCGTGCCCAACAAGAACAAGGTGGCCACCATCAGCAAGGAGGACGTGCGCAAGATCGCTGAGACCAAGATGCCCGACCTCAACGCCGCCTCCATCGAGGCCGCTATGAGCATGATCGCCGGCACTGCCCGCTCCATGGGTATCCTGGTGGGCGAGTAAGGAGGGGACAAGAATGTTTAGAGGAAAGAAATACAAAGAGAGCGCCAAGAAGATCGACAAGAACACCCTGTATGATACCGCTGACGCCATGAAGCTGGTGGTGGACACCGCCACCGCCAAGTTCGACGAGACCGTGGAGCTCCATGTGAAGCTGGGTGTTGACTCCCGCCACGCCGACCAGCAGGTCCGCGGCGCCATCGTCCTGCCCCACGGCACCGGCAAGACCCAGCGTGTGCTGGTGTTCGCCAAGGCCGCCAAGGCCGACGAGGCCAAGGCCGCCGGCGCTGACTTCGTGGGTGAGATGGACCTGGTGGAGAAGATTCAGAAGGAAAACTGGTTCGACTTCGACGTTGTGGTCGCCACTCCCGATATGATGGGCGTGGTGGGCCGTCTGGGTAAGGTGCTGGGCCCCAAGGGCCTGATGCCCTCCCCCAAGGCCGGCACCGTCACCATGGACGTGACCAAGGCCGTCAACGAGATCAAGGCTGGTAAGGTGGAGTACCGTCTGGACAAGACCAACATCATCCACTGCCCCATCGGCAAGGTCTCCTTCGGCCCCGAGAAGCTGAGCGAGAACTTCGCCGCCCTCATGGGCGCCATCATCAAGGCCAAGCCCGCCGCCGCCAAGGGCCAGTATATCAAGAGCTGCACCGTGGCCGCTACCATGGGTCCCGGCGTGAAGGTCAACGGCGCTAAGCTGGTGTAATTTGATACTTCGACATAGAAATCCCCCGGCCGCTGAGGCCGGGGGATGTTTTGCATCAAAATGCCGGCCTCAGTCAGAGAAGCCAAGAAAATAATCGGAAGTTACCTGATAGAATTGGCACAAAGTGATCAAATGCCGGATGGGAAGCTCGTTGATTCCCTGCTCATACCGCGAATAGGTCTGCTGTGTGGTTTTAAGCAGTTTGGCAATGTCATACTGGGTTAAATCATGGTCTTCGCGCAGCTCCCGCATGCGGTCGATGTAGGTTTTCATAATAGATCAGCTCCATTTTTCGGATAAATCTATTATGACAACACTAGATATGATGTATTGACTTCACACTAAATATGGTGTATGATATTGGACAAAAGGGAAACGGTGCTGTGGAAATATGGGCTTGCTTACAGATTCCCTTTGAGTTACAATAGGCTTACATTACTCTATGTAAGGAGGTATTTTGATGGATGAAAAAATTCCCGGCCTGTTCCGGAGTCGCCAGGGCCAGTGCATGAAGTGCCAGACCATCGGTGAGCTGAGAGAGTACCACGGCCTGGACCTGAGCCGATGCCCGGACGGAAAAGAGAAGCTGCTGGAGGGGAAGTTCTTCCAGTGGCGCTGCCCCAAGTGCGGCCTGGAGGCGGACACCGCCTGGCCCTGCTGGTATTTTGACCCGGAGGCCAAATTAGGAGTCGCCCTGGTCCCCGGCATTGACTCGTCTGACGGCGGCGAGGCCCTGCAAGTGATGAACCGGAACCTGGAGGGGCTGGAGCTGCCCGGCATGAAGCGCAGGGCGGCGGGCAATTTCTATGCCGTGCAGGAGCTGGTCCGGGCGCAGGACGCCGGTTTGGACGAGCGGGTTCTCCAACTGGTCAAGCCCCTTATCATCGGCCAGCTTCAGTCCCAGGGCGAGGTGGTCTGGAACGGCTTCTTTCAGGGGGTGTCCACCCCGGACCCCGCCGAGGAGCCCCTCCACGCTGTCCTCTACGCCTCCATCGGCCCGGACAAGGCCCCGGAGTACGGCCAGTCTATCTACTGGTATGACATCCACCTCACCAACCGGAACATCGTACATACCGGGGTGAACCAGGTGGTCTTTGACATGTGCCGCCAGATGCTGGACCGGCTGGGGGAGGAGCCCGACGACGGGCGCTTCCGCCTGTATGATCTGAACTGGGCGATCAGCTGTCACAACCGGACGCAAAACGGCTAGGAGGGGACAAGAATGTTTGGACTGTTCAAAAAGAAAGACAACGGAAATGCCGGCAGCCAGGGGGAGAAGACCCGGTCCGTCCCCCGCCCCGGCCCTTGGGGGGAGGCCTCAATCCTGATGGACCAGGGGCGGGTGGCCGAGGCCCTGGAGCACTTTGCCCGGACCGCCATCCAGACCCGGGACCTGTCCCACATGGATATGGCGGAGCGCTGGCTGGGCAACCAGGCCCTGCTGGACAAGGCGGGGGAGGAGGCGGTGTGCCTCTTTGTGGCCTACCTCACCCAGGTGCTGGACCCGCTGGAGCCGGTCCAGCGCCAGCGGCTGTGGGACGGCTGTCTCAACGCCCTGCGGGCCCTGGGGGACAACACCGCCCCCCGCCCGGACGCCACCAACCGCTACACCGCCGAGTGCATCCTCCTGCGCCACATGGGCCGGAACGAGGAGGCCCTGAAGGCGGCCCAGGAGGGGATATCCCGGCACAAGGCGGCTTCCTGCTACACCTTCGCCGGCGTGTGCTGCCTGGATCTGGACGACCCCGAGGGGGCGGAGGACTATGTGAAGGAGGGCCTGGAGCTTGACCCCAAAAATCTGGCCCCCTGCAACGACCTGGCCGACTATTTCCTGCGGGTGAGGAACCTGTCCAAGGCCATTGAGTATTACGCCCTGGTCACCGACCGGGGAGACCAGCAGGATGCGGAGTGGGCGGAGCCCTCCCTGCTGTTCTGCCGCTGGCTGGACAGCGGCGACCCCGCCTGGCTGGAGCGGCTGGTGCTGTGCGCCGCGTCCAAGCCCGAGAACCAGCGGGGGAGCGAGCTGTGCCAGTGGGCCCGGGAGGAGCAGCTAATCCCCTATGTGGAGCGGTTTTTCCCCAGCTGGGACGCCACCGTGAAGATGATTCCCAACTTTATCGCCAAGGGTACCGGCGGGGAGGTCAAGCTGGTCCTCAGCTGTGAGGAAGCGGCCAGCGCCGCCAACGCCGTGCGGCTGGCCGTCACCGAGTACGGCAAAAAGTCTGGCGGGATTCACCTCGTTGTCAACGCGGTGTCCGACCCGCCCCTGGACAGCAGCCTGATCCCCGACGGAGTGCGGCTGTGGAACTACAGCCCGGACCACAACGCCAGTCCGGCGGTGGAGCGGCCCGGTGACGCCGCCCAGATGGGGGTCAAGGAGCTGGCACAGTCCCCCTTCCACCTGGGGGAGTGGTACAACCGGGCGGGGGCGATGTGCGAGGGGCTGTCCTTTGATGACCTGTACGGCTGCATGGTCTATCCCCCTGAGCCCGACGACATGCGCATCCCGGCGGACCAGTGGCTGCTGCGGGTGCAGTTTGCCGCGGTGTGCCTGCTGGCTCAGCTGGGGAAGGACGACAGCCGGATGCCCTCCCCGGAGCTGATAGTTTACGGGGGTAAGCTGCCCTCCTATGAGCTGACCCGCATCTGCCTGGGCCAGCTGGACTGGCCGGTAATCCCCGCCCTTACCCTGCTGGCCTGGCAGGCTAAGGAGGGTCTGGCCGACCGGGAGCAGGCTCTGGGGGTGCTGTCTCTGCTGAAGACCCGGGTGCCGGAGCACGACTACTGCTTCTTCGAGCACGCCCTGGCCTGTGCCCTGTCCTGGTTCCCGGGGGAGAGCGAGGAATTTCATCAGAAGATGCACCACTGGCGGCGCATGCTGGAGGAATAACCGAAATCAGGAAGGGGCCGGACTTTTGTCCGGCCCCTTTGCCGTGCCAAAAAAGTACAACGTGAAAGAGCGTGTTTAAAAGCCTTCCCCCTTCCAGGGGGAAGGTGGCATCCGCGAAGCGGATGACGGATGAGGGTGCGCGGCAGGTTTTTGCCCCTTATCGAAAGAAATGCGTCCCCGTCCCGCCCCCTCATCCGCCCCAGTGTGCCCACTGGGGCACCTTCCCCCCGGAGGGTGGAAGGCTTGCCGCTGCGGCGGGACGATGGGGGTTGAAGTTGTCAATTTGCTTCCAGCGCCTGGAACACCCGCCGGGACCGGAGGGCCACCAGCGCCGACAGGACAGCTGCACCCATCAGCACCGCCCAGGGGGACAGGCGGTCGAACAGGATGCCGTATCCCGCCTGCCCCAGAGGGGATGCGCAGTTGGCCACCGCCTGGATGCAGGCAATCACCTTGCCCAGCAGCTGGCCGGGCACCTGGGCCTGGACCAGGGTGAGCATCACCACAGTAAACAGCATGGCGGCGGCCATGGCAGCCATAGCCATCCCGGTAATCAGCCAGTAGCTCACCGCCGCGGACACCCCGGGAAGGACAGCCAGCCCCATAACGCCCGCCATCCCGGCGCAGGCCAGCAGGCACAGCGACCCGTGCCGGGGCTTCAGCCGTGGGCCCAGCACCCCGGCCAGCAGTCCGCCCAGCAGGCCCCCAAACCCCATGACCGCCTGGGTCAGGCCCAGATAGGCGTCGCTCATGTCCAGCACCTGGGCCACAATGGCGGGGATGCCCACAATCATCACCGCCGACAAAATCAGGTTGAAGGCGGACAGCACCAGGGTCACTCGCAGAAAGATCGGCTGTTCCCGGGAGATATACCGCCAGCTCTCCCCCAGGTCCTGGCCCACCGTGGCCAGTACACTGGCGGACCGGGGGCGCCTCTCGTGGGGGACGCGGATGAAAATTTCCATCACCGCCGAGGAGAAGAAGCAGACCCCGCCGATGGTGAGAATGGGCTCCAGTCCCCACAGGCCGAAGATGACGCCCCCCAGGGCGGGCCCCAGCAGGTTGGCCAGGGTGGCTACCATGTTGATCACCGCGTTGCCCTGGGTGAGCCGGTCTGGAGGGAGCAGCAGGGGCAGGCTGGCCTGGACCGCCGGCTGGTAGGCCCCGGCGATGGCGTAAAGGAGCATCAGCGTGCCGATCACCAGGGGCACCAGCGGGGCCTTGCCCCACAGCAGGCAGAAACATACTGTCAGTCCGGCGGTGAGAAAGTCCAGCCCCACCATGATGCGGCCCTTGTGGACCCGGTCCGCCGCCGTGCCGCCGATGGGACCCATGAGGATCATGGGCAGGAAGGAACAGGCGTTCACCACCCCGAACAGGGTGATGGAGCCCGTCTCCCGCAGCAGGTACAGGGGCAGGGCGAAGTGAAGGATGGCGTTTCCAAAGAGGGAGATGATCTGCCCAATGACCACCAAGGTAAAATCCCGGGTGAACAGGGCGCTTTTTTGTGTTTCCATAGTGATACTCCTTTCGTAATAGAACCGACCGTCGGTTTGTATATAGGGCAAATAAAACTGCCCAAGGGCAGGTTTACTCCAAAGGCCCCTTTGGAAAGGGGCTGTCAGCCGCAGGCTGACTGAGGATTGCGTTTTGCGAAGCAAAACA
>CATEPI010000036.1:0-25421 GCA_949525845.1 uncultured Eubacteriales bacterium
GATAAAACGTGACAGGAGAGGCAAGGGCAGGGGGCCTATCCCCGAAGGGGATAAAACGTGACAGGAGAGGCAAGGGCAGAGCCCTTGCCCTACATGCGGCAGTTTCCTGAATTTATGAGACAAGTGTAAAGAAACGGGGCCGTCCCTACAGGAAAAATGCGCAGGGGATGGTTCTTTGACGAAAACTTAGCTTTTCTTTTGGGGGCCGGTGTGCTATACTTGTCCAGAAAACATTTCCTCCAGGAGGCCCGCTATGCTGTTTAACTCCCTGCCTTTCCTGATTTTTTTCCCCTGCGTCTTTGTGCTGTATTACGCTCTGCCCTTCCGGTTTCGGAAGTATATGCTGCTGGCTGCCAGCTACTACTTCTACATGTGCTGGAAGCCGGAGTTTATTGTCCTGATCCTGTTTTCCACCCTGGTAGACTACTTCTGCGGCCTGGGGATGGCGCGGTATCCCGGGCGGAAAAAATGGCTGCTGGCCCTGAGCCTGACCATGAACCTGGGGCTGCTGTTCTTCTTTAAATACCTGAACTTTTTCGGTGAGACCCTCACCGCCCTGTGCCGGGCGGTGTCCATCCCCTTCTCCGCACCGGCGCTGAATATCATCCTGCCGGTGGGCATCTCCTTCTACACCTTTCAGACCCTCAGCTACACCCTGGACGTGTACAGGGGCAGGCTGGAGCCGGAGCGGGATTTTGTTACCTTTGCCCTGTTCGTCTCCTTCTTCCCCCAGCTGGTGGCGGGGCCCATTGAGAAGGCCTCCAACCTGCTGCCCCAGCTGAAGGAGGAACACAGATTTACCTATGAAAACGCCTCCTGGGGGGCCAAGCTGATGGCCTGGGGGTTTTTTAAAAAGATGGTGGTGGCCGATCAGCTGGCGGTGCTCCTTGTGGACCCGGTGTATCAGAATCCGGGCAGCTATGAGGGCGGCATCCTGGTGCTGGCCACCTGTGCCTTTGCCTTTCAGATCTACTGCGACTTCGGGGGGTACTCCGACATCGCCCGGGGCTGTGCCAGGATGATGGGGGTGAGGCTGATGGTTAACTTCAAGTCCCCCTACTTCTTCTCCCACTCCATCGGCAACTACTGGCAGCGCAACCACATTTCCCTGAGCCAGTGGTTTACCGAGTATGTCTACATCCCCCTGGGGGGCAGCCGGAAGGGCCGGATCAAACAGTATTGGTTTACTACGATTACCTTCTTCCTCAGCGGGCTGTGGCACGGGGCGGAGTGGTCCTTTGTGGTGTGGGGGCTGCTCCAGGCGCTGTACCTCAATCTGGAGCGGCTGTGCCGCAGGCCCAAGGAGCCGCCCAGGTCGCCGCCCCTCCGCCTGCTGGCCATTGTGACCACCTTCGGCCTGTCCTGCTTCTCCCTGATCTTCTTCCGGGCGGCCAACATCGGGGAGGCGCTGTATGTGGTCCGCCATTCGCTGTGGGGGATCGGCAGCCCCGGCCTGTATTGCAGGACGGCTGTGGACCAGCTGTTTACGGCCCTGGGGCTGGGAATGGCGGAGATCGCCATGCTGCTGGGGGTGCTGCTGCTGCTGTTCCTCTTTGACCTGGCCGACGAAAAGGGGGACGCCATCACCATGGTGTCCGCCTGGCCGACGGCGGTCCGGTGGGCCTGCTATCTGGGGCTGGTGATGATTGTGCTGATTTTCGGTATCTATGGGCCGGGGTATGACGTTCGGGCCTTTGCCTATTTCGATTTTTGAGGTAGCATCATGGGTGACAAGCTGAAATTTTTTATGAAAACGGTCCTGTTTCTGGCCCTTCTAGGGCTGTGTCTGGCGCCGGTGAGCCGGATAATGGCCCGGAAGTCCCTGGAGGGGGCCTGGGATATGACCAATAAGGTGGGGGGGTTCTACAACGAGGAGGAAGGACAGTTTGAAGTGATGTTCTTCGGGCCCAGCCACGCCTACGCCGCCTTCAGCCCGCTGGCTATCTGGGAGGAGACGGGGATCAGAAGCTACGTCTTCGCCACCCAGCAGCAGCCCCTGTGGGCCACCTATACCTATATTAAGGAGGCGCTTAAAAAGCAGTCCCCCGCCCTGATTGTGGTGGAGGTCCGCATGGCCTGGGGGGAGAAGGAGTACTATCTGGACAAGGACGACATCGGGGTGACCTACTCCTATATGGACGAGCTGCCCCTGTCCTGGGACAAGGTGGAGCTGGCAGGGCAGTCCGCCCCCGACCTGGAGGGGCGGCTGTCTGCCCTGTTTAACTTTATGATGTACCACAGCCGCTGGAAGGAGCTGCACCGGTCTGATTTTACCTTCCGCAGGGACCAGGCCCGGGACCCCTATAAGGGCTTTGTTATGCTGGAGCCCCAGGGGATTCCTCAGCCCCGGCCCGACGTGGAGGGGATCGAGGGGACGGCCCCCCTGCCGGACAAGAACCGGTACTGGCTGGAGGAGATTATCAGGCTGTGCCGGGAGGAGGGGATTGAGCTGTGGCTGGTGAAAAGCCCCTCTAACCTGGAGGTGGAGGAGAAGCCCCTGCTCAACGCAGTGGAGGAGCTGGCCCGGCAGAACAATGTGCCCTTCCACGATTTTAACGGGGACTACGGGGACATCGGGCTGGACGAATCCATGTTTTACGACGCCCACCACTTGGACGCAGTGGGGGCGGACCGGTTCAGCCGGTACTTTGCCAACGTCCTGACGCTGGCCCGGCCTAATCTGAAAACCGAGCCCGGCGACCCGGTATGGGCGGCGGACCTGGAGATCTATGAGGCCGCGATGGAGAGGCCGGCGGGGTAAGAAGGGGATGGCGGGGGCCGCCCCTACATTCCGTATAAAAACAGCGGGAAGCCTGGGAGGTTTCCCGCTGTTTTGACCATTGACTTCCCAAATTCCGGTGCGTATAATACAGGGATGCCCGAAAGGCCGGGCGATTGCGTGGGAGGGAAGAAAGATGGAATCCTATACTTATCTGCTGCTGCTGGCAATTATCCTGCTGTCCACCAAGGTGTTCGGACTGCTGACCGAGCGGGTCCACCTGCCCCAGGTGGTGGGGGCGCTGTTGGCGGGCATCGTCATGGGGCCCAGCGGCTTCGGCGTGCTGGAGAGCACCGACTTTCTGGTGAAGGCGGCGGAGATCGGCGTGATTATGCTGATGTTCACCGCCGGCATTGACACCGATATGAAGGAGCTGAAGGAGACCGGGCTCCAGGCCAGCGTGATCGCGGTGCTGGGGGTGTTTATCCCCCTGTTTCTATGCGGCGGGCTGTACTTTTTCTTCTTTTGCGGAGGTGAGTTTACCCCCTATAACCTGCTGAAATCCGCTTTTATGGGCTCGGTGTTCTCGGCCACCTCGGTGTCCATCACGGTGGAGACCCTGAACGAGATGGGCAAGCTGAAGACGAAAACGGGCACCACCCTGCTGAGCGCCGCCCTCATTGACGACATCATCGGCATTGTGGTGCTGTCGGTCCTCAGCGCGTTCAGCTCCGGCGACTCCGACCCGGTGCAGGTGCTGGTGCATATTGTGCTGTTCTTCGCCTTTGTGCTGGCAGTGGGCTTGGTGGTCCGGCGGATTTTCGTCTATGTGGCTGAGGAGCACTGGCACAGCCGCCGGGTGGCGGTGTGGTCGCTGGCTTTCTGCCTGCTGATGGCCTACTGCGCTGAGGAGTGGTTCGGGGTGGCCGACATCACCGGGGCCTATTTCGCCGGCCTGATTCTGTGTAACGTGACCAAGGCCCGAAAGTTTGTGGCCAAGAAGTTTACCGTCACCTCTTATATGGTGTTTACCCCGGTATTCTTTGCCAGCGTGGGCATGAAGACCAACCTGCGGGATATGAATTCCGGTATTCTGGTGTTTGCCCTGCTGCTGGTGCTGGCCGCTGTGCTGTCCAAGATTGTGGGCTGCGGCCTGGGCGGACTGGTCTGCCGCATGAGCCGCCACCAGGCGCTGGTGGTGGGCATCGGTATGGTGGCCCGGAGCGAGGTGGCCCTGATGGTGGCCCAGCGGGGCATCAGCGCCGGGATGATCGACCCCTCCATCCTGCCCGCCATTGTGCTGGCGGTGATCGCCTCGGCCCTGCTTACGCCGGTGCTGCTGAAAATGGCCATTACAAAGGGCCCGGCGCTGGTCTGAGGGCTTTTCAACTGCTGCAAAAGCGGTCTGTCCTTCTGGACAGACCGCTTTCTGTATTCAGGTCCAGGGCAGCCAGCTGCCGCTGCTCCGGGCGTCCATCATGTCCAGTGCGCCGTCCAGCATTTCGGCGGCGTCGGCCATGGTGAGGGTGTCGGCCAGCTGGACGGCTCCGGCGGCCTGCCCTCGGAAGATGCCGGAGGCCGACAGATTGGCAGCCGCCTGGGCGGCCCAGTGGCCGTTGTCAGGGGAGAAGACGGCCACCGGTACGTCGGTAATCTCCAGCAGGTTGTCCAGCATGACGGCGGCCTCCGCCCGGGAGATGGTCTCCTGGGCGCCGAAGATGGGGGCGCCGCTCTCGCTCCGGGAGCCCTGGACCACCCCCGCCTTCAGGGCGGCGGAGACCGCCCCCTTGGCCCAGGTGGGGATGGCGTCGTCATCGGAGAAGCCGGTGAGGGTGGCCCCCTCCAGGTCCTCCAGGCCGGCCACCGACATGGCCATGGTGAGGAACTGGGCCCGGGTGACGGTCTGGTCAGGATCGAAGAAGTAGCGGCCGTCCACGTACCGGCCCACGTAGACCCCCTCCTCCGCCAGGCGGATGGCAGACTTCTTCACCGGGTGGTTGTCCAGGTCGGAGTAGGTCACCTTGGTGTCCGGCTTGTTGATGCGCAGGGACACCCTGGCCTCGGGGGAGGTGTTGCCGGCGGGGTCGATAGCCACGTAGGTGAAGGAGTCGGAGCCCGTTTTATTCTCGTAGGGGGTGTAGACGAACTGGCTGGAGCCGTCCTCCGCCAGAGTGACCGCCCCCCGGGCGGGAGTGGAGGTGAGCTGGAAGGTGAGGGCGTCCCCCTCGCCGTCCACCGCGTCGAAGTAGCCGGTGATGGCCACGTTTTTATAGGTGGTCAGCTCCATGTTCCGGGCCACCGGGGGGTTGTTGGCCTCCGAGAGGAGGAAAATGGTGACGGTGGCGGGGGGGACCTCCTGGGCGGAGGAGAGGGAGGGGGTGAAGACCAGGGTGGTGGTGGTGACGGTGGGGTTCTTCGCCGTCTGGAACCGCAGGCCGGCCAGGGCGGTGGCGTCCACGTAGGAGCCGGGCTGCACCGGCTGGTCGCCTACGCACAGAGTGCCGGCGCCGGGGTCGGGGAGCTGGTCCACCGTGATGCCGCTGAGGGCAGTTTTGCCGTCGGGCCGGACGGTGAAGTCCTCCGGGCTGAAGACGATGGAGGAGCCGATCAGGCCGTTTTTGGAGAAGTCTGCCACATAGGGGGCGTCTGCCTTTTTATTCCAGAAAAAGGCGGAGGTGGGGAGCATCAGGGTAAAGGCCAGGGCCAGCACCAGCACAGGGGCGGCGGCCAGGGGTTTGCGCTTCATGGGGATACCTCCTTGTTCAATGGATGTATCCCTATTGTTTTGCCCTTTTGAGGAAATTATGCGGAGAGAAGCTTCTAAAAAACGATGGGGAAGCCTGTTTGCACTCCGCAGGCGGCCGGGCCGCCCCTACAGGGCGTATGTATCCTCGTCGGCCAGCGACATGATGGATACCTCAAAGGCGGTGCGCTCCTGGGTGCGGCCGTCCACCTCCTTGGTATAGATACGGCTCTGGAGGCGGCCCTCCAGGGCCAGGCGGTCCCCCACCTGCATAGAGCCGCAGCGGTAGGCCAGGCTGCCCCAGGCGATGCAGGGCAGGTAGTCCGCACGGCCGTAGCGGCGGTTGGCGGCCAGGATCATGTCGCAGATGGTGCGGCCCAAAGGGGTGGTGCGGAGGACGGGCGGTTTGCATAAGGCCCCGGATATCTCCAGGTGATTCTCGTCCTCACCATCTTCTTGGGAGAGCTCCCGGGCAAAGACGCTGACCACCAGCCGGCTGCCCACACCGCTGCGGTTGTTGAAGGTGCGTACCTCCCCCCGGACGGTGAGGGGGCTGTCCTCCCCCAGAGGGGGCAGGGCGGCCAGCTGGTCCCGGGCGGCCACCACGTGGAGGGTGTCGGCGGCTCCGGAGAGGCGGCATACCGTGAGAGGGAGGAGGAAGTATTCTGTGCCGTGGTTGATGTGGGAGAGGGCGGGAGGGGCGGCCAGACGGCCCCGGAGGAAAATTTTGTTATTGTTGGTCTGCATAAAAGCAACACTCCTATCGTCAAACGACCAAGGGTCTGTTGCTTTTATCCTATGCGGGGCGGGGGAGAGGTATGTCCAAAAAAACAGGCCCTCCCGGGAGGAGGGTCTGTGGGTTATTGGGCCTGTTTCAGCTCGCGGAGGTCCTGGTTGATGCGCCGGACGGAGGCCTTCAGCGCCCAGACGTCGTCCTCAATCCGCTCGATGCGGGATTCGGGCATCAGCTTTTCCTGGATGATGGATATGTCCTCCGCCAGCAGATTGAACATGGGCTTGACCTCCGCGTCCAGCAGCACCTGCATGCGGTGGGTGGCCTCGGTTAGAATTTCTTCCTTCTGACGTGCCAGTTTTTCTTCCAGCTTCTTTTCCAGTTTTTCTTCCAGCTTCTGGTCAATGAGTTGAGCAATTGCCAACAGGTCCTGTTCGTCCAGCATAGGGTATCCCTCCTTTTTTACTATTATACTGCGGCGGCAGAGGGGTTGTCAATTGTTTTCTGGAGGGCGGGGAGGACGACGGTGATGCGGGTGCCCACCTCGGGGCGGGAGACTACCTCGAACCAGCCGCCGTGGCGCTCCACGATCCACTTGGCGATGGACAGGCCCAGGCCGGTGCCGCCCGTCTTCCGGTCCCGGGACTGGTCGGTGCGGTAGAAACGCTCGAAGATGTGGGGGATGCCCTCGGGGGGGATGCCCATGCCCTCGTCCTGGACGGTGAGGCGGACATGGCCCTGGCTGGCCAGGACCCGCAGGTAGATGCGGCCCTCGGGGGGGCTGTATTTCAGGCTGTTGTCCATTAAAATGCGCAGCAGCTGCTTCATCAGGCCGGGGTCAGCATATATGCTGACGGGGTCCTCCCCCCAGCGGGGGAGGAAGGTGCGTTCAGGGTGGATCATCTCCTCCTCCCGGAGGACTTCGCCGGCCAGGTCGGTGAGGTCGAGGGTCTCCATCTTCACCGGCTGGGAGTCGTTGTCCCCCCGGGCCAGGAAAAGCAGCTGCTCCACCAGCCGTTCCATGGAGGCGGCCTCCCCCCGGATGGCGTCGATGGACTCCTGGAGAGCCTCCGGATCGGTCTTACCCCAGCGGTCCAGCAGGGCGGCGTAGCCCTGGATGACGGCGATGGGGGTGCGCAGCTCATGGCTGGCGTCTGAGACAAAGCGCATCTGGGCGCTGTAAGCCTGATTGACCCGGTCCATCAACTCGTTGATGGCCTGCGCCAGGGAGCGCAGCTCCTTCTGGGTGGGGGGCAGGTCGATGCGGCTGTCCAGGTGGGCGGCATCAATCTTGTCCAGCTCGCCGGTCAGGCTCTCGATTTCCCGCTTGGACATGTGGGTCATGGAGTTGAGACGGGCTGCGGTGGCGGCCAGGTCCTGGATGGGCCGGAGCACCTTGCGGATAGAACGGTTGCTGCGGAACAGGTTGGTGAGCAGGGAGAGGGCCTGGCAGATCAGGATTACCACGCCCGCCCACCACAGGCCGGCGAAGATGCCCGAGGTGTCCACCGTGACGGCGTAGGGCCGGCCGTTGTTGGGCAGCTCGACGGTGTAATAGCTGCTGAGGTCCCAGGTGCGCAGGCCGTCCACCGTCTCCCAGCGGCTGGTGGGCAGCCAGGTGGTGACTGTGTATTCAATTCCCTCCGGGTTGCGGTCCAGAGGGGTGATGGTGTAGTCGCTGGCCTCCATCCAGGCCAGAGCGTCCTCGGAGGGCACTCCCCGCTGGTTGACCAGCTCCACCACGTCGGCACACCGGTTTTCCGCGTAGAGGGACATGCCGAAGACGGCCAGCACCAGCAGCAGCAGGTCCATGACCAAGAAAATGCCCAGCTGGCGCAGGAAAAAGCCGATGTTTAGCCGCAGGGCCAGGGAGGAGTCCCGGGCGGCGGCGATGGGGTCCGATGGGGGCGGGGTCTGAAAACGGTGCCGGCTGCGGGGCATGGGGTTCACCTCCCTCGGATGTGGGGGCGGACATTGTCCACCCGCTGTACGGAACTCTGCAGGGACGCATCATGATGCGTCCACGATACGGTACGATAATATGGTGCATCCTGCGATACGGTGCGGTTGCTGGAGTAGGGCGGACGCTTCGTGAAGCGTCCTTACAGGGTCTTTATCCACTCTCGGATGGTCTCCAGGTTTTCAAAGGCCACAAAGCTGCCGCCGTGGAGGAGGAAGTCCAGCTGTTTGTTCTCCTCGGGGGTGCGGCGGCTGCCCTTGTTCCGGAGGGATTCCCGCATGGATTTGGTGGCCATGCCCACCATCCGGCGCTTGAGCCAGCCCACCTTTTTCGGGGCCCAGCCCCCCTGGAGGTAGAAAAGAGGGGCGCTGGGGACGTAGTTGGCCTTGGACAGGGTGTCCAGCACCTGCTGGGAGGCGGGGGACATGCCCACGCCACATACCCCCTTTACGGTGAACTGTTTCACCGCCTGGTCCACTCCGGTGATGTGGCCCGCCATGAGAGGGCCCATGTAGAAGACGGATTCCCCTGAGCCCACCTTGCTCTGGGCCTCGGCCAGGGGGCAGACCTTCATTTTTTCCGCCTTGCCCAGCATTTCGGCGTACTCCCTGGTAAAGCCGGTGTTGGAACGGTATACAATGACCATGGTTACTCCTCCTTGATGACATAGCCCACGCCCCGGACGGTGTGGATAAGCTTCAGGCCAAAGGCGTCGTCCAGCTTGCTCCGCAGAAAGCGGATGTAGACGTCCACCGAGTTGGTCTCACCCACGAAGTCGAAGCCCCATACTGCGTCCAGGAGGGCCTCCCGGGTGAGGACCCGGTCCTTGTTCTCCAGAAGGTGGCGGAGCAGGTCAAATTCCTTCTTGGTCAGCTCCACATTCCGGCCCCGGACGGTGACCTGGTGCTTTTCCACGTCCATCACCAGCGGGCCCACCGCCAAGGGGAGGCTCTGGGCGGCCAGACCGCCCTTGCCCCGCAGGGCGGCCCGGATGCGGGCCAGCAGCTCCTCAATGGCGAAGGGCTTGGTGATGTAGTCGTCGGCCCCCGAGTCCAGGCCAGCCACCTTGTCCACCACGCTGTCCCGGGCGGTTAACATAATCACCGGGACCTGGCTCTCCCGCCGCAGGCGGCGCAGCACCTCCATACCGGACAGCTGGGGCAGCATGATGTCCAGCAGCACCAGGTCGAAGGAGCCGCCCAGGGCCAGCTCCAGGCCCCGGCGGCCGTCCAGCGCCTTTTCCACCTCATAGCCCTCATATTTCAGCTCCATCTCTACCATGCGGGCCAGTTTTTCCTCGTCCTCCACCAAAAGGATGCGTTCTGACATATTGGTTCACCTCGTACGGTTGTGTAGGGGCGGATATCATCCGCCCCTATTTCTGGTCCTTCTCATCAGAGTGCCAGTCGTGTTTCAGCTCGTCCATGACCTTGTGGCCCAGGTCGGCGGCGGTGTCGGCCACCGAGCCCATCATGTTGTTCAGGCTCTCCCGCTCCAGGTCGGGGCCGGAGAAGCGGTAGCGCAGGCCCAGAAAGAGGCCCAGCACCAGCGCGGGGATGGTCACCCAGGGGGCGCAGCACAGCAGCAGAAGAAGAATCAGCACTGGCAGAGCGGTGATGGGCTGGCCGCGCCGCCAGATCTCCAGTTCGTTGTCGATAAGCCAGCGGCGCAGGCTGTTAAAAAACCGCTGGCTACCGTCCCCCTTGGGACGGCGCGGCCCGTGGGCCTTTTTCTTTCTGGAGGGGAGCTGGGCGGGGAGGGGCTCTGCGGGAGGGGGCGGGGGAGGCGTCTCGCTCCGGGTGGAGTAGTAGGCGCCCTCCGCCCGGGGGATGGCCCCCTTCTCCTCCAGATAGATCAGCGCGTCCAGCAGGTTGCCGCCGCTGTACTCCAGGGCCTCCTTGGCCTGGGTGTAGCTGACGTCGGCCTTCTCCTTCAGGCGCTCTACCAGTTCCAGTGTGATTTCCATATTAACGGCTCCTTTCCGGGGACCCTGTTTTGGTTTACGCGGTTTAGTGTACCACGGCCGGGTTGAAGGACCGTTTAGCTTTCATTAAGATTTCCTTAAAAATAGTGGCGCTTGTCCAAATGATTATACTATGGTATAATCAGAAAGGCAACCGAAAGAGAGGAGGGAGGGCCTGTGAGAAAAAAACGCCCTGTTTTGCCGCTGGTACTGGCCGTTATACTGGCTGTGGGGATGTTTCAGCCGATGCCCGCCGCCGCGGCCAACCTGTATTTTACCGGCATCAATGACAGTGTGGCCCCGTTGACCTCCAGCTCCATGCCCTATTGGTCCGGCGGGACGCTCTATGTGCCCTACACGGTGTTTGACGCCAACCAGAACGGGGTGGGGGTGAGCCTGGGGCTGTACACCAGCTACAACCACAGGAGCCACATCGTGACCATTTTCAACCTGAAGCAGATGCTGGTCTTTGATCTGGAGCGGGGCACCTGCCGGGACGACATGACTGGGGCGGCCTACGACGCCCGGGCCGTTATGCGCTATGGAAAGCCCTATGTCCCTCTGTATGTGGTGTGCTCCGTCTTTGGACTGGAGTACAGCTATAACCAGCTGAGCTATATCTCCCAGGGCTATCTGGTGCGCATCAAGAGCGCCGATGCGGTGCTGGATGACGGGCTGTTTATCGACCGGGCGCGGGAGCTGATTAACAACCGTCTGCGGGACTACACCCAGAGCCTCAGCCCTGCGGAGACCACCCCCACCATTCCGGTGAGCCCCAGCGAGCCCCCGGAGGTGGACGGGGGCAACGTGGCCACCTATCTGGCCTTCCGCTGTGAGAGTGCCGACGGGCTGTCCGCCATTTTGAACACCCTGGACGGCACGGGGCAGTACGCCCTGTTTTTCCTGGCCCCCCAGGTGATTGAGGAGGAGGGAGGGCTGGTCCGCCGCATCCTGGGCACCGGCCACAGCGTGGGAATCCTGGCCTGGGAGGGGGAGAAGGAGGCCCTCAGCCGGGGCCGGCTGGCCCTGGAGGAGCTGGCCCATACCCGCACCACCCTGGCTTACGTCCCGGACGGGGCGCGGGCCGGGCTGGAGGAGCAGGGCTGGGTGTGCTGGAAGGAGACCCTGTATTTGGAACCCGGCGATTCGGTGGGGGGGACTGCCTTCGCCGGCACCGTCCTGAACCGGCTGGGCACCCGTCGGCGTACCGTCTACCTCACACTGGAGGGGAGCGGGAATACTGCGCGGGTGCTGTCTGCCCTGCTGCGGCAGCTCAGCAGTAACCATTACACCGTTGCGGTGCCGGTGGAGACCAGGCTGTGAGAAAACCGCCGGCCCTCGCAGGCAAAAGCCTTCCACCCACAGGGGGGAAGGTGCCCCAGTGCGCACACTGGGGCGGAGGATTGTATTTCGCCGCAGGCGAAATGTATGAAATAAACAAGGTTTGCAAAACTTTGTTTACTTCGTATGTTTTGCTTCGCAAAACGCAATCCTCAGTCAGCCTTCGGCTGACAGCCCCTTTCAAAAGGGGCCTTTGGAGCAACAACGAAACAGTTTGCGCCCAAAAGCCCCCCTTGCTAAAGGGGGCTTTTGGACGCTTTTCTTACAGTGAGATGTAGTGCTCGAACATGGCCCATACCTGGGCCGCCTGCTCTAAACGCTCCTGGGCCAGGGCCTTGGCCTGGGGGCTGTCCAGCCCTGCCAGAGCGGCGGCCTCGATTTGCAGGCGGAGTGAAAACTCCCGGGAGTATTCAATGGTGTTTTCCAGAATGTCAGAGGGGATGGGGAAACGTAATTTGCTGTTCATTGTGAAAACCTCCTGTTGATTTTCACCGGGAGGTGTGGCATAATAGGATTTACCAGACCTCCGGGTGTGGTATAAATAACGGATTCGCGTTACTTTTGTTGGGTGGGGCGTTTCCGTTATTTTTTGTCCAATTCTTCGTTTACGAGCCGAATACCTTTACTTATCACATCGGTTCGGGAAATGTTTAACCGTCTTGCACATTCGTCCAGCAGGCTTAATTCTTCTCCGCTTAATCGAAGCTGAAGGCTTTTATCCCGTTTGCTCGTTCCTTTGATTGGACGGCCTGTCCTTGGCGACATTTCATCACCTCACTTTTGCCATGGCTTTATTCTAACTTATGCAGTGGCAGAAGTCAAGAGTTTTGTTTCAAAAAAACTTCCCCACATGGGGGAAGTTTCGATAGCGTTTATTTCCCAAAAAGCTCTGCGGCCTGCTTCATGTTCTCGATGATGGATACCGAGAAGGGGCACCGCTTCTCACAGGCGCCGCAGGCCACGCAGGCCCCGGCGTGGCGGGGGAGGAGGGCGTAGTGCTCCCGCACCGTCTCGGGCACCTGGCCCTGGGCGCGGGCCAGATTCAGGAACTTGGTCACGGAGGCCACGTCGATGCCCTGGGGGCAGGGGGCGCAGTGGCCGCAGTACATGCAGTGGCCCTCCCAGCTGATTTTGGGCATGGCGGCGAAGGCGGCGGCGTAGTCCTTTTCGATGTCCGGGGCCTCCTCGTAGGCGGCGCACTGGACCAGCTCCTCCACCGTCCGGGCCCCCGCCATCACGCAGGCCACCCCGGGACGGGTGAGGGCGTAGTGCAGGCACTGGAAGGGGGTGAGGGCCACCCCGGCGGGGGAGTACTGGCTGAGCAGGTCGCCGCCGCCGAAGGCCTTCATCACCGTGACCCCCACCCCCTGGCGCTGGCAGCTCTCGTAGAGGGCCTGGCGCTGGGGGTCCATGTTCACCAGGGGCTTTTCGTAGGCGGATTCCGCCCAGAGCTGCTCCACATCCTCGCCGGCGGGTTGGAGGTCGTAGCAGGGGTTGACACTGAACATAAGTACGTCGATCAGCCCGCTGTCCACCGCCGCCTGGGCCACCTCCGGGTTGTGGCTGGACAGGCCGATGCAGCCGATTTTTCCGGCCGCCTTCAGCTCCTGGGCGTAGGCCATTACCGGGCCGTTTACGATTCCCTGCCAGTCGGACAGGGCGTCGGAGTAGTGGATCATGCCGATGTCGATAAAATCGGTGTTCAGCAGGCGGAGCATGTCGGCAAAGGCGGTTTTTACCTTGGCAATGTCCCGGGTGCGCAGATATTGGCCGTTTTCCCAGATGGAGCACAGGTGGGATTGCAGGACAAATTTGTCCCGCCGGCCCGCCAGAGCCTTGCCCAGGTTGGAGCGCATCTCCGGGTTGGGGGAGTACAGGTCGATGCAGTTGATCCCCAGCTCCTCCATTTTGTCCACAAATTCCTGCACCTGTTCGGGGCTCTTGCCCTCAAAGCCCTCGCAGCCCATGCCGATCTCGCTGACCGCCAACCCGGTGCGGCCCAATGTACGGTAGTTCATATCTGTCCTCCTTGCGTTCTATTTGGAGCCATCTTACCACTTGAAGCCGGGTTTAAGTCAAGAGGGAGATTTCCCGGCGCGTTGACGCTTAGGACTGACAGTGATATAATTAAAGCGATAAATTTCGTTTTTGGAGGTGCTTATATGTATGGAGAAGAAAGTTAAACGGTCTGGGGTGGACCCTCTAGTTGTTTTAACACTGATTTTTGTTGTGCTAAAAGCGACGGGATTGATTTCGTGGTCCTGGCTTTGGGTACTAAGTCCGATCTGGCTTACGTTTTTGTTTTTCGCTGTTATCTTTTCCGGCATTTTGGTCGGAGGACGAATTGTGAAAGGAAAATGGTAACTTCCAGTTTATAAGGAGGGCTTCCCATGGACGAAAAAATTAAAACCTTACAGCAGTGGATTGACGAGAGCCGGGCCATTGTGTTTTTCGGCGGGGCGGGGGTGAGCACCGAGAGCGGCATCCCGGATTTCCGTAGTGTGGACGGGCTGTATAATCAGAAGTACGCCTGGCCTCCGGAGCAAATTCTCAGCCGCACCTTTTTCGATGCCCAGCCTGAGGAGTTTTACCGCTTCTATCGGGACAAGATGCTCTGCCTGGACGCCCAGCCCAACGCCGCCCACAAAAAGCTGGCCGAGCTGGAGGCGGCGGGCAGGCTGCGCAGCGTGGTCACACAGAACATCGACGGGTTACATCAACTGGCGGGGTCCAAGCGGGTTTGGGAGCTCCACGGCTCCGTCCACCGCAACTATTGCATGAAATGCCGCAAGCCCTATGGGGTGACGGAGATTAAAGAGGGAACAGGGGTGCCCAGGTGCGCCTGCGGCGGGACTGTCAAGCCCGATGTAGTGCTCTACGAGGAGGGGCTGGACAGCGCCACCATCGAGGGGGCGGTGGCAGATATTCAGGCGGCCGACCTGCTTATCATCGGAGGGACCTCCCTGGCGGTCTACCCCGCCGCAGGGCTGATCAACTACTACCGGGGCTCCCGGCTAGTGCTCATCAACAAGAGTCCCACCCCCTACGACCATCGGGCCAGTCTGGCTATCAACCTGCCCATCGGGGAGGTGCTGGGGCAGATTGAAGTGAAATAAAACATGGAAGATATCTGAAGTGAGTGGAACGGCTATGAGAACCTCAAAAGCCCGGAGCAGGGGCACGCCGGTTGATGTGACAGCAGAATATTTGAGAGATGCCACACCGAACAGCCATGTGGTACAGGATCTGCTTACCTATGTGGTCAATGGCACTGCTTATGTGGTGGATGGTCATAATGTCGTTCTCAGCTACTCCTTCCATGAAAAAGAAATTGCCGAGCTTCTGGAGAGTGAACTCGGCGGAGAGATTTTTATGGTTCCGAGGGTCAACTGCCCGGAGGGGATATCGACACCCGACTATTTATTTCGAGGGGAAGCCTTTGATTTGAAAACACTAAGTTCTGAGGCGGGGGAAAATACTATTTTCAACAGAATTAAAAAGGCGAGGCGTCAGGCGAAAAATTTCGTTGTCGATGTGACGCAGGCACATTTAGAAGAAACAGTCATAATGGAACAGATTGAGAAAATATATAAAATGAAAGAAACAATGTTTGTGGATCAAGTGATTTTTATTAAAGGGAAAAAGGTTGTCAAGGTGGTAAAAAGGGCATAAAAAGAGCCGACACGCCGCCACATCTCTAAAAATAGAGAATAACCGGCAACGACCGACTCCTACACTATTATTATACACATCGACCAGAGGTTATGCAAGGGGTAATCAGAAAAATTTTAGAAATCGTTTTAAAAGGAGACTTTTCCGATGAAAAACGGCCGTCTCTTTGAAATTCTCTACCTTCTGGTGGAGAAACGGGCCGTCACTGCCGGGGAGCTGGCCCGGCGGCTGGAGGTGTCGGAGCGCACCATCTACCGGGATGTGGACGCCCTGTCCGCCGCCGGTATCCCCGTCTACGCCCAGAAGGGCAAGGGGGGCGGCATCCGTCTCATGGATCAGTTCGTGCTGGACCGGGCGCTGCTGTCCGGAGCGCAGCAGGACGAAATTCTCTTTGCCCTCCAGGCCATCCGGGCCACCGGTGGGGGAGAGGAGGCACTGTCCCGGCTGTCCGCCCTGTTCCGCCGGGAGGGGGGCGACTGGCTGGAGGTGGATTTTTCCGACTGGGGCAGCGGGACGGTGGAGCGGGAGAATTTTTCCCGGGTGAAGCGGGCCATTCTGGAGCGCCGGCCCTTGTCGTTCACCTACTACAGCTCCGCCGGAGCGACAAGCCGCCGGACGGTGGATCCCGCCCGGTTGGTGTTCAAGGCGGGGTGCTGGTATCTGTCCGCCTTCTGCCGGGCGCGGCAGGACTGGCGCATCTTCCGGCTGGTGCGGATGGAGGACCTCTGCCTGGAGGAGGGGAGCTGTCCGCCCCGCACGCCCCCGGAGCAGCTGGAGGCCCCTATGCCCGGGGACTACCGGGGGGTGGACCTGCGGCTGCTGTTCGACCCCTCCGCCGCATGGCGGGTGCGGGACTACTTCCACCCCGGGAAGGTGTCCGTCCGGCCCGACGGGAGTCTGCTGGTGGCGTGTACCTTCCCGGAGGACCAGTGGCTGCTGTCCTTTCTACTGTCCTTCGGCGGACAGCTGGAGGTGCTGGAGCCGGTCTACTGGCGGGATATTTTAAGGGAAGAAATAAAAAAATCTCTGGAAGTCTATGAAACTGGACAGACCCTGTCAGGTTATGGGGCGTATCCTTGTGGCAGAGACGGGGCAGACCCCGTCCAACATAAGGAGGTTTTTCCAATGGAAGAAAGAAAGTTTTGTCAGTGCTGCGCCATGCCCCTGGACAAGCCCGAGGATAAGGGCACCGAGGCCGGCGGCGCCCTCAGTGAGGACTACTGCCGCTACTGCTATCAAAACGGAGCTTTTACCGCCCCGGAGGCCACCATGGACGATATCATCGCCTTTAACCTGAAGTTCAACGCGGAGAACGGCCACCCCTTCGGCCCCCAAGAGGAGGCGGAGAAGATGATGCGGGGATGGTTCCCCACGCTGAAACGGTGGAGGAAGGAGTAACTATTCATTAATAAAGCATCAACCGCCCGGTTGGGAGGAAAGAACCACCAGCTCAGCTGGTGGGCTTCTCCTCGTATGCTTTAGTAAAAAGCTACGAGCGAAGCGAGTTGACAACTTACCAAGTAAGAGTTACGCAAAAGCCTGAAATAGAAGATGATTTGCCCGTTTACGGGCGGCGGGGCACGAGATGCAGGCGAAAGATATTCGATGCGTCTTGAGACGCCTGCCGGTATCAGGCCCTTCTAGGGCCTACTCAAGCCTCCGGCTTAGCCGGAGGTTTTGACTGTAGAGCCAGCCGAATGTGATTGAATTGCAGGGAATATCAATCTATCCGGGGGACTATATTATGGAAAAATCGATTTTTGAGCAAATGGGCGGCACTTATCATCAGGAGGGTGATTATCTTTTGCCCGACTTAGTTCCGCCTGAAAGCTTCCCTGTTGGTATCTGGGGTCAGCGGCGCAGGCGGTATCTGAAAGAACATAGAGAACCACTCTACACCGCTATGTTGCTATCAGGCAAACTGGAGAGTTATCTGGCCGAACTCAACCAGCAGGCCGAAGATACGTTTTTTCAGCTTATAAAGCATATAGCAGAACGGGATGGCATTACCGAGCAGCTTAAAGCGGAAAATCAACTGGAATGGGTCAGCACAATGAATAGTATCAGAAATCGGGCAGAGGAAATCATTTTTAACGATTATATCTATTCCTAAGTTGATGGGCTGGCAGAGGCATCTGCCAGCCCATCAATTTTGTAAACTTATCATTGACAAGTCAAGGTATACTTGCTATCATATGGTCTAATAATAGACCGTCTATAATTTTAATATACAGAGAGTGGGACAGGAGGAACGCTAAATGGAGCATGAAGAAGTGCGGGCATATGTCAATCAATATTGCCTGTTGCGAGATGTGCAGTTCGCCGCTTATGAGCTATATGCCCGAAAGTACGGCCTGACCGCTAAAGAGCTGTTTGTGTTGGACATCATTTGGTTTTCTGAAAATGGATGTTTGCAATCGGAAATCAGCGAGCGACTATCAGCTACCAAGCAGACCGTCAGCGCCATTGTTAAGAAATTCTGGAAGCTGGGCTATTTATCATTGACCGAATCGGAAGCAGACCGGCGCAATAAAATTGTCCGCTTTACTGAGGCAGGCATGGAATACACCCGAAAAATCATCCCTCCTGCCGCCAATGCGGAAATAGACGCTATGGCAGAATTGAGCGGAGAGGATATTGTCGAACTGGTGCGGATAACCACTCTATTTTCCAATCAAATGCTGAAAAAATTCAACGAAATCAAGGAGTGCTGATGATGGAATTTTACCAAGTAATTGATAACAGGCGGAGCATCCGCCAATTTGAGGATAAGGAAATCCAAAGAGAGGTATTGGAGCGGATTTTGGATGCCGGACTGAAAGCTCCGTCCTCTAATCACCAGCGGCGGTGGGAGCTGGTGACGCTGACGGACAAGGCCATCATTCACGACCTTGCTCAGATCGTCCGCCCCTATCCCTGCCGCATCACGGAACCCAAGACCCCGCAGCAGGAGATGTTTAAGATTGCCTATCCCCGCCAGCGCAGCATGATTGAGGAATGTGCGTGTGTCATCCTGCCGTTTTTCAAGCAGAAATATCCAATGACCGAGGACAAGAACGGTTACGGCCTGATGGACTACGGCGCAACGTGGGCGCTGGTGGAAAATATGCTTCTGGCCGCAACTGCGGAAGGGCTGGGGTCTGTCGTACATATTCCAGTTAAGAAAGGACCGGAACAAATCAAAGAGTTTTTGAAAATCCCGGATGGCCAGTATCTTCCCACGCTGGTCATTCTCGGATACGCAAGCCCCAACGCCGAAGTGCCGTCCCAAGTAAAAGCAACTGTGGAGAACAAAGTCCATTGGAATAAATGGTAAACACAAAGAGAGGCCAACATGGAATTTAATGCAGTCATCAACAAGAGAAAAACCAGCCGGGAGTGGACAAACAAGGCGGTTGATTTTGAAATCATCAAGCGGATCATTGAGGCTGGCATGAAAGCTCCTTCATGGGATCACTATCGCAACTGGCAGTTTATCGTCCTGCATACAAAGGAGGAAAAGGAAAAGGCTTTTAGTTATGCAAAGTTTATTGTTGACAGGTTTGATTTGAGCAAATACGAGGGCAAGAAACTGAATTTGGCACAAGTGATGTACGCCTACGCCATGCCCCGGCAGTACACTATGCTGGTGGACTGCCCTTATGTGATCGTCCCTCTGTTCAAGTGCGCCAAGCTGAACGCCGAATGGGTCAGTAAGCTGAACCCGCTTACTACCGCATGGTGCGTTGCCGAGAACATCATGCTGGCCGTTGTCAACGAGGGCCTGGGCTACTCTCTGCGTATTCCGCTCAACAAGGAACACAACATTGTGTTGGCAAAGCTGGGTGTTCCGACTGGCTGGATGACCCCTTGCTTTATCGGCATTGGCTACCCGAAAGAGGACGAACGGATTTTGGAGCAGTACGACACCAAGCCTGACAAGCATATTCACTTGGGAGCGTGGTAAGCATGGACACTCCAATCATTCAAAAAATTGAGGTCAAAAGCGTCCTCTCCAAGTCCAATCTTCCGGTGTGCGAGTATTCGGTCAATCCCTATGTGGGATGCCCCCACGCCTGCCAATATTGCTATGCCAGCTTTATGAAACGCTTTACCAACCACCCGGAACCCTGGGGGGACTTTCTGGATGTGAAATACTGGCCGATAATTAAGAACCCCCAAAAGTATGCTGGCAAGGAATTGTTCATCGGTTCTGTGACTGACCCGTACAATCCCCAGGAGGAAATCTATGGGCGGACACGAGCCTTGCTGACACAACTGCAAGGGAGCGGCGCAAAAATCAGTATCGCCACCAAGTCCGATTTGATCTTGCGTGACCTGGAATTGATAAAGAGTTTTCCTAACGCCCGTGTGTCCTGGTCAATCAACACGCTGGATGAAACTTTCCGTGAGGATATGGAGAAGGCAGTTTCCATCCAGCGGCGGCTGGCGGCGATGAAGGCATTTCACAGGGCAGGTGTGCGGACTACCTGTTTCATTTCTCCGATTTTTCCCGGAATTACGGATGCAAAGGCAATCATCCAACGGGCGAGGACACAGTGTAATCTGATTTGGCTGGAAAATCTCAACCTCCGGGGCGGGTACAAGACCGTTATCATGGACTACATTCAGAAAAAGCACCTTGACCTACTGCCGCTCTATCAGGAAATCTACAATAAAAATGACCGCCGCTATTGGGAACTGCTGGATACCGAACTAAAAACCTGGGCCGCTGAAATTGGCCTGGATTATGTAACCAATGACGACAGCATAAGCCGCCCCTTTGAGGCCCCGCCCATCATCGTGAATTTCTTCTATCATAGCGAGATCAAAAAGTCTGCCAGAAAGGGCGGTGAACGTCATGCCTGAACTGCCGGAGGTTGAAACAATCAGGCGGGTGCTGGAACCACAGGTGAAAGGCTTGTCGATTACAGCGGTGACAGTGAACCGCCCGGAGGTGATCGGACATCCTGCAGAGGAGGAATTTTGCCAAGTCCTCACGGGGCAGACGATCTGCGCCATGACCCGCAGAGGGAAATTTTTAAGTGTACTGCTGGGCAGCGGCGACTATTTTGTGCTGCACCTGCGGATGACCGGTTGCCTCCTGCTTACCCCTGCCGACTATCCAGCGGAAAAGCATACTCACATCGTTTTCCATTTGAGCAGCGGCGATGAACTGCGGTTTTCCGATACCCGCCGTTTTGGGCAGTTTTGGCTGTTCCACAAGGGGGAGAGCGATACATACAGCGGCATGGACAAGCTGGGACTGGAACCCTTTGACAGTGGCCTGACTGCCGATTATTTGCAACAGCATTTCGGCAAACGTAAAAAGGCAATCAAAGAATGTCTTTTAGACCAAAGCGTGATTGCTGGCATCGGCAATATCTATTCTGATGAAATCCTATTTGCGTCCGGCATCTACCCGGCGAGGCCCGCCAAAGGGATGACCCATGCGGAGTGGGAACGCCTTGCCGCCACCATCCCGGAACGGCTGGCCTATTTCATAGAAAAGAACGCGCTTACGCCAGAGGAATATTTAGAGGGAAAAGGACAGGACTACCGCAACACGCCGTTCCTTCAGGTCTACGGACGTGGCGGGGAACCTTGCCCTAACTGCGGAGCCGTACTTTGCCGCATGACCGTTGGAGTTAGGAGCAGTGTGTTTTGCCCAAAGTGCCAAATCTGGGAGAAAAATATTTGAGTAAATTTTGAGAGTTGCATTGACGAACATTAGTTCTGTGTGCTATACTAAAGTCCCTATCAATAGGGCACCAACTGAATAGGTTATACTGATTGGAACAGTAACAGCCGGTTACATACACAAACCAAAACAGACACCAGCAGGGCAAGGGCCGTCCTGCTGGTGCGGTTGTGTATGTAGCCGGTTTCTTTATTTGCCCGAGGGGAACAAAATTTTTGAAAACGGCTCAAGGAAAAAGTTCCGTTTTGGGCACCGAAAGTTGTAGTAGGAGATTATAACTTGCTGTACGCGCCCGGCGGAGGTATTTAGGAAAAGTGCCGACGCAGGATACTCGGGTGCGGCCAGCCGCAGGAAGCGGTAAATGGCGAACGTCCTATCCGACAACACGATGTGCTAATGTCCAAACAGGTCTAAACGGAGATTTCCTAAGTCAGAGCGCCGCGTGAGCGGCTATGCGGAATGCCGCTGAAAATCTGATATGGAAACACAGCCCTCATAGTAGTCCGAGACGGTAATACCGTTCACATGGCGAAGGAGGGCAGTCTACTTTCAATATTTTTCAGGAAGGACGTGGAGACGTTGAGAAATCCAACAGAAGTATTGAAAACTCTAAGTGAAAAATCCCGCGACAAATCCTATCGTTTTCAAAGACTGTACCGCAATCTCTATAATCCCGAATTCTACTATCTTGCCTATAACAACATCTGCACCGGGCAGGGTAATATGACGCCGGGAGCGGACGGCGAGACCATTGATGGTATGAGCGACGAGCGAATCCAGAAAATCATCGCGTCGCTCAAAGACCACAGCTATCATCCTCATCCTGCCAGACGGGAATATATTGCCAAAAAGAACAGCGACAAGAAACGACCGCTGGGTATCCCCTCCGCAAGCGACAAACTGGTACAGGAAGTCGTCCGCATGATTTTGGAGAGCATTTATGAACCGAATTTTTCCCCTGACTCTCACGGGTTTCGGCCCAAAAGGAGCTGCCACACCGCGCTCAAGCATATCGACATCAATTTTAAAGGGGCGGTATGGTTTATCGAGGGAGACATCAAAGCATGTTTTGACAGCTTCGACCACCATGTTATGGTGAACATCCTGCGGGAGCGAATTGAGGATGAATACTTTCTCGCTCTAATCTGGAAATTCCTCTGGGCCGGGTACATGGAACAGTGGCAATACCACAAAACCTATTCTGGCACGCCCCAAGGAAGCGGCGTAAGCCCTATTCTTGCTAACATCTACCTGGACAAGCTGGATTGCTTTATGGCACAGTACAAAAACTGCTTCGATACAGGCTCATCGAAAAATCGAAAGTCAGACAGCGGCTACACCAGAGCAAGAGGGCGATATCACAAGTTGAAAAAGTCCTTCGCGCCCAAGTGGGAAACAGCGACGCCGGACGAAAAAGCAGAAATGGACTGCCAGCTTCGCAAAGCGAAAAACGAGATGTTCGCCCATCCCTACTATGCAAATTGCAACAGCAGCTACAAATGCCTGCATTACTGCCGGTACGCGGATGACTTCATCATCAGTGTTATCGGAAGCAGACAGGATGCGGAACAAATCAAGGCAGATATTAAGAACTTCTTGGCGGAAACCCTGAAATTGGAGTTGTCCGAGGAAAAAACGAAAGTTACTCACTCCTCCAACTTCGCACGATTTCTGGGGTATGATATCTGTATTTCCCGCAGTAACAGTATTAAATACAACGAGCAGGGTGTTGCAAAGCGGGAGTTCAGCGGGCGTATTATGCTGTATGTCCCAAAAGAAAAGTGGATGGGAAAGCTGTTGGAATACCACACATTCAAAATCAAATTGGACGAAAACGGGAAAGAGAAATGGAAAACGATACATCGAGGCAAACTCATCAACCACTCTGATATTGAAATCATCAGCAAATTCAACGCGGAAATCAGAGGTCTGTACCACTACTATCAGTTGGCGCACAACGTGTCTGTACTTGGCAAATTCGCACATATCATGGAGTACAGCATGTATAAAACCTACGCCTGTAAATATCGCTCCACAGTCAGGAAAATGGTTGACAAATACTCACGCAATGGAGTATTTTCCATCCCCTACCAGACGAAAAAGGGTCTCAAATGGTGCGAGTTTTATCACGATGGGTTCAAGCGGGTCAGGGAAGTGCGTCTGGACGCGGATACGCTGCCGGAGTACGGGAGAAAGTACAACAATCCCAACAGTAACGCTGCCCGTATCAAACGGGGCGTCTGCGAATTGTGCAGCCAGCAGACTAAGGATATTCGGATGTATCATGTCAGGAGAATGAAGGACCTGACGGACTGCACCGAATGGGATAGATTGATGAAGAAAATGCGGCGGAAATCTCTTGCCGTATGTAAAAGTTGCTTCGACAAAATCCACAGTTAACTCACTTAGAGAGTAGATGGAGAGCCGGATACGCCGAGAGGTGTACGTCCGGTTCGGGGGAGAGCTGACCCGAAACCTACTGCGGAGACGCAGAAAGGCGCGGGGAAGCTTATCCCATTACGATTCAGCGGAGGGGCTGCTCACTGCGGTCGTTCTCCTGCTGGCAGAGTATCTGCCACCCACAGAGGAGACACCCCAGGAGCGGCGGCACATTGTCAGCGTGTTCAAACTGGTGCAGGATCTGCTGGCGCCCAGCAAGACCAAAGGCAAGAACGGCTTTCAGGTCCTGATGGACTCTTTGCCCGACACTCACAAGGCCCGGTGGTTCGCCGGCGACGCCCTCAACTCGGCGGAGCAGGCCATGGCCTCGGTCATGTCTACGGTGCTGTCCAGGCTGAACGCTTTCCTGGACTCCGAGTTGGAGCAAGTGCTGTGCTTCGACAGTGCCATTGACGCGGAAGCCTTTGCTTCCCAGAAGTCCGCCATCTTCCTCGTCCTGCCGGAGGAAGATCCCAGCAAAAACTTTATGGCAGGCCTGATGATCCAGACCCTCAGCCGTGAACTGTTCTCCGTAGCGGATGAAAACGGCGGCAAGCTCCCCAACCGAGTGGTACTGTTCTGTGATGAGCTGGGCACCATGCCAGCCTTCGACATCCTGCCCCTGTTCAGCGCCGGTCGGTCCCGCAAGCTGACCCTGGTGCCGATCATTCAATCGCTGGCACAGCTGGAGAAGAACTACGGTAAAGAGGGCGCGGAGATCATAGTCGACAACGTGCAGGACACCATCTTCGGCGGCTTTGCCCCCAATTCCCAGACCGCCGAGGTGCTGTCCAAAGCCTTGGGCAGCCGTACCGTCATGAGCGGCTCGGTGAGCAAGGGCGGAGGGAAAGACAGCGCCAGTCGGTCTCTCCAGATGATGGAGCGGCCTCTTATGACCCCCGATGAGCTGAAGTCCATCCCCAAGGGCCAGTTCGTAGTCATGAAGACAGGGACCCACCCCATGCAGACACGGCTGCGGCTTTTTCTGGACTGGGGTATCTCCTTTGGTGAGCCGTACCTGCTGCCAGAGCGGGCCGCACGCACAGTAGCCTATGCCAGCAAGCAGGAGCTGGAGCAGGCAATCTCCCGCCGCTGCCACACGCAGCAGACGGAAAACGACACGCCTCCCGCTCCTCCGAAAGCTCCAGTTGCCAGAGACGGGGTATCCTACACTCAGAGCAGACGTACCGGGTGGGAACCACCTCCCCCTGTTGTTGTCCGCACAGATGGAGGCCAGGAATAATGGGATACTTTGAGAAAATCTATCGGTCTGACCTCAGCCATAGAGCCAGAGCAGTGTATATGTACCTGAAGGACCACGCTGACAGCGAGGGGAAGTGCTGGCCGGGGATACGGACGATCTCCGCCGAATTGCGGCTCTCCCGTTCCACTGTCAAGCGTGCCTTGAATGATCTGTGCAGGGCGGAGCTGATTTCCAAGGAGCATCGCTGGCGGGAGAACGGGAGTCTCAGCTCAAATTTGTACCGGCTGAAATAGCGTGACAAAATATAAGTTCTCCGCCAGGGGGTTATTGCGCCCTGGCGGAGAACCGAGGGTAGGTTCACCGTGAACCAACCAGAAGGACCCACCCTAACAAGTTTTAATACAGAGAAAGAACACCTATTGCCCAGAAATTTTCAGTCGGCGCATGGTGGATTTTAAAGAAATTATCGTATCTGTAATCACTTTAATTTCAACGTCACTACAATCTTCTACAATTTCACTGAGCCAGTTATTGGCTATGGGACGGGCTTGGTCAATTTCTAAACAGAGTAACTCGTCCGCAGAACAATTTAAAACATTGATAATATCAACCATAACTTGAAGACTGGGAATACTGTTTCCGGTTTCAATATGGCTGATATGGGTCACCCCAACACCAACAGCCTCAGCAAGCTGTTCCTGTGTCAATTTTTTTGCCTTGCGTGTTTCACGAATCCGGATGCCTATGCTTTTGTAGTCAATCATAGCGTAAGTATCCTCCAAAATTGTAATACCTGTATTGTATGTGCAATCCGGTTGTGATATAATGTCCTAAAAACGCAATCGACTTTATAAGCATTATTTCGGGATTATTTTTTTAATAACGATAGCAGTACAGATAAAAGCCTGTGCAATTAGGGCTTGTTTGAAAAATAAATATTGCACAAATTGAAGATAAGTGCAAAAAT
>CATEPI010000037.1:0-25020 GCA_949525845.1 uncultured Eubacteriales bacterium
GCCCCGCTCTCGCGGACAGCTTGGACATAATATCACTTCATTTCCCCTTTGTCAATAGGTTTTTTCAAAATTTTTTATATTTTTCCAAGCTCCCCCTTTTTTGGCGGAAAATCCCGGGTTTTCGCCGGAAAATCCACCGACGGCGGACACATGGCCGCAGGATTTCCTCTTGCAGAAAGACAGTGCATGTGTTACCCTTTATATATCCGAAATTATTCCACAGGAGGGACCCTTATGCCGATCAAAATTCCCGACTCCCTGCCTGCCAGGGCCACCCTGGAGGGCGAAAATATCTTTGTCATGACCGAGTACCGGGCCATTCACCAGGACATGCGCCCGCTGAGCCTTCTGCTGCTCAACCTGATGCCCACCAAGATTGTCACCGAGACCCAGCTGCTGCGCAAGCTGTCCAACTCCCCCCTCCAGGTGGAGGTGGAGCTGCTCCAGATGGCCAGCCATACCTCTCAGAACACCGACGCCAACCACCTGTCCTCCTTCTATACTACATTTGATAAAATCAAGGACCGGAAGTACGACGGCATGATTATCACCGGCGCTCCGGTGGAGAACTACGACTTTACCGACGTGGACTACTGGCCAGAGCTGTGCCGGATTATGGACTGGACCACCACCCATGTCCACTCCACCCTCCACGTCTGCTGGGGAGCGCAGGCGGGACTCTTTTACCACTACGGTATCCCCAAATACTCCCTGAAGGAAAAGCTGTTCGGCGTCTTCCCCCACATCGCCCTGAAAAAGCAGTCCCCCCTGTTCCGGGGGTTTGACGACGTGTTTTACATCCCCCACTCCCGGCACACCGAGAACCACGAGGAGGACATCCGCAAAATTCCCGAGCTGGAGCTGCTGGCCGTCTCGGAGGAGGCGGGGGTCTTCGCCGTAAAAAGCGAGGACAACCGGCGCTTCTTCATCACCGGGCACCCGGAGTACGACCCGGACACCCTGTCCCGGGAGTACTTCCGGGACGTGGACAGGGGCCTGCCCATCCACGTGCCCATGAACTACTTCCCCGACGACGACCCGTCCCGTTCCCCCATTGTCCGCTGGCGCTCCGCCGGACAGCTGTTCTACACCAATTGGTTGAATTACTACGTCTACCAAACCACCCCCTACGATATTACGCAGATCTGAGGGAAGCTTATGGACCGAATCGACAGGCAGATTGACCTGCTCATGACCGCCGCTCAGCCCGCGCCGGCCTGCGGCGCCATCGACGCGCTGCGGAGGATTGCCGCCAAGGCCTCCCCGGAGGACCGGAGGCGGGTTCTGGCGGGCCTGATGGATTTTGTCGGCCGGAGCGAGGTCTGGCCGGTATCCTACGCCGCGGGTGTTCTGGTGGAGCTGATTCAGGAGGGTGAGGCAGACTCCGCCCCTTTTTTCCGCTCCTGCATCCGGGACGGTCAGGAGGGCAAACGCTACTGGGGCATTGAGGGGTACGCCAAAACGGCCGGGAAGGACGCTTACCCCTATTTTACCGACTGTCTCACCTCCCCCGGCTTTACGCTGGAGCATAAGGCGCTGATGGTTCGGAATCTGGCCCGGCTGTCCGGCCAGCCCTTTGATCTGAACCGGCCCATCGAGCCCCGGGCGTGGCGGGAGTGTGATATTGACTGCGACGCCATCCGCCAATGGCGGGCGGACGGCTGCCCGGACGGGGCGGGATACCCCGCGCCGTCCTGCCACCCCTGTCTGCTGGCTCCTCAAACCGCTTTGGAGAAGCTCTATGCCCGGCTGGAGAAAAAGCTGCTGAAAAAGAGGAGCGCCGGACAGGACCCTGCCCATCCCTCCAACTGGCTTGTCCAGGCCGACCCAGCGGACCTGGCCCGCATCGCCGGGCAGTGGACCCTCCCCCCTGACTACCTGGACTTTTTGGAAAAAGCCTCTCCCCTGTCCGCCAGCCTGAAAATCAAGGGCTACGGCCCGGTGGAGGTCTACGGCGCACACAATTTAACCGACGGCCAGGCGGGCTATTCCCGCAACGGGCTGACCGGCGAGCCGATCGCGGACTGGCCCGCCAGCTATCTGGTCATTGCCAGCCGGTTCGGCGACCCCTTCTGTCTGGACCTGGCGCAGGAGCAGTCTCCGGTCTGGTTCGCTTTCCACGGCGAGGGGGCCTGGGATTTCACCCGGGAGTTCCCCTCCCTGACGGACTTTCTCAGGGCTCTCGGCTAAAATCACGCCAATTAAAGGAAAAAGGCGGCCCCGCCGGGACCGCCTGCTGTCTATTCGGACAGCCGCTCCTTTAAATCAGTGAGAAATTCCTGGGCGATGCTGTTCAGCCGGATGCCCTCCGGGAGGATGTAGCCAAACTCCAGCAGGCCCCGGCAGTCCTCAATGGGGATGGACAGCACCTGATAGGAGGACTGCTGCATGGTAAAGTCCTGGATGCCGATGGAGTAGAAGTCCGTTTTGGCCAGCAGGTGGAGCAGGGAGGCCCTGGTGACGATGTAGACCATTTTGGGGTTGATGCTCAGGTCGAAGTGGGCCCCCTGGGAGAACAGCTCATAAGTAAAATCCTCAAACTGGCCCTCGTAGCGGACAAAGCCGTAGCCCGCCAGATTCTCCAGTGTCACCGGCTTCCCCGCCAGAAGGAGGGGGTGCCGCTGGGAGATAAGGATGTGGGGGGTCATGTGGGCCAGGGGGTGATAGATCAGCTGCCGGTCCCGAAAGAGGGCCAGCATGTTTTTCCGCTGGCCCTGGCCAAAGTGGAGCACCCCCACGTCCGCCCGGTGGTTGTACACATCCTCCATCACGTCGATGGGGTCCCCCTCCTGAAGGCGGTGGGCATAGGCGGGGAGATCCTTGTGCTGGAGCACCGTCTGGATAAAGCTCTCCATAATATGGGAGTATTTGGTCATGGATACGGACAGGGATATGTCCTGTAAATCGTCGGCGGTGGGGCGGTTGAACATGCCCGCCAGCTCCCCCAGCACCCGCTTGGCCCGCCGCTGGAACTCGATCCCCTCGGGGGTGAGGGTGACGCCGTGGTTGGAGCGCGTGAACAGCGGCGCGCCCACATTCTGCTCCAGGTCGCGGATGATTTTGCCCAGACGGGGCTGGGAGATGAACAGGGACTGGGCCGCCCGGTTGATGGAGCCCGTCTGCGCTACCGTCATAAAATACTCCAGATGTTCCAGGTTCATGCCAGAAAACCTCCCGCTTTTGTTCCAACACCTTCCTGCCCTATTGTACCACATTTTCCTGCCATTGTGCACAATAAATAAATCCTCTGTTAATACTTTTTAGAATATCGGTTATATAAAACAGAGACTATCCAAAGGGAGATTATTATGCTATAATATCGACAAAGACTGCAGGCCGCACGGCGCCGCGGTAGTAGAAAGTGCTCAAAATGACCGGTCATTTTGCCCGGCGGCCCTGCCGCCGGAGACCGTATGGGCGCTTTTCCAGGAAACGGACGAAAGGAAGTGTTTTGTTATGGACGAGGCCCTGCTGAAGCAGGCGCTGGAATTCGGCAAGCCCTACACCGGAAAGGGGGAGGTGGCCAGCTATATCCCGGAGCTGAGCAAGGCTGACGGGCGGGAGCTGGGCATCTGCGTGAGGACCATCGGAGGGGAGGAGTACCACTGCGGCTACTGGCAGCGGCGGTTTACCATCCAGAGCATCTCCAAGGTCATCAACCTGGCCATGGCCCTGGAACACTACGGCTTCGACGCGGTGTTCCACAAGACCAAGATGGAGCCCTCGGGCGCCTCCTTTAACGCCATGTCCCGCATCTCAGACAACGAGGATATCCCCTTTAACCCCCTGGTCAACTCCGGGGCCATCGCCATTGTGGAGCTGCTGCTCCCCCTGGGACTGGATCACATGCTGTCATCCGTCCGGGGGCTGTGCAGCGATAAGTACATCACTATGGACGAAGACGTGTTCAAATCCGAGTGGTCCCACAGCGCCCGAAACCGCTCCCTGGCCTACCTGCTGCAAAGCAAGGGGCTGATCGACGGGAACGTGGATGAGACGCTGCTGCTATACACCCAGCTCTGCTCCCTGAGCGTCACGGCGGAGAGCCTGTCCAACCTGGGGCAGGTGCTGGCTAACGGCGGCGTTCAGCCGGAGACCGGGCGCAGACTTTTAAAGGAGGAGGTGGTACGCACAACCCTGACCATGATGCTGACCTGCGGCATGTACGACGGCAGCGGCGAGTTTGCCGTGCGGGTGGGGCTTCCCAGCAAGAGCGGCGTGGGAGGCGGCATCCTGTCAGTTGTCCCGGGAGAGATGGGCATCGGGGTCTACGGCCCCAGTCTGGACAGCAAGGGCAACAGCGCAGCGGGTCAAAAGGTGCTGGAGTATATCTCCCGCACCGAAAAGCTCCACATTCTGGACCGGTATACCCGGCATCCGGTCTCCGCAAGTGAAACTTTTTAAAAGAGAGAGGGTACATTTATGTTAGAAGCGTTTTCCGGCCTGATTGACACCATAAGCGGATACATGTACAGCTATATCCTGATTATCATGCTGTTGGCCGTGGGCCTGTACTTCACCTTCCGGGGCAAGCTGGTGCAGCTGCGGCTGCTCCCCGAGTCCATCCGGGTGGTGACCGAGAAGCCCAAGGACAGCAACTCCGTTTCCGCCTTCCAGGCCCTGATGGTGTCCACCGCCAGCCGGGTGGGCACCGGCAACATCGTGGGCGTGGCCACCGCCATTGCCTCCGGCGGCTACGGCGCGGTGTTCTGGATGTGGCTCATCGCCATCATCGGCGGCGCCTCCGCCTTTGTGGAGAGCACTCTGGCCCAGATTTACAAGAAGAAGGACCCCCAGGGCGGCAGCTACGGCGGCCCGTCCTACTACATTGAGGCCGCCCTCCACAGCCGTGGGCTGGGCGTCATCTTCGCCGTGATCCTTATCGCCACCTACGCCGGCGGCTTCAACATGGTCTGCTCCTTCAACCTGATGGACAGCTTTACCAGCTACGCCTTCTATGAGGCTGCCGGATACATCTACCTGTTTGGCATGAAGTTCAGCGTGGTCGCCCTGGTGGGCGCCGCTATTCTGGCCGCTCTGGTGGCCCTGTGCGTCTTCGGCGGCGGCAAGCGGATTGTCAAGGTCACCGGCGTGATGGTGCCCATCATGGGCGTCATCTACATCCTGGTGGCTCTGGTGGTGGTCATTATGAACATCGCCAACATCCCCGCCGTCCTGGGTCACATCTTTGTCAGCGCCTTTGATTTCCAGGCCATCTTCGGCGGCTTTATGGGCTCCTGCGTAATGCAGGGCATCAAGCGCGGCCTGTACTCCAACGAGGCCGGTATCGGCTCCGCCCCCAACGCCGCCGCCGCGGCCGACGTGTCCCACCCCGTGAAGCAGGGCCTGGTCCAGATGCTGTCCGTGTTCATCGACACCATCCTGATCTGTACCGCCACCGCCCTCATGGCCCTGTCCACCGGCATCGTCCCCTCTGAGAAGCTGAAGGGCGCCCCCTTTGTCCAGGCCGCCCTGGCCGACACCTTCGGCAGCGTGGGCCCCTACTTCATCACCTTCGCCCTGCTGCTCTTTGCCTTCACCACCCTGCTGGGCAACCTGTACTACTGTGAGGGTTGCATGAACTACATCGCCGGCCGCAAGGTGGGTCAGACCGGCAAGACCATCTTCAATATCATCGCCGTCCTGCTGGTGTTCGTGGGCGCGCAGCTGGAGTTCGGCCTGGTTTGGAACATCGCCGACGTGCTCATGGGCTTTATGGCCATCATCAACCTGCCCGTTATCGTCATCCTGGGCGGCACCGCCATGAAGGCCCTGAAGGACTACACCGACCAGCGGTCCGCCGGCAAGGACCCCGCCTTCAAGGCCGCTTCCATCGGCCTGAAGGAAAAGACCGATTTCTGGAACTGATTCAACTTTTGATCTGGAAGCGTTCCCCCCGCGCAGGGCGGCCCGAACCGGGCCGCCCTGATTTTTCCCTCTTTCCAGTTGACTTCCGCCTGTTTCGGTCTATAATAGTATCAAAGGGGGGCTTTATATGTCCGCAGAAGCAAACACTGTAATTTCAGTATCTGAGGCAAAGCAAAACTTTGCCCGCGTGACCCATATTGCGGAAAAACAGGGACAGGCGATCATTTTTCAGGACGACCGGCCGAAATATATTCTGATTGATCTGGACAGCTCCCCGGTCATTGATATGACGGATGATGAAAAAATCGACTTTGTGGCCGCCCGCATTCTGAAGAAATTCCGGCCCGCTTTTCTGGAGCTGGCCAAATGATTAAATTTTCTAAAGAGAAGGTACTTCTCCTCCACCGGCTGATTGCGGAGGAGACAGGCGGGAGTATCGGCGTGCGGGACGAGGCTCTCCTTGAATCCGCTCTGGAAAGCGCCTTTGCTGGGTTTGGAGACCGGGAATTTTATCCAACCAAGGAAGAAAAAGGAGCCCGCCTGGGCTATACTTTGATTTCCAACCACGCTTTTGTAGACGGAAACAAGCGCATCGGGATGTATGTGATGCTCACCTTTCTGGAGGTCAACGGGATTCGGCTGGACTGCACCAATGAGGAGGTCGCTTCGACAGGCCTCGCCCTTGCCGACGGCTCAATGGACTATGAATCCCTTTTACGTTGGATTATTGCCCACAGGCGATAAAAATGGAGGACTGACATCGGCCAGTATGACCGTGTCAGTCCTTTGTCTTTCCAAACAGCTCCATCAGGCCCACCGCAATGAGAAACCCGCCGAAGCACTTTTTCAGCAGGGACACGTCCACGGCGGTGGCTGCCCAGGCGGCCAGGGCGGCGCAGGCCAGTCCCGCTCCGATGGCGGGGAGGAGCACCGGCTTTTCGATATAGCCGTTCTTTACATGGGCGGGCAGGGCCATCAGTCCGGCGGGGAGAAAATACAGCAGGTTGATCCCCTGGGCCAGACGCTGCTCCACTCCGGCGAAGGCGGTCATATAGACCAGCAGCAGGGTGCCGCCCCCCACGCCGAAGCCGGACAGCACCCCTGTGGCCGCTCCCACAAGCAGCGGCAGAATCCATTCCTTCACAGGAAACTCCTCACCCCTCCATAGATCAGCAGCAGGCCGAAGGCCCGCTTAAGCCAGGGCATTTTCACCCCTCGAAACCACTTCCCGCCGGCCCAGCCGCCCACCGTCCCGCCGATCAGGTAGGGCAGGGCCGCCATCACATCCAGCCCGCACCGGAATAGGTAGACCGCCACCGACAGGGCGCACAGGGGCAGAATTACCGCCACCGACGTGGCGAAGGCCTTGCGCTGGTCCAGCTTGCAGTAGCCTGTCAGCAGGGGTACAAATACCGACCCGCCCCCGCCGCCAAAAAAGCCGTTGGCCACCCCAGCCAGCCCTCCGGCAATGGTATATTTCCATTTTGTCCGCAAAAAACCGCCCCCTTTTGGCTTAGTGTACCATAAAAGGGGCGGTTTATGTGTCAGACATCTTCTCTTTTAACCCGGCTCCTCCACCACCGCGTCGTCCATTGTGTAGCCCTCCAGAGAATTCTCCCTGACCTGGACACAAATGAAGCTGATGCCGGAATCAGCCGCCGCCGAAAACTGCCGCTTCGCCGCCGGAGACACCCGGACCCAATCGCCGGCGGACAGCTCCACCGTCTCTCCGTCAATGACGGCCCGGCCCCTTCCGGCCAGCACCCCATAAATCTCCTCATTTTGTTTGTGCGAGTGGACGAAGGGCACACCGGCCCCAGCGGGCAGGCTGTTGACACTGATCTCCGCGCCGGTGAGGGAAAGGAGATCGTGCAGTTCCACTCTTGCGCCTGTCTCGACGCTTACCTTTTTAAAATTTGCCATGGTATTACCTCCAGTCTTTGTTGTAACTTTATCAGCTACAACAACAGTTATACCACAGCTTTGTTGTAATGTCAATAGTTACATCAAAATTTTTGCATCATTAAAAATGTCCTGCATGGTGACTGAGTTCATCTCCCGCTCCATCGCCGCTTGGACCTCCTCCAGCCTCCCATCCAATACGGCGTGAATATTCTGCCCCACCGGGCAGAGACTGTTGGGGTCCTCATGAAAGTGGAACAGGCCCTCCCCGTCCACGCATTCTACGGCGTGATACAGGTCCAGCAGGGTAATCTCCTTCAGAGGCCGCGCGGTGTCCGCCCCACCGCTCCCTCGGGTCACGCGCACGATCCCAGCCCTTTTCAGCTGCTGAAGAATTCTTCTGATGACAACCGGATTCACATTCACGCTGGAGGCGAGAAAATCGCTGGTTACCTTCCGCTGGTCCTTAAATACCTCGATGCAGAGGAGCACATGGACCGCTACTGTAAGTCTGCTGGAAATCTGCATAAAGCACCTCCATTTTTCATTTGAACAAGCCTATTATAAAGCACCGCCCGCCGAAAAGCAATTGCTCTCCGGCGGGTGTATACATTATAAGCCCTTTTTCCTGGCGTTTAATATTTTTCGCAGCTCCTTTTTCCTGGGCTCCAGGTCCTTGTCCTTGATGTGCCTTAACGCACTGAGATACAGTTGAGCCGATTTCATATTGTCCACCTGGGAATAAATCTCCTTGAGGATACCGAACAGCTCGTCATCGGCGATGACACAGGCGAGCATGTTGTACTGGTTTATTATGGACACCATATTGATGGCCGCGTACAAGACCTCCCCCACATACTCCGGATCGTCCGCGAATAGCTCCTTCTCCTTCCCCAGCCAGTACAGCAGCATGCTGGTGTGATTGTGCTCCGCCGCCACGATAGCGGGGTTCTTGAAAGGCTTGGAAATCAGGGGGGACAGGTTCCGTTCGACCTCCACTCCCCATTCCAGAAGCTCCTCCGCCTGCTCAGGGGTGCGGGCCACCCCCAGGGCGTTCCCATGGATCATGCTGGCCTCACAGGTCCAATGGATGTCGGCCCCCATCTCCCGGAGGGCCCGGGCTATGGAAAACCGATCTCTGCATACCGTCTCCAGGAACAGGTTTGCCCCCGACAGACACTTGGCATGGAGGAGCTCCGGCTCCTCCCGAATTTGTCGGATAATCTCCTCATCCGATATGGCTTTATCCCGAAACTGGGCCGCGATCTCTGCGGCTCTCTTTCTCAGTTCCAGCTCTGTCACGTTGGCCACCCGCCTTTCTGATGGTATTATAAAACACCGCCCGCCGAAAAGCAACTGCTTCCCGGCGGGCGGTTTCATTATTCTGCCAGCTTGTCTAAAAGGGCGGCCAGCTCCTCCAGCTTGGGGCCGGGGTCGCCGGAGGTGGCCGCCTCCCGGACGCAGCAGTCCATATGGGCCCGGAGAACCATCCGGTTGGCCTTCTTCAAAATGGACTGGGCGGCCATGATCTGGCTGGAGACGTCCAGGCAGTACCGGTCCTCCTCCACCATTTTGAGGATGCCGTCGATCTGCCCCCGGGCGGTTTTCAGCAGGCGGTTGACCTGTGCATGGTTGGCCTTCACTGGACGGACACCACCTCATAGCCCGCTTGGGTAACGGCGTCGGTGAGGACCTGATTGTCCACGTCCTTGCTGAGGGTCAGGGTGGCGGACTTGCCCTCCAGGCTCATTTCCACGGCGGATACTCCGTCGATGGCGGCCAGGGCTTTCTCCACCCGGCCGGTGCAGTGGGCGCACATCATGCCCTCAATCTTCATGGTCTTATTCATGGTTTTGTTTCCTCCTTGATTTGTATTTTCCTTCAACTCCAGGGGGCAGGTCCCGTTACAGGCGGGGGCCGCCGGAGTGTCAGACCGGAATTTGCTCTTGAAAAAGCGCAGGCGCAGGGCGTTGGTCACCACCGTCACCGAGCTGAGGCTCATGGCTGCGGCGGCAAACATGGGGTTGAGCTGCCAGTGGAGGGCGTAGTAGAAGACGCCCGCCGCCAGAGGGATGCCCAGGGAGTTATAGAAAAATGCCCAGAACAGGTTTTCCTTGATATTGCGGATGGTGGCCCGGGACAGCTCCACGGCGGCGGCCACGTCCAGCAGGTCGGACTTCATCAGCACGATGTCGGCGCTCTCGATGGCTACGTCGGTGCCCGCTCCGATGGCCAGGCCCACCTCCGCCCGGGCCAGGGCGGGGGCGTCGTTGATGCCGTCCCCCACCATGGCCACCTTTTTGCCCTCCTCCTGGAGGGCGGCGACCTTTCGCTCCTTGTCCTGGGGCAGCACCTCGGCTATCACCTGAGTGACCCCCAGCTCCCTGCCGATGGCCTCGGCGGTGCGCCGGTTGTCGCCGGTGAGCATGACCACCTCCAGCCCCAGCTCCCGGAAGGCGGCCACCGCGTCCTTGCTGGTGGGCTTGGGGGTGTCGGCCACGGCGATAATGCCCAGTAATTTTTTGTCTGTTTCATCCCCAAAGTAGAGGGGCGTCTTGCCCTCAGCGGCCAACTCGTCCGCCTTGCTTGCCAGAGGACCGGGATCTATGCCCGCCTCCTCCACCATGGCCCGGTTGCCTCCGAAGCAGATATTGCTGCCAATGGAGGCCCGAACGCCCCGCCCGTGGACCGCTGTAAAACCGCCCACCGAGGTGACCGGAATATTGCGCCGCTCTGCTTCCTCCACAATGGCGGTGGCTAGGGGGTGCTCAGAGGGGCCCTCCAGGCAGAAGGCGGTGCAGAGTAGGCCATCTTCGCTGTTCCCCGGGGCGGGGATGATGTCGGTAACCACCGGCCTGCCCTGGGTAAGGGTGCCTGTCTTGTCCAGCACCACCGTGTCGATGGTGTGGAGGGTCTCCAGGGCCTCGGCGGATTTGATTAAAATGCCATTCTCCGCCCCCTTGCCGGTGCCCACCATAATGGCCACGGGGGTGGCCAGCCCCAGGGCGCAGGGGCAGGAGATCACCAGCACGGCCACGCCGGCTGTGAGGGCCTGGGTGGCGGAGTGACCGGTTATCAGCCAGGCAATCGCCGCGATAAGGGCAATTCCCATGACCACCGGCACGAAAATGCCGGACACCTTGTCCGCCAGCTTGGCGATGGGGGCCTTCGACGCAGAGGCCTCCTCCACCAGGCGGATCATCTGGGCTAGGGTGGTGTCCTCCCCCACCCGGCTGGCCTCGAAGATGAAGGAACCCGACTTGTTGATGGAGGCGGCGGCCACCTTGTCCCCAGGGCCCTTGTCCACCGGGAGGGACTCGCCAGTGAGGGCGGACTCGTCCACAGCGGACTGGCCCTCCACAATCACGCCGTCCACCGGGATGGACTGGCCCGGCCGGACCACCACCCGGTCGCCCACCTGGACCTCCTCCACGGGGATCTCAGTCTCCACGCCCCCACGAATCACATGGGCCGTCTTGGGGGCCAGGTCCATCAGGCGGCTGATGGCCTCCCCTGTCTTGCCCTTGGAGCGAGTCTCCAGAAATTTGCCCAGGGTGATGAGGGTGAGAATCATACCCGCCGACTCAAAGTACAGGTCCATGTGGTACTTGGCCACCAGCTCCATGTCCCCATGGCCCAGGCCCCAGCCCATCTGGTAGATGGCGAAGACGCCGTAGACCACGGCGGCGGCGGAGCCCACGGCAATGAGGCTGTCCATGTTGGGCGCCCGATTCCATAGGGTTTTGAAGCCCACCTTGTAATACTTATCGTTGAGGTACATAATAGGCAGGGTGAGCAGCAGCTGGGTCAGCCCGAAGGCCACCGCGTTCTCATGGCCCACCAGGAAGGCGGGCAGGGGCGCGCCCATCATGTGCCCCATGGAGATATAGAACAGCGGAATCAGGAATACAAAGGACCAGACCATCCGCCGCTTCATCCCGGCCAGCTCCTGGGCCATGCCGTCCTCCTTGGGGGCGGCCGTTTTGTCTCCGGCGCTCTGAGGCAGGGAGGCCCCGTATCCAGATTGTATTACTGCCTGGATAATATCCTCAGCGGATAGGACGCCTTCGTCATATTCCGCCGTCATGGAGTTGGCCAGCAGGTTGACGGAGGCGGTTTTCATCCCCTCCAGCCGGTTCACCGCCTTCTCCACATGGGCGGAACAGGCGGAGCAGGTCATCCCTGTGATGTTGAATTTCTGTTTTGCCATTTTTTCACCTGACTTTCCGGGAGTTTTAACACCCCACCCCCGGGGGGTGTTTTGATTGTACCTCTATTTTTCTCCCCTGTCAAGTGGCAGTTTGGCTTTTTCACCTCAATTTATGTTCGGGTCCCTCCTATGGCGAACCTTTTCCTCCACCCAATAGGCGGTATAGGGGTGATCCAGCCGGTAGCCCAGCTTCTCCGCCAGGGCCAGGGACCGCCCGTCGTGGGCGTCCCAGCCGGGATACAGCCCCCGCCGGAGGCACTCCAGAATCAGCTTCCCGCCGCAGGCAGTGGCCAGCCCCAGACGGCGAAAGTCCGGGCGGGTGTCGATCTCGATTTCGATGGCCCCGCCGCAGGCGGCGTAGGAGGAGGCTCCGGCCACCAGCAGGCCGCCGTGGGTGACCACAAATCCCAGCCCCCGCTCCAGAAAGTCCGAGGCGTCCGCAAAGCAGCCACACAGGTCCCAGGCCCACTCCTCCTCCATGAGTGTAAAGTATATCTCCCTCCCTATGGGGTGTATGGCAAATCCATGGGGCAGAGACCTTGTAAAGTAAATTAGCCTGTCTCGGCGGAAGTTTTCCGGCTCACGGCGGGTGGCGTAGCGGGTGAAGGGGACAGCCCGCTCCCCCAGCACTTCCCGGATCAGCGCCTCCCAGCCGGCGCTCCCGGGGACCAGGATGGGGGCGTCGGTCCGCTCCAGCAACTCCGGCGAGGGCTCCCCCGCCAGAAAGCAGAAGTCGCCGATGGAGGCCAGGGCGCTGTCCTTTCCCAGGGTCTGGACGCAGCCCATACGGCCCTGGAGGCAGGCCCGGACCATGGGGGCCTCCCAGCCCGCAAACAGCTTTTCCATTGTCACACTCCTCTCTAAACGCGCAAAGCGGCGTGAGAAAGACCTCTCACGCCGCTTCTGGTTTTTTGGAACGACCGTATGCTTACGCCCACACGTCAAAGTTATACTGGGCGGGGGCCGGCACGGCGGCCACCATGTCTTCGATCAGAGCCAGTGCCTGGCTCTCGGCATCATTCATGGCGCGTTTCATCAGACCGTAGCTGTAGTTGGTCTGCAGCTGGGCCATCTGCATGCCCATGATATCCTCTACCATACACGTCCACTCCCTTCCAAATAAAATGAGATATCGCTCCAATCAGAATATCGGCAGAATCGGCCGGTTTCTTAACAGGGACAACGGGGTTTTGTCCCGGCTTACCGGATGGTGCTTACCGTGTTGGTGTTGGGGTCCAGAACATAGACGTGTTGTTTGTCTGTGCTGAGGAAATAGGTCCCCGCGATGGAGCCGGTGTCGCCCTGGGGATAGAGGTTAAACCGGCGGCACTCCTGCCCGTTTACCGTGACAAAGCCGTCCACAGGGAAGATGGTGTAGTTGTCCATGGAGGCTCCGGCCAGACCCAGCTCGGCGGGGGTCATGCCGCGTAGCTGCTCCATCTGCTCGCTGACGCTGGTGGGCTCCGGCTCCGGCTCGGGCTCCGGCTTGGTGATGGCGCCCTCGGGGGCGGAGGCCCGCACGGCCAGGTTGGCGCTGGCCTGGGACCAGCCAATCGCCAGCTGGAAGATGTGCCCCTCCACCACCGACGGCCGGGCCAGAATCAGCACACCCTCCGCGTCCTGGAGCTCCGGGCGCTGCTCGTCAAGAATCACATAGTCCTCACTCACCAGGGAGAAGCCCTGTTCCCCGCCCAGAACGGCGTCCAGATAGCGGTTCATCACCTCGGCGGGATTGGTCAGCTCATAGATGTAGGTATATCTTGTGTCCACATTGCTGGATTCGTCCCCCTTGGGCTTCTCGGGGCTCCGAAGGGCGATCAGCTTCCCCTCGCCCTCCTCCAGGAGGGTGTCCAGGGAGATGGTGGTGTCCTCGCCCAGGGTGTAGGCCTCCAGGCCCTTCTTGGGCAGGGGCTCCTCCAGGCTGCTGCTGTCGCCGCTGCTGCCGCCCAGCAAATTGATGTTGAAGAAGCGGGGGAGCACAAAAAGCACCACCGCCGCGCCGATTGCGGCCACCAGCAGCAGCACAATGGGAATCAGGAGCAGCTTCTTCTTGCCGCCCTTCCCCCCTGTTTTTTCCTTCTTGGGCTTCTTTTCCTTTTTCACAGCTCATCACTCCATTATGTTTACAGATACCGGATGACCACGTCATCCCGGGGACGCAGCTCCTGAGTAAAGGCACACTCCGTCCCGTTGACCTGCAGCTCCACACCCCGGTCCAGGTGCTCGAAGTCGATGCCCGAGTGCTCCAGCAGGTCCATCACGTAGTAGGGCGCTCCCTCCGGCTTGCCCGGCAGGAGCAGGGCCTTGCCGTTGAGCATCACCTGGAGAGCCATACCCAGAGCACGCTGTCCTGCGGCAGGAACTGTCTCCGGGGTCTTCTCCCAGGGGCCGGGCTTGGGGGCGGGAGGCGCAACGGGGCGCTCTGCCGGCAGCTCCGGGGACGCCGGCTCCGCCTTGGGCGCCTCGACTTTAGGGGGCACCGTCCTGGGCTGCTCCGGCCTTGGGGGGGCCGTCCGGGGGGGCTCCTCCCGGGGCCGCTCCACGGGGAAGTTCTCCCCCACAGGCTCCGCTCTGGGAGGCGGTGCCGCCGGCCGCACAGGCAGGCGGACAGACCGGGTTGAGGTGGCCACCTGATCCCCGGTGCTCAGCCGGGTATCCAAGTCCACCAGGCGGCCGTTGACGGTGACGCCGCCGGTGAAGTCCGCCCCCAGCAGGTCCTTCAGGGTCCGCTGGGCGGGTGCTCCGGACACGGCAGGGACAAACTCGATGCTGTCCCCGGCGTAGACCACCGTGGAGGGGGCGGCCTCCGCCCCGTTCAGCCGCAGCACGCAGGGCACCGCCGGCTCCCCACGGAACAGCATACGCTGGCCGTCTACCATTATACTCAGATTTTTGCCCGTCCGTCCCAGCAGGTCGATGGAGCTGTAGCCGTTCATCATCAGCAGCTCCAGCACCGTAAGTGCCCCGCTGCGGAAAAGCTTGGCGGGCTTGCCGTTGAGCATGATCCGGTAGCTGTCGCTGATAAGGCCCAGCCCCGCCGACACCGCTATGCCCAGGGGGGTGGCCAGCTCCGGGTCGTTCAGCTCGTAGCTATCGGAGAAGGCGGTGATATCGTAGTTGTTGCCCGCCAGGGCCACCCGGCCCTCGTCCATATCCAGGGCTTCGGCCACCATCTCCCGGATGCCGTCCAGCTTGCTGCCGCCCCCCGCCAGGAACAGGGCAGAGGGGGTGCCGCCGTTCAGGGTGACCACCCGCTGGGCAATCTCCTCGGCCAGGGCATGGGCCGGCTGCTGAACGGTCTCCCGCACTTGGGCTCCAGATATCTTCTGCTCCAGGCCCAGCACGTCACGGTAGGTGAGGGTGTCCTCGTCCATCTGGGTCTTCATCCGCTCCGCGGTGGAGAAGGGCACCAGGTAACGGCGCATCAGCTCCTCAGTGATCTCGTCGCCGGCAATGGTAGCCATGGTGTAGCCCACCACGGTGCCGTCCCGGCACACCGCAATGTCCGTGGTGCCCGCCCCGATATCGGCCAGCACCAGGTTGAGCAACCGCAGATCGGCGGGGATGGCCGCGTTAAGAGCGGCGATAGGCTCCAGCGTCAGGCTGGCCACCTCCAGGCCGGAGGCCTCCATCACGGCGTAAAGGCTCTCCACCACCTCCCGGGGGAGGAAGGTGGCCACCACCGTGGCTTCCAGCAGCTGACCATTGTGGTTGCGCAGAGTGGACATGGGGTAGTGGTCCAGATGGTAGCCGGCTACGGTGTAGCCCACCAGATAGAACCGCCGCTCCCCCTCCTGTCCCTGGCCCAGCGCAGACTCCGCCGCCGCCACCGCGCCGCTCTCCAGGCGGCTGATGATGTCGTTGGTGATCCGCACGGTTTCGGGAAATTCCATGGCATAGCTGCCTTGCTCGGTGCGCAGGGCGCGGCCGGCTGCGGCCACACACACCCGTTCCAGGGCGCAGTCCAGCTTCTCCTCCATCCGGTCCGTCACCCGGCGGGCCACCTTGGCTACCTGAGCGATATCCTCGATCTGGCCATCCAGCATGGCCCGCTTGCCATGCTCCTCCTTCTCGATGGCCAGCACCTGAAACCGCTCGTCAGTCACCTGGCCCGCCACACCGATGATACTGCGGGTGCCGATATCCAGCGCAAAAATCAGGCCACTGTCCTGAGGCTTTTTTTTCACCATCCGGCTGCACCTCCCGTTGGTTGTCTGAATTACGAATATGGCGCCCCGTTGCCGGGGCGCCATATCCCTTAAAAACGCGCTGCGGCGTCTGTTTAATACTTAATGCTGGAGAAGGGGTTGGAGTCGGCGCCGCTATAGCCGCCCTCGTCCTCGCTGTCGTCCCAGCCGGAGCTGCTGCTCGAATAGCTGGAGGAGGGGGCGCTGTAGCTGGGTGTGCCGAAGCTGGAGGAGCCAAAGCCTCCCCCGATCTTGGAGCTCACCTTGAACTCGGCCATCAGCTGGTGCATGATGTTCGCCTGAGAGGACAGCTCCTCGCTGGCGGCGGCGCACTCCTCGCTGGTGGCGGAGTTGGTCTGAACCACAGCGGAAATCTGATCGATACCCTCGGTGACCTGCATAATGGCCTGAGTTTGGCTCTCCACGGCGCTGACCACGGTGTCCATCATAGTGGTTACCTGGCCGGCACTCACGGTAGTGCGGGACAGCGCGTCAGTGACCTTGCTCACCGCCTCGGTGCCCTCGGTGACGGCAGAGATAGAGCTGTCGATCAGGTCCTTGGTGGCCTTGGCGGCCTCGTCGGACTTGGTTGCCAGGTTGCGCACCTCGTCGGCCACCACGGCGAAGCCCTTACCGGCGGAACCGGCGCGGGCGGCCTCCACGGCGGCGTTCAGGGCCAGAATGTTGGTCTGGAAGGCGATATTCTCAATGGTAGCGATGATCTTGCCGATCTCCTGCGAGGAATTGGAGATGTTCTCCATGGCGGTATTCAGCTGCTTGACGTGCTCCATGCTCATGTTCAGCTGGCCGCCGGCCTCATTGACGTGCTCACCGGCCTGCTCCGCAACAGTGGAAGTCTGCTTGGCGTTCTCGGAAATGTCGGTGATGGTGGCGGACAGCTCCTCCACCGAGCTGGCCTGCTGGGTAGCGCCCTGAGCCAGAGCCTGGGCGCTGTTGGACACCTGCTCGGCGCCGGCCGTAACCTGGTCGGCGGACTGGGAGATATTGGCGATGGTCTCGCTCATGCGCAGCACGAACTGGTTGACACTCTGCTGGATGGGGGCCAGGTCGCCGGGGAAGGTGGCGGTGAGCTCCACATCGAAGTTGCCCTTGGCCATCTGACCGGTGGTGTCAGAGATATCTTTAATAACGCTGTTCAGCACCTTCTGGCTGGTCCGCAGGGCGTCGCACATCTCGCCCAGCTCATTCTTGCCGGCAAAGGTGACGGGCACGCTCAGATTGCCCTGACTGAAGCCCACCAGAGCGCCCCGGACCTGGGTGCTGGGCTCGGTGATGCTCCGGATAATTTTGGTGGCCATCATAAGTACAACCAGTGTGGCAACCACCATCACACCGATGATAACGCCCAGGCCGATGTTAGAGGTCAGGTTCTGCTGCGCGATAATCTTGTCCTGTTCCCCTTTCAGGAACTCCGCCAAAGCCGTGCCAGCATCGGCGGCGGTGTTCAGGGCGGGGGTACACTCATCGACAATCATCGTGGCTGCGCGGTTCCGGTCGGTCTTGACAACCTCGGCAATGGTCTTGGCCTCTTCCTTCCAGGTATTCAGCGTATTGACAAACGCATCAAGCTGGCTGCGGCTGCTCAGGTCCTTGGGATAGGTGTCCTGCATCTGTGCCATCACGCTCTCAAGCTCGGTCAGCTTGGAGTTGACGGTGGTGAGGCCGTCCACATTGCCGGACAGGGCCACATCCCGCAGGCCGCGGGCGGCGATGTTGTAGTCAATCCGGCAGTCGGCCACCAGCGTGTTGGTCTCTACATAGTGCTCCAGGATGTCGCTGTAGGCTTTTTTCTGGGAATTCATCATAATCAGCGAGGTAATGATGATGGCAACGGAAACCAGGACGGTTGTGCCAAAGCCCACGATCAGGCTTTTCTTGATGGACATGTTCTTGAAGTTCATGCTGTATTCCTCCCATTTTCTTCCCGCGCACGCGCGGCGTGGGCATCTTGAATTCTATTATACACCACTTTCCCTTGGGACGCAAGAAAAAGTCGAGATTTTTGGTTATTTTCCTTTCTTCCATCTTTTGGGAAATAACCGGTGAAAAAGCTGCGTTTCCCTTTCCTAAACGATATCACCATACTTTCCGTGCTGCACATCGCCGGCCAGCTTTCCATCCACCAGCGTTACCACCCTGCGGCGCATGATGTTCACATACTGACTGGCGTGGGTGGCCATGATAACAGTGGTGCCCCGGCTGTTCAGTTCGTTGAGCAGGTGCATAATGTCCCAGATGGTATCATCATCCAGGTTGGCGGTGAGCTCATCCAGCAGCAGCACAGGGGGGCTGCTGATGAGCGCCCGGGCCAACTCCACCCGCCGCGCCTCGCCGATGGACAGCTGGGCGGGGAAACAGTCCCCCACCCTGGGCAGGCCCACCAGTCCCAGGGCCTTCTCCGCCGCCGCCCGGCTCTTGCGCTGCATCCCGCCAGCCCGGGCGGCCACCATCAGGTTTTCCATAATGGTGCGCTTGCGGATCAGCAGGCTCTGCTGGCTGACCACCCCGAAGGTGCGGGTCAGCCGCACCTTCCAGGGGCCAAAAAACCGGGAAATGTTGGCGTTGTCCACATACACGGTGCCCTCGTCGGGGGATATCTCCCCCCCGATCAGCTTCAGCATGGTGCTCTTTCCCGCCCCGCTGCTGCCGATCAGGAAGACGAATTCCCCCTGCTGTACGGCAAATTCCAGATCACGCACCGCGTATTGCTTGCGTTTATCCTCGGTTTTATAGATTTTTGAGACTTTCTCCATGCGTACTTCTGGCATTTCTCATACGGCTCCTTGTTCTAAGTGACGGCCCGCCATAAATTTATGGTTCAAAAAAATTGCTTCTTGTAGTATAATCTTTTTTGAAGCTGTTGAAAAGAGCTATTTTCAATTTTTAGGGGGCAGCCGTGAAAAATTTTGAGAGACCCGGAACATGGAAACGCTATATTCTCCCCACCCTGCTGCTGGCAGCCGTATGCATTGGGGCGGTGGAGCTGCTGGTCTGCTATTATCAGGCCCCCGAAACCTACGCCGCCATCACCGCCCCTGTCCGTGCCGTGGTCCGGCGTACAGGCGAAGTGGGGGAGCAGGTCTGGAACAATCTGCGCCGGCGCACCGACGAGGCGGTGGCTCAGGGGGTCTCCCAGGTTCAGGCAGGGCTCCGGCGGCTGGATGAGCTGCTGACCTGGGAACCGCCCCAGCCCGAGGAGCCCCAGGAGGAGGTCCAGCTGGTGGACGACGGGACCGTCGCGCCGCCCCCCCGGTCCCAGGCCTCCCTCTCGATTACCTCCCTGCTGAAGCAGGACGGTATGGAGTATCTCACCGGCGGCGGCCGGGACCTGATCTACTATAATCAGTCTGACGAGGCCTGGGCGGAGGAGCCCTACGGCTCCGACACCGTCGGCCGCTACGGCTGCGGGCCGGCGGTGATGGCCATGGTGGTGTCCACCCTCACCGACACCCGGATGGACCCGGCTCAGATGGCCCAGCACTGTGTGGACCAGGGCTACTGGGCCAAGAAGCAGGGCTCCTACTGGGCTATCGTCCCCGGCGCGGCGGCCGACTTCGGCCTGACCTGCACCTCGCTGCCCCCGGAGGAGACCGACCGGGACACCATCCTCCACTATCTGTCCACCGGCCAGCTTCTGGTAGCCCTGGTGGGCCCGGGCCACTTTACCAACGGCGGCCACTTCATCATCCTGCGTGGGACCACCCTGGACGGCAGTATCCTGGTGGCCGACCCGGCCAGCCTGGAGCGCAGCCTGACCCTCTGGGACCTGGACCTGATTCTGGATGAGCTGTCTCACGGCCGCAGCGACGGCGGACCCCTGTGGGCGATCTCCCCCAACTTCTTTTCATAAGCTATCCCCCCTGCGCCGCAGGGGGGATAACCTTTATTTTTTTTGTGCGTAGAAGGAGTTTCCGCCGGCCAGACGGCGGTTCAGCCGCTCATCCAGCTCCAGCACCCGCTCCAGCAGGCGGCGGACGCTGCCCGCCTGGCCCTGGTAGGCGGTTTCCTCCCCCTCCTGGGGGGGGGCTCCCTGGTTCAGAGCGGACAGCCGGTCACGATCCTCCTGGGACAGGCTCTCCCGCTTGGTATCCACCGCCCGCTTCAGCTCCTGGAGCTGGAGCAACGGGTCCTGCCGCATGGCCACCAGCATCCGCACAGACACATCGTCGTTGCGGTCCATGGCCTCGCCCAGCTGCTGGCTCAGGCCCAGCACCTCAGACAGGCAGTTGTACTTCTTCCGCTCCAGCACCGTCAGGTCCATCCAGTCGCTTTTTGTCATGCCTGCTTCTCCCGGGGCGCGCCGCTGTTTTTCTCCGCGGCGCGGAAGGCGTCTCGCATGTCAACCAGCATGGGGCGCAGGCGGTCCAGCTCCTTCTTGTTCCGTCCCAGCTTGATCCGGCCCAGCTCATAGGTGAAGTAGTCATACATCCGAGCCAGGTCCTGACTGATGGGGTACTGGTGGTCCAGGGTCTCGTCCAGATAATTGACGATTTCGGTACACCGCTCCAGCGCGGCCTCGAAGGTGGGCCAGTCCTGCTTATCCAGGGCAATGGAGGCCAAGGTGCTGCGCTTGACCAGTTCGTCGTAGAGCAGCAGCAGCAGCTCCCCGGGGGTCATGGAGTTGATGGACTGCTGTTTATATTGCTGATAGCCTCTTGCGTCCATGTAGGATCGTCCTTTCTGGCGGTATTAGCCGCCGCCCATCAGACCCGCCAGTGTGGAGCTCTGGGAGTTCATCTGGTTAATCAGCTGCTCCAGGCGGCTGAACTGCTGGGTGTAGCGGTCCACCTGGCTGGACAGCTTATCCTGCCACTTCTCGATCTGGGTGTTGTAGTTGTCGATCTGCTTCTGCCAGCTGTTGTTCATCAGGGACAGGGAGCTCAGAGGGCTGCCTGCCTGCTGAATGAGGATACCCTTGGGCTCGCCGGTGGTCTTGGCGTAGTTGTCCAGCTGGGTTTTCAGGTTCTGCATCACGCCTCCGGTGCCGCTGGTCTTGGTAAAGACCTCGGCCACCCGGTCGGGATCGCTGTCCAGCATGGCCCGCAGCTTATCCTCGTCCAGAGTGACGGCCTGGGTGCCGTCGCTGATGGAGAAGCTGGTGCTGATGCCCATGGCCCGGAGGAAAGCGCCGTCCTCCCCGGCGGGGGAGAAGATATTGCGCATCTTGTCATACAGGGTGGACAGGGTCCGGTCACCGAACAGGATACCCTGCTTGGCCTTCTCCTCATACCGCTCGATGGCGCTCTCCGACATGCCGGCCCGATCGTCCTCGGTGAGGGGCTCGTAGTTGGCAAAGGAGCCGTTGGACTTCTGGTAGGGCATGGTGGAGTAGGCCGCCTTGATCTCCGTCATCATGGTGTTGTAGTCCTCGATCATGGTCTTGATGGCCTCCACGATCTTGTCGGAGTCGGTGCTGGTCTTGAAGGTGACTGAGTTGGTGGGCTTGCCGGCGCTGTCCACCGAGGGCTTGCCCTCCTTGTCCACAGAGCCGTCGAAGGTGTCGTGCATGTTGATGGTCAGGCCGTCGATGTTCACGCTGTTGGAGGCCCGCTTCATGTTGATGGTCTCGCCGTTTACGGTGACAGTAAACTCGGCGTCCCGGCCGGGGGTGTAGTTAATCGCAGGAGCTTTGCTCTCATCGAATGACACCTCGTCATCGTACATATCCGTTATCTTAAGTTCAAGTTTCGCGCCGCTCTCTCTGTCCTTTGCCTCGATCTGGCCCGTGAACTTGTTATAGGAAAAGGAATGATTTTGACCAATGAGAGATTTGTTCAGTTTATTGACAACATCCTCGATGGAGGTATCCTTTGTGATACTGAACTCATGGCTGCCTACTTCGGGTATCGAAAATGTGAACTTTGCGCTTTCGCCATCCTGCAGCCACTTGACGCCATAGGATTCGGCAAAGCTGCCGCCGCTATTATCCGGGACTTCCGTAGAGCCAAACATGGCCTCGGCCAGGCCGCCGTTGATCTTGATTTCGCTGTCGGCCCCCGTCTCCTTGGCGGTAAAGGTAAAGTTCTTGGTGGTCTGGGAGTAGCTCACCTTTACGCCGGCTTCCTTGTTGCTGTTGATGTCGCTCATGATGTCAGACAGCTTGGTGTCCTTGGAGTAATTGCCAATCACCACGTCGTTGATCTTGAACTCGTAAAGCTTGTTGCCCTTGTCGTCCACCAGTTCCTTGCCGTTCTTGTCCTTGGCGGGGGTCAGACCCTCCAGCTTATCCTTGCCCAGCAGGTCCTCCAGGGTCTTGCTGGTGTTCATATAGCTGGTGGCCGACCGGCCGATGCCCAGGGTCTCGCCCACGTCGGTGTTGATAATCAGGTCGGAGCCCTCCTGCACGTTGAAGCGCAGCTTCAGCTCGCCATCCGTGCCCTTGTTCTCCACCGTCACCTTGCCCTTAAAGGCCTTGTTCAGACTGTCGTTGAGCACCTTGGTGTAGTTCTCGGCGGTGTAGTCCAGAGCCTTGCCGTCGTTGTCCACAATTTTATAGCCGGCGCTCTCGCTGCCGGTGATCTTGGGCAGCTTGATCTGTCTGGTGGAGCCGTCCAGGCTCAGGTTCATGGTCTTCTCCGACAGATAGACGGCGTTGTTCACCTCTTTGGTGGTGGAAAAGTCGTAATTCAGCTTGATGGCGGCGGGCTTATCCTCCTTGGCGTTCTCCAGGTCCAGGCCCAGGGCATCTTCCACGTTGCCGCTGGCGCCGGAGAGGTACACCGAGTTGCCCGCGCTGGACTTGTCGGCAAAGGTGATGGTGTTGCCGTCGGCCCGCACCTCGATGCGGTCCTTGGCGTCGGCCGAGGTGCCCCCGCTGAAGCTGATCTTCTGGCCCTCCAGCTTCTGGTTGATAAGGGCAGCCAGGGCCTCGGTCTCAGACATGTTCCGGTTGTTGTCCGCCTTATACTTGGACTTGATCTCCTCCAGGGCCTCCTTGTCGGCCACCTCGTCGAAGCTCAGGGTGATGTTGTTGCTGCCGTAGGTCAGGGTGAGGCTGCCGCTGAGGGAGCCCAGGGTGGTCTTGCCCTTCAGGTCCACGCCGGCCTCGGCCTCGATGCTCCTGCCGTCCCCCGCCTTCAGGTTGCTCCCGGTGCGGTACTGGGCGGCGGTGGCCAGCTGCTTTACCGAGTTGAGGACGATATCGCTGCTGGTCTTGCCGCTGGCCGTCACCTTGTCGGCGTACAGGCCTTGGGCGGCCACCTTGACGGCGCTGTTAAAAAAGCTGGCCGACATCAGGTTGGTGCTGGAGGTGTAAGAGGTGTATTTACTGCTGAAACCCACCATTTTCTGGATAATGCTGCGGTAAGCATCCTGCTTCCACTCGGTTTTGGTTACCTTCTGATTCAGGGTGTTGATCTTGGTCTGATAACCCTTGACCAGATTTTCGATCATGCCCTCGGTGTCCAGTCCGCTGGCCAGACCGCTAATGACATTTGCGCTGTTGTACAGGCTGCTGGTTGTGTTGCTCCTTGAAGCTCCACTGATTGACGCCATAGTAATCGCTCCTTCCGTCTTGTATCTGTGTTCCAACGGTTATTTTAAAATTGAACGCAAAAATACTCTGTACTTTTTTATCGGCATGTAGTATGATTAAGTTAATAGCTCTCAGAGAAAGATTTTACTGGAGGAGATCGCTTGTCCACTATCATCACTATTACCAACCAGAAGGGCGGAGTGGGTAAAACCACCACATCCAGCGCCCTCATGGACGGCCTTCGCAGCCGGGGCGCCCGGGTGCTGGGCGTCGACCTTGACCCCCAGGGCAGTCTGGGCTTCTGCCTGGGTCTGGACATCGAACACTGCGCCACTATTTATGACGCGCTGAAGGGTTCCGCTCCCATTCGGGATGTGATCATGCACTCCGAATGCGGGGATATTCTGCCGTCCAACATCCTGCTGTCCGCTGCCGAGCTGGAGTTTAACCGGCCCGGGCGGGAATTTCTGCTGAAAAACTGCCTGGCTGAGGTGGAGGAGGACTACGACTATATCATCATCGACACGCCTCCCGCCCTCAACGTCCTCACCGTAAACGCCTATGTGGCCGCCGACGGCCTGGTGATTCCCATGGCCCCGGAGATCCTCAGCCTGCTGGGCGTCTCTCAGATCCGGGAGACCATCGACACCGTCCGCCGGTGCTACAACTCCCGCCTGCGGGTACTGGGCATCGTGCTGAACAAGTTCAACCAGCGTTTCACCCTCAACCGGGAGGTGCTGGACATGGCGGAGCAGATCGCCCAGCAGCTGGACACCAGGGTGTTCCACTCCCGCATCCGATCCGGCGTGGCGGTGGCCGAGGCCCCCGCCTACGGCGAAAGCGTGCTCTCCTACGCCCCGGACTCCAAGGTAGCCCGGGACTTCCGGCTTTTGATCAACGAGATCGCCCGGATGTATGAGCCCAATCTCCCGAACTCCTGATTCTACGGAAAGGAGCCACATTCATGGCCTCAAGTAAGAAAAATGCCAAGGGCAGCAAGACTGCCCATGTACTGAACCTGCTCACCGCCCCGGGCGCGCCCAAGGAGGGGCCCTCCGCCGCTGGTGAGCCCACCGCGGAGGGAGCCGAGACCGCCGCCGCCCCCTCCCGTCCTCTCCTGCCCCCCATCCTGGAGGTGGCACAGGCAAACGACGACAACCTGTCCCAGCAGATCCAGCAGGCTCTGGAGGAGGAGCTGGCCGACTCCGCCGAACCTGCCCCGCCCCCCCAGCCTATCCTTGAGGAGGTGCCCCCAATGGCAGTTGAACAACCCGTTGCAGAACAGACGTCCCAGACTCCCGCGCCCTCCGGCGGCAAGATGTCTCAGGAGGACATTGAGAAGATGCTGGCCGCCGCCA
>CATEPI010000038.1:0-22812 GCA_949525845.1 uncultured Eubacteriales bacterium
CGGCCCAGCCCTACCCCTGGTACGACGACCGGGTGGAGGCCGTCCGGAAGGAGTATGTCAATCCCAGGGCAGAAGAGGACAAGCCCGAGCAGTACGACACACCCAGGGCGATCTACGGCTACCTGGACCGGCTGGTCTGGAAGCAGGGCGCCGCGAAGAAAGCCGCCGCCGTCATCGTCTACAACGCTTTCCAGCGGGGCGTCAAGTCCAACGCCCTGTTCATCGGCCCCAGCGGCTGCGGCAAGACCCACATCTGGCGCTGCCTGCAAAAGATTTTCCCGGGCCGCATCGTGATCGAGGACGTTTCCAACCTCACCAATGACGGCTGGAAAGGGGATAAGAAGTGGGCCAACCTGCTTCAATCCGCTATCTTTCGCAACGGGCATCACAACATCCTCGTCCTGGATGAGGCGGACAAGATGCTCATGCCCAAAATCGGCTCTGGCGGGAACGTCAGCGACAGCATCCAGTCGGAGGGCCTGACGATGCTGGAGGGCGCCCGCGTGGATGTGAAAATCAATTCCGTCATCCACTCCATAGACACGTCCAAGATCAGCTTCGTGCTGTGCGGCGCGTTCTCCAGCAAGGCCCATGACGCAGCGGAGAAGGACGCCGGCAGTCGCATCGGCTTCGGCGCGGCCCCCAAGCCCGTACAGCCCTACGTCCGGCCCTTGGGAGAACAGGACCTCATCGACTTCGGCGTCATGCCGGAGTTCCTTGGCCGTATCCAGCGGCTTGTCCACCTGGAGCCCATGACCATGGATGACTACCGCTCTATGCTGGACAACTCCTACAGCTTCCTGGCCCGTATCGGGGAGCACTATAAGGCGGAGATACGGCTCACGCCCCAGAAGCGGCAGGAGCTGGCCGAGCTGGCCTGCCGGACCGGGCTGGGCGTCCGGGGCATGGAGAACCAGATCCGACAGCTGGTGGACGACGCCATCTTCGACGACTGCCGGCGGCGCAGCTTCGAGTTCTGAGGGGAGGACAACATGGAGCTGATTTTTGATTTTGACCAGCGCCAGGGGCTCGCAAACGTCCGCTTCGAGGGCCTGGACGGCACCGAGGACGTGGCCTCGATGAAGCAGGCCCTTTCCCTGCTGAAGATACGCAACCCCGTCATACCCTTCGCCGATGCCGTAAAAAGCGGGGCGTACGACCACGTGCCGGACGCGGAGTACAAGCGTATGCTCGACACCATGACGTTCATCAGCGAGCTGTGGCGTTACCCGGACGAACCGGGAGAAGCCCCGCAGAAAAGTGAAATGAACGCGCTCGCGTTGCTAGCCAACACCATTGAGGCATTGAGCCAGCTCAATGCCCAGTATCAGATGGAAAATCTCGAAGAATCTTGAATTACGACTAAACGGAGGGAAAAGCCATGTTGAACCACATCGTCACCATGGGCCGCCTCGTGCGCGACCCGGAGCTCCGCCACACCCAGTCCGGCATCCCCGTCACGTCTTTCACCATCGCCTGCGACCGGGACTACAAGGACGCCAACGGCGACAAGACCACGGATTTTATCGACATCGTGGCCTGGCGCAACACCGCCGATTTCGTGTCCAGATATTTTACCAAAGGCCGCATGGCCGTCATTGACGGGCGGCTCCAGCTCCGGGACTGGACCGACCGGGACGGCAACAAGCGCCGCAGCGCCGAAATTTTGGCAAACAGCGTCCACTTCGGGGACAGCAAGCCCCAGAACCAGGCCGCCCCGGCCCCCGCCGGCGTACCGGCTGGCAGCGGCTACGACGCGGATGACCTGGAAGGCAGCGGCGATCTGCCGTTCTAATCACATACAGGCGTACCCAAGCGGGAGGATGAAATAAGCCTCCCGCTTTTTTCACGCCCAAAATCAACGCAAAGGAGGATTCCGGCTATGGATTTTACGCATTTCACGCTCAAGCAGGACGGCAGGTTCGCCGGCAGCTCTGCCGTATTGCACCAGGCCGTCATCGCCGCCGCGCGCCTTGCCGCGGAAATCGGCAAACCCGTCACCGTCATGGCGCATGTCAGGGGCGGAGGCACCCGGAAGGCCGTATTCAACCCGGACGGCACCAACGACAAAATCTGGAATATCGACAAGGGCCGGCCCCTCACGCCCACCGTCGGGCAGGTCTACGTCAACCGGGGCGGTGGGAGATACCTCTGCCGCGCCCTGGTGACGGACCATGGGACCCAGTACTTCAACGCGGCGGGCTGCTCCAGCAGTACCACCGCCTTGTTCCAGAACGTCAAGAGCGGCTGGACGTTCACAGCCAAGGGCGTCATCCAGTACGTGGACGGGACCATCGAATGGGACCACAGCAGCGACGGATGCTTCAAGGAGGTGGAGGACGAGTGAGCAGGAATCCCCAGGACGCTCCCCTCCCCGCCGCCAAGTTCGAGCCGGCGGCCACCGCCACGGTGGAGCTGACCGAGATTGACGGCATGGAACAGGGGGCCATCCTGCGCTTCACCGACGCGGGCCGGCCCGGCCGGTCCGGCCGCCCCAGCGGGAACAGGGAGCTGCGCACCTGCTACGGCGATCTGTACGCCGTGGTCAACGCCCTGCGGGACTACGCCAACATGCTGGAGAGCGTGATCCTGGAATGGGGCCTGACGGGCTACCATGCCGCCGTCTACGAGCTCCACGCCGTCCGCTGCCGGAAAATTGCCGGGAAGTACGCCGCCGCCATCGGCTACGACTACGACAAGGCCATGGAGCAATGCCTGAAGCGCCGCGCCAGGGACAGCTCCGGCGACGACACCGGCCTGGACGGCCTGGAGGCGCTGGCACGAAAGCGCCGGAAACCAGACGCCAGCAATCAAAGGAAAGGAAGCTGACAGCCGGCTGAGCAAGCCTTTTTCCGAGCCGGAGGTCGGGCAGGCCATGCTGTAAAAGGTTGTGCTGGACTTCTTGCCGAAGTTGTGGTATTTGTGTTTGCTGCAAAATCAGAAGAAAGGGATGAAACCATTGCAAATCAATATCTACAGGGATAAATTGCTGGGCGCCCGCCTGTTCGGAACCCCGGTGCTGTTCAGTGCCCAGCCCATCCCCCGCGAGGACGTGCCCCAGGGCTGGTACTGCTACGACCTGCGGGGCACTGCCCGACACTCGGATGAACCCCACGCACTGGTGGATATGGCGGAGGAAAATCACACCGGCTCGATCCTCTCCTGTCTGCCGCTGAAAAAAGCTCGTTCCCAGTTCCGGCTGGTCAAGGATATGTTCCAGATGACCGGTACAAATCCCAGCCTGGCAGAGTTCTGTGCTGAGGAAAATATCCACTGCCCCGAAATACCTCTCCGCCATCAGCTGTGCCCCGCGTCCCCCGAGGATGCGGGGCTTTTCTACGCCCAGACACCGGAGAGGGATGAGGAACTGGGCGCCATCGGCCATGTCCGCATCGACTTCGGACACAATGGACGGGAAGGATTCTACCACACCTGGTGGCCCAGGGGTCCTGAAGGGCTGAACACGCAGGAATTCAGGGATGAACTGGATGCAGTGGTCAATGACCTGCGAAAAGGTGTCCTGAAGGACCTCTCCTCTATGCGCCGGTACTGCTCTGGCAGCGAGGGGGCTATTGAGGGCGGCACCTGCTGCCAGAACTACGGCTTCACGCTGGAGACAGAGCGATACCTCTACCGTCTGAGGTGTAACCCCATAGAGGGCGACTATCAGTGTTATCTCAGCTGCTTCGACAAACAGGCCCAGCAGATGGGGATGACAGAGTCTGGCACAGAACAGAGGGTCTGTCAACCCGAAATACCGCTCCAACATATGCTGTCCCCCACTCTTCCCGAGGATGAAGGACATTTCTATGTATATGATAGTTCCTCCCAAAGGCATTTAGAGTTAGGAATCGTTGGTCAGCTCCGATTCGATTTCGGATCTTCTCCCGGTCAGGTCTGGCGCACATGGTGGCGCAGGACAGACAAAGATATGAGGACTCCGGAGTTTAAAAAGGAGTTGGAGCAGGTGGTGGCCCATATGCGCCAGGAGGTGCTTAAGGACCTGGATAGTATGCGGCATTGGTGTAAGGAAAATGGCGGTGTGCTCAAAAACGGTCAGGACTACGGCTATATGGTGGAGACAGAACGCTACCGCTACTGCCTGCGGTGCAGTCCTTCGGACAAGAGTGATCAAGCATATCTGACCTGCTTCGACAAGCAGGCCCAGCAGATGGGACTGACGGAAAAAGGGCGCCAGGCGCTCAGAGACACTGCCGACCCCACGCTCCCCCACAGCTATGACTGGCATGTGATCGAGCACATCAACACACCTGAGCGGCAGGTAACGCATCAGCTCCCGCTGGAGGAGGCCATGCAGTTATATACCAGCCTCGACTGCGCGGACAAGCGGCTGGGCGTTACTAAGGACGGCATTGCCGCTGTGGATCTGGCCATCCACCAGGAAGGCCGTGAGTGGCTGTCTATGGATCGGCTGAAGCTGGACAGCTTCAAGGATGACCCGGTGGTGGCGGGCGCTGCCGGCCAGATCCAGAAGTTGCTGGACAGAAGCCCGGCTGTCGGGCGGGTCACCTTTGCCAGCGGTGAGCGTTGGAACTACACCGATCCGCAGAAGTACCTCCAGACTGTCCGTGAGGAACTTCCCTGCCAGGCCACCACTGGCTTCCGCTGTGAGACGCTGACCGATGACCCGGAGATCCGCAAGGCCGTGGACGATATGCTCTGTGACATGTATGGTGAGGAGAATCCCCGCCAAATTGAAGATTACGGCGGGTTAAATATGACGATGGGAGGCTTTGTACAATGAGTAAGCTGAGAAAACCGACCGTAATAGCGGTGATAGAAAATGGAGAAACCAGATGCGGCCTGACTGGTAGGCCACATAGCCGTATTTGTTGAATTGCCCATCTTCCAGCTGGAGCTGCTGTTCACCATACTGCTTGTAGTTATAGAAGCTATCCAGATTTTCGTCAAACTCAAAGCGGCCAGATTCCTGGATCATGTATCTGCCGTATTCCTCTGGGGTTTGAACGCAGGGAACAAAATCGAACTGATCCAGATTCTGCACCAGCGCATAAACCTCATCGATGTCACGGGGGCCTGCCATCAACACCACTGCATTCAGCTTATCCATATCCGCCTCCGTCAGCGGCTCTATTACTCGGCACATCCGGTTCAGGGCCGGGAGATCGTCACCGCTCAGATGCTCAATATCCAGTGCCTTATCCACTTTTTCCGGCAGTTCATTGCAGTCGATGCGTATCTGGACATCATGTGGCGAGGTGACACCAATGCGGAGCAGTGTCCGTTCAATTTGGTGTTCCGCGGCAGGGAGGTACAGATACTCCGGATTCTTTCCCTCCGCAAGCCCCCGCTTCGGCGTGACCTCCAGCACCATAAAAAGGCCATCGTAAGGATATACGGGGAACTGATGTCCGTTGTAGACCGGCTCCAGCTTCATGCCGTTATCGTAGACCACGCCGAAGGGGGTGACTGTTTCGCCGCCGCCCTGTATGAGCTGGAGGGCGTCTTTTCTGCCATCGACGGCTTGGTATTGATCCATGGGCATCGCTCCGCCGTTCATTGTAATGGCGTGATTTTTCCCGATCTGCTCCAGGTCAGAAAAGTCTGTGATAACCGTTGTCCGCTGGCAGCAGTATGTCAGGTTGATAAAGTCAGTAATGTCGTTCAACCCCAGCTTGTGGGCCATGGCCTGAAACTGACTGACCTCGCCGGAGCAGAAGCCGTCCAGCCGTTTCGCCAGGTAGTCCAGCTGATCTATATTCACCAGCGTACCCTTGATAGAATCCAGCACAAAGTAGCGGCTGTCGATCTCGTCCACTTTGCAGTCCCGATTTACGGAAAAGCCCAGGTCAATTGCCTGCAGCATCTCAATGGTCTTATCATACTGGTCGACGGGAATGGGGAAGGGGATGGTAACCTGACCGCATTCAGGGTGCTGGGTATTGCTTAGAACCGCTTGAATCACATAATTCATAGGCTGCCCTCCTTAATCTCCCACTCACGGGAATTCTGCTTGATGGCCTGGCTCCTGATCTGTTTCTTCTGGGGTCTCTGTCGCCGGATGTCTGCGTTGCAGATGGTGGCCGTTCTGGATGGGTCCATCATCATCCGCTCCAGCGCCGCCAACCGGGTATCCCTCATAAAATATCGTGCCATATTCTTTTTGTTCTCCTTTTGATAGTTCCAATTCCCCCAAAAAAGAAAAAAGGCGCTGCCCTTTTTTCAGGGAAACGGCCTTTATTGATACAAATCCAGTTGTCTGAGTGTCCTGCCGCAGGATATTTACAGCCTTAACATAACTGACCCCCCATCTGCGGCCCCTGCCAGTTTGATTCTGCGTGAGCGTCCTTTATCAGCTCCTCCAGCGGAATCGTACCCAGGTATGCCACATAGCCGTACTCATTGAATTGCCCGCCTTCCTGCTGGATTTGCTGCTCGCCATACTGCTTGTAGTCGTAGACCTCCTCCAAATTTTCGTCAATCTCAATGCGGCCGGACAGCTGAATCATATACCAGCCATATTCCTCTGCGGTCTGGATATCGGGAATAAATTCAAACTGGTCCAGATTCTCCACCAGTTCACAAATTTCACCAGCGTTGCGGGGACCTGCCATCAAAGCTACCGCATTCAGCTTTTCCATATCCGAATCCAGCAGCGGCCCTACTGCCCAACTCATCCGATTAAGCGCAGGAAGATCACTGCCGCTCAGGTGGTCCAGGTCCAGTGTGTCCGCCACTTTTTCCGGCAGTTCATTCCAGACAACGCACACCTGGGCATCGCACGGTGCGGCAATGCCAATGCGGAGCAGTGTCTGCTCAATCTGGTGCTCCGAAGCGGGAAGATTCAGGTGTTCCGGGCTTTCCCCCTCTGCCAGACCCTGTTTGGGCATGATCTCCAGGACCATCAAAATACCATCGTAAGGATACAAAGCAAACTGACGCTTGTTGTAGACCTGCTTCAGCACCATACCGTTGTCGTAGACCACACCGTAAGGGGTGACTACTCCTCCGCCTTCAGCAATCAACTGCAAAGCGATTTCGGTACCATCCGCATCCATGGGTTCCAGCCCCTCTGCTCCGGGGATGTCTCGATTCAGAGCCATAAAATAGTTGCGCCCTACGGTCTCCAGATCAGAAAAGTCGGTGATGACTGTAGCCTGCTGGCAGCAGAATGTCAGGTCGATAAAATCTTTGACATCGCTTAACTTCAGCTTGTGGGCCATGGCCTGAAACTGACTGACCTCGCCGGAGCAGAAACCGTCCAGCCGTTTCGCCAGGTAGTCCAGATTATCCACGTTCACCAGTGTACCCTGGATAGAATTCAGCACGCGGTAGCGGCTGTTGAGCTCGTCCACCTTGCAGTCACGGTTCACGGAAAAATCCAGGTCAATTGCCTGGAGCATCTCAATGGTCTTATTGTACTGGTCAACGGGAATGGGGAAGGAGATGGTAACCTGACCGCATTCCGGATGCTGGGTATTGCTCAGCGCCGCTTGGATCACATAATTCATACGCTGCCCTCCTTGTTGTTAGTTGCCGTTCCCCCAAAAAGAAAAAAGGCGCTGCCCTTTTTCAGGGAAACGGCCTTTACTGGTACAAATATTAGCTTTTAGCTGAACTGTATTCCACTGTCTTCCGGAGCTTCAATCTTCTGCTCCTGGTCGAGAAGCTCACCTAGATTCGGAATACTGAGCTCGATCTGATCTATGATGGATTGCAGGCATTTCCCCTGCTCATCCGTGATGGAGTATAGGCCTGCCTGCACTTCGACACTGCAATGGTATATCTCTATCAACTGCTTTTGATCAAAAAGGGCACTGCGGGGGATGAGACCAGAGCGGGTGGCAAAGTCCCGTTTGGCGGCAGTGTAGCTGTCCGCACCTCCGCCAGGACCGTAGTAGTGTCCGCTCTCTGAAATACTTGCTCATCGCTGTATCTCCTCCTTGTTTTCTTTGTAAATTGAAAAAGGGCCCTGGTTTTTTGATATAAAATCATTAAACCAAGACCCTGATAACGATATTAGTTTTGAGACGGGGGAGAGTATCTGCCTGATTCTGCTATTAATAAGATAGTTTGGATCAGATGTCCGCCCCAGTTTCTATAAAATAAGAACTCATATAGTTGTTGGCTATATGAGTTCTTGGTTGTGGTGGAGATAAGCGGGATCGAACCGCTGACCTCCTGAATGCCATTCAGGCGCTCTCCCAGCTGAGCTATACCCCCACGTCAATATTCAGTTGTAAAGTGGTGGAGATAAGCGGGATCGAACCGCTGACCTCTTGAATGCCATTCAAGCGCTCTCCCAGCTGAGCTATACCCCCACATATTTGTACCCCTTGTGTCGCAAGGGGTTTGGAATTTTGGAACCGGTTTTTATCCGATTCTCTGTGGGGTCGCTTACTGGATACTGTGCGCTCCCAGCTGAGCTATACCCCCACATATACTGCGCTGGACAGGTCAACCCGTTCGGCGCAAGTGATATCTTACCAGAAACGACCTGGTTTGTCAACGAATATTTTAATTTTTTTTAAATTATATGAATCCACCAATAAAGGCAGCTATACTTGTATCAGGATAAGGAATTTGGTATAATTCGGAGCAGAAAACAGTCAGGAGGACGCGGACATGAAATCAGTTTGGGGCAAGGTGTATCCCTTCCTGCCCGCCGGGGTGTGGTACGCTGTGATTTTCTGGTTTTCCGCCCAGACGGGACACAGCTCAGGGGCCATGTCCGACCGGCTGGCCGGTTGGCTGCTGGGGTGGTTCCGTCCCTCTTTTTTTCTCCAGAGTGCAGAGGAGCGAGCCGCTGTTTTTGAGACAGTCACTTTTTGCATCCGGAAGGGAGCCCACATGGGAGTTTACTTTATCCTGTCTGGCCTGCTGCTGGCAGCGGTTTGGCAGCTGGTGGTCTCTGCTCGACGGAGGGCCACCGCAGTGTTTATCCTCTGTGCCCTCTTAGCAGGGCTGGACGAATTTCACCAGACCTTTATCTCCGGGCGAAGCGGCCAGCTGCAGGACGTGCTGATTGACCTGGCAGGCTGCGCCTGCTTTCTGCTGCTGTGGGGAGCGGTAAGCCGGTTCAAAAGGCGGGGACGCCGGTCCGCCGGGGCCGTTTAAGGGTTTACCCCGGCGGCCTGTTCCTCCAGCCACGCGGCGGCTTGGGCCAGTCCCCCCTGGGTGACAGGAAAGGACGCCGTGGCGGTGATCTCGCTCAAGTCCATAGCCAGCGGCCCCCTCCAGAACTGGATGGAGAGCTGTAACCCGTCCGCCCCCTCGGGACGCTCCGGCTTGATAAAAAATCTGGCGTTGCCCAGGCTGCCGTACCAGCTGTTGCCATTTTCCCAGAAAAGCTGGGTGGGAATTTCAATGTGGTCCAATGGGGATGCGCCTCCTTTTTCTATTACAGTCACCGCAGTAGAAGCAGATTTTCAGCTGTATTTACCACAGGAAAGGGCCTGACAATCTACTTGATTTCCCAGACAAAGACGGCGGTGTCACGCAAATCAATATCATCCGGTCTGAGCGCCGGCATACTGCTCCTTTTCGCCGTAATGCACTCTAAGGTGTCATAGCCATATCTTGTTCGGGACTCAACCCTTAACTCACCCCAGTTGTAATCAATGCTGAGCAGCTCTCCCAGCTCCGTCCCGGATGCCCGGCAAAGGATTTCCGCCTTCTCTCTGGCGTTAGCCGCCGCGCGAATCAACAGCTCCTCGCTGATTTTCGACGGGTCCTTTACGGTAAAGGTGATATTCAGTTCAGGATTTGCCCCGCTGTCCGCGATTGCCGAAAGGACAGCGGCAAGCCGCTCACTTTCAAAATCAAAAGACAACTCAAGCGTATAATCACAGGCATACCCTATAAATACCCGATGAAAATTCCCGTCTTCATCTCTTATATCTTTCTGCTCCGTCCGCACATCAAAGTTGAGCGTCTTTAAATCGTCTTTTTTGAAACCAATCTGTTCCACAGCGCACTCCAGACAGGTTATCTGGCTGGCGGCTTCCTCCATAGCGGCATTGTATTCCTTATCTTTTCCATGAATTGTAAGCGTTAGTTTAACATAATCCACCTTTGCAGAAACATTACCTACGCCTTTAACCATAATCGTCCTTGACATATCTACACCTCCTGTTTTCAAAACGCCCGGTCCAACAGGACCGGGCGCCGTTCCATGTCTTACTTGGTGCCAAAAATCCGGTCGCCTGCGTCGCCCAGGCCGGGGACGATATAGGCGTGCTCGTTGAGCTTTTCATCCACGCCCGCCACGTAGATCTCCACGTCGGGGTGGTCCTTCATGATGCACTCGATGCCCTCGGGGGCGGCGAGGACATTCATCAGCTTGATATGCTTGCAGCCGTAGCCCTTGATAAAGGTGATTGCGGCGGAGGCGGAGCCGCCGGTGGCCAGCATGGGGTCCAGCACAATAACATCCCGCTCCGCGATGTCGGCGGGCATCTTGCAGTAGTACTCCACCGGCTTGTGGGTCTCCGGGTCCCGGTACAGGCCGATGTGGCCCACCTTGGCAGAGGGGATCATCTTGATAATGCCGTCCACCATACCCAGTCCGGCCCGGAGGATGGGCACCACCGCCAGCTTCTTGCCCGCCAGAGTTTTAAAGGTGCCGGTGGTGATGGGGGTCTTTACCTCGATGTCGGCCAGGGGCAGGTCCCGGGTGGCCTCGTAGCACTCCAGGGCGGCAATCTCCGAGACGATCTCCCGGAACTCTTTCACGCCGGTGTTCTCGTCCCGGAGGATGGTCAGCTTGTGCTGAAGCAGCGGGTGGTCCAGAATGTGTACCTTTTCGTTATACATGTTTTCGATCCCCTTCTATTGTAAATTTTGTGTTTTGCTCCCGTTCCAGCCGCTCCCGCTCCGCCTGGGACAGGCGGTGATAGACGGGGGCCAGCTCCGCGCCGGACACCAGGGCACCGGCCCTGATCAGCTCCTCCGCCGCCCGGGCCACCCCCCAGGCGCTCTGCATTCGCAGGTGGACGGGGGCCAAGGTCAGGCCGGGAACTTCCTCTCTCAGGGTATTATAACACAGCCGGGCCCCGTCGCCAACGACTATTTTCATTTCCGGGAAATTTTTCAGCTCCTCCCCCAGCTCGGCCAGGGAAATTGCCCGGTCGGGCGTAAGCCGCTCCAGCCCCTCTCCCCGAGCCAGGAACAGGGCGTTGTACACCTGAGCGCGCCGGGCGTCCATGGCGCAGACAATCAGCGCTCCCTCCAGGTGCGCCAGGGGCCAGGCCATAGACTCCAGGGTGGAGCAGGGGGCGCAGGGCTTGTCCTCCGCCCAGGCCAGCCCCTTGGCGGTGGCCACGCCGATGCGCAGGCCGGTGAACGACCCCGGCCCGGCGGCCACGGCGATCACGTCCACATCCTCGAGGCGTTCCCCGCAGTTGTTCAGAAGGTCGTTCACCATGGGCAGCAGGGTGCGGCTGTGGGTCAGTCCGCTGTTCTGAAAGGACTGGGCCAGCAGCTCCCCATCCCGGCACAGGGCGGCGGAGCAGGACGTTGCCGAGGACTCCAAAGCTAAAATGTTCACAGCTCCACCCCCATGACCGTAATTATCCTTTGACCGTCCGTCTCCCCCCGGCATATCTCTACCGAGAGGGTCCCCTCCTCCAGGGCGTCGGACACATTCTCGCTCCACTCCACGGCACACACGCCCTTTCGGGCCAGGTAGTCCTCCCAGCCGATGTCAAAGAGCTCGTCGGCCGAGCCCAGGCGGTACATGTCGAAGTGGAACAGGGGGAGTCTCCCCCCCTCATACTCGTTGACGATGGTAAAGGTGGGGCTGGTCACCCGGTCCGGTATTCCCAGCCCCCGGGCCAGGCCCCGGGTAAAGGCGGTCTTGCCCGCCCCCAGGTCGCCGGTAAAGGCGATTACCGCCCCCGGCTCCAGCTTCACCGCCAGCCGGGCGCCCAGGGCCTCGGTCTCCTCCTCGCTGTTGGTAATAAACTTCACCGGCGCTCCCCCGTTCACAGAAAATTTTCAGGTTCTTAAACATTATAGCACAGATACTGTTTGCCTTTCCAGCAAAATGTGATAAAATATATGGGTGATTTTTTTGCCGTAGGGACGTATCACGACGCGTTCGATTCAAACGGCACTTTTATACGCGGACGCATCATGATGCGTCCCTACCATAAGGAGGTGGGGCCATGAACCTGCTGTCCCTGCTGTTCTCCCCCATCAAGGAATTTTGGAAAAAAGGCGACGTGATCCTGCTGGGGCTCTGCCTGGCCACCAGCACCTTCGGGCTGGCCCTTATCTACTCCGCCACTCAATACCAGCAGAGCATCAAGCCTGTTATCATTCAGGCCATCGCCATTCTGCTGGGGGTGGTGGCCTATGTGCTGCTCACCTTTGTGGACTTCCAGCTCTTTACCGAAAAGAGGTGGAAGCTGATGCTTATCGGCAGCCTACTGCTGCTCCTGTTGCTCCTCTCCCCCTGGGGGGTGGAGCGCTACGGAAACCGGAACTGGATTCAGATTCCCCACTTCCCCATGATGATCCAACCCAATGAGATTGTCAAAATTCCCTTTATCCTCGTTTTGGCGCTGCAAATCATCAAAATTCAGGACCGGGGCTACAGTATCAGCTCTGTCCCCTCGGTGATGCAGATTGCCGGCTTCACCGTGTTTATGCTGGGCCTGATTGCCGCTATCTGTCACGACATGGGCACCTGCGCCGTCTACATCATGATCTTTGCCTTCATGGCCTGGGCCGCCGGGGTGAAGCTGCGATGGTTCGTCCTGGTGGGCGGAGGCGCGGTGCTGGCGGTGGTAATCTTCTGGCTGTTCTTCCTGCCGGAGACCAGCCTGTGGACCAATTTCCGTATCATGCGCTTCCGGGTGGTGCTGGACCACAGCCTGGACCCCAGCAACTACGGCTTTCAGCAGACCCGGTCCACCCTGGCCATCGGCTCGGGCAAGCTGTTCGGCCAGGGCTACCTGAAGGGCATCCAGACCCACTCCCCCAACTCCTCTGCCCTCCCCGTCCGGGACAGCGACCTGATTTTCGCCGTCTGCGGCGAGGAGCTGGGATTTGTGGGCTGCATGGCCCTGCTGCTGCTGCTGTCCGGGGTGGTGCTTCGGTGCATCTGGGTGGGACGGCACGCCAGCTCCCCCTTCTCCGCCTACGTGTGCATGGGCATGGCCGGCATGCTGCTCAGCCAGATCACTTTCAATGTGGGCATGTGTCTGTACGTTCTGCCCGTTATGGGGCTGACGCTCCCCTTTGTCAGCTACGGCGGCTCGTCCATCCTCACCCTGTTTGCCGCTATGGGCATTGTCTCCAGCGTCAAGGCCCGGCCCATGCCCAGCTGGCTGCGGGACCGGAGCCAGGTCTAAAGCTTCTCCAGACAGGCGTCGGTCAGCTGTGCCCCCAGCCGCAGACCCTGGTAAAAGGCCCAGAGGGCATGGCCCTGGACAGGGTCGTCCTTCATATCGTCCGGCCAAAGGTTCGGATTTGGCGGGGCCACAAAATTCTGATAAAGGTCCTGGACGATAAAGGGGATTTCGTTTTGCACAGTTTGTACCTCCCTAGTATGAATTACTCTGTCGTAATTATATACGACAGAAAGCTACATGTCAATAGGAGGAAGAAGATGATTTTTAATGAACGGCTCAAACTGCTCCGGAAAGAACAGGGATTAACACAGACACAAGTGGCAGATAAACTATCCGTCACCTTGCGGAACTATCAACGCTTTGAAGCGGACGGCAGTACTCCTAATTATGTAAACCTAATCAAAATCGCTGATATTTTCAATGTCTCCCTGGATTACCTCACCGGCCGCACGGATCAGCGGGAAGTTAACAGGTAAGCGCAAAAAAGGCCCCTTTTGAAAGGGGCTGTCAGCCGAAGGCTGACTGAGGATTGCGTTTTGCGAAGCAAAACATACGAAGTAAACAAAGTTTTGCAAACTTAAGTTTATTTCATACATTTTGGCTTTGCCAAAATACAATCCTCCGCCCCAGTTTGCGAACTGAGGCACCTCCTTTCACTGGATAGCCGTTAGCGGCTCTGCCGCTTACGGATATCGCGTCCCCCTTGTGGGGAAAAGGAGGCTTGCCCTCTGCGGAGGGGACGAAAGGCATAAGGAACGCCCCGCCTGACGGCAGGAAGTTAACAGGTGGGTCAAAACGGGAGCTGGAAGGCTATGGAAATCTATTACGCAAAATCAGCGGTCAAAGTCATCAACGGTATGGAGCGTACCACAAAGCAGCGCATCAAGGCCGCCCTCGAAAAGCTCCCGGAGGGGGATATTAAGCCTCTCCGCGGAAGTCTGGGAACCTATCGTCTTCGTGTGGGCGGTTGGCGCATATTATTTTCTTACCCAGAACAAAATATTGTATTAGTTGAAAAAATAGGGCCTCGGGGCGACGTATATAAGGGGGAATAGAAATGTCACCAATTAAAGAACAACTTTTCAGCGTTATTGATTGCCTGCCGGAGGTGGAGCAGTCCCTGCTTTTGGAAATTGCCCGCCGTTTCCTCCCGGAAGACCTGGCCACACCGGAGGACTTGGCAGATATCCGCCAAGCCCGAGGGGAATTTGTCCACGGCCAGGCAGTACCGCACAGCGCGATCAATTGGGATTAACAGCTGAACGCCCCGCCTAACGGCGGGGCGTTCAAATTTAAGTTCTTCTTGGTTACTTTTCTTTCAAGAAAAAGTAACTTACTCAGCTCCAGGCACATGAATGACGCCCATGGGGCACTCCTTCACGCAGATCTGACAGCCCACGCACTTGTCCTGGTCGATCTTGGCCAGGAAGTTCTCCACGGTGATAGCCTCCTTGGGGCAGGCCTTGGCGCACTTCATGCAGCCGATACAGCCGGCGGTGCACGCCTTCCGGGTGTCAGGGCCCTTGTCCTTGTTCTGGCACAGGACCACCGGCTTGCGCTTGTGCTCGGGGACAATGGAAATCACCGCGTTGGGGCACACGGCGGCGCAGGCGCCGCAGCCGGTGCACTTGGTCCGGTCCACCCTGGCGATGCCATCCACAATGTGGATGGCGTCGAAAGCGCAGGCCCGGGTACAGTCGCCGTAACCCAGGCAGCCGAACTTGCACATGCCGTCGCCGCCGTAGAGGCCCTTGACGGCCTGGCAGCTCTGGATGCCCTGGAACTCGTACTTTTTCCCCGTCTTATCGCAGGTGCCGGAGCAGGCCACTACCGCCTTCATGGGGGTGGAGGAGCCGGCGTCCACGCCCATGATTTCCGCCACCTTGGCGGCGCAGGCGGCCCCGCCGGGGGTGCACTTGTTGACGGCGTTGCCGTCCTCCACAATGCTCTTGGCGTAGTCGGCGCAGCCGGCACAGCCGCAGGCGCCGCAGTTGGCCCCGGCCAGCACGGCGGTGATCTTCTCCACCCGCTCGTCCACAGGGACGTACATGAAAATAGAGGCGGCCACCAGAATCACCGCGCCGATGAGACCGACCACGGTAACCAGGATAATTGCCATTAAAATTGGATCCATACTACTCTCCCCCTCCTATGCTGCAACGTTGAAGATGGCGTCGATGATGCCGCCGAAACCCATGAAGGACAGGGAGGTCACCGCGGCGGCCACCAGGGTGATGGGCAGGCCCTCGAAGCACTTGGGGGTAACAGCCTGTTCCACCCGGCGGCGCACGCCGGAGAACAGCACCATAGCCACCAGGAAGCCGATGCCCGCGCCGGCGGCGCAGACGATGGACTCGATGAAGTCATAGCCGTTGTCCAGGTTCAGAATGGTCACGCCCAGGATGGTGCAGTTGGTGGTAATCAGGGGCAGATACACGCCCAGGGACTTGTACAGGGCGGGGATGAACTTCTTTAAAAAGTTCTCCAGCAGCTGAACCAGGATGGCGATAATCAGGATAAACACGATGGTCTGAAGGTAGCCCATATCCCACTTCAGGGTCCCGTCGGGGTTGGCGGGGGTAAGCAGGAAGGTCTGGATGGGCCAGGTGGCGGCGGTGGCCAGCACCATAACGAAGGTGACGGCCAGGGACATACCCACGGCGCTGTCCAGCTTTTTGGACACGCCCAGGAAGGGGCAGATGCCCAGGAACTTGGCCAGGACGTAGTTGTCCACCAGGATCATGGTAAAGAAGATAACAGCAAGCTTCACCATTACGCATTACCTCCTTCCACAGCGGGGGCTTCCTTTCTGGGGCGGGTGGTGAGCCAGGTGGCCCCGGCCATCAGGATGCCGAAGACGAAGAAGCCGCCGGGGGCGCTGGTCATCAGGCTGAAGGTATCAATGGATTCGGGAATCACCTGAATCTTGAAGTCGGCCCCCAAGGCGGGGATCAGCTTACCCAGGCCGGCCATCCAGGTGCCCGAGCCGATGATCTCGCGGATGGAGCCCATGATGGTCAGGGTGATCGTAAAGCCGATGCCCATGCCAATGCCGTCCAGGGCGGAGTCCACAATGCTGTTCTTGGAGGCGAACATCTCGGCGCGGCCCAGGATGATGCAGTTGACCACGATCAGGGGCAGGTACACGCCCAGGGCCTTGTCCAGATCGGGCACATAGGCCTTGACCACCATCTGAACTACCGACACGAAGCCGGCAATGACGGTAATGTAGCAGGGGATGCGAACCTGGTCGGGGATGACCTTCCGCAGGGCGGAGATCACGATGTTGGAGCACAGCAGCACAAAGGTGGCGGCCAGCCCCATGCCGATACCGTTGGAAGCCATGGTGGTGACGGCCAGGGTGGGACAGGTGCCCAGGACAAGCCGCAGGACCGGGTTTTCGTTCAAAATGCCGTTGGTAAGGATTTTCATTTTACTGTTTTCACTCATCTTGACTCACCTGCCTTTCAGGATTTGGGAATGGCGTTGTACGCTTCAATGGCAGAGTTCATCGCCCGAAGCAGTGCCTTGCTGGAGATAGTAGCGCCGGACCAGCCGTCCACGTCCTGACCCAGCACCAGCTGCTTGGTACCGTCCAGACCGGCGTAGCGCTCCCAATAGGACTTATTATCGGTGACGTTGCTGCCGAAGCCGGGGGTCTCGGCGGCCTCGGTAATCTTGATCTGCTTGATCTTGCCGTCGGGACTGAAGGCGGACATAACGGTAATGGTGCCGTTGTAGCCCTTGGCGTTGCTGGTAATCACCCAGCCAGTGCCGTTGTCGGCGGCGTAAACGTCGGACACATTGTCCACCTTCACACCGTCCACCTTGGAAAACGTGCCCTCCGCCTCGGGGAGGAGCTCGTTCCGGGCCTCGTTCTGGGCCTTGATGGTGGCCTCCAGAATCACGGGGGCGGTGGCGGCGTTGGTGGCGGCCAGCGCGCCGGTAATCACGATGCAGATGGCGCACAGCACCACAATGGGCTTAAAAATCTTATTCCAGCTGCTCATTTTGCGGCCGCCTCCTTCTTCTTCGCGATGCCCAGCTTCGCCTGCCGGGTGTTGACCTCGATGTAGGGGGTAATCAGGTTCATCAGCAGGATGGCGAAGGACACGCCCTCGTTCATGTTGCCAAACTTGCGGATCAGCATGGTAACCACACCCAGGAAGATGCCGGCCACCAGCTTGCCCTTGTCGGTGGTGGGGGAGGTGACGTAGTCGGTGGCCATGAAAAAGGCGCCCAGCATCAGGCCGCCGGACAGCAGCTGGACCACAGGGTCCATGCCGAAGCACAGGGACAGCACGGCCACGGTGGCCAGATAGGTCACGGGAATCATGGGGCTGATGACCTTGGTGGCAATCAGGTAGATGCCGCCAATGAGGATGGTGATGGCGCAGGTCTCGCCCAGCACGCCGCCGTGGTTGCCCAGCAGCAGAGTGACATACTCGCCGGCACCCAGATTGCCGGAGACGGCCAGAGGGGTGGCGGAGGACAGGGCATCCACTGTCTCAGGCAGGGGGTAGGCGGACATTGCCCCGCCGTAGCCCACAGCCAGGGCGATACGGCCCACGATGGCGGGGTTGGCAAAGTTGTAGCCCAGGCCGCCAAAGAGCTGCTTAATAATCACAATGGCGATGAACGCGCCCACAATGGCCATCCACCAGGGGAGGGTGGCGGGCATGTTGAAGGCCAGCAGCAGGCCGGTGACCACGGCGGAGAAGTCCGCAATAGGAATCTCCCGGCCCATCAGCTTGCAGTAGGCCCACTCAAAGAAGACGCAGGCGGCCACGGTGACGGCGGTGACGATCAGAGCGCCGGCGCCGAAGATGAGGACCGAGGCAATCAGCGTGGGAACCAGGGCCAGACACACCCGTCCCATAATCTTTTGGGTGCTGTCCGCGCCGGTGATGTGGGGCGCGGCGGTGACAATCAGCTTGTTATCCATCACTTCTTACCTCCATTCTTCATCATAATCTTGGCCAGGGCGATGGAGGGGGCCAGGGGCCGTTTGGCCGGGCAGACGAAGGAGCAGGTGCCGCAGCTCATGCACAGGTCGGCGTTGAGCTCGATGAGCAGCTCCACATTGCCGTCGTTGTAGGCCTGAACGATCTCCTTGGCGGACAGGCCCAGGGGGCAGGCGTTGGTGCACCGGCCGCAGTGGATACAGTTGGTGGCCTTGGGGATCTGGGCCATCTTCTTGGAGAAGGCCAGAACGGCGTTGTTGTTCTTCAGGATGGGCTGGCTCAGGTCGGCGATACAGTTGCCCATCATGGGGCCTCCGTATAGCACCTTGCCCGGCTCGTCGGTGAAGCCGCCGCAGAAGTCCATCAGCTCCTGCACCGGAGTGCCGATGATGACCTCCACATTCTTGGGCTCCTTGATGATGTCGCCGTCTACTGTAAGGCGCTTGGTGGTCAGGGGCATGCCGGTAGCCAGGTACTTGCCCACGAAGGCCACCGAGGTGACGTTCATCACCACCACCCCCACGTCGGAGGGCAGGCCGGGGAAGGGGACCTCCCGGCCGGTGCAGTTCTCGATGAGAACCTTCTCAGCGCCCTGGGGGTAGCGGCAGGGCAGCTCCTTCACCTCGATGCCGGCGGTGGCCGCGCTTCTCATTTTGGCGATGGCCTCGGGCTTGTTGCCCTCAATGCCGATGATGCACCTGGGAATCTCCAGGTACTTCATCACCGCCTGGATGCCCTCCAGGATGTACTGGGTATCCTCCAGGAAGCAGCGGTTGTCCGAGGTGATATAGGGCTCACACTCGGCGCCGTTGATCAGGAGGGTGTCGATCTCGTCCAGGTTCTTGGGGGAGAGCTTCACCGCCGTGGGAAAGCCCGCGCCGCCCAGGCCCACCAGGCCGCTGGCCCGGACGGCGTCCTGGAAGGATTTGAGATCGGTGACGGTGGGGGGGGCGACCGCCGGGTCCACCGTCTGCTTGCCGTCGGGGATGATCACCACCGCCGTCTGGGGGGCGCCATTGGGGGCGGTGATGGTGATGATGCCGTCCACCGTGCCGGACACGCCGGAGTGGATGTCGCAGGATACAAAGCCCCCCGCCTTCCCCACCACGGTGCCCACACAGACCTGGTCGCCCTTGGCCACCTGGGGAGCGGCGGGGGCGCCGATGTGCTGGCCCATGGACAGAACGATCTTGGAGGGCAGCGGCATCTTCACGGTCTCCTGGTTGGACGTCCGCTTTTCATGCGGGACCTGCGCGCCATGCGCAGATCGTGTTAGAAATTTGCTCATGTAAGTTTTCGACCTCCCTATAACTTGCTGGGATACCGCGGACCAGGCGGTCTGCTTCGCCCTCTCCAGCGCCGGGCCGCGGCTGCCGCGTCCGGCCTGGGCCGGACACACGACAAAACCCGCCGGTTCCACACCTCTGTTTTTGATGAAACCGTCGGTCTTGCTGCGTAAAGGTAATGATACACCAGACCGGGGGAGAATGCAAGTTTTTTGTGGCGGCAGGTCCCCTTTTTCGGCAAAATTTTTTCCCGGAGGGGAGTATAAAAAAAGCGCGGGGGGAAATTTTCCCCTCCGCGCACCGGATCGGCGCCTCAGCAGCCGCAGCCGTTGTTGCAGCCGCAGTTGTTATTGCAGCAGCAGTTATTGCCGCCCCAGCCGCCGCAGCTGAACAGGATGATGATAAGGATGATGATCCACAGGCAGCTGTTGCCGCCCCAGCCGTTGTTATTGCAGCACCCCATGATGAGTACCTCCTGAATTATGAAAGTATTAAGAGGGCTGTCTGCCGCTCTCGATACCATCATATGGCCCGGGAGGAGAATGGGTGCATGGGAAAAAGCGCCCCTTTATAAAATATTCTCGCAAAAAGCCCGGAGCATGGTGGCCATCTCCGCCCGGGTGGCGCTGCGCTGGGGCTCCAGCGTGAGGGCGGAGCCGTTGGTCACCCCGCTGATAACCCCCTGCTCCACCGCCCAGGCCATGGCGGGCCGGGCCCAGCTGCTCAGGCGGCTCAGGTCGGCGTAGCCCGACAGGTCGGCCCCCGTCCCCGCGCTCAGCCCCATGTAGGTAACCGCGTAGTTATACATCATAGCCACCGCCTGCTCCCGGGTCACCAGACCGTCGGGGTCAAACAGCCCGCCCCCCTTGCCCGAGGTGATTCCCTGGGCGGCCCCCCACACCACAGCCTGGGCATACCAGCTGCCTGCGGGCACGTCGGTAAAGCTCACCTGGGCAATCGTGCCGGGGGACCCGGCCAGCCGGTGGAGCACCGACATGAGCATGGCCCGGTTCATGGGGGAGCCGGGGGAAAAGTGGTTGGCATCCATGCCGGAAAACAGGCCCTTCTCATAAGCGTAGCCCACCGGGGTGTAAAACCAGTCGGTCTGGCTCACGTCGTAGAAGGGGGTGTGCTGGCCCTTCCCCGGCGTCAGGCTGTAGCCCCCCTGGACCCCCAGGGCAGCCTCTCCGGAGCGGATAGTCACCGCGGCGTCGGTGTTCTCCCCCACCACATACCGGTGATTCTGCGCCAGCGCAGAGCCGGAAGACACCTCCGTCCCGGCGGTAACGTCGATCACCGCCCCGGTGTGGACCACGGTGGCCGAGCCGTCCAGCATGAGGAAGACGGCGCCGGTGGACAGGCTGATGATCTGCCCGTCAGTCCAGGTCCGGCGCTGGAGGGTGTCGCTGGAAGATCCGCTCCCCCCCTCCCCCGCTCCACCGTGGACGGCGTCCAGCTGGGCCTTGGCGCTGTCGTAGGTCTTTTGGAGGGCCTGATTCCCCACCTCCTCCCCCGCCTGAACGGCCTTGGGGAAAAAGGTGCTTTGCAGATAGCTGAGGGATACCACGCTGTCCCCCGAGGCAACGGCGTAGGCCCCCGCCGTCAGCATCATAAAGGCCAGTGCCAGCCCCAGTGGGCGCAAAAAGTTTTTCATGGGTTCTCCTCCATATTCTCCCGCTGGGAGATGAGATAGCTCAGGGTGAGCAGGCTGTCGGAGAAGTGGACCGACTCCACCACCACGTCCGGCCTGCCGCACGCCAGCTCAAAGTTTGTAAAATTCCAGATGCCCTTCACGCCGGCCTCCATAAGCCTGTCCCCCATTTGCTGGGCGGCGGCGATGGGCACCGTCAGCAGGCCCACATCCACCCGGTTGGCCGCCACAAAGTCCTCCAGCTCGTCGGCGTGGCGGACCGGCACACCGGCAATCCGGGTCCCTACCATCGCCGGGTCAATGTCGAACGCTGCCAGAAGCTGGAAACCGTTGGCGGAAAATCGAAAATTCTGGATAATTGCCCGGCCCAGATTGCCCGTGCCCAGCACGATAAGGGTGTGGCCCCGGCTGATGCCCAGAATCTCGCCGATCTCCTCCTTCAGGCTGTCCACCTTATAGCCGTAGCCCTGTTGGCCGAATCCGCCGAAGCAGCACAGGTCCTGCCGAATCTGAGAGGCCGTAAGCCCCATGGACTTGCCCAGGGCGCCGGAGGATATCCGCACCACGCCGCCCTCCTGAAGCTCGGACAGCTGCCGGTAGTACCGGGGCAGCCGGCGGATGACGGCGGTGGAGACCTTCACGTTTCGTTTCATCGGACCGCTTCCCCCTTTACGGCAGCAGGCCGCTGAAAATATCCTCCAGGGCGATGTCGAAGTCGCTGTACAGACTGCATTGAAAATGAGTCTCCAGCTCGGCCTTCTCCTGCTCCGACATGCGCTCCAGCTCGTCGTCCCGACAGGAGGCGTATACCATGTTCAGCTCCAGCTTCCCATCTTGCAGCAGGTACTGCTCGATGGTCCGGTTCTCCGGGTCCACCAGCCAGTACTCCCGGACGCCGCAGGCCTGGTAGACCTCCTTTTTGCCCATGCGGTCGTTGCGCATCGTGCTGGGGGAGAGCACCTCCACCACCAGGTCGGGCGCGCCGTGGACGCCGTCCCGCCTGATCTTGTCCCGGTCGCAGACCACCATCACATCGGGGACAAAGCGGTCCTCCTCCGTCAAATACAGGTCGGTGCCGTCCGGGATAGCGGTACATGGTTTCCCCCGCAGATAATTGCTGAACAAAACCGCAATATTAAAGGCTATATGATTATGGTTGTACATGGGCCGGGGGGACATGGCGACCGCCTTGCCGCCGATCAGCTCCTCCCGAAATTCCTCCTGATATGCCAGATTGCTGTTCATAGCACTCGCTCCTTTCCCGCTGTGCCCATAGCTTCCTGCCTGTATTATACCATCCGCGCCCCCTTCGGTCAATCCATAGCCGCAGGTAAAAAAAGACTGGGCGCTCCCGGCAGCGATATGCGCTGCGGGAAACGCCCTCTCAGTCAGCCCTTCGGGCTGCCGCTGCCAAACCTCCGTCCCCCGCAGGGAAAAGCCTTCCACCCTCCGGGGGGAAGGTGCCCCCGCAGGGGGCGGATGAGGGGGCGGGGCGGGCAAGCAGTTCTTACGGTAAGAGTCCTGCAAACAAAAGTCAAGCCCAAAAATGAAAAATTTTGAGGAGGGAGAAA
>CATEPI010000039.1:0-22653 GCA_949525845.1 uncultured Eubacteriales bacterium
AAAAGACACGGCTGGCTGCCGTGCCTTTCACCGTAATCTATATTGTAGGAGGTGAAACAGGAATGAACGCTGTGGTCTATGCCCGCTACTCCAGCCATAAACAGGGGGAGCAGTCCATTGAAGGTCAGCTTGCCGCTGCACGCAAATACGCTGGTGAACATGGTTACACCATCATCCACGAATATATCGACCGAGCGCAGACCGGACGGAATGATGATCGGGAGCAGTTCCAACAGATGTTGAAAGATACCGCAAAGCATCAGTTTGAGGCGGTTATTATTTGGAAGATCGACCGTTTCGGCCGCAACCGTGAAGAGATTGCGTTTAATAAGTACCGCTGTAAAAAGAACGGTGTCAAGGTACTCTATACCGCTGAGAGTATCCCGGATACGCCGGAGGGCATCATTTTGGAGGCCGTCCTGGAGGGAATGGCGGAATACTACTCCGTCCAACTGGCAACTAATGTCAAGCGTGGCATGGACAATGTAGCCCGCAAGGGGCAGAGCGTCGGTGGCACGATTCCCCTTGGATACCGCACAGCGGACAAGCGCCTGGAGCCCGACCCAAAGAGCGCTCCGCTGGTCAAGCAAATTTTTGAGATGTACGCGGCGGGCAGTACCCAGAAAGAGATTGTCGATCATCTCAACGCAGAGGGGTTGCGGACCCGCAGGGGCAAACCTTTGACGGTCAACAGTATCCGAGCCGTTCTGAAGAACAAGAAATATATTGGAATCTACCACTACGATGGAAAAGAATACCCCGATGTCAATTTTCCTGCCCTGATTGATACGGATACCTTTGACAAAGTCCAACGGATGCTTGTTCAAAATAGAAAGGCACCGGCCAGGAAATGGACAAAGGCAGAATACCTGCTGACAGGCAAGCTGTTCTGCGGGCTGTGCGGACATACAATGGTCGGCGAGTGCGGCACAGGGAAAAGTGGAGCTAAATACTGCTATTACAACTGTTTGGAAAAGAAAAAGAACCGCACCTGTCGAAAGCGCGCGGTTCGGAAAGAGTGGATTGAGCAGTTAGTGCTGGAAAAGGCCAAGGCAGTTGTAATGAGCGATGAGATGATTGACTTTATCGCAGAAAAGACCTATAATTACTATGTTGAACAAAACACAGATACTTCTTACACGGACGCTCTCCATGCTGAACTGGAACAAGTGAAAATGGCAACCGCAAATCTGGTACGGGCGGTGGAAGCTGGTATCTTCAATGCCGCTACAAAGGCCCGGATGGATGAATTAGAACAGCAGCAGAGAGAGTTGGAGACTGCTCTGGCCGATGCGGAGCTGGTCAGCGGGCTTCGGCTCACCCAGGACCATATCAAGTTTTTCCTGTTGCAATTCCGCCAGTCGGACTTTGGGGAGCAGGAGAGTCAGCGCAGGATCATAGATATCTTTGTAAACGCAGTCTTTGTGTATGATGACCGGGTAACAATCACTTTTAACTACTCCGGCGATCACCGGACGATCACCTTGCCAGAGGTGGATGCCGCCGCCCAGGGTGTTCGTGGGTTGGGGGCGACGGGTCACCACGCCGGAGCAAGCTGTATATCGCTTGCTCCGGCGATTTTTGTAAACATACACACACCGCGCCAGGGCCGCAAAGCCCTGGCGCGGTTGGTTCAATGGGCAGGAATGGTCTGATCCATCAGGGTGAGGTAATCCAGCTCCTCCAAATCCACCGGCGCTTCAAATTTCCAGGTGTTGTAGGTGTCCCAAACGGGCTCGCCGTCGCTTTCCCAATTGCTGTTGGAATAGCTGCCGGTGTCCGGCTCGGCGGCCACAGTGGAGCCATCCTTTTTTACGGCGTACAGCACAGCCCTGTGGAAGCCGCCCACATCGTTGCTGTACATGGTCACCGACAGGGGGGAGACCGTCACCCGCCGCACCTGCCTGCCGGCCAGATCGCCGGTCCAGTCCAGGGTGACGGAGGGGTGGTACTCCAGTTGGAAGTCGATATCCCAGGCGCCCTGGACTTCCGTCCCGGGCCGGGTGTAGCCGCCGTAGAAGCGGGCCTGGCAGTCCTGAAGCAATTCCAGGTCCTCCAGCTTGATCAGCGGAAACAGGATATCCAGGCCGCCCGGAACAGGGGTAATCTGGTGGGCGTACTGCCGTTTGTCGGTGGAGCCGGACAGGAACAGATCACTGAAAAACCCGCGCAGGGAATCACCATCGCTTCCGGCGGCGACGCCCTCCGCAAATCCCAGACGGATGTGGAAGCGTCCGTCGTCGGCAAAGCCCATAGAGGATATCCACATGTCCTCTGTCCCTTCCATGGGCATGGGATTTTGCTCCGCAGCCAGCACCACCTTCAAACCGGGCAGGTCGGCCTCGGTGTATCCAAGGCTGGATACGTGGTCGATTTTCTGATTGGCCTGGTCCTGCTCCTCCACAGGCAGACTTTCCAGAATGCGGCCGGTGACGGAGGCGCAGGAGGCCCCTCCATACAGATATCCCTTCTGGGTGGTCATCCCCGTGAGGGACAGATGTGCGTCTTGAGTGGGCTGTTCATCCTTCCAATAGAGGATGCTTGCGCAGAACAGAGCGGTTTTCGCTTCCGGATCGTAGGAGATAAATTCAAATTGGCTGCTGCCGCCTACAGTAGATACGGACATTCTCGGTAGTTCGGCGTCCGGGTCCCTCTTTGCGTCGTTTTCCAGCTGGCCCTCCAGGGTCAGGTATTCATTCAGCCGGTCCCCCTCCATGTCCCGGACAGCCAGGTAAAACCGGGCTTCCAGATCGTCGGACAGGGCGCTGAGCACCTGCACCTCGATGCCCTGGTCCCGGCACACCGCGCCGTCGATGGTCTGGGCGTAGGGGGCGAAGTCCCCCAGCTGCTCCCAAAGCTTCTCCCACACGGCGGGGACCGCTGCGGCCGCCGCCGCCGTAATGGCCAGCGTGGCGCACACCAGAATGGCCGCCGCCCGGCCGCTGAGGCGTTTTGCGTGTTTCATCTCGGTTCCTCCTTCTATCATCTCGTAGAGTTCGTCCAGCTTCTCCTGCCGGGGCCTCCTCAGGTCCATTTCGTGCCTATATCTGTCCTTCACCCTGCTCCTCCTCCCTCAGCCGCTCCCGCAGCAGATTGCGGGCCCGAAACAGACGGGACTTCACCGTCCCCTCGCTTTTCCCGATGGTTCTGGCAATCTCCGCCACCGAAAGGTCCTCGTAGTAGTACAGATGGATGGGAATCCGGTACCGGGCGGGCAGCGAGAGCACCGCTTCCGTCACGCTCCCCGTCTCCGGGGCCTCCGGGGCGGGCAGGTCGTCCGCCAGGGGGGCCTCCCGCCTGCGCCAGGGCAGGCGGAACAGGTCGTTGGCGCAGTTGGAGGCCACCCGCAGCAGCCACGCCCGGGCGTGGTCCTCGCTGTCAAAGACCGGGGCGGCCTTCACCAGGCGGAGAAAGACCTCCTGCATCACATCCTCCGCGTCGGCCTGGCAGCCCGTTCTGGCATAGGCCAGCCGGTACACCGCCGGAGCGTAGCGCCTGGCCAGGGCGCCCGGCTCGTTCCAACGTTCCCGCATATGCTTTCCCCCCTTCTGCTATCAATACGGAATAAAACCGGATTTGGTTGCATGTTTCCCGAAATTTTTTTATTTCCCCGGACCGAGGGAGCTCAGACAGTAAAAATCCCTCCGTCCCCCGCAGGAAAAGCCTTCCACCCTGCGGGGGGAAGGTGCCCCCGCAGGGGGCGGATGAGGGGGCGGGGCGGGCAAGCTGTCCTTTCGATAAGAGGCGATAACCTCACCGCACCCTCATCCGTCATTTGCTTCGCAAATGCCACCTTCCCCCTGGAAGGGGGAAGGCTTTTCGCGTTCTCTCACATTGTGTCCTTTTAACATGTAAAAGCTCCCTCGGCTGAGGGAGCTCTTACGTCTCGGGAAAGGCCACGGTGATGTCCAGCCGGCCCTCCGCCCAGCTGGCCTGGATGGAGCCGCCCAGGCGCTCGGTGAGCAGCCGGGCGATGGACAGCCCCAGGCCGGTGGAGCCCCGGCCGGTCTCCACGGTGTAGAACCGATCAAACAGCTTCCCGGCGGACACCGGGTCCAGTCCGTGGGCAGAGTTGGAGAACACCACCGTGCCCCGGCTGTCCAGGGCGGCGGAAAAGTCGCCGCCGCTGTATTTCAGGGCGTTGCTGATGATGTTGCCGAAGATGCGGCTGGCGGCGGAGGGATCCAGGGAGCGGACCACCGGCCCTTCGGGCATGGAAATCTCCGGGGTGATGCCCCGCTGGACCATAGCCGCGTAGAAGGACACCAGGCTCTCCTCCAAACAACGGCGCAGGTCCACCGGTTCCAGCTTCAGCTCCGGCAGGTCGGCGGCCAGGGAGTAGCGGAACAGCTCCTCGGTGAGCCTGGTCATGGCCTCCATCCGGTTCTGAATGCTGTCCAGATAGCGCCGGGTGTTTTCGGGCTGTTCCTCCCGCTCCAGCAGGTCCAGGTAGCCCTGAATGGCGGTAAGGGGGGTGCGCAGGTCGTGGGAGATGTTGGTAATGGCGTTTTTCAGCTCGGTGTCCCCCTGCTGGAACCGCTGGCGCTGGCGGCGCAGCTCCTTGAGGTGGATGTTCAGCTCCGCCGCCAGCCTTCGGGTGTGGGCATCCCGGGTGGACAGGAAAATGGGGCTGTTGGTGTCCTGGGTCAGCCGCTCCCCCAGCTGCCGGGCAATCTCGTCCAGGCTGCGCCGGAGCAGCCAGAACTTGACCAGCAGGACCAGCACCGCCAGTGCCAAAGCGCCGCAGATCAGCCAGGGGAGCATGGTTGTCACCTCATTTCAGGTCTTTTCGCCGGAACAGGGCCAGCCCGGCGGCGGTGGTTACGGCGAATACGCCCATGGAGCACAGGGCCATCTGGACGGGGCGGGTGACGGTGCCGTCGGTGAACTGAACGGCCTGGCCCACCGGGTCCAGGTCCAGCAGGAGCTCATAGATTTTTCGCTCGTCCGGCTGGAGATAGCGGGGATTGCGTACCATCTCCGACACCATCTCTCCGTCCACCAGCTGAAGGGACGGGTAAAACTCCGGGGCATCCAGCACCTGATAGACCGTTATCGCAGCGCCGAAAATGGCCAGGAACAGCAGCATACAGCACACCGCCGAGGCGGCCTTGCGGCTGAAATTCATGATGACCAGGGTGAATATGGCGCACCAGGCCGCCGCCATGAGCAGGGAGAGGATCAGGCTGGTCAGCAGCGGGCCGGGGGCCTTGGGCCCACCCAGCAGGGGGACGCCCACCGCCAGGGTACACAGAATATACCCGCCGCAGAAGATGAGGGCAACGAACACGGCGGTGGTCAGATTGGCCAGGTAGACGGACAGCCGGGGGTGGCCGGCGGCCAGCTTGTTGCGGATGGTCCCGTCGCTGTACTCCGAACCGAAGAACAGGGGGAGGAATACAGACAGCACCAGGCCGATGAGCATGGCGTAGACAAAGAAGATAGCGTCCAGGGGGAAGTTTCGCTGGTATTCCAGATAGGTCTGGAGGGGCTGCCAGGCCCCGGCGGCGGCGCACAGCAGCAGGGTCACCCAGAACAGGATGCTCTTTCTCAGGCGGAACAGGTTGGCGCTGAGCAGGTTAGTCATGGGAGCCACCTCCCACCAGGTTGATAAAGTAGCTCTCCAGGCTCTCGTCCCGCTCCTGGGCGGCCAGGAGCTGACAGCCCTCCCGGTCCAGGGCGGCGGACAGCTGGGAGATCACCGGCTGGGCGAATATGTCGGCCTTGCCCTCGGTGAGAATCTTATACTCCAGCCCCATGCCGTCCAGCACCCGGGCCAGGGCCCGGGTGTCGGTGACCTCCACCCGCAGGCACTTCCGGCAGGCCGCCTCCAGCTCGCGGGCGCTGATCTCCTTCACCATGCGGCCCCCGTCAATGAAGCCGTAGTGGGTGGCCAGCCGGGACAGCTCGTCCAGAATGTGGCTGGAGATGAGGACGGTAATCTGCCGCTCCCGGTTCAGCTTGAGGATCAGCTCCCGGGTCTCGATGATGCCCTGGGGGTCCAGACCGTTGACCGGCTCGTCCAGCACCAGAAGGTCCGGGTCCCCGGCCAGGGCGATGGCGATGCCCAGCCGCTGGCGCATGCCCAGGGAAAAGTTCCGGGCCTTCTTTTTGCCGGTGTCCGCCAGCCCCACCAGCTCCAGCAGCTCGTTTACCCCCTCGTCCGAGGGGACGCCCAGCACCCGGTACTGCTCCTTGATGTTGTCGGCGGCAGACAGGTCCAGGTAGATGGATGGGGTCTCCACCACAGCCCCCATGCGCCGGCGGGCCTTGTGGATTTCTTTGGATGCGCTGTCCAGTCCAAACAGGGTGTAGCCCCCCGAGGTGGGGGCCTGCAAGCCGCAGATCAGGCGGATGAGGGTGGTCTTGCCCGCCCCGTTGCGGCCCACCAGGCCGTAGACGGACCCCTTGGGCACGTGCATGTTAAGGCCGCTCAACGCGTGAAAGCCCTTGTAGGACTTCCACAGGCTGCCGGCGGTGAGAATGTAGTCCATAGAGAAAGCCTCCTTTTCTTGAGTGGTCCCAGTCTACCCCCAAAGGGTAAAGAGAACGGGTAAGAAAAGGGTAAAGAAACAGGAAAGATTTACGGATTCAGCTTAAACCCAATCCCCCACACCGACTCAATGTGGTCCTGTCCGGTGGCGTCCCGCAGCTTTTTCCGCAGGTTGCTCACATGGATTTTCAGGGAGCTCTCGGTGCAGTCGGGGGTGTCGGCGGAGATGCGGTCCAGAATCACCGACTTGGCGATGGCCTGGCCGGGGTTCTGGAGAAACAGCTTTAAAATGGCGTACTCCGTCTTGGTGAGATGAACGGGGGCCCCCGCCGCGGTGACGGCGTGGGAGGCGGGGTCCAGCCGCAGAAGGCCCGCCTCCAGCACGGGAGCCAGTCTGGGGGCGGCGCTCTCCCGCAGGCGGACGGCAATGCGGGCCAGCAGCTCCCGGCTGTCAAAGGGCTTGGTGATGTAGTCCGCCGCCCCGCCCAGGAGCAGGCTGACCTTGTCCTCCACCCCCACCTTGGCGCTGACCACCATCACCAGAATCCCCTCGATCTTCGCCAGCACCTCCTCCCCGGACAGGCCGGGCAGCATCAGGTCCAGCAGTACCAGGTCGGGCCGCTGCCGCTCCAGCAGCAGCACCGCCTCCGTCCCGGAGTAGGCCCGGATTACGGCATATCCCTCCCGCTGGAGCAGCTCCTCCAGAACGTTGCCGATGTGGATGTCGTCGTCGATGACCGCGATGGTTTTCATGGTGGTCCTCCCGATGGTTTTTCCCTATTGTACCCCATATTTCGGAAGGATACAAGGGCTTTCCCTTGTGGCGGGCGGACTTTCGTGGTATAATGGCTCTATCAAAAAACAGGAGGACAGATCATGTTCAATTTTACCTACTATACTCCCACCCAGGTGGTCTTTGGCCGGGACGCCGAGGCGCATACTGGCGCGCTGGTCAAGTCCCAGGGCTGCAAAAAGGTGCTCATCCACTACGGAGGCGGCAGCGTGGTCCGCTCCGGCCTGCTGGACCGGATCAAGGCGTCGCTGGACAAGGAGGGGGTCGCCTACATCGAGCTGGGCGGCGTGGTGCCCAACCCCCGGCTGTCCCTGGTGTATCAGGGCATCGAGCTGTGCAAAAAAGAGGGGGTAGACTTCATCCTGGCGGTGGGCGGCGGCAGTGTGATTGACTCCTCCAAGGCCATCGCCTACGGCCTGGCCGAGGACGCCGACGTGTGGGAGCTCTACGACCGGGCCCGTCAGGCCAGGGCCTGCCTGCCGGTGGGCGTAGTGCTCACCATCGCCGCCGCGGGCAGCGAGATGAGCAACAGCAGCGTGATTACCAAGGACGAGGGCGGCGTGAAGCGGGGTTACAACAACGACATCTGCCGGCCAAAATTTGCCGTCATGAACCCTGAGCTCACCGCCACCCTGCCCCCCTACCAGACGGCCAGCGGCTGCGTGGATATTCTGATGCACACCATGGAGCGGTACTTCACCCCCAACGGCACCATGGAGCTCACCGACAGCCTGGCCGAGGGCCTGATGCGCACGGTGATGAGCAGCGCGAAAATCCTCCGGGACGACCCCAAGAACTACGACGCCCGGGCGGAGGTCATGTGGGCCAGCAGCCTGTCCCACAACGGGCTTACCGGCTGCGGCAGCGACGGCGGCGACTGGGCTCCCCACGGTCTGGAGCACGAGATGGGCGGCATGTTTGATGTGACCCATGGCGCCGGCCTGGCCGCCATCTGGGGCAGCTGGGCCCGGTATGTCTACCGGGACTGCCTGGACCGGTTTGTCAAGTTCGCCGTTAATGTAATGGGCGTGGAGAACGCCGGAGCCCCCGAGGATGTGGCCCTGAAGGGCATCGAGGCCATGGAGGACTTCTACCGTTCCATCCAGATGCCAACCTGCTTCTCCGAGCTGGGCATCGCCCCCACCCAGGAGCAGCTTTCCACCATGGCCCACATGTTCCACATCGCCTGCGGCGGCAAGAAGGGGGCCGCCAAGGTGCTCCAGGAGGCGGACTTCCTGAAGATTTACGAAATGGCCAACCACTGAGCACACAAACAGCCCCGGCATAGTATCAAGATTCCTTTTGAGAAATCTGATTTCACTACACTACCCTGATTAACAGAACACCCGCTCTCCATCGGTTGAGGGAGAGCGGGTTGATTTTGTACCACTACTTATTATTTTTTTCCAGAAAATTTATAAACGGAATATGCAGCGGTGCATATGGGCTCACACTGGTAATTTGAGCGACGTAGGGGCGGATATATCCCAGCAAAAGCGCGGGCGCGTTATAATTAAGCATCTTGTCAACAGAATCGTTTGATAGCTCATCATTCCATCTGAAAATTGCTTCCATAGTTACCGAGATATAAAACGGGTAGGAACTGGTTTTTTCCGCAATCATAATTTTATATGAAACAATTGCCTCCGGATCGTTTTCGCTCCGTTCAATCGAGATTGAACTGTCTATAGGCATTTCCGCCGTCTTTTCTTCAATGTCTCGATTGAAATCACTGTTCACCGTAAATTCCAATTGCGTCAATACAGGATTAGAAAATTTAAATTTGCTCGGCGTCATGATATCCCTCCTATGCGGCGGTTAACCAGTCATCTTCACAATTGATATCCGGTGATTCCTCGAACATCTGTGTGGTTTCGGTGGATACGACTGTTTTTCTCATTACACCATCTTCATTATTAAAAAACAGCGGTTCACTTAGCCAGCCTGTTCTTGTGAGACCGGCTGAATCCGAAATATGTCCCGTATATTTAAAACAGATCGAGTCGTCCAAAAGCTCAGAGAAAACATTGTCTGCTGATATAAAACCACAGAATTCCTTCCTGATTATTTTGCTTTCCGAGCATCCGCCAGACTGCCTTTGCTTCTCCAAATCGTTTCTGTACTGGCCGGTCTTGTCCTTGGATAATTCTAAAAATGCGCCGTTTTTAGGGTAGGCATTCTCCGGAATATCTGACGAATAGTGCATGGCCTCTCCATCCCACGACAGGAACAATGTCTTGCCATCGTGAAATCGGAACATACGGTCCAGGGATATACGATTGTCAATCATGTTGATCAACGCAAATTCATCCGTCTGGCGTATAATCCAGTTTTCCGACAATCGGCAGCAGGAACATAAATAACGTTTTCCTGACGCATCTGTACAGGCAAACAGAATCGGTTCCTCATACTCATAAAATACATGCTCCAGGCTCAAATCACCTATATTAGGAATATCCGTAAAATATGCTTCCATTCAAATATCTCCTTCTATACGCTGAAATTGATCGCTCGGGTCCGCGTCCTTGTACAGCCACCAGTCAATATGTGTTGTCTCCCGTCCATCGGGCCCCGGTGTTTTCCGCAGGGGGCCCAATTCAAAAGATGCCTCACCTTTCATAATAAACGCCGGCGGGTTGTACATTTGAAGGCAATTTAATGTCCCCTGAATTTCCTCCATGTCGCAGGAACAGGAGGTGGCGTATGTACCTGGCTTTTTCAGAGCCCGTTGCCATGACCTCCCCTTTGGCCGCAAGCCCTGTATGGTCTCTTCATAAGTGCTCAAAAAAGCTCGCCGGTCAATTGTTTCATATTTGCAAACACGGTAAACGTGCAGTACAAGCTGCGGTATATCCTTTGGCAATATCTCATCCGCAAAATTAGGGGGGAAGCAGTCGGGAAATACAGAATCAGGCTTTGTTAGCATATCCGCAAAACCCCTTAGCTAATCAAACATCATAAGTTATTATAGCAGTTCTTTTTCACTTTGTCGATACTTCTCCCGACAATGACATGAAAATGAAACAATCTATTATCATACACTTTCCTCATAAACAGTATATGATATGCTGAAGTAAATTGCCCTATATCAGGTTTGCAGCATAATCTGCAAAATCTCCTTATCCGTGGATCGCATTCCGATTTTGCCCAGCCGGCCCACGTTGTCCAGGGTCTTTTCCACCCCGTGGGAGAGGATGCCGTCCCCGCCGTAGAACTGTTGGCCGTTCTGATACATCCGGTAGCCCAGCACCCCGGCGTCGATGGCGGCGGCGATCTTGCCGGCGCAGGAGGCCTTGGCCCCGTCGCAGATCATGCCGGACACAATGGCCAGGGCGTTGACCACCGTGTGGATAATCTCCTCATAGCCGCCGCCGTCCAGATAGGCGATGCCCGCCCCCGCGGCAGCTCCGGCGCTCACCGCGCCGCAGTAGGCCGACAGCCGCCCGATGCGGGTCTTCTGGTGAATGGTAATCAGGTTGGACAGCACCAGCGCCCGGTACAGCTTCTCCTCGCTGACCCCCATCTCCCGGCCGTAGACAATCACCGGCACCGAGGCGGTGATGCCCTGGTTGCCGCTGCCCGAGTTGATGATAACGGGCATCTCACAGCCCCCCATCCGGGCGTCTGACCCGGCGGCGGCGGCGGACTTGGCCTTGGCGATGGGGTCGTCGCCGGGGGAGGCGGCCCGAATCACCTGGCCGATGTTGGCCCCGTAGCTGTGGGTGAGGCCCTCCCGGGCGATGGCGGTGTTGCAGTCAATCTGCCGGTCCAGCAGCTCCTTCACGTCGGCGATGTCCACTGTCTGGGCGAAGTCGTAGATGTCCGTCATGGTGAGCAGGCTCCGGTCGGTGAGGCCACTCTCGTCGTCGGCCTCCACGGGCAGGTCCAGAAGAATTTCCCCGTTGCGCTCCATGCGGACAATGTTGGTGTGGTAGTTGGCAATGCGGACCTTTACCCTGTCCTCCCCTTTGGTCAGAGTGATCTGGATATCAAAGACCAGGTCGCCGTCCAGAAATTCCACCCGGACGGGGTGGTCCTTCAGGTAGGTGCGCATCGCCTCCTGCTGCGCCGGGGTGACCTGGGAGATGACCTCCAGCAGCAGCTCTGGCTGTCCGGCCACCACGCCGGCGGCGGCGGCTGCCTCGATGCCGTGGAGCCCGCCGGTGTTGGGTACCACCACGCTCTTTACGTTTTTGATGATGTTGCCGCTGGCCTCCACCACCACCTGGTCGGGCAGTTCGCCCAGCAGCTCCCGGGCCTTGGCCGCGCCGTAGGCGATGGCGATGGGCTCGGTGCAGCCCATGGCGGGCACCAGCTCCTCCTCCAGAATCTGGAGGTAGGCGTTATACTTTACATTTGTCTTGTCCATTTCGCGCCTCCTTTATGGTGCCTCCATTATACAGGAAAAACCGCCCGGGGTCAAACGCTTGCGGCAGATTGTTTCCTGTGGTATGATAGAAAAACCTGCGTAGGGACGCATCACGATGCGTCCCCAGAAATGCAAGCGGTTGGACGGGAGGAAATATAATGTTCAAAGCGGTATGCTTCGATTTTGACTACACCCTTGGGGACTGCACCGACTCCATTGTGGCCGGATTTGTTCACGGCCTCACCGGTCTGGGCTTTCCCGCGCCGGACCGGGAGACGGTGCGGGGCACCATCGGCTACATGCTGGAGGACTCCTACACCATGCTCACCGGCGACCGCGACCCGGACCGTCAGGCCCGGTTCCGGGCGCTGTTCACCGAGGTGGCCCGGGAGCGGCAGATTCGCGAGACCATCCTGTTCCCCGGGGCCCCGGAGCTGCTCCGGGGGCTGCGGACCCGGGGAGTGCGGACCGCCATTGTCAGCACCAAGCGGGGCGACACCATTGAGCTCATTCTGGAGAGCCACGGCCTGAGGGACGCGGTGGAGATGGTGGTGGGCAGCGCCGACGTAAAGCGCCCCAAGCCCGACCCGGAGGGCCTGCGCACCGTTATGGCCCGGCTGGGGGTGGAGCCGGGGGAAACCCTGTTCTGCGGCGACACCGTGCTGGACGCCGGGGCGGCCCGCAACGCCGGCTGTCACTTCGCCGCCGTCCTCAACGGCACCACGCCGGAGGCGGATTTTGCCCCCTTCCCCACCGACCACATCGCCCCCGACCTGTGGGACCTGGCGGAGTGGCTGGGGGTCTGACACGGGGGCCGGCCCTAAAGCAGATGGTCGTCCCGCAGCTCCATGTGGTCCAGGGCGTATTGCAGGGCCATGCCGATCAGCTCATTCCGGGAGCGGTTGGTGCGGGCGGAGAGGTCGTTATACTGCTCCTGGAGGGTACGGTCGATGCGGATGGTCATGGTGACGGTCTTGTCCTCCCGGGGGGTGACAATAAATTTTTCCATAATGCCTCACATCCCACTTCTTTTGAGTACATTATAGTGTGAATTTATACATTTAATCCATGACACAAAGTGCATTGAAAATTCAATGCACTTTGCTGTTGACTTTTTTGGGGAAAAGTGCTATCGTATGGAGGACCGGTTTCAACAAATTTTAATTTGACATATGCCGGCCCGGTGCTACAATAGCATTGACCAATTGGGCGCCGCCCAAGAAAGGATGATTACCAATGAAGAAAATACTTTCCCTGCTGCTGGCCTTCGGACTGCTTACCGTCCCGGTGCTGGCGGAGGAGCCCCAGGCCGATCCCCTGCCCGCCTGGGCCTGGGGCGAGGTGGCCGACAGCTACGCCCTGGGGCTGGTGGGGGACGAGATCTACACCGACCACAGCAAGCCCGTTACCCAGGAGCAGCTGGACAAGATGACCCAGGTGGCCGCCGACAAGCTGGTCCTGCTGGAGGTGGAGCAGCGCTCCAATGCCGGCTCCTTTGTGATTGACACCACCCGGGGCGGCGTGCTCAACGCCCTGTACATGGAAGCCCTTCCCTACGCCTTTGCGGGCGTTGACGCCGGGCCTGTGGAGTTTCTGTCCTCCCTGGGCGTGATCCACGGCGACGGCGCGGACCTGGCTCTGGACCGGCCCTGCACCCTCCTGGAAGCCGCCTGCTTTGCCAACCGGATGATCCTGGCCCTGTATGACCAGCAGAACGCCGGTTCCCTTGGGCTTTTGTGGAAGGCGGAGGGCAACGGCAATACCCTGTATCTGCTGGGCTCCATCCACACCGACCGGAGCAACCTCTATCCCTTCCACAAGCAGCTGCGGGACATCATCACCTCCGCTGAGCTGGCCGCCTTTGAGCTGGATTTCAACAGCCAGGAGGGCATCGACGAGTTCACCGCTATGCAGGTGTACTCCGACGGCACCACCCTGAAGGACCACATCGACCCGGAGCTCTACCAGGAGGTGGTGGATACTCTGGCCCCCTTGGGTATGCCCGAGGAGCAGGTGGCCCAGTATAAGCCCTGGACGCTGTCCAACTCCTTTACCGCCCTGTCCATGACCGACGACACCACCAGCGAAAACGCCATGGCCCTGGACCTGTACGTCAACGCCAAGGCCTCCAATGTGGGTGTGCCCGTGGAGGGGGTGGAGACCTACGCCTTCCAGGGGAAAATTTTCGATGACCTGTCTGACGAATTCCAGGAGGACTACCTGGCCATGACCCTGGCCATGTTCCAGGGGATGGACGCTGCCGGGGACCTGTCCGAGGAGGAGAAAGCAGAGCTTGAGGCCGCCCTGAAAGAGCAGTACGACGCCGTGGACCGCTGGATGGAGCAGTGGAAGACCCGAGACGTGGAAGCCTTCGCCAAGGACTACCCCAAGGACGACATCCAAGGCGATGCCACCAACGAGCTGAACGCCAAGCTCTTCGAGGGCCGGGACCCCAACATGATCGCCTGGGCGGACCGCTATCTCAAGCAGGAGGGCTCCCACACCGGCATCATGACGGTGGGCGCGGGCCACATGGTCGGCCGGACCGGTATCGTCCAGGGCCTGAAGGACCTGGGCTACACCGTGGAGGTTGTGCCCGCTCCCTGAATAGCATAGGAAAATCCCGGTCCGAATGGACCGGGATTTTTCAGCTTGTCAAAATCTTTCCGTCCCCCGCAGGGTAAGCCTTCCACCCTCCGGGGGGAAGGTGCCCCCGAAGGGGGCGGATGAGGGGGCGGGGCGGGCAAGCAGTTCTTACGGTAAGAGGCAAAACCTGCCGCGCACCCTCATCCGTCACGGCCTGCGGCCGTGCCACCTTCCCCCTTAAAGGGGGAAGGCTTTTGGGCGCGTGCTTTCAGGTTGTGCTTTTTGCGCTTACTCCGCAGAAATCATAAAGTAGTACACCGGCTGGCCGCCGGCCAGGAGGGTGATCTCGGCGTTGGGGCAGGCGGCGGCGAAGATGGCCTCGGCCTGCTGGGCCTGCTCCTCGGTGACGTCCTCCCCGTAGAAGATGGAGATAAACTCGGCGTTCTGGTGGCTGCCGGAGTGAGCCAGCCGGTCCAGGATGGCATTCAGGTCCTGGTCTGTGCCGAAGAGCTGGTGCTCCTCCAAAGCCAGATAGTCCCCCTGGTGGATGGCGAAGCCGTCGAAGTCGGAATCCCGGGCGGCGTAGGTAATCTCACTGGTGCGGACGCTGGAGAAGCCGTCCAGCATGGCGGCGGTGTTGTCCTCCTCGCTGGCGTCGGGGTCGGCGGCCAGCATGGCGGAGATGCCCTGGGGCACCGTCTTGGTGGGCAGGACCACCACCTTTTTGTCCTCGCACAGGGGGATGGTCTGCTCCGCGGCCATGATGATGTTCTTGTTGTTGGGCAGCACGTAGACGATCTCCGCCGGGGTTGCGTCGATGGCCTTGAGGATGTCCTGGGTGGAGGGGTTCATGGTCTGACCGCCTCCCACCAGGGCGTCCACCCCCAGGTCCTGGAACACGGCTTCCAGCCCGGCCCCGGCGCACACGGCCACATAGCCGAATTTCTTCTCCGGGGCGGCGTGGACCGGCTGGGCGGGGGAGCCCTTCTCCAGCTCGGCCTCGATGGCGTCCAGGTCGTCGGTGCTCTGCACGTGCCTGCCGGCGGCCAGGTCCTCGGCCTGGGTGCGCATGTTCTCGATCTTGGCCAGCTCCAGCACGCCGTACTTCTGGGCCTCGTTCAGGGCGCTGCCCGGGGTGTTGGTGTGGACGTGGACCTTGAAGGCCGCGTCGTCCTCGCCGATCACCAGGCTGTCGCCGATGGAGTTGAGGTAAGCCCGGAAGGGTTCCAGGTCGGTGTCCTCCTTAAACTTGCGGACGATAAACACTGTGTCGAAGGCAAAGGTGATGTCCTCCACGTTGACGGCTTCAAAATCAGCCTTGTCGTTGGGGGCAGCTCCGTCCTCCCCGGCCTCGGGCATGGGCAGGCCCCGGACCTCGTCCAGCATGCCCTGGAGAATCACGAGGAAGCCCTTGCCGCCGGCGTCTACCACGCCGGCCTTTTTCAGCACCGGGTTCTGGTCGATGGTGCGGGCCAGGGCCTCCTGGCCCTCCTGGATGGCGGACTCCAGCACCCCCTCGAAGGAGCTATCCTCACGGGCGCTGCCGGCAGCCCGGGCGGCGGCCAGACGGGAGACGGTGAGGATGGTGCCCTCGGCGGGCTTCATCACCGCCTTGTAGGCGGCGGCCACGCCGAAGTCCAGAGCGATGGCCAGGTCCCGGCCGTCCATAGTCTCCTTGTCCTTGATGGCCTTGGAGAAGCCCCGGAACAGCAGAGAGAGGATGACCCCCGAGTTGCCCCGGGCCCCCCGGAGCAGGGCGGAGGCGGTGCCGGCCGCGGCCTGGCCCACGGTGTCGTAGTGCTTTTTGCGCATCTCTGCGGCGGCGGCCCCGATGGTGAGGGTCATGTTGGTGCCGGTGTCCCCGTCGGGGACGGGGAAGACGTTCAAGTCGTTAATGGGCTGCTTTTGGGCATTGATGGCGGCGTGGGCGTGAATCATCATCCGCTGAAAGACCGCCGCGTCAATATTCTGTACCATATCGGCAAATTCCTTTCTGCGAATAATCAGAAGCGCATGGAGTCCACGCAGACGTCCACCGAGGCGACCTCCACCCCGGTGGTCTTGCTGACCACATAGCGCACCTCGCTCATAATGGAGCGGCACACGGCCATCAGGTTGACTCCGTTCTCCACGATGATGTGCAGCTCGATGGAGACAGTGCTGTCGGCGTTGTAGTAGACCTTTACACCTTTGGACATGGACTCCCGCTTCAGCAGGTGGACCAGCCCGTCGGTGGTGGACCGCACCGCCATACCCTTTACGCCGTAGCAGTTGGTGGCGGCGCTGCCGGTAACGGTGGTGAATACGTCGCTGCTGATGCGAATTTCGCCCAGCTCGTTTTCCAGTTTCATAGGGAAGTACCTTCCTTTCAGTCAGGATAGGGGAACTCATATATATACATTTTACATTGTATTCGATTTCCATGCAAAATACAAGCCCCAACTTCCATTACGCAACAAAAGACGGGGACCGGTATTTACCGGCTCCCATCTTTTAAAAGCTCGTCAAAATATGGCAAAGTGGACCGTCCGTATCGGCGTTGCCATTCTCTGGGATGAAGCTGCTTGATATTGTTGAGATTGTCCCTGTAGTCTGATATGTAATCAAATACCTCTTGAACGATACGGGGTAAATTGATCATGGTTTCCTTATGGAACCACTGATTTAATCCCCCCCGCCCGGAAAGTATGGTAAAATAGAAGGGAAGGGGGCAGAAGAAATGAAACAGGAAAGTTTCAGCGATATGGAGTACAGCTGCCGGAAAAAGAAAACGAAACGGGAAGAATTTCTGGAGATTATGGACGAGATCATCCCATGGGACGAATGGGTAGGAATTATCAGGCCGTACTATCCAACAGGAGAGCGTGGCCGTCCACCAATTGAGATTGAAATCATGCTGCGGATGTATTTGCTGCAATGCTGGTTCAACCTGTCAGATGAGGGCGTGGAGGATGCCATTTACGACAGCTATGCCATGCGGAAATTCATGGGGATCAACTTTTTTGAACAGGACGTCCCGGACGCCACCACGCTGCTGCATTTTCGGCATCTGCTAGAGGAACACGGGATTGGGAAATTGTTTTTTGATGCCATTAACCACTGCCTGGAGCGGGCTGGGCGGATGATGCGGGGCGGCAGCATTGTGGACGCCACGCTGATTAGCGCGCCCAGCTCCACCAAGAACGCGGAAAAGAAGCGAGACCCCGAAATGCACCAGACAAAAAAGGGAAATCAGTGGCATTTCGGTATGAAATGCCATACCGGGGTGGATGCGGGCAGCGGGTTTGTCCATACGGTGGAAGCTACGTCCGCCAATGTCCATGATGTCACCGTAGCGGCGAAGCTACTGCGGGAGGATGACGAGGTCGTCTATGGGGACAGCGCATACCTGGGGCTGGAAAAACGGGATGAAGTCAAACATGACCCTCAGCTTTCCACCATCGAATACCGAATCAACCGCCGTCCAGGTCGGCTGCCCAAGGTTTCCGACAACGCCATTGACTGGGAGCGATACATTGAAAACCGCAAATCCGCTGTACGCTGTAAGGTGGAGCATCCCTACCGAATTGTGAAGAATATTTTCGGTTTCCGAAAGACAGTTTACCGCGGACTGCAAAAAAATCTCAACCGATTACACGTGCTCTTTGCCAGTGCAAACCTGTATATGCTTGCCAGGGCGGGCGGTTCATTACGCCCCGCTTGGGGTTCCTGCGCCCTTTAGATCGGATAAGAGAGGGAGAATGAGTGTTTTACCCTCAATACGGGCCTATACTTGGATTTTTACCCCCAATTTCGATTGCATATTGCGTTTGACGGGCCTTTAATCAGCGGTTCCCTTATATTCATCCTGATCAACGGTTGCCGATGAAGCGGTATCCAAATAATCACTGTTTTTAATCAGAACAGATTTTGTGTAATCCAGTCCAGACGAGCTGCGCCGGGACCGGGCCGAGGTTTTAAAATGATATGCGTAGGGATGTGGAACGTGGGAGCGGAACGGGATACAGATGAACAAATCGTCAAAATATTCAATCAGCAGGCAGGAATAAGGTCGCCCCTGCTTCCTTGCAATTTCTGGGTATTGGCGGTCAGGGTAATCTGTAAAAAATTGCGTGGACAGACTGTAAATATCACCTGTATATTCCATCATTTTACACTCCAAATAATAAAAAAGCGGAGAGGGGTAATCCCCTCCCCGCTGGGCGGCTTCGTTCGGTCAATTTTTATTTTACCGTTGAGTCGGAACCGTCACTCAACATCTTCGCTCGGTCAATTTTTATTTTACCGACGAGTCAGAACCGTCACTCGTCTCATAGAAAACCACCCTGCTGTTATTATTATAAATCCTGTGGGTAAATATGTCAACAGGATTTTCAATCATTGAGAATGGGAACATTTTTGAATGTTTTACGTCTGTAAAATATAAAGGTATGATTAAGGAGGTATTGTTATGAAGAAAAAAACAGCTGGGCTTGTGATTGTTCTGCTCTGCTACAGCGCGGCCATTGCGGGGGTGTTTTACTTCGCCGGGTTTCAAGCGGCCCGCAGGGAACGTCCCGCCCTTGACGCTCAAACCTTTTACGCCGCGATTTCTGACATTCGGGGGGATACCCTCACCGTGGCTGGCATGGACGTGAACGACATCAATTTCCGGGGCGAGTTTTGTTTCTCCATTGAGAAAGGGACAAAAATCACATGGAGGTACACGGATATTCCGGCGGACGACCTGGAGGTGGGCGACCACATTTCCGTTACCTTTACCGGGGAGGTGCTGGAAACGTACCCGGGACAGATACAGCATGTGGAAGTCATTCAATTGCTGAATGATGAAAAATAGCTGAACGGCAGCGGACAGCCCTTCCCCCTTTAGGGGGAAGGGCTGCACCTTTTTCAGGAATCCAGTCGTTTGCTTTGCAAATGCCAGCCATCTTGGCCTAAGAGCCGCCGCTTTGCGGCGGTTGGCCTCGAAACGCGCCTGCGGGCGCAGCCTTTAGCAAGGGGCCTTTGGAGCGAAAACGTACCAGTCAGCACCCAAAAGCCCCCCTTGCCAAAGGGGGGAGGGCCGCCGGACGCAGTCCGGTGGCGGGGGGATTCCGCCGCCTGCAATCCGTTCTTATGCGGCTGTACCGGCCAAAATCCAAGCCTGGGCAGGATTCCTTGGGGCAGGCAACCGGTTTCGACGCATAATTTCCAGAAACTGGAATATAATGGGGCTCCAACCTACACCAAGGAGGAGACCGGCATGACAGCCAAAACGATTTACAGCAAGATAAGCGCCCTGCGCGCCCAGCCAAAGGCGGACCGGCCGGTGCGGACCCTTACCCCCTCCCCGCTGGCGGTGCTGACCGAAATGGGCATCCACTTTCTGCTGGCGGCGGTGCTGGCCGGAGCCGTGACCTTTGCCGGCCGGGCTCCGCTGGGGGTGTCCTTTGTGGCAGCGGCGGGCTCCGGGCTGTTCGGGGCCTCCGCCCTGGTGGGGGCCTGCTTCGGCTCGCTCACCGCCCTGGACTTCTCCACCGGCCTGCGGTACTCCTCCTCCGCCATCCTCACCTTTGCCCTGCACTTCGCCTTTTACGACTGGCGGGCCCTCCGCCGCCCCTGGGCCATGCCCCTGGTGGCCGGGACGCTCACCGTCTTTACAGGCGTGATCGTTCAGGCTCAGGAGGGCTGGACACCGGAGGGGGCCGCCGGCCTGGCCCTGGAGGCAGCCCTGGTCATGGCGGCGGCCTGGGCCTTCCGGGGGGCGCTGGCCCCCATGGTCCGCCGGAAAAAGGACAGGCCCTCTGCCGCCGCCCGGCGGGTGGGGCCGCTGGCCCTGCTGTGCGCCTGCCTGGCCGCCATCGCGCCCATAACGGTTTTAGGCGTGCCCGCCCTGGGACTGGCGGGCGTGGGGGCCTGTATCCTGGCTCTGCTGGTCCCGGAGCGGGTGCTGAACTGGCTGGGTGCCCGCCCCGTCCCGGAGGCGGCCGCCGATCCCAGGGGCCAGCGGCTGGTCCAGCAGAAGCTGGAGCGCACTGCCCAGGCCTTCCGCACCCTGTGCGACTCCCTGCGCTCCGCCTTCCGGACCCCGGACAACGACAACGACGTGGCCACCGTCTTCGACCGGGCGGCGGGGCGGCAGTGCCGGGGGTGCTCCCTCCGGGACCGGTGCTGGAAAACAGACTACAATACCACCTTCAACGCCCTCAACGACGCCACCCCCGCCATGGTGGAGCGGGGCAGGGCGGAGCGGGGGGACTTCCCCCGCCACTTCGCCGACCGGTGCATCCACTTTCCCGAATTTGTGACGGCAGTGAATGAGGAGCTCACCGCCCTGTTCTACCGCCGGCAGTACAACGCCCGCATCCGGGAGAGCCGGGCGGCGGTGTGCCGGCAGTATGCCCAGCTGTCCGACCTGCTGGGAGAGGCGGCGGCCGAGCTGAGCCGGGAGCTCACCCCCGACACCGCCGGCGGCCGGCGGCTGCGCCAGCGGATCGCCGAGTGGAAGCTGGACGCCCGGGCCACCGTCTACCGGGACGGCCGGGGGCTGCTCCGGGTGGAGGCGGAGGGCCCCCAGTGCTCCGTGCTGGCCCGGCCCGGCCGGCTGAAGGAGCTGTCCGCCGCCCTGGGGGCCCCCCTGCGGGTGGAGCTGGAGGGGGAGGACGCCCTGTCCCTGATTCAGCAGGAGCCGCTGATGGCGGTGGCCGGGGTGGCGGCCCGGAAGAAGACCGGCGAGACGGTGAGCGGCGACGCCGGCACCTACTTCAAGCGCCACGACGGAAAACTCTACCTTTTACTGTGCGACGGCATGGGCAGCGGCCCGGAGGCCAATCGGGAGAGCACCCTGGCCGTCCGCCTGCTGGAGCAGCTGCTCCAGGCGGGGGTGGACGCCCCCCGGGCCCTCACCACCCTGTCCTCCGCCCTGGCCCTGCGGGGGGAGGAGACCGGCGGCTTCACCACCGTTGACCTGCTCCAGCTGGACCTGTTCACCGGGGAGGGGGAGCTGTTCAAGCTGGGGGCGGCCCCCACCTATATAAAAAAAGGGGGGAACGTCCAGCGGCTGAGCGGCAAGTCCCTGCCTGCCGGGCTGGCGGAGGGGGAGGGGACCGCCCTGGACCGCTTCCCCCTGCGGCTGGGGGCGGGGGACTGCGTGCTGATGATCAGCGACGGGGTGTGCCCCGGCCCGGAGGACAGCTGGCTGCGGGAGCGGCTGGCCGGCTTCGACGGCGAGAGCCCCAAGGACCTGGCTCGGGAGCTGGTCACCCGGGACTTACAGGACGCCACCGACGACCGCACCGCCCTGGTAATCCGGGTGGACCGCCGGGGATAGAAAATACCGCCCGGGTACAGGCCGGACGGTTGACAAGCCCCGAAAAATCGGATACAATATAAATATAGAATAAATAAGGAGGGTTTAGACATGGGACAGACCGATAAGCCGTTTGGCGGTTTTCTTCGCGTCATTATCCGCGATTTAAGGGAAGCCCGCGCCGAAACCGATATAGAGAAGATGCGCGAACGGATCGACGCGCTTCTGGCGGACCTCCAAGCCACACTGGAGGATTAAATAGAAGGAGGTTAGCTATATGGGCACTGAAGCGGAACGGCAGGACACCAGAAAGGCGATGGCGTTTGACCTGTTCGATATTTTGGACGAAGCGCCTGCACAGCAGACCTACACGGTGGAGGAAATCAAGAAAATAATTCGCGTATACCTCAAGACAGCGGACCAGAAGTGAATACAAACAGGGGCCGGGAGACCGGCCCTCTGTTTTCTTCCTTCGGAAATTGACATAGCCCGGAGGCTGTGATAGAATAATCCCAGCCTCCGGGCGGAGGCTGGGCGCTGCGGAGCAACGACAGTTGAACATATGGCGGTTGGCACACCATCCGAAAGGAGGTGTGAGTATGCCTGTTACCTTAACATTTCATATGTTTGGTTACACAGTGACCATCAAGGTAAAAAAGGACAACCGCCACCCGGCACGGTGACGGTTGTTTTACTGAAATAACCTCGCTTTAAGGCCAACCGCTTTGACTATCGCCGCGGCGCCCTTCCTCTATATTATACCCACCCCCCTGTCGTTTGTCAACGGCGGGTTTTCTCTTTTGCGCGCTTGTCTCATAAGCTGAGTAGGGCAAGGGCTCTGCCCCGCGGGGGACGGAGGGGACAGGCAGGGGTAGAACCCCTGCCCTACAGGTCGGACCGGCCGGGTTTTTCGCAGGCTGTCCATATTGATAAGACGGGCGCGGGCTCCTTTTGTAACACTTCCCCCGGTCTGTTACGGCAATATTACTGTTCTGTTACACTTGCCCCGAAGGTGTTGACTTTCAAATTTTCGTTTGCTACAATGCGCGTAGAGGTTAGGAGACCTTTTGCCGTGTCCGGTCTGTGGAACGAACCGAGCTCCCTGGATGCAAGGGGAGTGACAC
>CATEPI010000040.1:0-22048 GCA_949525845.1 uncultured Eubacteriales bacterium
GGCTGGCGTGTCATCCCTTTTTGTCCTATTTGGGGCGACTTTCGCAATCACCTATGAGAGCTATAGATTTTTTAAAATTATAGCTTCCGCACCGAAAAAAAGCAACAGAAAAGGACAAATTTTCAAAACACTTGGGAAAAGAGGTCTGCTCCATCATGAAACGAACCAAAATGAGCTGGTACAAGGCGATCCCCATTATATCCATAGCGGTCTGCATCACAGCCTTTTTTCTGATCGGCCGGTCGCTGACGTACCAGGACCTGGCACAGTGGCTCCCTCAAAATCACGGGCTGGCAATTTTGCTTGTGACGCTCATGTACGGGGTAAAAAGTCTTACGGTATTTTTTTCCCTAGTGACGCTGTACCTTCTATGCGGCATTTTGTTTCCTCTGCTGGAGGCCATTCTGATCAATGTGCTGGGATTGGTGGTATGCGATACCATCCCCTACTTTATGGGGCGGCTGCTGGGGTCCAGGCTGTTGGACCATCTGCGGGCCAAATATCCCAGGCTGGAGATCCTGGAGACGCTGCGCCGGAAAAGCGGTCTACAGTTTGCGGTACTCACCCGGTCGGCCGGGGTCCTGCCGGGGGATGTGGTCAGTCTGTACTTCGGCTGCGTCGGGCTGAATTACCCCGCCTATCTGGCTGGAAGTATCTTAGGGCTTGCGCCTGGGATGGTTGCCACCACGATCCTGGGCAGCCAGGTATCCGCCCCGGGGTCGCCGGGCTTCTGGGCGGCCATGGGCTGCGGCTTTGCCGTGGCGATCTTCTCCTTCCTGGCCTGCGGGCGGGTTTTACGGGATTATAAGCACAAACCATAAGGAGTGTATTTATGAAAACTGCAATCGTAACAGATACCAACAGCGGCATTTTCCCAAAAGAAGGCCGTCTGCTGGGGATTTATTCTCTCCCAATGCCGCTGCAAATCGACGGCCGAACCTATTATGAGGGCAAGGATATCTCGGTCTCCCAATTCTACAAGTACCTTGTCCAATGTCCGGCAGTCTCCACCTCTCAGCCTGCGCCGGGGGATGTTTTGACCCTGTGGGACAGCGTACTGGAGGAGCATGACGAGCTGGTATATATCCCCATGTCCAGTGGATTGAGTTCTTCCTGTCACGCGGCCCAGGTCTTGGCGGAGGAATATGGCGGAAAAGTTCAGGTGGTGGATAACCACCGCATTTCCCTGTCCCTCAGAGATTCCGTGCTGGACGCCAAGGCCCTGGCCGGCGCCGGCTGTACGGCCGCGGAGATCAGGGCGGAGCTGGAGCGGAGCGCCTATGACTCCATGATCTACATTGGCCTGGATACACTGGACTATCTGAAACGGGGCGGACGGGTAACGGCTGCCGGGGCGGCTCTGGGGTCAATTTTGAATATGAAACCGCTGCTGAAAATCGAAGGGAGCAAGCTGGATGCCTGCGCAAAGGTCCGGGGTACGGACAACTGTAAAAAACGGCTGATGGAGGAGATGGGCAAAAACATAGAGCTGTTTACCGACAGGGGCTGGGATATCAGTGTAGCTGTGGCGGACAGCTATTTGGACCCTGCTTCCTCCGGCAGCTGGCTGGCAATGGCCTCCAGCACGCTGTTTCGAAATGATATTGTCCACTGCCCCCTTACTTGCAGCATCGGCTGTCATGTGGGACCCAACGCCTTTGGGATGGCGGTGAGCAGGCGTCTTATGCGGGAAGGGTAGAAATATCAATTTTCTGTTTGTGCAGAAAGGCTGTGAAAACCGATAAAACGCATACTATACATTTTTTTCACCTGTATTGGTCTGCTATGTGTCATTTTCCCACGGCAAATCACAGTAGGCTTGCCATACATTTTGGGTGGTACGATGGCTGTGGCAGGAATAACCTATATAGCAGCCTATTTCCGCAGCCATGCAGCAGCGGACCGCTCCACTGAATTAGCCAGTGGGTTTGTTTTATTGCTGATCGGGATTCTGTGTGTGTTTCATGGCGCAGGGTCGATTGGTCCCCTTGGAACCACTTGGGCCATTATCGGCATCCGAAAAGCCTCAAGGTCTTTGTCCGCTTTGATACAGGATCATAGCCGTGGAATGGGGGCCTTCCTTTACTTCGCAGAATTCCTTGTCCGATTCGTTTTCTCAGTCATGCTTCTGTTTTACCCTATAGAGAAATTTGAGACACACATTATGCTGCTGGGCCTGGAATTGATTGTCGTGAGTGTCCGGCTCACGAAAAATCTATCGCCCTCTTTGGATTTAGGCGAATAGTTCTTTCCAATAAAAGCCGGACAGTTCTTGGTTTGGATTTGCCCGCAAATAATAAATAGGGGATAGCTTCTCATTCTTCTGCACCGGCAAGAAAAAATTTCAGATCCGTTCCAGAATAATCTGCTTGCGCAGGTAGAGATTTGCAACTGCCAGAGTAATGGGCGCCCGGTAGTCTGACCGAAGCATCTCCCACTGGATGTTGTCGCTGGTAGTGAAGTCATCGTTGTAGAGCGCTTCCATGATCTTCTCCCCGGAGGAGACATCCTGGGCGTCCACCTCGGCACATTTGACCAGCTCGGCGGTAGAGAGGGTGGCCTGCCGGGACAGCGCCATCACCCTAGCCTCCAGCGGGCTTGGCTTGTCCCTCTGAAACAGCTCCCTGGCCGTGGAGAAGGGTGTCCCCCTGAACATCAGCTTCAGGAACGTGACCAGGCGCAGGGGAAAGCTCTCGGACAGGGGGACCACGCTTAGACTGCCCAGCAGGTCGTACAGCGCCTCGAAGTCCGTGCTGCCACTGCCGGAGGCTGCCAGGCCGCGGACCTCCAGCCGTTTCAGGCAGGCTTCAAAGGTGCGGGTGGGATTGGTGAGCCATGCGCCGGCGAACCAGTTGTATTCCTCCTCGGCCTGCTGGTAGGTGAACAGCCGCCAGCTGAGGATCGTCCAGACGCACATCTCCTGGATATCCACCAGATACTCCTCCTGATTGATCAGAATAACGGGGTAGGACTGGCCGTTTCCATCTGTCTTGCGGCGGAAATGACCGACTGCGGTATAAAAGGTACTGCTTTCCATGGGGTGACCTCCCTTTTTTGTTACTACTTTCTTTTACGAATCAGAGACACTTTTTTTCAACAGCACCCTCTTTTCGGATTTTCTGCGCGGCTCTGGAGATCCACGCCCCCACATGGCTGGGCTTGGTGTTGTAGAGCCGGGCAATGTCTGTGCCGCTGTAGCCCTTGATCTTCAGCTCCAGGGCCTCAATACCCAGTCGGGCTACTCCGCTGTATCTGCGCTTGCAGTCTGAGAGCAGGGCGTCTGCGTCCAGCCGGTCGATCAGGGCGTCCACTCCGTCCTCCACAGACGGCTCCGGAAAACCGGGCGGTCGGTCTTCCTCCGGCGGGCCCACATCAAGGGGGACAGCTGGAAGGTTTCTCAGTCTTGCGCTGACCGCCTTGCAGCAGTCAGTCAGGTGGTTGCGGATCAGGGTGGTGGCATAGGTGCTGAACTGGGCGGAGACGCCATCATAGGTGGCGGCGGCCCGGCAGAGGGCCAGACAGCCCTCCTGGCGTAGGTCCTCATAGCCCAGCCCGTAGACACTTTCATTGGTATGGATATAGCGGGAAATGACCTTATCCACCAGAGACAGATTCTGCTCCGCCAAAGTTTGCTGCTTGGGTGTGAGGGTAAAATCGTATTTCATGATCTCGCCTTCCTTCCTGTGTGAAAGTTGTTGGTCATGCCGCCTTGCTGCTCGGGGCCAGAAAGCGGCCGCACAGCTGGATGACCTGGTCACACCGCCATTCAGAGAAGTTAGCGATGTGGGCCTCTTCCTGGGGCAGACCCAACTGCACCTGGAGCCAGCGGTAGGCGGCCCGCTTAGTCATAAGGCCGCTTTGCCACAGGCGGTTGAACGCGGTATGGGCCTGTATGCGCTTGCGGCGCAGCTTCCGGTTGGCCAGCGTCCCCATGGGCAGATGGTTGTGGCGGTGGGCGGCTACATAGGCGTCGCAGGCGAGGAACCTGGCGCAGACATACAGTTCTGTGTCAAGTTCTTTGCAGCCCTGCCCGTAAACGACAGCGGCGGGGCGCAGGAGCGCCCGGGAGCCGCAGTAGGGACATTTGATGTATTTATGGATACCTCCTTCAAGTTTGATTGGTGTGCCAGAGCAGGTACTGAGCAAAGACACTTTCAAACGCGTCCTTCGACAACTGCCCATAGCACTCAGCGGGGTCGATCTGTTCCCCAGTCATCTGATGGAATGATTCCAGCTCCATGATGACCGGGCATCCGTCCCGGTCCGCAGCCATCAGGAACCCAGGAACCAAATCCGATTTTGGACAAGAGACAAAGATGGTGTTTCTCCAGTTCCCGCCACAGGCAGAAAGAAACAGATAAAGCTGTTTAGCGAGAGGCTTCATATACTTCCCTCCTTTACCTCTCAATTTAATACGCACCGCTCAAAGGCAAAAACGGCCCGAAATTTTGTAAACTTTCTGTAAATAATAAAAACTGGCCCTGTGGATCGGGCCAGGAAAGAAAATAGATAATTTTTACACGGTAAATGTCAAGAAGAATTTAGACAAGTAAAGGAATTTTCTTTACAGTGAAGGAGATCGGAGCCGCCAGCGGGCGGGACGGGAGATTTATAAGGAGTCCCCCTTTGGGGGACGGTACACCGGACATGTTTAAACAGCGTCAAGACCAAAAAATTTTCTCTGGGTTTGCGAAAGAGCCCAGAGAAATTTTTTTGCAAGTTGGCCCCTTTGGGGGGGTGTGTCCTATTCGCAGATTTTATGTAGGGGCGGACAATGTGCGCCCCTACAAATCGTGCCAATTCTCTTGACTGTGATAAAATGCGCGGTAGGACACTCCCAAATTTCATAGCAACTTGATTTTTTTCATAATATAGAGTATTTTATTTTCACCATATGTAAGCGGCTTCCCGTGGAGGGAAGGGCGGCTTAAAAAGGGAGGAAATCCAGACATGAGAATTGCGGTACCTTATGAAAGCGGCCAGGTGTTCCAGCACTTCGGGCACACCGGCCAGGTGAAAATCTATGATGATGTCCACTGTAGCCACCATGACCATCACGGCCATTGCGGCGAGGATAAGCACGGCTGTGCCGGAAATGGGGGCAAATGCGGCGGATAATGGAGTTTCAAAGCTGCTTCCCTGTATGGGATAGGTTGTCAGCGGACCAGCAGAGACGCATTCTGGACAATCTGGTTTTTCGTGAAATAGAAAAGGGGACGGTAATCCACAACGGCAGCGCGGACTGCACCGGGCTGCTGCTGGTGCAGTCCGGGCAGCTCCGGGCCTATATCCTTTCCGACGAGGGGCGCGAAATCACCATTTACCGTCTGTTTGACCGGGATATCTGCCTGTTTTCCGCCTCCTGCATGCTGCGGAGTGCACAGTTTGACATCACCATTGAGTCGGAGAAGGATACCGGCCTCTGGGTCATTCCTGCAGAGGTGTACCGGAGTATTATGGAGCAGTCCGCTCCGCTATCCAACTACACCAACGAGGTCATGGCCGCCCGGTTTTCAGAGGTCATGTGGCTGGTGGAACAGGTTATGTGGAAAAGTATGGATAAGCGGGTGGCTGCTTTTCTTCTGGAGGAAGCAGCGATTGAAAAGACGGACCGGCTGTCTATCACCCACGAGACCATCGCCAACCACCTAGGGACCCACCGGGAGGTGGTCACCCGGATGCTCCGTTACTTACAGGGCGAGGGCATGGTCAGGCTGTCCCGGGGCACGGTGGAGCTTCTGAATGAAAAAAAGCTGACAGCTCTGCGGGATACATGAAAATACCCCTCCTCAGCTCCGCTGGAGCTTGAGGAGGGGTATTCATCATTTACTGGTCCATCCCACAGGCTGTGGCCGACTGGATCAGCCGGCGGTCATTGGTTACCGCGTCATAGAAGCGGAAGCCTCCGGCGAAATTATACGCCTCATAGCCGTACCCGGCCAGAATCCGGCAGGCGATGTAGCTGCGTAGGCCGCTCTGGCAGATCACATAGACCGGCTTGCCGGGTTCAATCTCCCCCAGCCGCTCCCGCAGCTCATCCACAGGGATGTTTTGGAAGCCCTCGATATGGCCCCCGGCGTACTCCTCCGCTGTCCGGGTGTCCAGCAGTGTCACGCTGCCGTCCCGGGGCAGGGCGCCCACATCCTCAGTATGGAACTGCTTCACAATTCCTTTTGCCAGGTTTTCCACCATAAAGCCCGCCATATTTACCGGGTCCTTGGCGGAGGAGTAGGGCGGCGCATAGGCCAGGTCCAGGTCCTTCAGCTGAATGGCTGTCATTCCGGCGCGGATAGCGGTTGCCAGCACGTCGATCCGCTTATCCACCCCCTCATAGCCCACGATCTGAGCCCCCAGGAGGCGGCAGGTCTCCCGTTCAAAGACCACCTTCACGGTCATCAGCTTTCCGCCAGGGTAGTAGCCCGCGTGGCTCATGGGGGACAAAACCACCGTATCCACATCCAGGCCTGCCTTTTTGGCGTTGGTCTCGTTGACGCCGGTGGCTGCCGCTGTCAGGTCGAAGACCTTAATGACGGAGCTGCCCTGGCTGCCCTGATACCGGCTGTCCCCGCCGCAGATGTTGTCCGCCGCGATGCGGCCCTGCTTGTTGGCGGGGCCCGCCAGGGAGATCACCGCATCCTGTCCGGTGACAAAGTGCTTCACCTGGACCGCGTCCCCCACGGCGTAGATGTCCGGGACGGAGGTCTCCATCCGGTTGTTGACCACGATGCTGCCCTTGAGCCCCAGCTCCAGCCCCGCATCTTTGGCCAGAGCAGTGTCCGGGGTGACGCCGATGGCCAGCACCACCATGTCGGTGTGGAGCGGGGCCGCGTCCTTCAGCAGTACATCCACGCCTCCGTCCTTCTCCTGAAAGCCCTCCACGGTTTGGCCCAGGGCCAGATGGATGCTGTGCCGCCGCACCTCACCGTGGATGAAAGCGGCCATGTCCGGGTCGAAGGGGTTCATCAGCTGCCTGGGCCGCTGGACAATAGTGACCTCCATCCCCAACTCCCGCAGGTTCTCCGCCAGCTCCAGGCTGATGAAGCCGCCGCCGGCCAGGACGGCGGACTTGGGATGATGGGCATTGATATAGTCCTTGATGCGGAAGGTGTCCTCCACGGTGCGCAGGGTGAACAGCTGCTCCAGCCCCACGCCGGGGAGCCGGGGCTGGGCAGGCTTGGCGCCGGGAGAGAGGATGAGCTTGTCATAAACTTCCTCAAATTCCTCCCCGGTCTCCAGGTTCTTGACGGAGACAGTTTTTCTGTCCGGGTGGAGAGCGGTGACCTCATGGCGCACCCGCATATCCACCCGGAAACGGGTAAAGAAACTCTCCGGCGTCTGGAGGGTCAGGGCTTCAGGGTCCTCAATCACCCCGCCGATGTAGTAGGGCAAACCGCAGTTGGCGTAGGAGATGTACCCCGACCGCTCAAAGACCACGATCTCCGCCTGTTCGTCCAGCCGGCGCAGCCGGGCTGCCGCCGTGGCTCCTCCCGCCACGCCGCCGATGATGACCACTTTCATTTCAGCGTTCCACCTTTCCCTTGTAGGCGGCAATGCCGCCGATATTTTTGGTATTGGTATAGCCCATTCCGGCCAGCAGCCTCACCGCCTGAGCGCTTCTGGCTCCACTGTAGCAGTAGACAAAAAGCAGGGTATCCTTCCCGGCGGGAATCTGATCCGCTGTGCTCAGAGATTGCAGAGGGATGTTGATGCTGCCGGGGATGTGACCCTCCCGGTACTCCTGGGGCGTGCGGACATCCAGCAGAACCGCCCCCTCCAGTCCGCCATATTCTTCAACGCCCTGGTTGATATCAGGGCCATGCAGAAAATCAAAAAATCCCATCCTTTATCCTCCTCTTTCTTATGTAAAACTGCAATAAAATTACTGTCCGCTGCTTTTGGCTTTACAAATCAGCTGGGTCATGGTACCCATGGGACAGTAGACACACCAGCTTCGGGGCTTGAACAGGACCATGGTAATCAGGCCGAGAATGGTAGAGGTCAGCATGACACTGTAAAATCCGAACGCGAACTGGGCAACGCCGGGGGAAAAGAGGGTCCCGTGATAGGCCCAGTGCCAGGGCAGCTTGAAGGTCCACAGCAGGGTCACCGCCTGCCTGAGATGCTGTACGCCGGCAAAGACCAGATAGGTATTCCACAGCATCTGGAAAAACATGATGAAGAAGAAAATCAAAAACCCATAGCGGAACCACTTGCTTTTCATCCACTTGGGAATGTCCTTTTTCCGGGACAGGCCGAAGCGTCCGCCCAGCAGGCTGAACAGCTGCCCACGGCCGCAGTAACGGTTGCAGTAGCCCTTTGTGCCCCAGACCAGGGAGATAATCAGCGGAACGCAAAAGAATACCATGCCCAGCCAGGCGAACAGGATATTGAAAAACCCTAGGGCCATGTAGGTTAATTCCACGATCCACAGGTAGTCATACCAGCGCTTTTTCATCCCCGCACCTCCTGAATTTCAATCACGGAAGCGGGACACTCCTTTGCACATTTGCCGCAGCCTACGCACCGTTCCGGATCAACCTTCGCACAAACCCCGCGCCAGACTTGAATGGCGGACAGGGGACACACTCTCGCGCAGCATCCACAGGCGACGCAGTCATCCGTACGAATGAAAGCCCTCCGCTTCATTCTTGTTTTGGTTTCCATATCATGACCTCCCAGAAATTATATATTTATTATATCGCCAATACCGGTGATCTTCTGTGATAAGATTACATAGAGGGGGCGGCAAACTGGACAAGGGATAGAAAAATGGATGCATACTATCACAGACATGACATAAACGATGATACGCCCCTGCATTAAATCTGCGAACAGGACAAACCGCCATACGCAAAAAATTTTCCGTTTTCTGTGACAATTACCCCCGCTGCTTTGAGTAATAGGTGAAAGGAGGTCTTGCGTATGGAAGCTCTGCCGCTGCGCGCGGGCGGTGAGATGGATTCGATCATAGACCGCTATCAAAACACGGTGTACGGCCTGGCCCTGGCCCGGACGGGCAATCGGGCCGACGCCGACGATGTATTTCAGGAGGTATTCCTGGCCTACTGCCAATGCGGAAAAACCTTCCGGGACGAGGAGCACCGAAAGGCCTGGCTGCTGCGCACCACCGTCAACCAGTCCCGGCGGGTGACTGCCTCCAGCTGGAGGCGGAAAACCGTCCCCCTGTCGGAACGGGAGGACGCACCGGTCCAGTTCCGGGAGCCCGAAGAAAACCGGGTGTGGGAGGCGCTGCAAGCCCTGGCCGAGGACTACCGCCTGCCTATCTATCTGTTTTACTTCCAGGAGCTGTCCACCCAGGAGATCGCCAAGGTGCTGGCCATCCGTCCCGGGGCCGTCCGAATGCGGCTGACAAGGGGCCGGGAACAGCTCCGGGAGAAGCTGAAAGGAGAATTTTTCGATGAATAAGGAATTGTTTGATTCCATGCAGAAGCAGATGATCCCCTCCCCCCAGGTCCGGGCGGCCCTCACCGAACAGCTGGCCCAGCCGGCAAAGAAGCGGCCCACACCCTGGATGAAGTACGGTGCCGTCGCCGCCTGTGCGGCGCTGGTGATCGGCGTGTATGCCGTCTATCAGGCCGGAAAACCCGAGGGCAAGGCCGCCCTCCACAGCTATGTGACGGTGGATGATTTGACTGGGTTCGTCCCGGAAAACGCCACCACCGCCACTGGTGGAAGCGAAGGGGCCGTCCGGGACCAGGACACGGGTATGACCCCGGAGGACCTGACCGCCGCCATGCTGGACGCGGGCTACACCCAGGAGGAGATCGACGAGTACCAGTCCATCGGCTACCAGATGACCTGGGCCAACTGGTGGAAGTTCGTCCACCAGCAGGAAAACAGCGAGGGGGACGACCCCTTCAACCTAGACTCCCTGAAAGTGTTCTCCCAGAAGGAGCTGTATGTCCACACCGGAGCCCTCCCTGCTCCCAACACCGGCGACCTGCCCGGCGGGGCCTATATCGGTGACGCCCCTTCCCAGGAGGAGGCGCTGAACGCCTATGAGGAGCTGATGGACCGCTTCAACGGCGTCTACCCCGACTGGTACGGCGGGGCCTATATCGACAGCTCCGGCTGGCTGGTGGTCCAGCTGGTGGAGGACAAGGATCCGGCGGACAAAAGTCTGGAACTGCAAGTGCTGGACTGGACGGGCAGCGACCAGGTGATGTTCTCCTCCTGCAAGTACTCCCTGGCCCAGCTGAAAGAGCTGATGGACCAGCTCAACGCCCTCCCTGGCCAGGACATGAAATTCCGCGACGTGATGGCGGGCTGGGGCATCAACGAGGAGGCCAACCGCATTGAGCTGACCCTTACCCAGGTCTACGACCCCATCCTCGTCGTTCTGGCAGAGCTGGACCCCGATGACGACGCCATCTACGTCCAGGTGGGCCAGCGGGCCACCGCCGATGTAGGGACTGAGGACCCGGCTGTCCGCCACGTTATGCCCGGAGGGGTGCCGGTCCCGGACGACGAGGACCTCGCCGCTGTGGAGCCCTGCTACGTGGAGGAGCTGCCCGGGAAGCTGCCCAAGGAGGAGAAGCGCCCGGCCACTACAGTGGATACCCCCGCCTACGATCCTGACGCCAAATAAACGCGAAACAGCGGCCGCCCCGAAATGGAGCGGCCGCTGTGCTGTCTATGTCAGTTGCGCTTGTTGCCCAGGAAGCGCAGCAGGTACAGGAACAGGTTAATGAAGTCCAGATAGAGCTGGAGGGCGGAGAAGATGGAGGCCTTGGCCAGCATCTCAGGGGAGACGGAATAGTAGTTGTAGTAGACCTTGATCTTCTGGGTGTCGTAGGCGGTCCAGCCCAGGAAGGTGGCGATGCCGACGAGACAGATCACCCGGTCGAACATTGCCAGCCCGGGGATGAACATGGACAGCAACCCGAAAATAACCAGGAAAATGGTGCTGGAGAACAGAATGACCCGAAGGCTGGACAGGTCCCGCCCGGTGAGGAAGCCATAGGCCGCCAGGGCGCCGAAGTAGACGGCGGTGAGCAGGAAGCAGAAGGCCAGGATGCCCAGATCATAGATATACAGGTAGATGGACAGGGTAAAGCCAAACAGGGCGGAGAAGGCCACAAACATGGCGATGGCGGTGCCCACCCGCATCTTCTGGATGCGGTGGCCCATGGTGAAGGCCAGCACCAGCGTGGCAATCAACACGCCCAGACTGACAGCCTGAAGGCTGCCGGAGTAGTAGAGGTAGAGGGTGGTGTTTGTCACCCAGCAGCCCACCGCCACCCCGAAGGTGACCAGCAGGCCCAGCACCATCCACAGGAAGGTCTTGGCGGTGTACTGACCCAGGGTCTCGCCCTGTACGGAGGTATAGCCCCGGTCAAACTCATAGGGATCAAAGCTCATAATATGCGCTCCTTTCTTTGCGGGCGGCTTCTGTTCAGTCTGCCCGATTGGGGTTGATTCTATTATAGCACTCCATTGAAAAAAAGCAACTGTTTTGTTGGGGGGAGGCAGGAGGTTACCCTCCGAACACCTCGTTATAAAAGTTGTTTTCCACAATCATCGGGGTGGATTTCAGCTTGTAGCTCACCAGTTTCTTCATGGCGGAGACGTAATTTTCTTGCTCCTCCGCCGTCATAGTGACCCCCTCCGCCGGGGTGAACTCCTGGGTGAAGCGGTTGTAGAAGCCCCGGTCGGTCCGCCAGCAGGTGGAGGTGAAGATCACCAGCCCCTCGCTGTCAGACAGGATGTCGCTGCCCGCCAGCATACGGGAGTCGTACTCCAGCCCCAGCAGGTTGGACACGGTGGGCAGGATATCTACCTGACAGCAGGGCTTATCCACGATGACCGGCTCATCCATGGAGGCCGACCAGAGGATAAGGGAGTTTTTATATACGTCGAAGTTGATATTTTTTTCGTTCAGGCTCTCCATGTCCTTGGAGCTGCCGAAGGTCTGGCCGGACAGCTCCTCCAGGGTGTCCACGTTGAAGTAGGGGATGTGGTCGCCGGTGGCCACGATGAGGGTCTTGTCCAGCTTGCCCGCCGCCTCCAGCTTCTGGAGTAGCAGCTCCAGGGCCCGGTCCACCTCCATGGCGGTGGCCACGTAGTTCTGGGTGGTCTCGCTGTAGGGCAGGGCCCGGACGGTGTCCCGGTAGGGGGCCACAATGCGGTTGTTGGAGTAGGGCATGTGGCCGCTGATGGTGAGGTAGTAGACGTGGAAGGGGGTGTCGCTGTTGATATAGTCGTCCACGCTGGCCGAAATCATGTGGGTGTCCCGCTGGGGCCAGAGGAGCTTACCGCTTTCGCTCAGCTCCAGGCCCTCGAAGCCGGACTCAAACTGTCTCCAGTCGTAGCCCAGATTGGTGTGGGAAGCCTTGCGGCCGTACATCTCGGAGTTGGCGTGGTAGCCCAGCACGTTGTAGCCCGCCCGCTTCAGCTGCTGGGGCAGGGTGAGGTAGGCGTTAAAGCCCACGGTCTGGCCGTTCTCCTTAAATGTAACCTCGCCGGTGCGCTTCATGGTGATGGGGTTGCCGTTCTTGGGGTAGAGACCCAGCAGGGTCTGGCACTCGCCGTTGGAGGTGCTGGTGTAGTGGAGGGCGGTGTAGTAGTTGTTGAAGACAAAGCCCTCGTGGGTCAGCTTATACAGGGTGGGGGTGAGCTGGGGGTCGATGGCGTAGCCGGAGAAGCCCTCCAGCACCAGCTCAATGACGTTGTAGCCCTCGAACATGCCGGTGTACTGGTTCTTGCGGGTGGGGGTAACGCTGTTGAAGTAGCTGGCCAGCCATTTTATATCGTCATTCTTCCCGCTCTCCGCCAGGGCGGCCAGGTCGATGTCCAGCACGTTGGGGGAGGTGTCCACCACCGGCACCGGCTCCCCGGTCTGGGAGCTGTCCCCGGTGGAGACATCGCCGCCGGAGGAGCTCCCCGGCGGGGTCAGGGTGCCGATGCCGCTGAAATCGCTGTCCAGGCTGTTTTTGGGCGGGAACAGCATGTGTTTTACGTCCAGCCGCAGCATGGTGAACATGCCCAGCTGCTCCACCTGGTCGTCCACGTTGGTGTCCACCTTATAGAGCATGGCGGGGGTGATGTCCCCCTTCCAGGGCAGGAGGGTAACGCCGATGGCCAGAATATGGCAGACCACACAGGCCCCAAGCACCAGCCCGGCAAAACGGACGTCAAACCGGTCGAAGCCCGGGAAGCCCTTGCCGAAGATACACAGCAGCACGGCGGGCAGCAGCAGGATCAGGATGATGGGGATGGAATGGATTACCGTGGAAATAATCACATCGGCGTAGTCAGTGAGCTTGTTGCCTGCCGCCACCCCCAGGGCGCTGGGGCCGTAGTAGGTTTGCAGGATGGTCTTGGCGATAATTTCCACCACGAAAATAACCGAGATAACCACCGCCAGCACCTTGGAAAGAATGCTGTTTACCTTTGGGGTCCAGGCCAGAGTGAGGGCGGAGAGGAAAAAGCCCGCCGCGAAGCTGAAAATAACATACACCGGAGCGTAGGCCAGGCTGGTCTTCATATAGATGTGCAGCACCAGCTCCAGGTAGAGCAGCAGCGCGGGGAACAGCAGCACCCGCTCCAGCGTCTGAATCAGTATTGCCGCCTCGCTGCGCCGGGAATGGCTCCGGCTGCCGCTCATCCGTCTTCCTGTATAACCCATTGGAATCAACCTCCCAATTGAAGCCCTTTTTTACCTATCTACTTTACTCACTTGTCTGTGCGCAGTCAAGGGATATTTTTTTAATTTTCCCTGAATTTTCTTGCCTTGACAACGCCCCCGATTTTGCATATAATGAACGAAACAAGGCGATGCGAAAGAGGAGTACCCGGTTTTTTGGGCGTTCAGAGAGGGGACGGAAGGTGCAAGTCCCTGCCCGGGCCGGAGAAGGTGGCTTTCGGGCTCCGCCCCTGAACGTACAGTAGGGGGCGGCGGAACTTCCCGTTACCGAAGAAAGAGTGTCCCCGTCCGGGGAAATTCAGGTGGTACCGCGGTTATACAGCCGCCCTGAGTCTGTTGGACTCGGGGCGTTTTTTATGGGGTGACGGAATGATCGTGATTCAGACAACCATCGACCAGAAGGCCATGACCGCCCTGGCCAGAATGACCCGCAAGACGGTGCGCCGGGGCCGGAACGGTCCGGTGCGGCTGATGGCCTGGTTCGTGGTCCTGCTGGAGGCCTACCTCACAGTGATCTATGTCCGGGCCGGTCTGGGGGGCTGGCAGATGAACCTGCTGCTGGGGGGCATCATGCTGGCCTGCATCCTGGGGGAGGACTGGGTGAACGGGGCCATCGGCCTGCGGCGGACCGCCCCCGAGGAGCGGGAGGTCAACGCCGCCTTTCAGGACGACCGCTGCTACGTCTGCCGCTCCCAGGGCGGGGAGCGCTGGTGGCCCTACAGTCAGATCCGGGTGGTGGTAGAGACCAGGGACTATTTTGCCCTGCTTCTGGACCGGAAACACGGCCAGGTCTACAATAAGAAGGGCTTTTCCTGGGGCACCGAGGAGGAATTTCGGGCGCTGATTCAAAAGAAAACCGGGCTGAAAATACAGGCAGTGCGGTAAAATGAACAGGAGGAAGACAATGAACCAACACAAGGACGTGCCGGAAAAAATCGTGTTTCAGGGCACGGCGGACCAGCTGGAGGTGGCGGGGGATTTTCTGATTCTCCTCAGCTATGTGCGCAGCGTCCGCCGGGGGAGGATTATGGGGCCATTAGTCACCCTTTTCCTGGCCGGCGCGATGATACTCCAGTTCCGAAACGGAAACCCCACTATGACCATTGTGTATCTGATTCTGGCCCTCTATGTAGGCATGACTGTGATGCGCAAGACCATGGGGGGCGACCCGGCGGAGTCGGTAAGGGCCAACCGGGAGAGCCGGGCCGCGGCGGCGGCGGCCGGCAAGTACGACGGAAACCTGCCCTTTCGCATCGAGCTGGAGGGACATGAGTGCCGGGTGTACTTCGGTGATGGCGGCCAGCCCAGCCAAATCTTTGACTGCCGCAAATTCCGCTCGGCGGTGGAGTGTGACGAGATTGTCTGGCTCACCGGAAAGCGGGGGCTGGGCCTGCCCCTGCCCAAGGCTCAGCTGGTGGACGCCACCCCCGGCCAGCTGCGCCGGTGGCTGCGCCCCTACGCCGCCATCTGGAGCATGAGCCACATCCCCGATAAGCTGAAGGAATCGCTGAAAGAGTAAGAGGTGGGCCGTGCTGTTTCAAATTGAAGAGACTGTGACCGCTACAGATTGGTCTGCATGGCTTACCGCTCACGCTTGTCACAGCGGACCTGTACGGATTGGGTTGAAGGGCACTTCTTTTGTACTGCGGATAATTGGAGGTCTCTTCATTGCGTTTGGCGCCCTCTTGGCCCTGCTTTCCCTGCTGTCCGGGGGCGTCAACCTGCTGACCCTGATTGGCGTTGTCCTTGTCCTGCTTGGGGTATCCTGGCTGCGGGGCAATCGGAGCGCCGGTCAGACAGTATCCGCTAATCATTCAAAGTGGCTGAAAGGGAAAATCTCCGATACGGCTTTGCGTCTTTCTTTTGAGGATGATACGTTTTTTGTCTGTGAGAATGGAAAATCCTCCAGCTATCACTATCATGCCATATCTGATTGCTGGGAGGACAAAGATCGCTTCTATCTGTTTCTGGATGGGAAAATGAATTTTATCCTGCGCAAGGATGCCTTCGTTCTGGGAACAACAGCGGATTTTTCGACGTTTCTCTGTGAAAAGGTAGGAAATCCAACCCAATATATTGAAATAATCTAATACAAAGGAACAGGAGTGTCAACATGAAAAAAGAATTGCCCAAGGTCTACGAGCCCCAGGAGGCAGAGGGCCGCATTTATCAGAAGTGGGAGGAAAACGGCTGCTTCCGGGGCGTTCGCGACCTCAAGAAAAAGCCCTTCACCATCGTCATGCCGCCCCCCAATGTCACCGGCCAGCTCCACATGGGCCACGCCATGGACGACTCCCTCCAGGACATGCTCATCCGCTACAAGCGGATGCAGGGCTATTCCGCTCTGTACCTCCCCGGCACCGACCACGCCGGCATCGCCACCCAGGTGAAGGTGGAGGAGGAGCTGCGCAACAACGAGGGCCTCAGCCGCTACGACCTGGGCCGGGAGAAGTTCCTGGAGCGGGTGTGGGACTGGAAGGCCAAATACGGCGCCCGCATCGTCCAGCAGCAGAAGAAGCTGGGCATCTCCGCCGACTGGGAGCGCTCCCGGTTCACCATGGACGAGGGCCTCTCCCGGGCGGTGCGCCATGTGTTCGTCTCCCTCTATCAGAAGGACCTGATCTACAAGGGCTCCCGGATCATCAACTGGTGCCCCCACTGCGTCACCGCCCTGTCCGACGCGGAGGTGGAGTATCAGGACAAGCCCGGCCACCTGTGGCACATGCGCTACCCCCTGGCCGACGGGAGCGGCTACCTTGTTGTCGCCACCACCCGCCCCGAGACCATGATGGGCGACACCGGCGTGGCCGTCAACCCCAACGACGAGCGGTACAAGCACCTTGTGGGCAAGACCTGCATCCTGCCCCTGATGGACCGGGAAATTCCCATCGTGGCCGACGAGTACGTGGAAATGGACTTCGGCACCGGCTGCGTGAAAATGACCCCCGCCCACGACCCCAACGACTTCGAGGTGGGCCTGCGCCACAATCTGGAGACCATCCGGGTGCTGGACGACAGCGGCGTGGTCAACGCCAACGGCGGAAAGTATCAGGGCATGGACCGCTACGAGGCCCGGAAGGCGGTGGTGGCCGACCTGGAGGCCCTGGGGCTGATGGAGAAGATCGAGCCCTACTCCCACAATGTGGGCACCTGCTACCGCTGCCACAGCGACGTGGAGCCCCTGATCTCCGCCCAGTGGTTTGTCCGCATGGAGCCCCTGGCCAAGGAGGCCCTGCGGGTGGTCAACGAGGGGGAAGTGAAGTTTGTTCCCGACCGCTTCGCCAAGACCTACACCAACTGGATGGAGAACGTCCACGACTGGTGCATCAGCCGCCAGCTGTGGTGGGGCCACCAGATTCCCGCCTGGTACTGCGCGGACTGCGGCCACGTCACCGTCTCCGAGACCGATCCCGACTGCTGCGAGAAGTGCGGCTCCCAGCACATTGAGCGGGACCCCGACGTGCTGGACACCTGGTTCTCCTCCGCCCTGTGGCCCTTCTCCACCCTGGGCTGGCCCGACGAAAACAGTGAGGATTTCAAGTATTTCTACCCCACCGACGTGCTGGTCACCGGCTACGACATCATCTTCTTCTGGGTGGCCCGGATGATCTTCTCCGCCTGCGCGCACACGGGGAAGCCCCCCTTCCACACCGTCTTCATCCACGGCCTGGTCCGGGACGACAAGGGCCGGAAGATGTCCAAATCCCTGGGCAACGGCATCGATCCCCTGGAGATTGCCGACAAATACGGCGCCGACGCCCTGCGCTTTAACCTGGTGACGGGCAACTCCCCGGGCAACGACATGCGCTTTTTCACCGAGCGGTGCGAGGCCATGCGCAACTTCGCCAACAAGATCTGGAACGCCAGCCGCTTCCTGATGATGAACCTGACCATCGACAAGTGCCAGCTGCCCCAGAAGCTGGAGCTGGAGGACAAGTGGATTCTGTCCAAGCTGAACCGGGCCGTGGCCGAGATCACCGAGAACATGGACCGGTATGAGCTGGGTGTGGCCGCCCAGAAGATCTATGACTTCATCTGGGACGACTACTGCGACTGGTATATCGAGCTGACCAAGACCCGCCTCCAGGGGGAGGACGAGGACAGCAAGGTCCGGGCTCAGCAGGTGCTGTGCTGGGTGCTGACGGAAATGCTCAAGCTGCTCCACCCCTTCATGCCCTTCATCACGGAGGAAATCTGGCAGGCCCTGCCCCACGAGGGGGACTTCCTGATGATGCAGAACTGGCCCGTGGCCTCTGAGACCATGAACTTCCCGGCAGAGGAGAAGGCCATGGAGCTGATTATGGACGCCATCCGGGCCGTCCGGGGCCGGCGCAGCGAGATGAACGTGCCCCCCTCCAAGAAAGCCCATCTCACCGTGGCCACTATGGAGACGGAGACCTTCACCCTGGGTGTGCCCTTCCTGAAGAAGCTGGCCTACGCCAGCGAGGTAGAGATCGTCCCCTTCACCCAGGTTCAGGCAGACGACGCAGCCGCCCAGGCCGGGCAGGTGTCCATCGTTACCCACGCCGCCCAGCTGTCCATCCCTCTGGGGGAGCTGGTGGACCTGGCCAAGGAGAAGGCCCGCATCGAAAAGGAGCTGAAAAAGCAGTCCGTCGAGCTGGACAAGCTGAACGCCAAGCTGAACAACCCGGGTTTTGTCAACAAGGCCCCTGCCCATGTGGTGGAGGCGGAAAAAGAACGGGCTATACAGCTTGCCGAACTGGTGGCCAAGCTGGAGGGACAGCTGAAAGGGATGTAATGTAGGGGCCGCCGCCCTCGGCGGCCCGTTCCCAAAAGACGCGGGGCGCCGAGGGCGGCGCCCCCTACAATAGAAAGGGGGACCCCTCATGACAAAAATCCAACTGGGCTCCACCGGGATCACCATTGAGAAAAACGGCTTTGGCTGCCTACCCATCCAGCGCATCTCCAAAGAGGACGCGGCCTGTCTGCTCCGCAAGGCGGTAGACGGGGGGATCAACTACTTCGATACCGCCCGGGCTTACTCCGACAGCGAGGAGAAGCTGGGCTACGCCTTCGCCGGCATTCGGGACAAAGTAGTGATCGCCACCAAAACTGCTGCCCAGACGGCGGAGGGGCTGCGGCAGGATCTGGAGACCAGCCTGCGCCTGCTGAACACCGACTACATCGACGTCTACCAGTTCCACAACCCCGCCTTCTGTCCCCGCCCCGGCGGGGAGGACGGCCTCTATGACGCCGCTCTGGAGGCCAAAAAGCAGGGGAAAATCCGGCACATCGCCATCACCAACCATCGGCTGGCGGTGGCTCACGAGGCGGTAGACTCCGGGCTGTACGCCCTGCTTCAGTTCCCCTTCAGCTATCTGTCCGGCCCCCGGGAGCAGGAGCTGGTGGAGAAATGCCGGGCCAAGGGCATGGGTTTTGTGGCCATGAAGGGGATGGCCGGGGGCCTGCTTCGAGACGGCACTGTAGCCGCCGCCTGGATGGCCCGTCAGGAGGGAGTCGTCCCCATCTGGGGCGTGCAGCACGAGTGGGAGCTGGACCAGTTCCTGGCCTGTGTGGAGGAGACCCCGGCGCTCACCCCGGAGCGGCAGGCGGTTATCGACAGAGACCGGACAGAGCTCACCGGCGACTTCTGCCGGGGCTGCGGCTACTGCATGCCCTGTCCCGTGGGCATCCAGATCAACCAGTGCGCCCGGATGTCCCTCATGCTCCGCCGGGCCCCCGCCGCCGACTGGCTGAGCGATTACTGGCAGGAGGAGATGAAAAAAATCGAGCACTGTCTCCACTGCGGCAAATGCGCATCCAAATGCCCCTACGGCCTGGACACCCCCCGGCTGCTCCAGGACAACTATCGGGAGTACCAGACCCATCTGTAAAAAAATCCGCCGCAGGCCCAGAAGGCCCGCGGCGGGTTTGGTTTTTCAGTACACGCGCAGAACGCAGATGCTCTGGGCGGAAATCTGGGGCGGAAGGCTGGCGGTCATAACGCCGTTAAAAACGATCCGCACCTGCTCCCCGGCCATCAGGTTGCCGGTGGAATTGTTGGTATTTACCAGAACCTCTTGCCCGTTGGCATTGTCGGTCACCAGCACCTGAGTACCCCAGGCCCGGACGACAGTGGCCAGCATAGTCACCATATGAAGACACCTCCTGTTGGATTGAATCCGTGCTATCCTATGCGCCGGCGGGGGGAGGGGTTACTCCAGCCGGTACAGTGCGTCCCACCGGGCCAGGCATTCCTCCACCTCCGCCCCGGTGTCAATCCGGTGAAGGTGAGGGAACCGGGCCAGCTGCTCCTGGGAAAAGTCGGCCTGGTCGGCCAGAAAGCGGCGGCAGACCTCGGCGTAGTCGGGTCGGGCCTGCCGGCTCTCCCGGTCGATGTACCGCAGCAGCCGGGTGCGGTCGTCCACATGGAGGTAGACCACGCGGACTGCTTCCGGGCCATACCAGTCCATCAGCGCCCGGGCCCCGGCCAGTGTAGTGATGAGCAGGCGGTCTGTATCCAGCTCAAAGCGAAGGGTGAAGTAGGTCCACAGCCCCTGTGTGGTATGGTATTCCCGCTTTTCCACCACCTGGCCCTGGTCCTCATACTGCCGCAGCTGCTCCTGGGTGACAAAGTGGTAGCTCTGTCCCTCCACCTCCCCCGGACGCCTGGGCCGGGTGGTGCAGGGGACCACAGGGACCAGCCCTGGATACCGCTCCAGGATGCGGGCGTAGAGGGTATCCTTGCCGGAGCAGCTTTTGCCCACCAGACAGAAGACACGGTTCATCACGGCGCCATCCCTTCCCTGATGGCAGCTTGAAAGAACGCCTTAATCTCGCTCCGGGAAGCCTGAACAGACCCCTGGACAAAGTCGGGCTTGCCGCCGCCCCGACCGCTGAGGGTATTGTTCAGCTCCTTGACGAAGCCCCGCAGGTCGCCCCCCGCCTGTCCGACGGCGTATTTGTATCCCCACCCATCTGTACCGGAGAAGCAGGCGCACCGCCCGCCGCAGCTGTGGAGCACCGCATCGCACAGCCGGCGCAGACCGTCGGGGGACAGTCCGTCCTCAAAGAGGATCACATCCCTGGCCCCGGCATACTGCCCGGCCAGAGCGGCAAAGCGGTCCTCCTCCAGCACAATAAGGCGGGCCTTGAGCTCCTCATTTTTCGCCAGCAGCTTCGCCACAGCCCCCGCTGTATCAAAAGGCTTGGCGGATAGGAAATGGGACACCTGGGCGTTCTGATCCCATGTCCGGTTCAGATAGCGGAAGGCCCGGCCGCCGCACACCAGCTCGATGCGCACCCCCTCCCGGAACTTCTGCATGGACAGCAGCTTGACCAGCCCCACCTGGGCGGGATACCGCACATGGGTGCCGCAGCAGGCGCAGCAGTCCGCCCCGGGGAACTCCACAATTCGCACCTGACCGGTGAGCTCTTTTTTGCTCCGGTAGTGGATTTGCGCCAGCTCCTCGGGGGAGGGGTAGGTGATGTTCACCGGCAGATTTACCTGCCAGAGGTGCCAGTTGGCGGTCTCCTCCAGGGTGGCAAACTGCTGTTCGGTGAGGGGGCGGTCAAAGTCGATGGTGATTACTTCCGCCCCCATGTGGAAGCCCACGTTTTCGCAGCCCCAGAGGTAGTGGGCCAGCCCGGAGACAATATGCTCCCCGGAGTGCTGCTGCATCAGGTCAAACCGCCGGTCCCAGTCGATCACCCCGGCAACTGCCGTCCCCGGCTCCAGGGGGTGGTTGCAGGTGTGGACGATCTCCCCCTCCCGGCTGTGGACCTCCAGCACCTTGACTTTCCTCTCTCCGCCCACCGGCTCCAGCCGCCCGGTGTCGTAGGGCTGACCGCCCCCCTCGGGGTAGAAGGCGGTACGGTCCAAAATGACGTCGAAGCCCTTCTTCCCCTTAACGCAGGAGACCACGCTTGTCTCAAATTTGACCAGAAAGGGGTCCTGTTCGTAGAGTTTTTCTGTCATAGGTAGCTCTCGTCCCTCTCGGACCGCTTGGCCCGCTGCATCAAGTCGGTAATGACGGCGTGGACGTCCCGGCCCTCGTAGAGGACCTCATAGGCCGCTTGGGCAATGGGCATTTCCACCCCCGCCTTTTGGGCCAGGGTGCGGGCGTTGTTGGCGGCGTAGTAGCCCTCCACCACCGCGCCGATCTCCTTCACGGCCTCGTCCACCGGCTTGCCCTGGCCGATGAGGATGCCGCACCGGCGGTTGCGGGAGTGCATCGAACAGCAGGTGACAATCAGGTCGCCCACGCCTGCAAGGCCAGTAAAGCTGTCCTTCCGGCCTCCCAGGGCCACGCCAAGGCGGGCCATCTCGGCCAGCCCCCGGGTCATGAGCAGGGCCTTGGTGTTGTCGCCGTAGCCCATGCCGTCGCAGCAGCCGGCGCACAGGGCGATGATGTTTTTCAG
>CATEPI010000041.1:0-21320 GCA_949525845.1 uncultured Eubacteriales bacterium
CAAAACTGGTATACTTTGTGGCGAAATTTGGCCCTTTTTACTTGACTGCTTACAGCTGGAACTAACGAACGAGCAATGCTTTGAATTGCAGCGCCGCACAGAAGCGAAACTACAGGAGATGTTTGCAGAGCAAGACGGAAAAGAAATACAGCTTGCCGCCTGCAAAATGGTCATACCAGCAATCATTTGTACTCTACGCGAGTATGATCGGATAAAGCGGACTGAAACATCTGATTAACTTCCCGCTCGACAATCCTAGAGAGCGCTTCCTGGGTACCGCCAGGGAGCGTTTTTTCAATCCGCTCCAGGCAGTCAGCAATTGGATCGCGCAGTTCTGCATCTTGCCGCTCTTGTGTCGCAACCACCAGGGCGGCAATTTCTTTGGGTGTGCCGTCCAGGATAATGATTGCCTTCATGTCCTCACCTCCTCTCATGTTGGATTCCGGGAACCAAGAACATGAGCGCCGCACTCACTCGCATGGCCACCGCACTCTCCGCCCCCGCAATTTCTACATCTGATAATGAGGTGAACCATCGCCCCGTCGCCCAACAATGGGCGATACACACTCCGTAAATTCGGCGAACATCTGCCATCCGCCCTGTGTTACCGCACGGGGCATTTTTATTCACAGAAAATCCTCCAGGTTTACAAAGGTCCTCTCAACTCTCAGCTTAAAAGAAGGCTTGTCCTGACGAAGTTCCTCCACCTTGGGGATATTAAAGCCGCCTTTCTCCAGAAAGCCCAGCACATAGGGCAATCGTTCGTTCCGACAGTCAGAGGCCAGCCGAGCCGCGGTGATGTAGTCATCTGTGGTAAGGGCCCGTTGCTCCACAGGGGCAGGAGTGGCGGGTTGCTGTTTGCTCTGAGGGAGGAAAGCCGCCGCCAGCACATCTTTGGCCTTGAGCTGGTATTGCTCCAGCCTCGCCGCCAGTTCAGGAGTCTCCCGCTCCATCTTGGGCGTGATGGCGATTTTCGCCAGCCAGAGGGGAACGTAGTCCAGCTTGAGGCAGAGCGTGCTTTGATTGCCTCCATTCGTAGGGAGGACGAAATTTCGTCCCCCTTTGGCGAGAACCTTGTCGTTCTGGATTTTCAGCCGCTCAGATTTCGATTGCCCTTGGCTCAGACCAATGCCATCGCACATCCAGCGGACACCCGCCCAAATCTGCCCGTCGTTGTCCCGGGCCGCCATGAGTTCCGTGCCCATGAAGGGCACCTTCCTTACTTCGAGTTCGTTCATTGTCTTGCCCCTTTCTAATTATTAGCTTCAACGATTTCCTCTGGGTCCACGCCTAATGCCATAGCAATACAGCCCACGGTTTTAGGCAGAACCTCCTCGCCCTGGCGAATACGGGTCAGCGTCTGTTGCGATACATTTTTCTCCCTACGCAAGTCCCGCATATTCAAGCACCGCCGTGCAAGGGCCAAGTCCAATTTCTGATTGTCGATTTTCACGCACATTCACCCCCTTTTCGTGCTTCATAGGCACACTATACTATGCCATCCTGTGCTCGTCAAGCACTTTTCATTTTCACTTGACATTTTTGTGCTTTTAAGTTACATTTGTTTTAGGAGGTGACTATTGTGGACTTTACTGGAATACGCAAGGCACGAAAAAAGGCCGGAATTACGCAAGATGGTCTTGCATCTCTTTTAGGAATCAATCGTGCAACCGTGTCGAAATATGAGAGCGGGCAAATTGAGCCATCCCTCTCACAATTAGGCAAAATTGCAAAGACACTAGGTACTACGGTCTCTGAAATGATGGGCCCCGATTGGGACGGCTGGAGCAAGTTAGATACTTCAGATGCCTTTTCAACAGAAAAAGCGCCCGCCCTTACCGAAAAGGACCGACGCGATGTGGCTCGAGATGTGGACCGTATTATGGAAGATCTTTCGGAAAGCGGCGACTTGATGTTTGATGGCGTTCCCATGTCTGACGAGGCTAGGGCCGCTATGGCTGCCGCTATGCGGATCGGCTTGGAGGAGGCCCGGCGCCGCAATAAGAAAACCTATACACCGAAAAAATACAAGAAGGGGTAATGTCATGTCTACCAAGACCATTGCGGATGGTCTGGCCAGAAATCACGGTACCCGTGACCCCTTTACCATTGCAAACGAATTAGGCTTTATTGTCGTTTTCGCGCCATTGGTAGACATGCGGGGCTTTCAACAGAGCGCAAAAAGGAGGCGTCTCATTTACATCAATGATGAATTGGACGAGCAGCAGCAACGTCTCGTTTGCGCCCATGAACTGGCCCACCATCTTCTCCACCGTGGGATGAACCGGATTTTTATGGACCAAAACACATATATGGTGACACAGCGGTTTGAAACCGAGGCCAACCGATTTGCGGTTGATCTGATATACAGCGACGAAGAATTGCAGCCTTATCTATCCCGCAGTTATGATTGTGCGGCCGCCTATATGGGTGTCAGCAAAGCCCTTGCGGAGTATCGAATGGGAGAGGTCATGCCGGAACATCCGGCAGACGAATGGGCATGAAAAAACCGCCCCCAGTGTTGGTAGCACTAGGAGCGGCTAAAGGAGCAACAAACTTTCCAGGGCCTGTTGCTCCTCTATTATATCATAGAAATGGAGGAATTTCAATGGCAACCATTCAAAAACAGGGGAGAGGCTACAAAATTACCGTCTCCCAGGGCTATGATTATGCCGGCAAGCGGCTCCGTCAGTATATGACGTGGGTACCGGAACCGGGGATGTCCGAGCGGCAGATCAAGAAAGAGCTGGAGCGGCAAGCGGTCTTGTTCGAGGAAAAAGTTTTGACCAGGGCCACCTCCAACGGCAACATGCGCTTTGTCGACTTTGCGGAGAAGTACATGACCGAGTACGCCCAGCTGTATCTCAAGCCTAAAACCATAGCCACCTACACGGAGCACCTTCAGCGCATCAACCAGGCCATCGGCCACATCCGTCTCTGTGACCTCCGTACCGGCCACATCAACAGCTTTTACCAAAACCTCCAGGAGAAGGGGATCCGCAACCGCACCACCGCCCTTTGTAAAATTGACCTACGGGAGCGGATCGGGACGCAGCGCGGAGCTCTGACCGCTTTTGCCGACCGCGCCGGCGTCAGCCGGGCCACCGTTAAGCAGGCCATAGATGGCAAGCCCATCAACCGGGAATCCGCTGACGCTATCGCCCAGGCCGTAGGGATGAAGACCGCCAGGGCCTTTACCCTCACCACCCACGGGGAACCGCTGGCCCCGGCAAGCGTAATCTCCTACCACCGTACCCTCTCCTCCGTCCTCTCCCGGGCGGTCAAGTGGGGCTATATCCAGATCAACCCGGCAGACGCAGCGGAAAAGCCCAGCCTGGGCGGCCATGAGGCGGCCTATCTGGAGGAGGATGACGCCCGGCGGCTCCTGGAGCTGTTGCAGGCCGAGCCGGTCAAGTGGCGGGCCCCCATCACCTTTGACCTGCTTTCCGGCCTGCGCCGGGCGGAGCTTCTGGGCCTTCGCTGGCAGGACGTAGACTTGGATGGGCATACCATCACCATCCGCCAGACCTCCAACTATCTGCCCGGAAAGGGGGTCTATGTCGGCACACCGAAGACCACCACCTCGGCCCGGCCTCTGCCCATCTCCACTGCGGCTATTATGCTGCTGTTGGAATATAGATCCTGGCAGGACACCAGACGGGAGCAGCTGGGGGACGCCTGGGAGGATCAGGACGGGCGGGTGTTCACTACCGACACAGGAGCGCCCATGTTCCCCGACAGCCTGACGCAATGGTTTAGCGGCTTTATCGCCCGGTCCGGTATGCCGAAGGTGACGGTTCACAGTCTGCGGCACACATACGCCTCCCTGATGATTGCCGACGGCGTGCCTCTGGTTGTGGTATCCCGGCAGCTGGGCCACGCCCAGGCTAGCACCACGGCCAACATCTATGCCCACGCCATAGCCTCCGCCCAGGCTAAAGCCATGCAGACCTTTGACCGTTTCAATGACATTGTGAGAACTGAAAAGCCGCCCGAAAAGGGCATGAAAAAAGCGGCCGGGAATTGATCTCCCGGCCGCTCAACTGTGTATTCTGCGGTAAACCTTTGCCAGATTGGACGCTAAACGGACGCTAGCCCTGAAAATCCGGGGCTGTCGGAGAAACAAGAAAAGCCTTGTAACCGTTGCGGCACAAGGCTTTTACTGGAGCTGCTACCCAGATTTGAACTGGGGACCTCATCCTTACCAATTCTTCCCAAGTCGTTCTCTCTTGTTGTCTCCTGTTTTGTTTTAGCGCCGGGAACCGTTGTACCGCAACGGCTCCCGGCAATTCTTTGTCGTAGCTTCATGTTTCTTATTCCATCTTTATGTCTGTAGCTTTCCCATGCCCGTATGGTTTTTGTATGGGTTTCTATAAAGGGCTGTGTTGTCCATACACAGAAGGATCATTCCTCCGTGGCCAAATGATACTCAGCCGCACTGGTAATACCTTTCCGCTCCAAGATACCTTCCTGAACCAGTTTATTCAATATGCGGTATGCCTGTGGCGGCGTGACACGCAGTAATTCTATTACATCCTTTCTTGTAATACTTTTTTGCTTCTTCACCAGGCTGACAACTAATTCCCGATATCTCAATTGATCAATCCCTCTTTGCCGCACATACTGCGTCGGGTTCTGATATGCTTTTACATCCAGGATGTATACACGGCCCCTTCCACTTCCAACCGCTTCAATTATGCCCGCCTCTATCAGCCGCTCCAGCGTACCGCGTATTTTCGTCTCTGGAATATTAGTATTTTGAACAATTTCCGCCAGCGACATCCGTCGTCCCCGCTTCAAAACATTCAGCGCAAACAATGCGTTTAACGGCATCGGTTCCCCTGTACGTCTCTGCTCCTCTGTGATGAGAGAAATTAACCGCTCATCCGGAGCCCCACTGGGGATAAAGAGCCTAACAACACTTGAGGTCGTCTCCGAATAGTCTGGAACATCCCGTCCATAGCGCAGGGAGCCCTCATAGATTCGATCTACACCGCGTCCGGATCGTTCCGCAAGGCCAATACGTTTCAATGCGTCTGCCAACACAGGATTGCGACCATACGGTTCCGCGCTCAGAATATTTTGAACTGTCACGCCTTCTATAAATCCGCCAGGGTTGCTTACTGTAAGGCCGTCCTCATCTATCTGCACCAGTACTCTTCCAAGCTGCGTATAATCCCGATGAGAAAAGGCGTTTACAACGGCCTCCCGCACAGCACGTTGGTCATACGCAGGAACGGAGATTCGAAACAGTCCCGCTTCCACTTCCTGTACGGGATTCCTGACGTCAATGAAATCAAATATTTTCTCAATTGCCGCCAACAGTGGCAAGAAAAACGTCTCGTTTACTGTGACATGAGTTCCATGGCGCATCAGAAAAGCGCTCTCTGCCGTCGGCATCAGTTCTCTCAGCTTTTCCCGCTTTCCAAGTAAGAGTAGGCCCGCATAAGTGGGAACATATTGTTCGCCGCTTATTGTCACGAGTCTCAGTGCCTTGTCAAGTTCGTCATCTGGCAATTCCAGCAGAACGCTTTCCCCGTGATACGCGAGGATAATCTTGCGAAGCCGCTCCCGCTCCAATGGATCCAAATCATGGTATTGGGCGCCTGGGACAGGCTGCGCTGAAAAATCGAGCAGAGAAAGCGCACTCAGCCTTGAGTTAATCTCATGGGGATACATCGGAACGTTCTCCGGCGTGCCGTCCGCTTTCAGCCGCCGACGTTGGATCTTCCCCGCAGAAGAAGCCACAATGCTGCGGCTCCTTGGCACATGGATCACCAGCGCCGGACGCTCCTCATGGAGATACTCTATTCGAACCGAAATGGGTGGGACTGTCCGGTTGGCAATAAAGGCTGAAAGTTGTGTTGCATCCTGGTGTTGTTCGTGCAGTCCCGTAACGGTGCCATCGTCCTCTACACCCAGATATAAATCTCCGCCGTGGGTATTCGCAAACGCAACAATAGCATTAATCAAATCCGAGTCTGACAGTTTCTTGATATCACTCTTAAATTCTATCTCTATTGTCTCATGTTCAGGAATTATACGCTCCATTTTATCACCCCTTTGTACAATATTAGCACAATGGTGTAAGTATGTCAATAAAATTTCACACGCGTGCAAGTTTACGTGAACAACTTATGCGATTTTTAACACTTCATATATCGCATATAGACAATCCTCTATTGTAAGCGCTTTACCATTTTCAAAAAACACCGCTGTAACGACCCGGTTTTTACAACTTTCCTGTGTGGTTAATTCATCATCAAACATCTCACTAATCTTATCCGAATCTGCTCTGGAAATATCTAATGCATTTCTCCAACACCTTACAAAATGCTTTTTAAAAGATTCATAGTCAGAATAAAGCCCCATGGGATTATCCTGCAGACCGTAACGTACCGGCTGGAAAAGAGATGCTATATCTCTTATGTATTCATATACCAAGTCTTCTCTGCCCCTGACATTTGACATATTTGCTGATGCCGAAGTGACGTCAAGATCAAACTTTGCACGCATATGAGTTTGAAAGTGGTTTCCTATTATTGGATATTGATACATATTGCAATTCCCTTTCTAAACATCTTTTATCAACCAATTATTTCCAACAACTCTCCACAATTCCTATACCGGTCATCCAAATTCCCCGCCAGGCACTTCATCACAATACCTATCTGTCTATCTGATAGGTCCGGAGCGGCATTGCATAAATATGCCCTCATGTCGCTCCCATGGGGTGCTCTCCCGCAAAGCAACCAATACCAGATTGCACCTATGGAGTATATGTCACTCCTGCAATCTCTCAATTTCGGATTTTCCTGTAATGCAGGATCAATAAAAGTCCCGCCCGCTACAACTTCACCTGTCTTAGTAAGCTTTGTATTATTTTCCGTATCTAAAAAAGCACTAACCCCAAAATCAATAATCTTAAATATCTTCTCCTTTGTTGAAAACACAACATTGCTCGGCTTTAAATCCCGATGTATGATTCCCTTTTTATGGGCATACTCTAATCCTCTTAAAATTGGCCTTATGACGTTTACACTGTTTTCAAAGCTTAATATACCGTACTTTCCCTGCAATTCGTTTAAATCATATCCTTCAATATACTCCATTCTTATAAACGGTCCTTCAGAAATTCTGCCTGCATCGTATATTTTAACAATATTCATATGGTTTAGAAGAAAGAGCATCTTAGCCTCTCTGAAAAATCGCCTTTCTCCATCTTCCTGCTCTTTTGATGATACAAAAATAGGAGCGTATACTTTTACCGCAAAATCCATATCCAAACACTTATTGTGGTATTTAAAAACACAGCCAAAGCCTCCGGAGCCAATCTGCTCAACTCTTTTATACTGTTTTATCTGTAAAAACGGATCTGCTTCTTCATCAGAATGTTCCTCTATGTATTCAATCAAACGATTTATGGAATCTGTAATCAGTTTTCTTCTTCCCGCATAGCTGCTGGACTCATTCTGCATATATCGTCTAAACTCATCTGCTGTCCTACAAACTTTGATAAACTTTGGAATCTGCTCTTTACTTACGTTTTCCAGTAAAGAGTTCCTTGTTTGAGTATAATATTTATCGTCAATGGTTCCATCCGTTGCCTTTGACAACAGCCCTATTTTATACTCATCCAGCACATCTATCAATTCGTTTTTTGTCATCGTCCCATCTCTCTCCTTAACTCAGTATCTTTTCAGACAAAACCAATTACATTTTTTATTTTAGTTATTATACCTCAAAACCAGGAGAACCACAAGCATCCACCCATAAAAACACCTGACCATAGTTGAGAGCTATTCCTGTCTTTGTTTCTACTATTCTTGTATTTCTATCCCGTCTCAAGCTGCCGGGGCGGAAAGAGGGCTTGCGCCGATTCCGACGCAAGCCCTCTTTTTGCCCCTTACCTCGTTCTGCTCGTCGCGTCTGCCCAAGCAGACACCTCGCAGAAGCCCTGTTGCGGTAAAAAGTGTCATCTGTGTATCATTAGATATTTCTGTGATACCATCTCGAAGCTCATATTCGGTAATTCCGATCTCTCCGTACTTTCTGAGTATGGAGGACACAGGCATAAACTCTACTGCATATCCAAGCGCATCGCCAACGGCCCCGCCAAACAGACATACTCAGTCAATTTTCAAAATCAATTCCAGCACCCTTCTGGCACAGGTCTCCAGGTCGCTCCGGCTGACCGCCCCCAGCTTCATAGCTTCCTCCACCCGTTCCGGGTAACCGTTGGCCATTTTCAGGTCGTTGCCTGCCAGGAGCTCCTTGTAGTGCTCTCCGCGGGTCCACCAGTCGGACATCACCAGGCCGACATAGCCCCACTCCTCCCGGAGGATGGTGGTGAGCAGCTCCCGGCTCTCCGAGGCCCGCTGGCCGTTGATGACATTGTAGGAGCTCATAATGGCCCAGGGCTGTTCCTCCCGGACGATAATCTCAAAGGCCTTCAGGTAAATCTCCCGCAGGGCCCGCTGGGACAGGCGGGAGTCGCTGTACTTCCGGTTGGTCTCCTTGTTGTTGCAGGCAAAGTGCTTCACGGTGGCGGCGATATTTTGAGACTGGATGCCCCGGACCATGGCCCCGGCCAGCTTGCCGGTGAGCAGGGGGTCCTCGGACCAGTACTCAAAATTCCGGCCGCACAGGGGGCTGCGGTGGATGTTCACCGCCGGAGCCAGCCAGACAGAGATGTTGTTTTCCTTCACCTCCGCCGCGGCGGCGGCCCCCACCTGGGCGGTCAGCTCCGGGTCCCAGGAGGCGGCCAGCAAGGTGGCGCAGGGCCAGGCGGTGGTGCAGACCCCCACCTCGGGCTGGATGCGCAGCCCGGCGGGGCCGTCGGCGGTGGTCAGGTTGGGCACGCCGTATTCCGGAAGGTTGCCCAGGCCGAAGGTGTTGGACACCCCCACATTGGGCTGGCCGCCCAAGAGGTGAATGAGGTCGCCGTCGCTGAGCTGGGCCATAAACTCCTCCAGGATCAGCTTTCCCTCCGCCACGGCGGACAGGGGCTGTACTCCCTCGGCAAAGGGCTGGGTCAGCATCCAGCGCCCCCGGCCAGGCGTGGCGGGGGCCACCGCCTCCGACTGAGCCGCGGTGAGGGGCTGGAACAGGTTGGCATTGGTGTCCACCGCCGGGGCGGCGGGCAGCTTCTCATAGCTCCCGTCTGCCAACAGGCGTTCAGCCAGGTGGGAAGGGGCCAGGACGTCCCCACATTGACGGACTGTCTCTGTCTCCTTTTGTTCCCAGGCCCAGTCCAGCTCCCCGGCGTCCCGGACGGAGGTCCCCATGTACAGGGCGTACCTCCCCTTCTCCAGCACCCAGGCGGAGGGGGCGATCTTCCCCAAATCATCGAAGCTGGCCATATCGGCAATGGCAAAGGACAGCTTCACTGTCTCCGATTCTCCTGGCTCCAGCAGCGCTGTCTTTTGGAAGGCTGCCAGACAGCGCCTCGGCTTCTGGAGCAGCCCCCAGGGGGCGGAGTAATAGAGCTGGACCACCTCTTTCCCCGGACAATTTCCCGTGTTGGTTACCCGGACGTCCACCCTGATTCTGCCGTTTTCCGCCCCGGTCCCCGCCGTCTCCAGGGCAAAGCTGGTGTAGGACAGGCCGTAGCCGAAGGGGTAACACACCCGCTCCGCCGCTCCCGGCAGCGTCTCAAAATACCGGTAGCCCACATAGATGTCCTCGGTGTACTCCACATAGTGGGGGGAGTCATGGAAGCGGGCGGTGGAGGGGTAGTCGGACAGGTCCCGGGCGAAGGTGTCGGGCAGCTTGCCGCAGGGATTGGCTTTGCCGGTGAGCAGGGCGGCAATGGCCGCGCCTCCCTCCATCCCCCCCTGCCAGGCCAGCAGGGCGGAGGAAATGCGGTCATCCTCGCGGAACCAGGACACGTCCACCACGCCGCCCGCATTGAGCACCATCGCCACCTTGTCAAAGGCGGCGCAGACCTGGTTTACCATGCGCTGTTCTTCTCCGGTGAGGTAGTAGTCCCCCTTGGGAAAGATGTCTTTGGCCTTTCGGGGCATATTCAGCTCGTCGGGCCAGGGGTAGTCCGGCTCCTGGTAGAAGACCGGCTCCCGGTCCCAGCCCTCGCCGGAGAAGCGGCTGAGGACGATCACGGCCACGTCCGCGTTCCCCCGGGCAGAATCAACCAGACTCTGGGGCAGCGCCGGCTCGGCCATCAGGCCGGGGACGTCCCCCGCCTCATACCGCCGCTCCACATAGTCCCGGTAAAAATCGGACAGTGGCTCATAGAGGGATATCCCCTCCTCCTTCAGGCCGTCATACAGATTTTTGACATAGGCCACGGTCACATCCCCGCTGCCGCCGCCGCCCTTCACATAGTCGAAGCTGCCCTTGCCGAACAGGGCCACCCGGGCATCGGGAGCCAGCGGGAGCAGATTTCCGTTGTTTTTCAGCAGCACCGCCCCCTCCTGGGCAGTCCGGCGGGACAGAGCGATATGCTCCGGGCTGGCTGTCACCCGTTGGCTCCCGTTCAGGGGCAGGTTGGGCTGATAGCGGGCGCGAATCCATTTTTTCATAAAAAATCCTCCTTGAAAAAAGCGCCGTCGGCCGACGGCGCTTTCTGATTTATTCCTTGACGCCGCCCAGGGTGACGCCCTCCACAATAAACTTGGACAGAAGCAGGTAAATAACAATGATCGGTACAATGGCGATGGTAATCATCATGTAAATTTTGCCCATATCGAAGTTCATGTAGTCCGCGCCCCGGAGGGTGGCGATCATGATGGGCAGGGTCTGCTTGCTCTTGGAGGTGATTACCAGAGCGGGGATGAAGTAGTTGTTCCAGGAGCCCACAAAGGTGAAGATAGCCTGCACCGCGATGGCGGGCTTCATAATCGGCAGGACAATGCGGTTGAAGGTGCCGAACTCCTGAGAGCCGTCGATCCGGGCCGCCTCAATCAGCTCCTTGGGCAGGGAGGACTGCATATAGCTGTGCATGAAGTAGAACACGGCGGGGGAGGCGATGGAGGGGATAATCAGGGGAATCAGGGAGTCATCCAGCCCCATGCCGGTAATCAGCCGCAGGAAGCCCAGGGCGGTTACCTGGGTGGGCATGACCAGGATGGCCATGATAAAGGTGAAGGCGGCGCGCTTCAGCTTGAAGTCGTAGGCGTAGATGCCGTAGGCCGTCAGGGCGGAGAAGTAGGTCACGATGGCGGCGCAGCAGCCGGAGACAATCAAACTGTTCTGGATGCCCTTCAGGATGGGGATAGCCGGGTCGTTGATGACGCTTTTGAAGTTGGCGAGCAGGCTGGAGCCGGGCAGGGCGGAGAAGCCCAGCTGGAGCTGCGCGTGGGAGCGGGTGGCGTTGACAATCAGGATGTAGAAGAAGAACAGACACAGAAACGCCAGGATAATCAGCACCACATGGGCCAGAATGGTTCGTCCGCTGGATTTTTTGTTCTCCATTACGCTTTGCCCCCTTTCTTGGCGCGCTTGGCCGCGGACTTGGAACCGTCCGGGTCGGAGTCGGTGTTCATCTTAAAGACGAACCAGCAGAGAATGGCGCTGATGATAAACAGGAAGACGGACAGCGCGCCGGCGATGCCGTAGTTTTTGGCCTGGAGGTGTTTATTCAGGTACATAATCAGCGTCATGGTGGTGCGGTCAGGGGCGCCCTTGCCGCCGGTGAGGATCTGGGGCACGTCGAACATCTGCAGGCCGCCGATGAGGGAGGTAATCAGGGTGTAGGTCAGCAGGGGCTTGATCTGGGGGAGGGTAATCTTGAAAAATTTCTGGAGGTGGGTGCAGCCGTCCAGCTCCGCCGCCTCAAAGATGGAGGGATTGATGCCCATAATCGCCGCCATCAGCATAATGGTGGTGTTGCCGAACCACATGAGGAAGTTCATCAGTCCTACCAGGGTGCGGGCGCCCAGGGTGGACTCCATAAACCGGATGGCCTCTCCCACCACACCCATGCGCAGCAGGATGCTGTTGACAGGTCCAGCGTTGGAGAACAGGGCGAAGAACAGCATGGCGAAGGCGGAGGCCATAATCAGGTTGGGCAGGTAGATGACCACCTTGAAGAACTGCTTGCCCCGGATTTTCAGCCGGGCGTCAGTAAACCAGGAGGCCAGCACCAGCGCCACGATAATCTGGGGCACAAAGCCCAGAATCCACATGACAAAGGTGTTCCAGGCGTACTTGGGCAGGTCGGAGGAGAGCAGGGAGGTGTAGTTGGACAGCCCGGTCCAGTTGGGGCCCACGGTCTTCAGTCCGAAGGCGTAGTACTCATAGAAGCTGTTGCGATGGTGTCCGCCAGCGGGATGAGCGAGAAAATGGCATAGCTTAAAAAGAAGGGGAGGATAAAAATATATCCCCATTTGGCGTAGCTGACGCTTTTGATTCTATTCTCGTTTTTCATCAGAAGTCCTCCTTTCACAGCGGTTTACGGCCAAAGCACGCCGCCGCCCACCAGCCAGGGGTAGCGCTCGGTGATGGCCATCTCAAAGTTGTCCTTGGCCTTGTCCAGGCTGATGACGCCGTTGAAGTAATCGCCAAAGGTGTTTTGGAACTCCTCCACACAGCCCTGGTCATAGGAGGAGATGTTGGACAGGTCCACTGTGGCCGCCACATCGGACAGCACGCCAATGTAGTTCTGTCCGCCCAGCAGCTCGATGCCGAAGTCGGGAGACTGAGCCAGCTCCTCCATCAGAGGCTGGTCGTTGCTCATCTCGCCGTAGTTCATGGCCAGGGTGCGCAGGAGGTCCCGGTCGGCGGTCATGGTCAGCATGATATCCCTGACCTGGGAGGCGTTATCGGTGCCGTTGGCGGCCACCAGCCAGGTGCCGCCCCAGAAGAAGCTCTGGGGGCTGGGGCAGACGGCCCAATCCTGGGCGGCGGCGGTATCCTTCACGTTGGGAGCGATACACACATCCAGACCCCAGGCGGGGAGGAAGAAACAGAACACCTTGGAGTCGGGGCCCATGTCCTTGTTCCACTCGTCGTTCCACTGGCCCGGCACGTTGTGGCTGATGCCGCTCTCAATGTCCTCCATGGAGCGGTCCACCCAGTTCATCATGTTGGGGTCCACCACCACGGTCTTGTCGTTCTTCACCCAGGGGGCGGAGACGTTGTTGGAATACACCCGGGCGGTGTCCGCCCGGCCGGAGTACATGTAATAGCCGGCGGCCTTCATCTGCTCCGCCGTCTCGTAAAACTTATCCCAGTCGGCCACGGCGGCGCCTACGGTCTCCGGGTCGTCGGTGCCCAGGACGGCCTTGGCGATGGAGCGGCGGTAGACCAGCATGCCGGGGGTGGCCTGGTAGCTCAATCCCCTGATCTCACCGTCAGAGCCGGTCATGGCCTCCAGGGTGTAGCGGTACTGGTTGGCGATGTCCGCGTCGGTAATCCCCAGCTGGGAGATGGGGAGCGCCACATTGACCTCCGGGTCGACATATTTCAGGGCGTAGTCTGCCTCCACCAGGAACATGTCGATCCGGTCGTCGGCAGCCACCCGGTTCTGCTTGAGCAGCGCCTCATCCAGCTTCTGCTGGTAGACGCCGTCCTGGGTGGGGTTGACAATCCAGTGGACCTCGGTGCCGTCCTTCAGATAGGCGATGGATTTGTCGTCCGAGAGCCGTTCCACCTGGGGGTAATTCTCGTTGAACTTGCCCTGGAACTCCTCGTTCCACACGTAGATGTTCAGGACCTTGCCGCCGTCGCTGGCCTGCACGCCGCTGAGCAGGCCGCCGCCGCTGCCGCCGCCGCAGCTGCTGAGCAGCCCCAGCGCCGTCACAGACGCCAGCGCCAGGCTCAAGATTCTCTTTTTTCTCATGTTCCACTCCTCCTTCTTTATTTGCGCAGCCCATGGGACTGCCGTACTGATGTTTATTATAGATTTAGAGCCTGTCTCGGTATATTAAATCAAGAGTGCAAATATCAGATTCATAACATATTTCCCGGCCGGTAAAAATTTTTCCGCTGATAAATTCCACAAAAATATCCGGCATATCTTGATAAAAGGGCAGAGCTGTGATATATTCGGGGCAAAATTGGAGGGAGGCCCTTTGTATGAATGTCGAACCGATCTGGCAGCCCGTTCTGCTTGAGGAAGAAAGCGCGGTCACCAGCCACCGGGAGCCGGGGGAGGAGTTCCTTTTTTACCGCTCGGTGGCGGCGGGCCTCATTGACGCGGTGCAGGACAATTGCAGCCGGGGCGCCTTTGAGAACATGGAGGGGGTGGGCAAGCTCTCCGACAACCCGGTGACCAATCTGCGCTACCACTTTGTGGTCACCGCCGCTATGATCACCCGCTTCTGCATGGAGGGCGGTATGCCCCTGGAGGAGGCCTTCGGCCTGAGCGACGAGTACATCCGGCGGATGGACTGCTGTACCAACATGGCCGAGATCGTCTATGTCCACGACCAGATGGCGCTGGACTTCGTGTGCCGGATGCGGCATCTGCGGAAGAACATCGCCTCCTCCAAACAGGTGGCTCAGGCCATCGACTACATCTATGTCCACATCATGGACCGGATCACGGTGACCGAGCTGGCCGAGGCCATCAACATCTCTCCCACCCACCTGTCCCGCATCTTCAAGCAGGAGACGGGTATCTCGGTGAGCGAGTACATCCGCCAGCGGAAAATTGATATGGCGAAAAACCTCCTCCGGTTCAGCAATTACGACTTTGTGGAGATCGCCGTCATGCTGTCCTACTCCTCCCAGAGCCACTTCATCCAGCATTTCCGCTCCCAAACGGGGATGACCCCCAAGGCCTACCGGAAGCAGAATTATCTGAACAACTGGAACGTAAACCGGGAGGACGCTACATAGTCAAAACGATTTCGGTGGTCTCGGTGAGCAGCTCCTCCGGCACGTAATTCCCGGACAGCTCCGCTCCGTTTACCGTGAGCGCTGCACAGCCCGATTCCTTCCCCTCCGGGTTCTCCACCTGGATGTGAAGCTTTTTCCCCCTGAACTCCTTCCAGATTTCCAGCGTCTTCCACTCCTTCGGGATGGAGGGCGCTATTTTGATGCCTCCCAGGTCGGGCCGCATCCCCAGAATGCCCTCCACGCACCCCACCATGACGGTGGAAGCTGTCCCGGTGAGCCAGTGGACGTGGGACCGCCCGGCGTGGGGGCTGGCCTTGCCTTCGGTAAACTGGCCGTAACAGTAGGGCTCGATCTTGCGTATCTCGGCCCGGTCGTTCTGCATGGAGGGGGCGTTTTCCTTAAAGTAGGTAAAGGCCCGGTCTCCCCGGCCCATCAGGGCCTCCGCCAGAATCAGCCAGCCCTGGGACTGGGAGAACACCCCGGCGTTCTCCTTCACCCCGGCGTTGTAGATCACGGCCAGCGCCCCATCAAAGGCGTGGGCGTGGTAGGGCGGGTCCATCAAAATGGCGCCGTACTCCGTGTTCAGCCGGTCATAGACGTTGTCCATGGCCAGCTCGGCCTGTTTTTTATCCGCCAGACCGCTGATTACCGCCCAGCTCTGGGGGTTGAGCCACAGATTGGCCTCCGGGGCGCGGTGGTTTCCGATCACCTCGCCCGCCTCGGTGAAGCCCCGGATAAACCGGTCCCCGTCCCAGCACAGGTCGTTGAGCAGGGTTTTGAGTTTTCCCTGCTCCCGCTCCAGCCAAGCCAGATAGCCGCTGTCCCTCTCACAGGCGGCAAACTCCCGCAGGACGGTAAAGGCGTAGTAGAACTGGAAGGCCACAAAGGAGGACTCCCCCTCCGCCCCCAGGCGCAGGCAGTCGTTCCAGTCGGCGTGAAGTCCGGCGGGCATCCCGTGGGGGCCCAAGTGCTTCAGGGAGAAGTCCAGCGCCCGCTTCAGGTGGTCGTACACCGTCCCCTCGTCCCGGTTGGCGTAGGGGACCACCTCGTCCAAAAAGGCGGTATTCCCCGTCTCGGCGATGTACTTGTAGACGGTGGGGAAGAGCCACAGGGCGTCGTCCGCCCGGTAGGCGGGGTGGCCGGTCTCCCGGACATAGGACGCGTCCTCCGGGGTGTCCTCGCGGCCGGGGCTGTGGGTGAACTTTACCAGGGGCAGTCCGCCGCCGTGGTCCACCTGGGCGGAGAGCATGAACCGCAGCTTTTCCCCCGCCGCCTCCGGCTCCAGGTGGATGATGCCCTGAATATCCTGCACCGTGTCCCGGTAGCCGTAGCCGTTGCGCAGGCCGCAGTAGAAGAAGGACGCGGCCCGGGACCAGGTGAAGGTGATAAAGCTGTTATAGGCGTTCCAGGTGTTGATCATGGCGTCAAATTCGGGACAGGGCGTCTTGACCTGGAAGCGGGACAGCTTTCCATGCCAATAGGCCTTCAGCGCCTCCAGCTCCCGGCTGCACACCGCCGCCGGGTCCTGATAGGCGTCCAGCAGGGCAGCGCTGTTCCGGTTGGATTTCTCCCCCAGGAGGAAGGCGACGCTCCGGCTCTCCCCCGGCTCCAGCGTTACAACGGCGGACAGAGCCCCGCAGCTGTTGCCGTTGTAGTTGAGCTCTCCGCCCAGGTTGCCCCGCTCCACGCCCACAGGATTGCCATAGCCCCGGTAAGGTCCTAAAAACTCCGCCTTGTCGCCGCAGAAGGAGGCCGCCGCCGCCCCGGCCAAGCCGAAGAACCGTTCGATCACCCGCTTGTCGTCCACCTCGCTGTCCTGGGCGTCCAGGTTGCCGTGAATCTGCTGGCGGATACGGTCCCGGTCGAACAGAGTCCGTGTGATAAACTGGGAGTACTGTAAATTCACCTGGTCCTGTTCATAGTTGCCGTTGCTGGTGAACTCGGCATAGCCCGTCAGGGTCAGCTCCCGCCGCCGCTCCGAGCGGTTGGTCACAGACAGCAGCCAGACCTCGTGGGAGGCGTCCAGGGGGACATAGTACACCGCCTCGCTGTGGATGCCGCTGTAATCGGCCAGCATTTTGGTGTAGCCGGTCCCGTGGCGGCACTCACTCCGGTAGGTCTCCAAATCCTTGCCCACCGGCTGCCAGGAGGCGGACCAGAAGTCTCCATCCTCGTTGTCCCGCAGGTAGAGGTACCGCCCCGGCTGGTCAAACTGGTTGAACACATAGCGCAAAATTCTCCCGTTGGCCCCGGAGCGGACAAAGCTGTAGCCCCCGGCGTTGTTGGAAATCAGCGCCCCGTACTCCGGGGAGCCCAGATAGTTGGCCCAGGGGGCGGGGGTGTCGGGCCGGGTGATGACATACTCCCTGGCCTGTTCGTCAAAATATCCATACCGCATGGTGATAACGCCTCCTTATGTCAATTCGATTCTGATGGTATTCCCGCGCTCCGGCAGGGCACTGATGGTCTCCCGGCTGAGCACCGTTCTGGCGGCGCAATATTCCCCAAAATCCTTGCCCGCCGGGTTGACGATCACCGCGCGGAACCGCTTGCCGGCAAAGGAGAAGTCGATGGCCGCCTCGCCGTTCCCGTCAAACTGCTCCCGCACCAGCTTTGGCTCGATGACCAGGTCACCGCCCTCACCCCGGACGCCAAACGCCTGGGTAATCACCGTCAGCATATACCAGCTGGCGGCGCCGGTGAGGTAGTGGTACATCCCCCGGCCCTCCCCGTTGAAATACTCCGGGATGCCGGGATAAATTTTGCTGGTCTGGAAGTCCATGGCCGTGTCCGCCAGGGTCTGGAGGGCCTTGTACCCCTCCCGGACAAAGCCCCGGCGGTAGAGGGCGTTGGCGTACATCACCGTCATGTGGGAGAAAACCGCCCCGTTCTCCTTCTCCCCGTAGGCAAAGCCGAACATGCGGCCCATATCCATTTTCAGCTCGTGGAAGTCCGTGTTCAGCCGGTAGCCGCCGATCTCTTTCTGATAGAGATACCGGTCCGCGCTCCGGGTGATGGCCTTCGTCTGTTCCTCTGTGGCCGTTCCGCTCATAATGGCGAACACCTGCCCGGTGAGCATCATTCGGACGCCGCCGTCAGGCTGCACCCCCTCCACCGGGCGGCCGTGGTTGTCATAGTAGCTGTTGAACCAGCCGCTCTCCCCGTCTCTGATCCACTCCTGACGGCGGATGTGTTCCATCAGCCAGCGGGCCTTGCCCTCCAGATTCTCCGCCAGGGCAGCGAGGGAAACCGTGATGGTTTGCCCGCTGACCTCATGGATACAGCGCCGGGCGTACCGTTCCAGGACCGCCGTTTTGTGGGAAATATCCTCATAGACCTCCGGGCCGTCCACCAGCAGTTCCTGTAGTTCCGCCAGCAGTTCGACGGTATCCTGCCCCTCGGCCAACTGCCGCAGCAGCCCGGCCAGGTCCAGCAGATTTCCCGCGTAGGCACAGGTGAAGGCCACGCTCTCCCCCCGCTCCTCCGCCATATCCAGGGCGTCGTTCCAGTCCGCCCCCCGGAGACGGTATATGTTGTGCTCCCCCACATCATAGAAGGCGGCGAGCTGCTGAATCAGCAGATGCTCCAGAATACTGCCCCGGTAGACCTCGCCCCCGGCCGCGCGCTGGAGGGACCCCTCCTCCTCGCTCCACTTGGGGTCGGACGCCTCCCCCCGCATCACCTGCCGGTCCTTGAAATAGGGGACCTCCCGGCGCAAAATATCCATGTCCCCGGTCTGGTCAATGTACAGCTTTGTGGTGATCTGGGGCCAGAGGGCGTGGTCCATCCATACCCGGACGATGCCGTTGCGGTCGGCGATAAAGTTTCCGTCCCCGGCGCCGATGATGGTGGCGTTGGTGCCGTCCACCCGGACGCCGCCGAAGTTTTTCTCGATCATGGCCCCCACGTTTCGGGGATCCATCAGCAGCAGGGACAGGCAGTCCTGCCACAGGTCCCGCCAGCCCCGGCCCCCCCGGCCATAGTCGTGGTGGGGCAGGAAGGAACAGCCATAGAGCCTGCGCAGGAAGGGCTGAAAGCTGACCCACCGCATCCAGCGGTCAAAATCGGGATTTCCTGTATGATAGCGGACATTCACCTGCTCCTGCCAGTAGGCCTCCGCCGCCGCCAAAGCTTCCTTCACCTTGGCTGTGGTATCGCAGGCCCGGAACGTCTCCAGAACGGCCTCCTCGCTGGTCTCCGCCCCCAGAAGGAGGATGTACTCCGCCCGCTGTCCGGGCTCCAGGGTGACGGTGGGGAACCGGAACGCACCCATGGCCTCCCGCCCGGCGGCTTCACAGCCGGCGCTCCGGCCCGGACGGCCCTCGTAGAGCGCACGGGGGTGGGTATAGGCGCCGCCCTCCCCGATCCACTCCTCCACCGTGGGGTAAAACGCCTCCGGCGCGCCGCCGCTTCCGGTACAGCCCAGCACATAGTAGACCGTCTCATTGCGCCGGTGACCCCGCTCGTCAAAGGACATGGTGGGCTTCACTAGCACGCCATGCTCTGTTGTTTTAATCCGGTGGAGCATGGAGGTCACGTTCCGGTGGTCCCGGAGGTTGGCGGCGCTGCGGCCGTAGATGGGGATGGCCCCGTAGACAGACAGCTCCCGGCTGTATGTCCCCCCGTTTTCAATGGACACCAGGAGAATTTCCACATTCCTGTCTTTGGGGACGAAGGAGGTAACTGCCGCAGTCAAATTGAATGTCCGGGAGGTCCGCTCCAGGGTGTGGCGCATAAGGCCCGCCGTCACCTGGCTGTCGTCCTGAGTCGGGGAGAATTTGACCAGCTCCTGCTCCGCTGACACTCCGGTGACCGACCAGACCCCGGAGCCGTCCACCTTGCACCAGATATTTCGGGTGGCGCGGCTGGCGTGCAGATCCTCTATGCTCACCGGCTCCAGGAGGAAGGTCTCCTGGTCCAGCTTGGCGTCGCCGCCCAGATTGGGCGAAAGGGCGCTTTTGAGTCCTGTCTCGCTGGCCAGAGGGAAATAGAGACCGCTCACATTCTCAGGTCCGCGCAGTGTAAAGGTCCCGTTTTCGTCTAAAAATTTTATCTGTTCCACCATATTCACCTCCAAAAATTACGGTTTCTTCTGATAGACCCGCACATACTCCACCTCAAACGCGGCGTGTGTGAAATCGGTCGTCTCGTCCGGGTACCCCACCCAGCTCCCACCTACGGCCAGGTTCAGAATGAGGTACATGTCGTGGTGGAAGGGGGCGGAGGGCCACTGGACGGCCTGGTGGAACAGCCTGCCGTCCACATACCAGCGGATCACCTCCGGCTCCCACACCAGGGCAAAGTTGTGAAACTCCTCCGAAAAATCTCCCTGAGGCAGGGTTACAGTTCCCTGGTTCTGCTCGTGGGGCAGACCGTAGTGAATGGTTCCGTGGTTTGTCCCGGTCCGGTCCCCCATGATTTCCATGATGTCGATCTCCCCGCACTCCGGCCACTGGCCGTACCGGTCCTCGTCGGTGGTCATCAGCCAGAAGGCGGGGAGAAAGCCCTTCCCCTTTGGCACCCTCAGCCGGGCCTCAAACAGCCCATAGGTGAAGTCGTGCTTCCACTGGGTGGAGATTCGCCCGGAGGTATAGGAGACATGGCCGTCCTCGTGGACCGTTTTCACGGGGCGGATCAGCAGCTTGCCATCTCTCAGAAAAACGTTCTCCTCAGAGTCCACATACTCCTGCAATTCCTCATTGACCCAGCCTGGCTCATGCAGCTCCACATTCCAGCGGCTCCGGTCCAGCACCGGACCGTCGAAATCGTCCGCAAAGACCAGCGCGTATCCATCATAAGAAAGCGTGTTGTCCACTTCAGCTCAGCCTCCTTGCATCGTTTCAAAAATTCTGTTCAGATAGAAGGAGTTCACCCAGGCCCCCGCCCCGAAGCCAAACAGCAGCCAAAAAGCGAACACCACACCCATCGAAACGGGAAGCAACAGGCACAACAGGACAGGCAGGAAATTCACCACTGTAATCAGAAAGGTGACCGGCAAGTTGGCCAGGGCCAGCCGAACCGCGTTGCCCAGATGCCTGGAAAAAGTATTCTCAAAGCGGGCCAGCAGGGGAAACAGCCAGGACAGCAGGGCCGTCAAAAAAACAGTTATAATCGCCAGCAGAACGAACAGTGTTGGCGGCATAAGCAGCGTCTCGGCGTAGAGTGTACTGCGAAGGACTGCCAGGAGGGTCACATCCCCAAACAGCAGGAGCGTGACAGGAAAGGAGGGAAGGAAATTTTCCCGCAGCCCTCGGAAAAAGCCCCTCATCGGGGCGTAATCCTGCCCTCGGATCATCCTCAGCGTCACGGCGTATAGAGATGTGACCGCCGCCCCTGAGCAGACGATGGTAGCGCAGGAGAGAACAAACACGATATTCAGAAACAACAGGTCACACACTTTTGTCAGAAATCGTATTAGAAAGCTGTCTGGATGAAACATCGTCGTCCCCTCCTTATTTATTCATTATAGTGGCGATTGCGAAACACGGGAAAGGCTTGAAAATCAAGCGATTCCCGGT
>CATEPI010000042.1:0-18534 GCA_949525845.1 uncultured Eubacteriales bacterium
TATTTTTGCACTTATCTTCAATTTGTGCAATATTTATTTTTCAAACAAGCCCTAGGCAAAAAAATATAGCTGTTTTGGAGTTGCATCAATAAACCCACCTTTGCTGTCAATATCTTTTTTAAATTATAACATGGATTGTTTTGACAAACAATGGATCTTCGATTAGTTCCACTTCCTTTGAATTAATGAATTACCTCATTAACATTGTAAACTGTAACAAACGCTTTTGGATCAATCTGTGAAATATATTTTAGCAAAAGGCGATACTCATGTTTATCTACGATAACAATGATTTCTTTTTTTACCTGCTCTGAATAAGCACCCTGCGCTTCATACAACGTTGCTCCGCTGTGGAGTTCGTTCACGATATATGACAATATTTCCTCCTGTTTTTCAGAAAGAATACAGATTCTTCGTTTGATATTGGCACCAAATATAAAGTAGTCCAAAACAATGCCATTTAAATAAGTACCTAAAACGCTTAGAACAAGCGTTTTTTTATCATATACCAGGACGGAGGACAGAGCAATACACATTCCCGCTATAGAAATTGCTTTGCCAATTTCTATACGGAAAAACTTGTTCATCAATTTTCCAACGATATCCAGTCCGCCGGAGGAAGCATTCTGGTTGAACAGGATGGATTGACCCAGACTCACTACAAACAGGTAACAGATCATATCAATAAAAGGGTCTTCCGTAAGCGAGGGGTTGTTTGGGAATAAAAACTCCAGAATCCCCATCATCGCAGGGAGGAGAATGGAGGTGTAGACGGTTTTCCCGCCAAATTCCCGTCCGACCAGAAGAAAGCCAAGAACCAGAAGGCTGACATTGATAATCATTGATATTGCGGCAACGTTGAACGGCACAAAATTTTCTAATACAATAGCTAATCCGGCTACACTGCCCAGTGCTAAGTGGCAGGGTTGCATGAAAAAGAAGACGGCCAAGGCGATCACGGCGGTTCCTAATGTAATGGTCAGAAATTCTTTTATCACATTTCGCGCGTTCATCGTTTTCCCTCCTGAAAATTGTATCGGTATAAATTTTTTTAAACTCAGCTTTTTACTATAAATTCTTTAATGTATACATTATATTATTTATATATGGATTATATCAGAGATGAAGTATGTGTGCAAGACCCAAATGCGAAAAATAAATTTGTTGAAAATATATATTGTCAAAAGTATATTCGGCTGTTACAATGTTAAAAACACCCGACACCTTGCCTTGTACAGCCAGGAGGCCCTATGAGTGATTTAAGCGAACAGGTTTATCAAAAGCTAAAAGCAGAACTTATTGCCGAGGTATTTCCCCAGGACGAGCTGATCATCGAGCAGATCCTGGTAGAGCGCTACGGTGTCAGCCGCACTCCGGTGCGGGAAGCTGCCATGCGGCTGGTACACGAGGGTTATCTGAAAAAACATCCCAAAAAGGGCTACACCATTCGCTGTGTAAGCAAAGAGGAGCTTCAAGAATTAAGGGAATGCCGCTATATTTTAGAATCAGGAGTTATTGACATACTCATTGCCCAGGCAACAGATGAAGAAATCTGCGGCTTGCTCTCTTATGTGGAAAAACGCAAGGAATATGAAGGGGCGCTGGTTTATTGGAGCCATAAGTTCCATCTGAATATGGCAATTTTAACGGGAAATGAGAACCTGGTGGCGCTGCTCAATACGGTACTATATAAGGTAGCCCGGCCTGTTGCCTTGGCGCAGCGTGCGAACATCAATCACTATCGAGAGCTTGCCAAAGACGAGTCCTATGTGGATGCGGAACATCTGGCACTGGTCGATGCTCTGTTGGCACGCGATGCCAAGCGTGCAAAAGAAATCTTGAAAAAAGACACTGGTTACCCGTCGTCATTTTGAATACAAAATATATGCCGGTCACCCCAAGGGAGACGGCCTATATTTTGAGTTCTTAATGTATACATTAAAAAATTTGTTTAAAAATTAGGAGGGATTATATGTACGAATACATTATCAAGGACGGCACTATCTATGACGGAACTGGAAGTCCCGGCTACGTTGCCGATATCGCGGTCAAGGACGGGAAAATCGTGGAGATCGGCAAAATCGAAGCTCCCGCCGAAAAAATCATTAACGCTGCCGGCAAGCGGGTCACTCCAGGGTTTTTCGACATGCATTCCCATGCCGACCTGAGCATCGTCCAGTATCCGGACGCGGAAAGTCTGCTGGGTCAGGGCATTACCACCGTCTTCTGCGGCCACTGTGGTATGGGTATGGCCCCCATTGGGGAGTGGTGGAAGTCCCAGGGCGACGATGTGTTTGCCTTGGAGGGCGTCACCCCTCTGTCCTCCATCGGTGCCTTCCCCGGCCGAACTGGGATGTGCCGCTCTGACCGGATGCGGGAAGCCTATAAGAAGTATTTTGGCATAGACATGGACTGGACCACCTTTGGGGATTACCGCCGGAAGCTTGCCAACCAGGGCGTGGGTGTCAACATGGCTATGGAGGTTGGTTTACAGCAGATCCGTACCCAGGTGCTGGGCCTGGACAGCGACCGCCCTGCCACCAAGGATGAGATTGTTCAGATGGAGGCCCTGGTGCGGGAGGCCATGGAGTCCGGGGCCTACGGCATGACCATCGGTTATGACTATACCCCCGACCTCAGTGCCTCCCACGAGGAGCTGGACCGTCTGGTCGCCTGTGTGAAAGAGTATGACGGCATCGTGGCCGCCCATACCCGCAACGGGATGGACGGCAACCCAGAGTGGCAGCCGGTGGACGGCATCCGGGAGTTTCTGGACATGGGCCTGCGGGTAGGCGCCCGGATGCACTGCAGTCATGTGCTGCCCGGCTTCAAGATCACCCCCATGGACCGGGAGCTCAACGGACTGGCCTGCCTGCGCACCATCGCGGTGATTGACGAGTACCGGGCAAAGGGCGTCCAGGTGTCCTGGGACGTGCTCCACCCCAGAACCGCCGCCTTCTACTACTATCCCGAGCTGTGCACCTCCCTGTTGCACTACATCTACGCCTGCGGCGGCAAAACCGCTTTCCACAAGCAGCTTCAGCATGAGAGCTATCGAAAGTGGCTGGTGGAGAAGATGAAGAAGCGGGCCAACATTGCCTTCCCCCGGCTGGAGGACAACGTGCCGGTGATCCGGTGCAAGAACCAGGCCTATGTGGGCAAGACCATCCAGGAGTTGGCCAAAGAGGCCGGCGTCTGCTCTGAGGAGATGGTCCTGAAGATCCTCCTTGAGGACATGGACACCTATATCCGGCCCATTCTGGCCGGCGAGCGGCCCAAGGATCTGGAGGGCCACTTCGATAACGTATATAAGTACTGGACCTATGACGGTGCCACCATCGGCACCGACAACTGCGCTTTTAACTACGACTACGAGGGTCTCTCTGAGGACCTGCCCAAGTTCCGCTCCACCACTACCGCCTACTGCGGCTATGTCATTTACCTCAAGGAGAGCGAAAAGGCAGGCATCCCCTTCGAGACAACTATCCGGAAAGTCACCGGCAACTCGGCTCAGGCCCTGCGTATGACGGATCGGGGCTATTTGAAGGTAGGCCAGCGGGCGGATATCGTGGTGCTGGACATGGAGCACCTGGCCACCAATGAGGACTTCTTCGACCCCAGACAGCAGCCCTCCGGCCTGGATTATGTGATTGTCAACGGCCAGATCGCCGTGGATCACGGAGTCCACACCCATGTGCGCAGCGGCATGATCCTGGACAACAGGGAGCGCTGAACATCTATCTTATCATGAAAGGAGGGGGAAGATGTCCCGCAGTCTGAAAGATCGGTTTTTTTCCGACGAACTGTGCCGCCGGGATCGGTCGATTTGGGAAATTGCCCTCCCCTGTATTGTGGAAAATCTGCTCACCTTTGCGGCGGGTCTTGTGATTGCGGCTATGATCGGGCGGCTCACCGGAGATGATATTTCTGCCCAAGCCATCGGCACCCGTATCACCGGTGTACTCCAGTCCCTGTTTAAGGGGATCGGTGTGGGTACGACGGTGGTCATCGGAATGTTTTTCGGAATGAACCGTCTGGAAAAGTGCCGCAAGACCGCAGAGGAGATGATGCTCCTGGTGCTGCCCATCAGCCTGATTCTGGTGGCCATTGTAATCTACGATCCCAGGCCCTACCTGGCTCTGTTTGCTGATGACAAGGTGGATTTGGTGGAGCTGGCTGTCCCTTACACCCGGGTAGCCATCTGGCTGGTGCCCAGCGTGGCGGTTTCTCGCATTGTGACAGCAGCCTTCAACGGCCAGGGCGACACCCGCACCCCCATGGTCATCGCCGTCACCATGAACATCATCAACGCGATTTTGGGATATATCACCATCTTCGCCATGGGCATGGGCCTGATGGGCGCGGCCTGGAGCCTGGCAATCTCCTATTTCCTTGGCATGGTCATGGGGCTTGCCGCCCTCTACCATAAAAAGGGACTGTATGGCTCCATCCGACGGGAGGGTAGGCTGTTCTGCGGCAGTGGGCAGAGTATCTGCAACGCTTTTACTACCGGACTGCCCGCCTCCTGTGAAAACATGATGTGGTCGGCGGCAGCCATCATTATCGGCCGGGCTCTGCTCAGCTACGGCACCAACGCCTTTTCCGGCTATCAGTTGTCCAGCCAGGTGGAGGAGTTCCTGTCTGCTCCCTGCTTTGGCTTCCAGATTGCCACCACAACCCTACTGGCCCAAAGTCTGGGTTGCGGGGATACCCGTAAGGCGGCCGCCTATCACAAACGTATCCGCTTCTGGGGCGCGGTGGTCTCCGTTCCCGTTGTGCTGATTCTGATTCTGGGCGCCCCCGTCTGTATGCAGCTACTCACTGACAAACCTCCCATCCAGCAGGTGGGCGTGTCCTACCTGGTCATCGCAGCTATGGCCTATATCCCCCAGACCCTGAACATGATCGACTTTGGCGCCATCCGGGTCACCAGCTCCAAGAGTTTACCGCTCATTGGCACCATGCTGGGCATGTGGGGGGTGCGCGTCACCATCGCCGCCCTGGCAACCTGGGTGTGGAAGGTGGATATCACTGTGGTCTTTGCCGGCATCGCGCTGGATCAGGTTTTCCGTTGGCTGCTGGCTCTGGGATACCAGAAGGTAAAAAAGACCATTTAACACAGCCTGGGCTCCAAACAAAGGAGTTGATGCTCGTGACATAGACCCGTGCCCCCACATCACCCAAAAGAAAAAAGTTTGGAGGAAACAACATGAACAACGGCGTACTTACACAAACACGAGACGTCCAAATCCCATTTTGGCGCAAACTCTGTTTTGGCGGCAACGGCTTTGCCCGTATGTCGGCCAGCTCGCTGATCTCCGCCTATGCGGTCTACTACTACACCGACATTTTGGGACTCAGCGGTACACTGGTTGGTATGATCATCCTGATTTCCAAGATTTGGGACTTCATCAACGACCCTATGATGGGTGCCATTGTGGACCGCACCCGTTCCAAGGAGGGCAAGTGCCGCTTCTATCTGAAGTTCTTCTCCGTTCCCGGCGGCATCGTGCTGGCCATGATGTTTATCGTGCCTGAACTCAGCGCCAACGGTCAGATTATCTGGTTTGGCGTAACCTACATCTTTCAGGCCATGTTCCACACTGTGTTGTGTATCCCTGCCAACGCTCTGCTGGGCCGTATCACCACCAACCAGGAGGAGCGCACCAAAACAAACCAGATCCAGCTGCTGTGCTCCACCACCGGCTCCTACACCCTTACCGCCGTGGCTCTGCCCCTGGTCCGTTTCTTCGGAAACGGTGATCAGCGCAAGGGCTTCGTGGGTCTGGCCATTATCTGTGGTATCCTCTATGCCGCCGGTTTCCTGCTCTGTGCCTTGGGCACCAAGGGCTACGAGCCACTGGAGTTTATGGCGGAGGAAGACAAGGAACACCAGCAGTCCGCTCCCAAGATCCCAATTACCCAGTCTATCAAGGCTCTTTTCAGCAATACCTATTGGCTTTGCGCCGCAGGCATCGCTCTGTTCTCCGTCATGGGCGAGCTGACCGCTATCTCCTCCATCGTACAACATTTCCAGTATAACCTTCATAATACCGATTTGATGGCAACCTTCTCCCTGATCAGTGCGGTGACTGGCTTTGCCGGTATCCTGACCTACAGCTTCCTGACCAAGCGCTTCGGCAACGCGGGCACCGGCTTTATTGGCGCTGTTATCGGCGCGGCTGGCTGGATTTTCCGCTTTATCTTCGCCGATGCCACCCCTCTGGTCTTTGTGATTGGATTTTCCATCGGCATGATGGGCAGCTGCTGGACCGGATCAATCAATATCCTGTGCCTGTTGGACTCCCGGGTCTACGGCGAGTGGAAGACCGGCGTGGACAACGACGCTATCCTCATGTCCGGCCATACCACCGCCAGTAAGATCGGCATGGCCGTGGGCCCCGCCGTGGGTGCCATGTTGCTGGACGTATTTGGTTTCGTGCCCCAGGCCGCCGAACAGACTCAGGCCGTTAAAACCCTGTTCCTGGTAGAGAACACTCTGTTCGTTGCCGTCTGCTATATCTTGGTTGCTTTGTGCTGTCTCTTCATGATGGGCAAGGAGAAGAAGTTGCCCCAGATGCGAGCGGAGATAGAGGCCCGCAAGGCCGACAAGTCTGCCTGACCAATCGCTTTCCCTCTCCCTCTTCCATGCTCCCGCCTCCCCATCTAGGGGGGGCGGGAACACCAAAAATGCACAGAAGAGCTGAAAAAATCAAACCGCTGGAGGTGGAATAAATGTTTCAGAAAAAACTAAGGCAGTATGCCCGCTTGCTGATCAGGGTGGGCCTCAATGTCCAGCCGGGCCAGACAGTGGTGATCCGTAGCCCTTTGGAATGTGTACCGCTGGTGCGGCTGTGTGCCGACGAAGCATACCAGAGCGGCTGTCGGGAGGTCATTGTGGACTGGCGGGACGACGAACTGGATCGTCAGCGCTATCTATTGGCCGACGACAGCGTATTTGATGAGTATTCAGAGCGGGATCGGCTGATCTACGAGACGGGATTTGCCGAAGGGGCCGCCATGTTGGATTTTTATGTCAATGATCCTGATCTGATGGCAGGGGTTGACCCCCAACGCATTACCCGGGCCAGAAGAGCCAGAATGGGGAAAATCGCCCCCTTGTTTCAACGGATCTATGACGGTACCGCCGTGCAGTGCACCGCCTCTCCCCCCATTGCTTCCTGGGCCAGGAAGGTATTCCCGGCTCTGGACGGGAAGAAGGCCCTGGATGCTCTCTGGGAAATGCTGTTCCTCACGATGCACATTGACGGAACCGGTAATGCGGCGGAACAATGGAGCAGACGGTTTGAAGAAATGAGCAGACAGGCCCAGGCTTTGGACGTTCTGGAGCTAAAGAGCCTGCACTACCACAACTCTTTGGGGACAGACCTGGTAATTGAGATGCCGGAGAAGTACTCCTGGCAAACCTGCCTCAGTGAAACCAAGACCGGCCAGCGCTATATCATCAATCTGCCTACAGAGGAGATCTATGCCGCGCCCAAGCGGGAGGGTGTAAACGGAATCGTATACGGTTCCCTTCCGCTGGTCTATCAGGGATGCCTGATTCGGGATTTCTGGCTACGTTTTGAGAACGGCAGGGCGGTTCAGGTTGGGGCTTCCCAAGGTGAAGATATCCTTCGGACACTCGTCGACTACGATGAGAACGCCGCCTATCTGGGGGAGGTAGCCCTGGTTCCCTGCGACAGTGCCATCAGCCAGACAGGGATGCTGTTTTACAACCCTCTTTACGACGAAAACGCCTCCTGCCACCTGGCGCTAGGTATGGGCATTGTGGAGGCTGTTCCCGGAGGAGACGTCATGTCCCCCGAGGAACTGATTGCCCACGGGATCAATCACTCCGGGATTCATTTGGACTTTATGATTGGTACACCGGATCTTTCTATCACGGGAATCACTGGCCGCGGTGAAGAAATCGCTGTCTTTGAAGCGGGAAAATTTGCCCCTGGCCTGTTAAATGGATAAATCAAAATCCAATTGAAAGGATATAAGAACTATGGATAATAAACTGGAATTTATTTGCAAAAACGGTTATGACACGCTTACTACAGAGCAACGGAAAGAGATGGAGGCCTATTGTTCACGCTACCGCCGCTTTTTGGACCAGGCCAAAACGGAGCGGGAGGCGGTGATCGAGACGGTGGCCACGGCCCAGGCCAAGGGCTTCCGCCCCTATGAGCCGGGTATGGATCTGAAGCCTGGGGACAAAATCTACCGCATCAATCGGAATAAGAGCGTGGCCTTTGCCGTCATTGGAAAAAAGCCGCTGGCAGAGGGCTGCCGGATCGCGGTCTCTCACGCCGACTCTCCCCGGCTGGATATCAAGCCCAATCCCCTGCACGAGGAGAAAGGGATCGGCCTGCTCCGAACCCACTACTACGGCGGGATCAAAAAGTACCAGTGGACGGTTATGCCCCTGGCCCTTCATGGTGTGCTCTGCCTGAAGGACGGCACAGTAAAAACGGTTCGCCTGGGTGAGGACCCGGAGGACCCGGTGTTTTATGTGTCGGACCTGATGCCCCATCTTGCGGAGGATCAGATGAAAAAGCCCATGCGGGAGGGCATTTCTGGTGAGAATCTTCAGATCCTTTTCGGTACAGAGCCGCTGCCCAACTCGGAGGAAAAAGAGCGGGTCAAGCCCGCCTTGCTTAGACTACTAAGCCAGCAGTTTGGCATTACAGAGGAGGATTTCCTCTCCGCAGAGCTCAACCTTGTCCCAGCTGCCCAGTGCCGGGAAGTCGGTCTGGATCGAAGTCTGCTGGGCTCCTACGGACATGACGACCGGGTGTGCGTCTATGCTCAGTTTGAGGCCATGCTGGCGCTGGATATTCCGGAACACACTTGCGTCTGTGTTCTGGCGGACAAGGAAGAGATCGGCTCTGTGGGTATCTCCAGCATGAAGAGTGCCTTTTTCGACTTCTTCATGGAAGATTTGTGCAGCGGGCAGAATACGCCCTTGCGGCGCTGTTACGAAAACTCAGTTTGCCTGTCTGCCGATGTAATCTGTGCTTATGATCCCATGTTTGATGATGTATTCGCGCCGCAAAACACCGCTCAGCTCAACCACGGTGTAGCAGTCAGCAAGTATGCCGGCCGCAACGGTAAGGGCGGCACCTCTGACTGCTCCGGGGAGCTGATGGCCTGGTTCCGTCGGATCTTTGACCAGGCCGGCGTGCTGTGGCAAATCGGTGAAACTGGTAAAATTGATCAAGGCGGCGGCGGCACGGTCTCCTGCTTCATGGTGGATCGCAACATAGAAACGTTGGACGTGGGGGTGGCCCTGCTGTCCATGCACGCTCCTATGGAAATTGCGGCCAAGCTGGACTGCTACATGCTACGGAAAGGTTCCGAAGCTTTTTACCGTTCCTAAGCGTGGCACTTTCAGTGTTTCAATCAAAGAAAAAAGGCCGTGCCATCACCTAAACAGGTGAGTGCATGGCCCTTTTATCATCAGAAAATAGGAAGGATGCGAAATACCTTGATAGTAAAGAAAACGATGGACGGCAACGAAGCGGCCGCCTATGCCAGCTACGCCTTCACCGAGGTAGCGACCATCTACCCCATCACCCCCTCCAGCCCCATGGCGGAGCACGTGGACACTTGGGCGGCCAAGGGGATGCGCAACATGTTCGGCCAGCCCGTCCGCCTGATGGAGATGCAGAGCGAGGCCGGGGCCTGCGGCGCCATGCACGGCTCTCTGGAGGCCGGGGCTCTGTCCACCAGCTACACCGCCTCCCAGGGCCTTATGCTGATGATCCCCCCGCTGTATCGGATTTCCGGCCAGCTCCTCCCTGGCGTGATCCATGTGGCGGCGCGGACGGTGGGCACCAGCGCGTTTTCCATCTTTGGCGACCACTCCGACGTGATGGCCTGCCGTCAGACCGGCTTTGCCCAGCTGGCCTCCTCCAGCGTGCAGGAGTGCATGGACCTGGCCGCTGTGGCCCACCTGTCGGCCATTAAAAGCCGGGTGCCCTTTATGCACTTCTTCGACGGCTTCCGCACCAGCCACGAGATCCAGAAGATCGACGTGCTGGACTATGACGACCTGCGGAACATGGTGGACATGGAGGTCCTGGCCCGGTTCCGGGGAAACGCCCTGAACAGCGAGCACCCGGTCATGCGCTCCACCGTCATCAACCCGGACACCGCGTTTCAGCTCCGAGAGGCGGTGAACCCCTACTACGACGCCGTGCCCGCCATCGTGGAGGACTACATGGCCCAGATGAGCGCCCTCACCGGGCGGGACTACAAGCTCTTCAACTACTACGGCCACCCGGAGGCGGAGCAGGTGGTAGTGGCCATGGGAAGCGTGTCCGGCTGTCTCCAGGAGGTGGTGGAGTATCTGAACGCCCAGGGCCGGAAGGTGGGCTTTTTGCAGGTCCGGCTCTATCGCCCATTCAGTGCAAAATATTTCCTGGCCGCCCTTCCCGCCAGCTGCAAAGCGGTCACGGTGCTGGACCGGACCAAGGAGCCGGGGGCCAACGGCGAGCCGCTGTATGAGGACGTGTGCTCCGTGCTCCTCCAGGGCGGGCGGCATCTGAAGGTGCTGGGCGGACGCTACGGCCTGTCCAGCAAGGACACCACCCCCGCCCAGATGATCGCTGTTTACAACAATATGACCGGCGAACAGAAGAATCACTTCACCGTGGGCATCAACGACGACCTCACCTTCCGCTCCCTGCCGGTGGGGGAGAACGTGGTCACGGCAGACAGCCGCACCATCAGCTGCAAGTTCTGGGGCCTGGGCAGCGACGGCACGGTGGGCGCCAACAAGAACAGCATCAAGATCATCGGCGACAACACGGACCAATATGTCCAGGCCTATTTCGAGTATGACACCAAAAAGTCCGGGGGCGTCACCAAGAGCCACCTGCGCTTTGGTCACACCCCCATCCTGTCCACCTACTATGTGACCATGGCGGACTTTATCGCCTGCCACAACCAGAGCTACATCCCCAAATACGATATCGTCACCGAGCTGAAGCCGGGCGGGACCTTCCTGCTTAATTGCAGCTGGCCCGCGGAGGAGCTGGAGGCCCATCTGCCCAACAAGGTCAAGCGGCTGCTGGCGGAGCGGAAGGCGAGATTTTTCACCATCGACGCCACCCGCATCGCCGGCGAGCTTGGCCTGGGCAACCGCACCAACAGCGTTCTCCAGTCCGCCTTTTTCAAGCTCAGCGGCGTGCTCCCCATTGACCAGGCGGTGGACTACATGAAAACCGCCATCCAAAAGACCTACGGACACAAGGGCGATAAGGTAGTGGCCATGAACTGCGCCGCGGTGGACGCCGGCATCGCCGGTATCCATGAGGCGGAGGTGCCCGACCGCTGGCTCGACCTGACGGACGAACCGGAACAGGAGGATCTGACCTCCCCCTGGTATGTCCGGACGGTGATGAAGGCGGTCAACGACCAGAAGGGGGACAGCCTGCCGGTGAGCGTATTCAAGGACGGGGCGGACGGCACGGTGCCCCTGTCCACCTCCCGGTATGAGAAGCGGGGCTTCGCCTCCCAGGTCGCCTGCTGGCTCCCCGAAAACTGCATCGGCTGTAATATGTGTTCCCTGGTCTGCCCCCATGCCGCCATCCGTCCCTTCCTGTTGGATGGGGAGGAGGTGCGCAGGGCCCCCGAGGGCTATGTAACCAACGAGGCCAAAGGCAAAGGCTTTGACGGCCTGCGCTACCGGCTCCAGGTGGACCCCCTGGACTGCACCGGCTGCGGAAGCTGCGCCGCCAGCTGCATCGCAAAGGAGAAGGCCATCGTTATGCGGCCCATCGAGAGCCAGCTGCCGGAACAGGCCAACTGGGACTACAGCCTCTCCCTCAGTCCCAAACAGAACCCCATGGACAAGTTCACCCTCCGGGGCAGTCAGTATGAGCAGCCCCTGCTGGAGTTCTCCGGCGCCTGCGCCGGCTGCGGCGAGACCCCCTACATGAAGCTGATGACCCAGCTGTTCGGCGAACGCATGGTGGTGGCCAACGCCACCGGCTGCACCCAGGCCTGGGGGTTCAGCGTCCCCAGCTACCCCTATACCACCAGGCCCAACGGCCGGGGCCCGGCCCTGTCCAACTCCCTGTTTGAGAACAACGCGGAGTACTCCCTGGGCATGGTGCTGAGCGTACGGCAGCAGCGGCTCCGCCTGGCCCAGGATGTGCGGGCGCTGGCTGATGAAACCGGGGACGTCCGCCTGAAGGAGGCGCTGCTGGCCTGGCTGGAGGGCTTTGAGGACAAGGAGCGCACCATCCGGCTCAGCGACGCCGTGATCGAGGCGCTGGACGCCTGTCAGGAGGCCGGGCCGCTGCTCCAAAGCGTTCAGGGCGCAAAGGACCAGCTGGTGAAAAAGAGCATGTGGATGTACGGGGGCGACGGCTGGGCCTACGACATCGGATACGGCGGCCTGGACCATGTGCTGGCCTCCGGCGAGGATGTGAACATCCTGGTGGTGGACACGGAGGTCTACTCCAACACCGGCGGGCAGTCCTCCAAGGCCACCCCCCTGGGCGCGGTGGCGCAGTTCGCCGCGGCGGGCAAGCGGACAGGGAAAAAGGACCTGGGTATGCTGGCCTCCCAGTATCAGAACGTATATGTGGCTTCCGTGGCCCTGGGCGCCGACCCGGCCCAGTGCATCCGGGCCCTGCGGGAGGCGGAGGCCCACGACGGCCCCTCCCTGATCGTGGCCTACGCCCCCTGTATCAACCACGGGATCGTCAAGGGGATGGCCTATGCCCAGGAGGAGTCCAAGCTGGCGGTGAGAAGCGGATACTGGGTGCTCTACCGGTACGACCCCAAGCGGAAGGAGGAGGGAAAGAACCCCTTTGTCCTGGACTTCACCGATCCCAAATACGACCTGCGGGAGTTCCTGATGGGAGAGGTCCGCTTCAATTCCCTCCAGCGCACCTTCCCGGAGCAGGCCGAGGCCCTTTTGATCGAGGCGCGGAACCAGTGCCGTTATCGCTGGGCCCGCTACATGCACATGGCCAGCCAGGACTACTCCCACATTTTGGATGTTCTGGAGGATTACCCCATTCAGCCCCAGCAGACCGGAGGAGAAGAATAAATGGATGCAAAGCAGCAGTATGCCGCAAAGCTGGTTTCGCCCCAGGAAGCGGTGCAGGTTGTACGCAGCGGGGACTGGGTCGACTACGGCTGGTGCATCTGCGCACCGGAGGCCCTGGACCGGGCCCTGGCGGAGCGGTGGCGGGAGCTGTGGGACGTGAAGGTTCGGGGCGCGGTACTGCTGGACCGCCCGGCCATTCTGTCCGTACCAGAGACCGCTCAGCACTTTATCTGGAACTCCTGGCACATGGGCGGCCTGGAGCGAAGGCTGATTGACGAGGAAATCGCCTACTATATTCCTCTGCGCTATTCGGAGCTGCCCCGGTACTACCGGGAAAATGTGGACCCCGTCCATGTGGCTATGCTCCAGACGGCCCCAATGGACGGGGATGGCTATTTCAGCTTTGGCCTCAACGCCTCCCACCTAGCCGCACTATGCGAAAAAGCGGAAATTGTAATGGTAGAGGTGAACCGGAATTTCCCCCACTGCCTGGGCGGCGAGGATACCCGCATCCACATCAGCCAAGTGGACTATGTGGTGGAGGGAGACAATCCGCCCATGCGGCAGCTGAGCGCCGCCGTACCGTCAGCGGTGGATCATGCGGTGGCAAACCTCATTGTCCCCCAAATCCCCAACGGAGCCTGTCTCCAGCTGGGAATCGGGGGAATGCCCAACGCCGTAGGCTCGCTGATCGCTCAGTCGGATCTGAGAGACTTGGGGGTCCACACGGAGATGTATGTAGATGCCTTTGTGGACATGGCCATGGCGGGAAAGATCAACGGCAGCAAAAAGGCGTTGGACCGAGGGCTCCAGGTCTATGCCTTCGGTACCGGGACCCAGAAGCTCTATGACTACCTGCACGAGAATCCAGCCTGTATGGCGGCCCCGGTGGACTACACCAACGACGTGCGCACCATCGCCCAGCTGGACAACTTCATCTCCATCAACAACGCGGTGGATGTGGACCTCTTCGGTCAGGTAAACGCAGAGAGCAGCGGCGTCCGCCACATCAGCGGGGCCGGCGGACAGCAGGACTTTGTGCTGGGGGCCTACCTGTCAAAGGGCGGAAAGAGCTTTATCTGTTGCTCCTCCACCGTTACGGACAGAGCGGGAAACCGGCGCAGCAGGATTCGCCCCGTACTGCGGGAGGGCTCTGTGGTGACGGACACCCGCTGCAATGTGCAGTACCTGGTGACCGAGTACGGGATGATCAATCTGAAGGGGGCCTCCACCTGGGAGCGGGCGGAGCGGATCATATCCATCGCCCACCCGGATTTTCGGGAGGAACTGATCCAAGAGGCGGAAAAGATGAGAATTTGGAGAAGGGCCCTGAAACGCTATTAAAAGCAATAAGTCTATTTATAATCTTAATTATGAGGTATTGCAGATAGGTAAAAAGAGAGAACGTCCTATGTGGATCTGTTGTCCCTACTGTCAACGAAAGACGAGAACAAAGATTTTTAGGGATACAATCCTTTGGCATTTTCCACTTTATTGTCCAAAATGTAAGCGAGAGATAATAATTCATTTACACCAATTGAAAATAGAAATATGCGATTAAGGTGCAACAGAGCCGGGCGCATATAGCGGAGAGCCAGCACCCTTCCAGTAGGAAGGGTGCTGGCTCTTTTCTATATGCCCCAAAGCGCAGTTTTGTATATCAGGAAACATCTTGTACAAGCCTCCAATTTTAAAATATTCAAAATAAAAAGCGGATGACAGTGACCGCAAACTGTCACCTCGTATAGGTTGTGTATGCGGACAAGGAGCTGACTAGCAGTGAAAGCTGCTATCTGCCTTTTGACAGTATTCCTTTATCCCGCAAAGCCCAACTGTACCAGTTTTCCAAAACAAGATATCCTCATACATCAAGAGGCTTTATTTGCGTACGCAACCGACTTTATGCGAGAACATAAGGCCGATTGCGTTCATTTACTTTTGAGTCACCGGTCTAACACCCGGTGTCGTTCTCCTCCGCTTCTGAAATTTTGGTTTTCAAAATTTCAGAAGAACGGAGGAGCCCAATATGGGGTTTTATTATGCCACAGAAAGGAAACGATTTGAACGAGAATGGGACAAACTTAGGAAAGAATATGAAGCAGCTGGTATGCTCCAGGAAACAATCCAGCTCCTCTATGAGTTTGACCTGGAGGTATTCCGTTCTCAGCGCACCTATGTGAATCACACACAGGCAATGCCCAGCGAGTACATCAATTCAGACGAAATGGAACACTCTACCCTGTTCCGCAAATTTAAGCTCAATACAACTACTTTCGATGAATCAAACTTTTCCGGACAGTATGCTTGGGTGGATTCCATCGAAAATCAAAAGCTAGCTCTTATATTACGGCAGCTCTCGGATAAAGATTTGGAGCTATTGACATACCTTGTTCTGGAAGAACACACGCAGCGAGAGCTTGCACAGAAATGGGGTTGTGCTCAATCAGCGATCTCCCAACGATTCAAAAAAATAAAAAAACTTTTTTGCTGATCTTATCAAACTGGCCCTCTCACTGCCTACACAGTGAGAGGGCTATTCTTCGTTCTCTCGTGCTCTTCGAAAAACACCGCAACTATGCGGTCATATCCGGCAACTGGAATACGTTCCCTGACGGACCGTGTAAGAAGCGGAAAAGCGATATGGAGGATGCGCCAAGACCACCTGTAGCAACAAGGAGTTACAGCAAGTTTTCTTTTCTGTTATAAAAGACGGCCAAATAAGGTGCCCAGCGGTTCCCATCCATCCCAAAACAGCACTGGCAAGCTGTTTCGCAAAGACACCGTCAGTACACAATGATACTCCTGCCCAGCCACAGCCCTGCTACACAGGACCACGCAATGGGGGCAGCTCGGAGAGATCCCCGGAGGGGTGAAACGCCCGTGATGTGCGCCAGCACAGTTCCAGACTGCCGCCCAAGGCTCGGGAAGTAGTGTCGAATAGAGCCAACAGCGAAATATCAGAAACAATGGGGCCGCTCCCGCAGAAAGTCTATTTGTACTTTAGCAGCTATGGAGCGGCCCCCGTTTCCAGTTGATTTTTTGTTAGATATTGCCGCTAGAATCCAGTAGCTTTCAATCCGAAGCTATGGTATTGTTTGCTGGTGAAGGAGGCGATCTCATGATTTATGCAACAGGTGACTGTCACGGTGACTTCAAGCGTTTTGGCATGAAGCATTTCCCTGAGTAGAAGGAGTTGACAAGGGATGATTTCATCATTATCTACGGTGATTTTGGCTTCTGGGCAGATACTCCTGCGGAGACATATTGGCTTAACTGGCTGGAAGAAAAACCCTTCACCACCTTATGGGTAGATGGAAACCACGAAAATTTCACCAGGCTGAATGAACTACCTGTCCATCAGTGGCACGGCGGAAAGGTCCATTTTATCCGGCCCCATGTGATCCATCTAATGCGGGGGCAGCTCTTCGATATTAATAGCTACACCTTCTTCACCATGGGTGGCGCATTCTCTCACGACATTCAGGATGGCATCCTTGATCCAAACGCTCCTGACTTCGAGGAGCAATACTGGAAAATGCGGCGGATGAACACATGGTTTCGAGTAAAGGGAGTCTCCTGGTGGCCCGAGGAGCTGCCATCCAATGAGGAGTACAGTGAAGCATTGAAGACCCTGGAACGGGCTGACTGGAAGGTGGACTATGTGATCAGCCACTGCTCCCCCACCAGCGTCGCCCAACTCATAGATCGGACTTATCAACCGGATGCCCTGACAGATTTTCTGGAGATGATCAATAATCGACTGGATTTCCGACACTGGCTATGCGGTCACTATCATAGCAATCGTCAACTCACGGAAAAACACACTCTGCTCTGGGAGCAAATCGTACAAATCATTTAAGTGTTCAGGTCAAAGAAAAGTGCGGCGATCTGCCGCAGATGGAGCTATACTGTGAGATTGGCCGTCTGGTCAGCTGTTGGCCAGAGAAAGGCACCGCTGTCGCCGCAGCGGAGTATCTGTGCAGCACATACCCCACTGCCTCCGGCTTCTCCCCCAGGAACCTCCGTCGAATGCGTGAATTCTACTGTGCCTACGGAAACACTCCGAAGGTATTAACGGAAGCCATGATTATTGGCTGGACACAGAACGTGGTTATCCTGGAAGCAGAACTAACCCTCCAGGAACGGGCATGGTACATCCAGGCAGCTGGTCAGTTCGGGTGGTCAAAACTGGAACTCCAGCGACAGATCAAGTCCCGTGCCCATTTGGAAGCGGCTCTCGACTTTACTCCTGAAGTGTGTTATACTGGAGAAAACAATACCGAAACGGAGCAAAAAAGCAATGATAAGGATACTTTTTATCTGCCACGGCAATATATGTCGGAGTCCAATGGCCGAGTTTGTGATGAAGGATCTGGTGAAAAAAGCTGGGCTGGAGAGCCAATTTCACATCAAATCCGCAGCTACCAGCACCGAGGAGATCGGAAACCCGGTCTATCCTCCGGCCCGCCACAAGCTGGCCGAACACGGGATCGGCTGTGCTGGCAAAACAGCCCGCCAGCTAAGGAACGAGGACTACGACCAATTCGATCTCCTGATTGGGATGGACAAGGCCAATCTGCGGAACATGTACCGGATATGTGGCGGCGACTACGACGACAAAATGCATCTGCTGATGGAGTATACGGGCCGCCCGGATACCGAGGTTCCCGATCCCTGGTACACCGACGACTTTGAGGTCACCTGGCAGGATGTGCTGGCTGGGTGTCAAGGGCTTCTGAAACGACTGCAAGAAGGTAGATAAACCATCTATGTACCGGAAAATTTTGTGCTATGGAGACTCCAACACGTTTGGCTATGACCCTCGCTCTTATTTAGGAGGACGTTATCCTGAATCTATCCGTTGGACGACGCTACTGGAACAGCAAGGCTGGATAGTATTCAACGCAGGGGAAAACGGACGTTCCATTCCTCGGCACGAATGGGAGATCGAATCAGTTCTTCAAATGATTTATCAGTTGGAGCCGGATATTGTAACGATCATGCTGGGGAGCAACGATCTGCTCCAATCTCCCAGCCTCTCAGCTGAGGAGTGTGCGAGTCGGATGGATCATTTTCTCAAGTGTCTTTTGGAGAAGCCTCTCCCCTGTGAACTTCTGCTGATTGCTCCGCCGCCTATGACCTTTGGAGCTTGGGTCAACGACAGCAAAACAATTAAGGTCTCCCGTGATTTGCCAAGATACTATCAAGCGGCAGCTGATCGACTTGGCACCCACTTTGTTGATTCTGGAGCCTGGGATATTGATTTAACCTTTGATGGCGTCCATTTTTCAGAAGCTGGACATCTTACCTTTGCAAAACAAATCATTAAATATTTGACCACTTGCTTTTGTCCACAGTAAATTGCCGATTGCCAAACAGGTAGTCGGCAATTACTTTTTGGGGGTGTTGTAAATGGTAAGATAAAGTATACCAATTTTCGCCATTGAAAGGATACCAAT
>CATEPI010000043.1:0-17176 GCA_949525845.1 uncultured Eubacteriales bacterium
AGAACGGTACCGTTCTATCCTTTTGCAATGCAAAAGGATAATGAGTGCTCAAATCATGTAGGAGGAGATAGAACATGAAAAAACTGCTTGCGCTCATACTGTCGGCGGCTCTGGCCCTCTCTCTGGTGGCCTGTGGCGGTGGCAGTGGAGCAGGGGACAACAACACGTCCAGTGAAAGCAATACGGACAAGACGGGCTGTATTGTAAGTAAAGGCTTGTTTGTTTTGGAGCCCAAAGACGGCTTTGATTTAACAAATGAAGAGAATTTATCACCACAGGAAATCTACATGATTCATGTATATGATGTTATTCCGGATTCTCGAAAAAACGGTGAAATGAGCGACATGCAATATGATTATACAGTCACTTTAAATGATGCAAATACTTATGAGTCCAGAACAATGGTAGGCGGCGCGGCACAGATCAGCTTTGTTACCAGCAGTAATTATACTGTTGCCGATGATGTGGGCACTGTTTTTGCAGGGAGTGACCCAATACGTGCAATCGCTGTTTTCAGAATCAACAGGAACGATATTAACGAAAACACCACGGTAAAATTTACGATAGAAAACTCCGGTATTTTTGATTCCTCTATGAAGTTCAGCAGCAGTGATATCCGGAAGATTGATATGCTTGATAAAATATTTGAGATTGAAGATAATCCCAGTGAATACCAACTTGCGAGTACCATATTTGGACGTGCAGTATCTATCCGTGGTGCAATTGAATATTTATCTAATAATGGTGGAATTGGCAACAGTACGGCGGTTATTTTAACACTTAATGCCGTAAAATTTGCTGCAAAAATGAATCTTTCAGCCGCTTGGGACGGAAATAATAAGCTTGTGTATTATGATTATGATAGTGATACATTGCTGTTATCTCCTGAATCATCAGGATCTTATGTGGAAAATGCAGAATTAGAGGCAGATAAACTGATCGATGCAGTAAGCAATACCTATCCTGAAATTCTTAATGCCACTACAAAGCTATTAACAGCAACGGATATTTTTATAGAGCAGCTTGAAATTTGCAGCAATCCAGATACATATACAGATGACGCATTGCAGCAGCTCAATTCTGAAATTGGGGATATTAGCTCTGCAAGAGATGAAATATATAATTTCTTTGCGAACAGCTAACCCCTGTGTATTTGGCAGCGGTATCAGGGCCATCCCGATTTAAGGGAAGGTTTTCATAGAGGAATAAAAAAGGCGGCTGGTATTAACACCACTGGCCGCCTTTTCCTGTTCATAGCTTCTTCACGAAATTTTAAGGAGTTTTTTGTCGTTATTTTCCCCTGGCTGTGTTAGAATACATCCTGTAGATTGGAGGCTGTTCCATGAAAAACAGGCAAAAGCTCTTTCTTTTGGCCGCCACCCTCCTGCTGCTGGCAGGGGGTGGGTGGTTTTTATACAGCAGCGGCTTTTTCCAGGCGGTCCGCTCGCTGGACGCGCTGCGGGACTACATTGACCGCTCCGCCCCATACTCCCACCTGCTGTTTTTCCTGGTGCAGTTCCTGTCGGTGGTGCTGGCCCCCATCCCCAGCAACATCACCGCCGCGGCGGGCGGGCTCCTGTTCGGCACCTGGCCCGCCTTTCTGCTCACCTTTGGGGCGGTGGCGGCCGGGTCGCTGCTCACCTTCTCCCTGGCCCGGGCGCTGGGACGGGACTTCGCCGACCGGCTGGTGAGCCGGAAGCTTTCTGAAAAATATCAGGACATCCTGCGCACCAAGGCGCCGGTGTTTCTTGTCCTGGCCTTTCTGTTCCCCTTCTTTCCCGATGACATGCTGTGCATCCTGGCCGGGCTTACGGATATCTCCTTCCGCCGCTTTGCTGTGATTGTCCTGCTCACCCGGCCCTGGGGCCTGCTCTTTGCCAGCGCCCTGGGCGGGTCTACCCTGGGCCTGCCCCCCTGGGTGATGGTTCCCATTGCCCTGCTGGGGCTGGCACTGTTTCTGCTGGGCATGAAGTACGGCGACCGGCTGGAGGAATCTATTCTGAAAGGTTTGAACGAGCGCAAAGGTGGGAAAACTAAATAGGCGTCAAAAAATTGGGGCGATGACCCCAATTTTTGCCGTTTTCCTCTTTACAAACTCCTGCGGGTGTGGTATGATACCGGCATAACAAGAATCAATATTGTTAAGGAGGCCGGCCCATGGAGCGCACCATTCGCTACAGTAAAAAGCGGGAGGCCATCCTGGCCGCCATCCGGGGGACAAGCTGTCACCCCTCCGCCGAGTGGATCTACCAGCAGCTCAAGCCCCGTCACCCGGACCTGAGCCTGGGCACGGTCTATCGCAACCTGGCCTTTTTTCAGGAGGCCGGCCAGGTGCAGAGCGTGGGGGTCGTGCAGGGTCAGGAGCGGTTCGACGCCGTGACCACCCCCCACAGCCACTTTGTTTGCAACTGCTGCGGCACCGTTTTGGACCTCCCGGATATCTGTCCCGAGAGAGGGCTGGAACGGACCGTCAGCACGCAATACGGGTTCGCGGTGCAACGCTGTGAACTCACCTTCTACGGAACCTGTCCCAATTGTCAAGACCAAAATTTTAAGGAGGAACTACTATCATGAAAAAGTTTGTTTGCAGCGTCTGCGGCTATGTCTACGAGGGCGACTCCGCCCCTACCAAGTGCCCCCAGTGCGGCGTCGGCCCCGAGAAGTTCGTGGAGCAGAAGGGCGAGATGTCCTGGGCCGCCGAGCACATTGTGGGCGTAGCCCAGGGCGTTGATCCCGAGATTCTGGAGGGCCTGCGCGCCAACTTCCAGGGCGAGTGCACCGAGGTCGGCATGTACCTGGCCATGGCCCGCGTGGCCCACCGCGAGGGCTATCCCGAGATCGGCCTGTACTGGGAGAAGGCCGCCTGGGAGGAGGCTGAGCACGCCGCCAAGTTTGCCGAGCTGCTGGGCGAGGTGGTCACCGACTCCACCAAGAAGAACCTGGAGATGCGGGTCGAGGCCGAGAACGGCGCCACCGCCGGCAAGGTCGCCATCGCCAAGAAGGCCAAGGAGCTGAACCTGGACGCCATCCACGACACCGTCCATGAGATGGCCCGGGACGAGGCCCGCCACGGTAAGGCGTTCAAGGGCCTGCTGGAGCGTTACTTCGGCTAAGATATTTGCACCTTTGAGGGTGGGCTTTACGGCCCGCCCTCTTTTTTGTGGAAAAAGGTAGAACAGCCGGGCCAGAGGCAGGCGAAATCTCTCTCATGGAAACAAGAGGGGCCGCCGAGGGCGGCGGCCCCTTACAGAATACGCGGAAGGCTTACGGCTTCTTCATGGTCAGGGAGATGCGCTTCTTTTTTTCCTCCACCTCCACCACCCACACGGTAACCACGTCCCCCACGCTGAGCAGCTCGGAGGGGTGTTTTACACGGCGGGGCAGCTTGGAGATGTGGACCAGGCCGTCCTGGTGGACACCGATGTCCACGAACACGCCGAAGTCAATCACGTTGCGCACCGTGCCTTGCAGCTCCATGCCGGGCTTCAGGTCCTTGGCTTCCATCACGTCGGTGCGCAGGATGGGGGGCGGCAGCTCGTCCCGGGGGTCCCGGCCGGGCTTGGACAGCTCCTTTACAATGTCTGCCAGGGTGGGAGACCCCGCTCCGCAGAGTTCGGACAGGGTTTCATAGCCGATTTCCTCCGCCTTGGCTTTCAGCTCCCCGATGTTCCCCGCCTTTACGTCCTTCAGGGAGAACCCGCAGGCGGTGAGGAGCTTTTCCGCTGCGCCGTAGCTCTCCGGGTGGACGCCGGTGTTGTCCAGCACGGATTTGCTCTCCGGCACCCGGATGAAGCCGGCGCACTGCTCGAAGGCCTTGGGGCCCAGCTTGGGCACCTTGAGGAGCTGCTTCCGGGTGGTGAAGACCCCGTTTTCCTCCCGGTACTTCACCACATTTTTCGCCGTGGCGGCGGTGAGGCCGGACACCCGCTGGAGCAGCGACGGGGAAGCAGTGTTGGCGTCCACCCCCACCGCGTTGACGCAGTCCTCCACCACGCCGTCCAGGGTCTCGCCCAGGCGGACCTGGGGCATGTCGTGCTGGTACTGGCCCACGCCGATGGCCTTGGGGTCGATTTTCACCAGCTCGGCCAGGGGGTCCTGGAGCCGCCGGGCGATGGACACGGCGCTTCTCAGGTTGACGTCGAACTGGGGGAACTCCTCGGCGGCCAGCTTGGAGGCGGAGTACACCGAGGCCCCCGCCTCGCTGACGATCATGTAGGAGACGCCTCCACCGATTTTTTTGATAAGCTCCACCGTCATCTGCTCGGTCTCCCGGCTGGCAGTGCCGTTGCCGATGGCGATATGTTCCACCCCGTGCTTCTTTATCATGGCGGCCAGGGTGTTGATGCACTCCGCCTTCTTCCGGTCGCCGTGGGTGGGATAGACCACGGTGGTATCCAGCACCTTGCCGGTGCCATCCACCACCGCCACCTTGCACCCCATGCGGTAGCCGGGGTCCAGGCCCATGGTTACCTTGCCCTTCACCGGGGGCTGCATCAGGAGAGGCTTCAGGTTGAGAGCAAACATGTGGATGGCCCCCTCGTTGGCCTGGTCGGTGAGGGTGTTCCGAATTTCCCGCTCCATGGAGGGCTGGATAAGACGGTCGTAGGCGTCGTCCGCCGCCGTGCGGACAAAGTCCATAGCCGCCCGGTTGGGAACGGAAGCCCGGCGGACGGCGATGTGGGCGGTCTCCGGGTCCAGCTCCACATTTACCTTCAAAATGTTCTCCCGCTCCCCCCGGTTGATGGCCAGCACCTGGTAGCCCTGGACCCGGCTCACCGGCTGCTTGAAGTCGTAGTACAGGCGGTATACCGTGTCCTCCGGCTCCTTGTCCGCCGCCCTGGACACCAGCATCGCCCGGCGGAGGTAGAGGGCGCGCAGCTCCTTGCGGATATCGGCGTCGTCAGAGATGAGCTCGGCAATGATGTCGCTGGCCCCCTGGAGGGCGTCCTCCACCGTTTCCACGCCCTTCTCCGGGTCGATATAGTCCTGGGCGGCCTGTTCCATGTCTACAGCGGGGCCGAAGGCGAAGGCCAGGGCGGCCAGGGGCTCCAGGCCCTTCTCCCGGGCGATGGTGGCACGGGTGCGCCGCTTCTGCTTGTAGGGGCGGTACAGGTCCTCCACCTCGGCCAGGGTGGCGGCAGAGTCGATGGCGGTAGCCAGCTCCTCCGTCAGCTTTCCCTGGTTCTCGATGGAGGTCTTTACCTCGGCTTTCCGGGCGTCCAGGTTGCGCAGGTATTGCAGGCGGTCGGCCAGCTCCCGGAGCAGCTGGTCATCCATGGAGCCGTGGAGCTCCTTCCGATACCGGGCAATAAAGGGGATGGTGGCCCCCTCGTCAATGAGATTTACCACGTTTTGTACATGTTCCTCGGTGCGGCCCAGCTCCCGGGCCAGGGTTTCAATGATGGCGTCCATAGTTGTTCTCCTTAGAAAATTTAGAATCACATACAGTTTAACGCAAAATCTGGAAAAAGTCCAGTTGGCTTTTTGCCGGAGCTGTGGTATAATCACTCCGCCTCAGGTGCCCGGCTGGCTGAAGCCGGGAGAATAGGGAAGAAATGTACGGTCCCGCCGCTGTGAGAGGGGAGCCTGCTTCCATGAGCCACCGGGAAACCGGGAAGGGGAGGCCAGGCGCTGATCCTCAAGTCAGAAGACCTGCCTGGGGAACTATACTGACGCCGCGAGAGACGGCGAGGAGGTAATTATGAAAGGAAACAGAAAGACACTATTTGCCGTGGCCGCCCTGGCGGTGGTTGCGGCCCTGATGCTGGGCATCTGGTACTTTACCAGGCCCCAGGCTCAGGAGGGAGCCAAGACGGTGGTGGTGGAGGTGGTCCACGGCGACGAGAGCGCCAGGGAGTTTACCTATCACACCGACGCGGAGTATCTGGGCGAGCTTCTGCTGGCTGAAAAGCTGGTGGAGGGGGAGGAGGGCGCCTTTGGCCTGTTCATCACCACGGTGGACGGCGAGACCGCCCAGGACAGCCTGCGGCAGTGGTGGTGCATCACCAAAGACGGCGAGCAGACGGAGACCGGAGCGGACGCCGTCCCCATCGCGGACGGCGACCACTTTGAGCTGACTATGTCCACCTATTAGGGCCATGGACAGGAACGGTCTGCGGACGGCCAGCCGCCGGGTGGTGCTGTGCGCCCTGCTGGCCGCCATGATGACGGTGCTCCAGCTGGCCATGGCCCCCCTGCCCAACATCGAGCCGGTGTCCCTGCTGGTGCTGGTCTACGCCCTGGTCTTCGGCCGGGACGTGTTTTACATCATTTTCACCTTTGTCCTGCTGGAGGGACTGGTCCACGGCTTCCACCTGTGGTGGGTGAGCTACCTGTATGTCTGGCCCCTGTGGGCGGGGGCTGTCCTGCTGCTGGGACGGGGAAGGGAAAAGCCCCCCCTGCTGTGGGCGGCAGCCAGCGGGGCCTTCGGGCTGAGCTTTGGGGCGCTGTGTGCCCTGCCCTACCTGGCAGGCGGGCCCTGGGCCGCCCTGTCCTACTGGGTGGCGGGCATCCCCTTCGATCTGGTCCACTGCGGTGGAAATTTTTTCCTCACCCTGGCCCTGGAGGGGCCCCTGTGCCGGCTTCTGGCCGGGGCGCGGGGCAAGCTGGGGCGGTAGGAGCTGTAAAGCCGGGACATCGCAAACGGTGTCCCGGCTTTAAAATTACAATTTGCGGATCTCTCCCTGCAAAAGCCCCAGAAACCGGGCGGCGTGGGCTCCGTCCATCTGGGTGTGGTGGAACTGGAAGGAGATGGGGAGGACCGTTCTGAACCACTTCCTCCGGCATTGCCCCCAGATGAGGAAGGGGTTGTTGAAGCACCCGGCGTAGATGTTCACCACCCCGTCCAGCTCGGTCTGGATCAGGGCGGAGGTGCCGATAACCATGTGGTCCTCCAGATCGTGGGGCCGGCCGCTCTCCCGCACCTGGGCGGTGAGGCGCAGGTAGTCTTTCTCAAACTGTCCCAGGTCGGGGGAGAAGGGTATGTCGCAGGTGCTGATCTCCCCGTTTTGGGTGTCCACCACCGTGTTCACCGCCAGGCGGTCATACTGCACCAGCCCGTCCCCCACCGGCAGCAGATAGAACTGCTCTACCTGGGCTGCCGCCTTTCCCACGCACCAGCACATCAGCATGTTGAATTTACACCGGTACTTATGGCTCCACCGCACCAGCGGGGTGACGTCCAGCGTTTTGAACAGCGTCACCATGGGCATGGGGGCCTTCATCCACAGCGTGAAGGCCTCACTCCGTCCGGTCTGGGCCGGATCGACCTGTTTCATTTCTGTTTCCTCCTCTCAGGTGTGTGTTTTGGAACAAAGGAGCTGCATTATATCACACAAAAATACCAAATGCAACAAAAATATCCCCGTCCGGTTGGGACGGGGATAAGGTACAGCGGGGAAGGCTTACAGCAGGACGGTATTCTCCGCCCGGCGGGTGTAGTTTTGCTCCAGCATGGCCACGTGGGAGAGGAAATCGGCGTCTTCAAAGAACTTGGCCCGGCGGGTGCACTTGCGCACACAGGCCTGGCACTTGACGCACAGGCCGATGGCCTCCATGGTCTCCCGGTCAATACTGCCCATGGGGCAGGACCGGGCGCAGACGCCGCAGTGGGAACACCTGCTCCAGTCGGTGAGGGGCCTGGCCTTCAGGAATTTGGCGGGGGCGCCGTCCTCCTTCAGCGGGGTGTAGTAGGGGCCGATCTCGCTCCGGTCCAGCTCCAGAGGGGGCAGGGCGTCCCCGGACAGCTTGGCCGCCGCCCGGGCGGCAAAGTCCCTGATTTCAGCCTGGTCCGTCTCGTCGGGCCGGCCGGCGCCCACCTTGTCGGAAAAGGCATGCCGTCCGGCGAAGCTGGCCGCCCCGGCGATTTGGAAGCCGTTGCCCTCCAGCAGCAGGACCAGCTCCCGCAGAGCCTCGTCGGGACTCCGGTTGCCAAAGACGCAGATGGGGATTGCAGGGGTGCCGTCGCCGAAGATTTTGGCCTTGTACTCGGGCATCAGCTTGTTGGGCAGACGGCCGGCGTACACCGGAGAGGCCATCACCAGCAGGTCATCCGCCTGGAAGCGGTACTCAGCCTGCCGGTTTTCCGGCTTGGTGAAGTTGATAAACTCCGGTTCCAGCCCCAGCTTTTCGGCCAGACTGCCCGCCGCCAGGCGGGCAATCTTTTCTGTGCCCCCGGTGGGGCTGAAGTAAAGGACACATATTCTTTTTATGTTCATGCTCTGTGCTCCTCCTATCATGTATTTGCATGGATATTAACACGGCGTCCGGCTGTTGTCAACCGCGGGGGACACTTTGTACCCCGCAAAAAGGCGGAGCGCCTGTCTGGATTCAGAGGCGCTCCGCCTGGGGCGGTGGAAATCAGTTGGCGCTCTTTTTCTTAAAGAGCAGAGCCTTCAGCTTGCCGCCGAAAAGACTGATAACAATGAGGAAGATGAAGAACCAGGCGATAACCGAGCTGAAGAACACGGAGGGGTCGCCGCCGGACTTCAGCAGGGCGGTGCGGAAATTCTTCTCGGCCATGGGGCCCAGGATCAGGCCCAGGATGGCGGGACTGGTGGGCACCTTCACCTTGGCCAGGAAGTAACCGATCATGCCGGCGATAAGCATGACCCACACATCGAACAGGCTATTTTTCATGGCGTAGGAGCCGATGATGCACAGCACAAAGATGGCGGGGGTAAGGATTACCTTGGGCACGCTGAGCACCTTGGTGAACAGCCGGATGCCGGCAAAGCCAAACAGGCACATCAGGGTGTTGGCGATGAACATGCCCAGGAAGATGGTGTACACCAGCACCTTATTGGTGCTGAACAGCATGGGGCCGGGGGTAAGGCCCTGGATGGTCAGCGCACCGATCATGATAGCCGTGACGGCGTCGCCGGGGACGCCCAGGGTGAGCATGGGAATCATGGCGCCGCCGGTGACGCCGTTGTTGCCGCCCTCGGGGCCGGAGATGGCCTCCACCGAGCCCTTGCCGAACTGCTCCGGCTCCTTGGCGATGGACCGGGCCACGTTGTAGCCCACAAAGGAGCCGATGTCAGCCCCCGCGCCGGGGATGATGCCGATGAAGGTGCCGATAAGGCCGGTGAGGGGGGCAATGCGGATGATCTTCTTCAGGTCCTCCTTCTTGGGGAGGATGTTGGTCAGCTTTGCCTGGACCTCCTCCGCCTCGAAGATGGTTTCGATGTTCTCAAAGGCCTGGCTCATGGCGAACAGACCGATCATGATGGGAATGTAGTTGATGCCGCCCATGAAGTTAAAATTGTTCTCGGGGGAGAAGCGGATATAGCTGGTCACGCTGTCGATGCCCACGCAGGCCACCAGGATGCCAATACAGCCGCAGATCAGCCCCTTCTCCACGTCCTCGCCGGAGATATTGCCAATGATGCACAGGCCAAAGACGGCCAGCAGGAAGAACTCAGCGGAGCTGAACTTCAGGGCCAGCTTGGCCAGCAGGGGGCTGATAAGCCACAGGCAGGCCACAGACACCAGGCCGCCGATATAGCTGGACAGGGTGGCGGTGCCCAGGGCCCGGCCGGCCTCGCCTCTCTGGGACAGGGCGTAGCCGTCGATGGCGGTAGCGGCGGAGGCGGGGGTGCCGGGGGTGTGCAGCAGCACGGCGGAGATAGAACCGCCGTAGATGGCGCCGCAGTAGATGCCCAACAGCATCAGGATGCCCTGGGCGGCGTCCATACCGAAGGTCATGGGTAGCAGCAGGGCCACACCCATGGTGGCGGTCAGGCCGGGCAGGGCGCCGATGCAGATGCCGGACAGCACGCCCACGGCCATATACAGAAAGACCATAGGGGTCAGGCTGGTCGTAAAAATCTCAACTAATAAGCTCATTTCTGTCCCTCCTTCTTAAATCACGAAGATGCCGAAGGTATTTACCGGCACGTTCAGCAGGAAACGGAAGGCGCAGTATACCACCATGGTAATGGCGGCGGAGATAATCGCGGTGATGATGGGGTTCTTTTTGGCGAACCACTGAATGAAGATGAGCTCCAGCACAAAGGTGGAGATGATGAAGCCCAGGAAAGGCAAAACCAGCAGATAGACTACCAGGATGCCCATAGCGAGGTAGACCCGGCGGGTGCCGGTGGTCCACAGCTCGATCTTGCTATTTTTTTCAGGAGGCATTTTCAGAGTGCGGTAGAGCAGGATGGCCGTACAGGCCAGCAGAACGACGGAAATGACGATGGGCCACAGACCGGGACCGGGAACGCCGGTGCCGTAGTCGGCCGCCGTGGGATACCCGGAGGCGACGGCAATGATGCCGATGCCTGTTACCGCGCAGATGGCGGCTAAGACCAGGTTGCCTTTTTTCATACGTTTTCTCCCTCTAAATCATCAAAAATGATTGACCGGGGAGCGGAAGCCGTAGCCCGCTCCCCGGCCGTCAAGTGCCAACGGTACTTCGCCCTGGATCAGCCGATCTTCAGGCCCAGATCCTCTACCAGGCCGGTGTACAGCTCCAGCTGCTCGCCGATCATGGTGTTGAAGGACTCGCCGTCCATGATGTCGATCACATTGTTGGTGTTGGCCATGAACTCCTTGAAAGCGTCGGAGTCAGCGGCCTCAGAGAAGATGCGGTACAGCTCGTCCACCACCTCGTCGGGAGTGGAGGCGGGCACGCCCAGGCCGCGCCAGGTACCCAGAACGGCCTCATAGCCGCACTCCTTGCAGGTGGGCACGTCGGGAATGGCCTCCAGGCGGTCGTTGGCCATAACGGCCAGAACCTTCAGGTCGCCGGACTGCACAAAGCTGTTGACCTCGGCGTAGGACACGGCCACGGCGTCGATGTGGCCGCCCAGCAGGTCGGTGATGGCGCCGTTGGCGCCGTCATAGCCCACGTGGTTGAACTCGGTGCCGGCGGTCTTGGCCAGGCCGGCGGCGGCCAGGTGCCAGATAGCGCCGATGCCGGAGTTGCCCACCTGGACCTTGTTGGTCTTGGAGTACTCAATGAAGTCCTCCAGGGAGTTGAAGCGGTCGTCGTCCGCCTTCACGGTGATGGCGGCGGCGGCGGAGTTGACCATCATGATGGGCTTGAACTGGGTGTAGGTCAGGCCGGCGTTGTTGCCCATGGCCTCCAGGGTGGCCAGCTCAACGGTGATCATGGTGACGATGGAGCCGTCGTTCTTGGCCTGAGCGCCGTACAGCATACCGGTAGCGCCGCCCGCGCCGGAGCGGTTCTCAACGGTGATGTTCTTGAAGCTGCCCTTGGCCGCGTCGGCCAGGCCGCGCATCACAGCGTCGGTGCCGCCGCCCGCGTCGTAGGGCACCACGCAGGTGACGCTCAGACCGGACAGGTCCACGCTGCCGCCGCCGGCATTGGAGCCGCCAGCGTTGGAGCCGCCGGCATTCGCGCCGCCACTGGTGTTGCCACCGTTGCCGGCATTGCCGCCGTTGCCGCCGCAGGCTGTCAGAGACAGGGCCATGGCCAGCGCCAGGGCAAGAGCGGTAATTTTCTTCATCTTCATACTTCTACCTCTTTTCAATAAAGTTTGGTATATATTTGACATCCGGACGGATGGTCAAACCATGTATCCTCCCCACGGAAGCTCCGTGGGGGAACAGAGGGCGCGCCCTCTGTCGTGACTGATTCGTCTGCTATCATACTATAAAATGCTCAGACAGTCAACTAAAATATGGAAAATGTTGGTCGTTTCGCCGAAAAAGTCTGTTCCTTGTCACCGCTGGATGCGGCCGGAGCCGTCGCCGCCGGCCAGCTTCTCCACCTCGGCCACAGTGACCATGTTGTAGTCGCCCTCGATGGAGTGCTTCAGGGCGGAGGCCGCCACGGCGAACTCCACCGCCGCCTGGGTGTCCTTGCCGTTCATCAGGGAGTAGATCAGGCCGCCGCCGAAGGAGTCGCCGCCGCCTACCCGGTCGATAATGTGCAGCTCATACTTCTTGGAGAAGCAGTACTCGTCCTTGGCCACGTTGTACAGCATGGCGGACCAACCGTTGTCAAAGGCGGAGTGGGACTCCCGCAGGGTGATGGCCACCATTTCAAAGCCAAACTTGTCCGCCAGCTGCTTAGCCACGGACTTGTAGCCCTCGTGGTTGATCTCGCCGCCGTAGATGTTGGTGTTCTCGGCCTCGATGCCAAACACGTCCTTGGCATCCTCCTCGTTGGAGATGCACACGTCCACATACTGACACAGGTCGGTCATGGCCTCCCGGGCCTGGTCACGGGTCCACAGCTTGCCCCGATAGTTCAGGTCGCAGCTGATTTTGACGCCCTTGGCCTTGGCCGCCTTGCAGGCCTCCCGGCAGATGTCCACCACATTGGGGCCCAGAGCCGGGGTGATGCCGGTGAAGTGGAACCACTCCACGCCCTCAAAAATCTTGTCCCAGTCGAAGTCGGCGGTGGTGGCCTCCTGGATGGCGGAGTGGGCCCGGTCGTAGATACACACGCTGCCCCGCTGGGAAGCGCCCTTCTCGTTGAAGTAGATGCCCACGCGGTCGCCGCCCCGGACAATCTTAGTGGTGTCCACGCCGTAGCGGCGCAGGGAGTTGACCGCCGCCTGGCCGATGGCGTGGGTGGGCAGCTTGGTGACGTAGGCCACGTCCATGCCGTAGTTGGCCAGGGAGACGGCCACATTGGCCTCGCCGCCGCCGAAGGTGAACTCCAGGTGGTCGGCCTGGACAAAGCGCTCATAGTTATAGGGCTGGAGCCGGATCATCAGCTCGCCGAAGGTGATTACTTTTGCCATGATGGTTTCCTCCTAATAATCCACATTTAGGCTCCCTCTTTGAGGGAGCTGTCACCGCCAACGGCGGTGACTGAGGGAGTTTTCCGTCAACGAACTCCCTCCGTCACGGCTTCGCCGTGCCACCTCCCTCAAAGAGGGAGGCCGCGGTTCTACTTCTGTACCAGATGAACGGCGAACCCGCCTATCTCGCCCTTGAGGTAGATGGCCTTGGGCTTGCGGGTGGACTCGTCAAACTCCACACCCTGGCGGCCCAGGTGGTAAACAGCTCTGTCGATGTTGTTGGTGCCAATGGCAATGTGGCCGTTCTTGCCCAGATAGGGGGCCTTCATGCACTCCACCGCGCTGCCGGCGAATATGGAGCTGTTGCCCGGCTTGTAGTCAAAGCCGAACAGAGTACACAGGGTTTTGGCGGTCTGTTCTGCCTCCCCCTCATTTTCGCAGTTGATGCCCACATGGGCCAGGGAGAAGCCCAGCATGGTTTTCACGGCCTCCTTACAGATAGCTGTGATCTCGTCCCACTTGCCGGCCTTAATCATGTCGCTCTTGCACATCCAGGTGCCGCCTACCGCCACAATCTGGTCGTAGCCCAGGTAGTCGTTGACGTTCTTGGCGTTGACGCCACCGGTACACATCCACTTGGCGGACTTCAGCGCCGCGCCGATGTTCTTCAGCATGGCCACGCCGCCGTTGGCCTCGGCGGGGAAGAACTTCAGCACCTCGCAGCCCTGATTCATGGCCTGCTGCATTTCGCCGGGGGTGGCGGTGCCGGGGACCATAATGCAGCCCTTGTCAATCACATGCTGGGTAACCTTTGGGTCGTAGCCCGGAGCCACGATGAATTTGGCGCCGGCGGCAATGGCCCGGTCGGCCTGGTCTACGGTGAGAACGGTGCCCGCGCCTAGCAGCATGTCGGGCACCTCCTGGTTGATGATGCGGATGCAGTCCTCGGCACAGGCGGTTCGGAAGGTGACCTCAGCGGCAGGCAGGCCGCCGGCCACCAGTGCCTTGCACAGAGGCACCGCTTCCTCTACGCTGTTGAACGCGATGACAGGGATGATGCCAATGTCGGAAACGCGCTTGAGAATGTCACTCATAAGCTTGTACTCCTCCCAAAATGGTTTGCGCTCGCGCGCGGGGTATTTACTGATTATGCCACTCATTATACAACTTGCATACTAGAATACAATTAGCGGAATAACAGAAATATTGCGTTTCTTTTTGTATACTTTACCCATAAAACAACCGGTGAAAATAATTCGCGGCGGATAGACAAAAATCAGAGGTTTTTTCTCTGGTATTCTAGTGGACAAACTGCCGCCGCCGTGTTAAAGTAGAGGATATTATGCCTGTGGGGCCATGCGGACCTGAGTCCGGTGTGCCCAAGAGACTGGAGAAGCCATGAAGCTGTCAAACCGCCTGCCCCGGGAGAGCGGCCGGGATTACGCCCTGCGCACCATCAAGGAGAACATCGTCAGCCTGGAGCTGGCCCCCGGCAGTCAGATCAGCGAAAACGCACTAGCTGCCGAGATGGGCCTGTCCCGCACCCCGGTGCGGGAGGCCCTTATTGAACTGTCCAAGGTGGAGATTATTGAGATCCACCCCCAGCGCAAGAGTACGGTCCCCCTCATCGACTACGACCTGGTGGAGGAGTCCCGGTTCATGCGCAATCTGCTGGAGTGCGCCGTGGTGGAACTGGTGTGCGATCTGGCCAGCCCCATGGACATTGAGCGCCTCAACTCCAATATCCGCCTTCAGGGCTTCTATCTGGACGGCTACTACACCAACGAGCTTATGACCTTGGACAACCAGTTTCATGGGATGCTCTTTGATATCGCCAAGAAGGGCCGGGTCTTCCAGCTGATACAGAATATTGCCATCCACTTTGACCGGGTGAGGGGGATGGCCCTGTCCTCGGTAAAGGACCTGAAGGTGGTCCAGGACCACCAGGAGCTGGTGGAGTTTATCCGCCAGAAGGACGCCAAAGGGGCCCGTGAGCTGATGGAGACCCACCTGAATCGGTATAAAATCGACGCTTCCGCCATCCGAGAGACCTATCCTCAGTATTTTAAATGAAGGGCAGTTGTTTCCGGGCCATCTGCGCCGGGGCGGCTGCCGCCGTAAATTATCAGAATTGACAGGAGAGTATTTATGGATCAGCTGAAAAAGAAAAAAGGGTTTATCTGCGACATGGACGGCGTTCTCTACCACGGCAATCAGCTGCTGCCGGGGGTGGAGCGGTTTGTCAACTGGCTGACGGAGGAGAAGAAAAACTACCTGTTTTTGACCAACTCCAGCCAGTATACCCCCAAAGAACTCCAGCAGAAGCTGGCACGAATGGGCCTGGATGTGGATGAATCCCACTTTTACACCAGCGCCCTGGCCACAGCTTATTTTCTGGACAGTCAGGCACCCGGATGCAGCGCCTATGTGGTGGGCGAGCACGGAATCATGAATGCCCTCTACGACAAGGGCATTACCTATAACGACGTAAACCCGGACTATGTGGTCGTGGGGGAGTCCTCCGCCTACAATCTGGAGCAGATCACAAAGGCAATCCGGCTGGTGAACGGCGGGGCCAAGCTTATCGGCACCAATCCGGACCTGACCGCACCGGTGGAATCGGGCATCGTGCCCGCCTGCCGGGCCCTGATTGCCCCCATCGAGCTGTCTACCGGAAAGAGCGCCTACTTTGTGGGAAAGCCCAACCCCCTTATGATGCGGACCGGCCTGCGCATGCTGGGCGTCCACTCCGAGAATGCGGTCATGGTGGGGGACCGTATGGATACGGACATTATCGCCGGCATCGAGACCGGGCTGGACACTGTGCTGGTGCTGTCCGGCGTGTCTACCCGGGAGACTTGTGAACAGTATCCCTACCGTCCCAGGTTCATTTTGGGCAGCGTGGGAGAAATTCCCGGCAATTGACCGGATCGATCCCGTCCGGCCGGAGATGAATCGCCTGCCGGATGGGATTGAGCTGTGTCCGTTTTTAATATTCCGGTTTACCGGCAAGAAAAGATTTGCAGAATGTATTGATTTTTTTCGGATTATCTGTTATCCTGAATGGGCTCCATCGGCATGGTGGGGCCAGCTTTGCAGCGGTATCGAAGTGGTCATAACGGGGCTGACTCGAAATCAGTTTGCAGGCAACTGCACGTGGGTTCGAATCCCACCCGCTGCGCCAACTGAATTGGCGAGGGTATTTTGGACAATCTTTTTTGGAAAGTCCAAAATGCCCTCGCTAATTTCATGTCTGGTAATAATCACTTTCTACTTGGCTCGGAGTCCGATAACCAAATTTTTGATGAGGTCTTCGGTTATTGAAAAAATCAATGTACTCAGCAACAGAATCCCTTAGTTCCTCCTCAGTTTTATATTGATGACGGGTAACTTCCTCAGCTTTGATCGTTCGGAAGAATGCTTAGGCCACAGCGTTATCGTATGGACAACCAGGAGCAGAAAAGGACTGTGTAACATTAAGCGACCGAAGCAACTTGCGGAAACTGTAAGCGGTATATTGCGAGCCCTGGTCACTGTGAAATAATAATCCAGATGGAGCGTTCCGGTTGCGATAAGCATCCTGGAACGCTTTTTCTACAATCGGGGCTTCTTAATTGTTATCAATTTGATGTGTGATGACCTTTCGAGAAAATAGATCGATGATGACACAGAGGTAATATCGCTCATAATTCACATACAGCATGGTAATGTCGCTGACCCAAACCTTATTGGGGTGCTCTTGGTGGAAGTCTTGTTTAAGCCTGTTATGTCGATATATTCCTTTAGGCGTAAAATTGTAGTGAGTACCTTTCATGGTGGATATACATACAAGCCCCATCTCTTTCATGAGCCAACTGATCCGCTCTGTACTGATTGTATATCCTTGGGTCATCATAATTGCCCGGATCTTCTTTGCCCCGATCCGGCCTTGTGTCTCTTCAAATATCTGCTGAATAATGGGACGGAATATTTCATCTTCTTTTTCAATCACTGTCTGTTCTGGCCGGCGCAAAGTATGATGATAATATGTAGAGCGAAGAACTCCTAGCACCCTGCACGGCGCATGGACGCCAAACTCAGGAACGAGTTTTTCAATAGCAACTAACTTTTCATGGAGCGGTGAATCCAACGTACAGCCACAGCGTTTCCATATTTCAAGCTCTGATTCCAGTTTTTTAATCCGCTTTTCCAGCAAATATTATAGTTCTTGCTGTAATAGGTGGGCCGTCAGTCTTTGCAGATGTTATATTATATTGCTTGATCCAGTTGTAGATGGTGCTCTTAGAGATATTTAGTACTGCACACAGATCAGTCACTTTTTCTCCAGAATGGTATCGCGTAACGGTCAGAGTTTTATTTGATATTGAATACTTCAAAGCCAAACTTTCTCCTTTCTTTGATACGTGTGGCGATTGCGAAACACGGGAAAGGCTTGAAAATCAAGCGATTCCCGGTTT
>CATEPI010000044.1:0-15717 GCA_949525845.1 uncultured Eubacteriales bacterium
CGGCTGGCGTGTCATCCCTTTTTGTCCTATTTGGGGCGACTTTCGCAATCACCTAGTTATTTTTCCTGGAAAATTGCGCTCAATGGCGTTTTTCGCAGCTCCTGGTCCAGCACCAGCTGGATGCGGGACAGCTCCCGGCACAGGCCGCAGTCCCCCTTGGGGCGGTTTTCGCAGCGGTAGCCCGGCCCCTGGCAGCGATTGATGTGGACGGGCTCCTCCAGTGCAAAGAACACATCGCCCAGATACAGCCCCTCGCAGGGGCTCAGGAGGGCGTAACCCCCGTTGCTCCCCCGGCGGCTGCACACCAGTCCGGCAGCGTGGAGCTGCTTTAAAACCTTCAGCGTAATAGCCTTGGGCATGTGCTCCCGCTGGGCAATGGCGGCGGCGGACAGCTGTCCCTCCTGATACAGCGCCCGCAGAATACGCAGGGCGTAGTCCATCTCTCGCGTCATCAGCAAACTGTTTTCCTCCAGTCGAAACAGTACCTTTTTGGTACATTATAACACACTAATGCAATATGTCAATGCCTTTGAGAAATAAAATTTATTTTTTGTCTCTTTTGCCGAAGGCAGCTAGATGGATAGGCGCAGCGAAACCTCTTTGACTTGCCGAGGCTGGCCGCCGGTTTTACCGACGGGAGGACCTCTTAACGACGGCGGCGGGGCCGCTGAGGCCCGGCAGGCTCCGGTTGGAACCGGGATATCGTTAATTTGAAGTTGAAAAATTTCAAATAAAATGGTAAGATAACTTATCTAAGGCAAGAAAATTGCAGGAGACCCGGACGTGAAAGGGGTGGTATGCGTGAAGCGATGCATTGTCCTCAGCGGGATCATGGACAACTAAAATCAATTCAGGAGGTTACATATGATCCCGCAATGGAAAATCTATCCCCGCTCCCAGGGGCACAGCACCGTTTATCTGCAAAACGTGGTGACGGACCCCTCCATCTCGGTGGGGGACTACACCATCTACGACGATTTTGTCAACGACCCCAGGGATTTCCAGCGCAACAATGTGCTCTACCACTATCCCATCAACCGGGAGCGGCTGGTGATCGGCAAGTTCTGTTCCATCGCCTGCGGCGCAAAGTTCCTGTTCAACAGCGCCAACCACACCCTGCGCTCCCTGTCCACCTACATCTTTCCCGTTCTCTTTGAGGAGTGGGGGCTGGATGTGGCGCGTATCCCCGAGGCCTGGGACAACCGGGGCGATATCGTGATTGGAAATGACGTCTGGATCGGCTACGATGCGGTGGTCCTGGCTGGCGTCACCGTCGGCGACGGCGCCATCATCGCCGCCCGGGCGGTGGTCACAAAGGACGTCCCGCCCTACACCATAGTGGGCGGCGTGCCCGCCCGGCCCATCCGCCGGCGGTTCTCCGATTCGGAGATCGACCAGCTGCTGGAACTGAAATGGTGGGACTGGCCAGAAGAAAAAATCGCCAGGAGCATCGACGTCATTCAGTCCGGAGACCTGGAGGGACTGAAGCGAGCGGCAGAGGACGTATAAAACACAGCGGCGCAGACAAAATCTGCGCCGCCCTTATTATGAGGTGCCAATATGACGGTCCAGCAATTAAAATATATTATCGTCACAGCGGAAAAGGGCTCTATCACCGAAGCAGCCAAAGCTCTGTACCTTTCGCAGCCCAGCCTCTCCGGTGCGATAAAAGATGTGGAAAAGGCGGCAGGCATCACTGTTTTCAACCGTTGTCACACCGGTGTGGTCCCCACAAAGGAGGGGCTGGAATTTTTGGGTTACGCCCGGCAGGTTCTCCAGCAGATGGAGCTGCTGGAGGCGAAATATATGGGCAGCGAAGCGCCAAAACAGCGCTTCTGCGTCTCAACCCAGCACTACACCTTCACCACGAACGCTTTTGTAGAGCTGTTGCAGCGCTTTGGCCAGGAGCGCTATGAGTTCATCCTCAACGAGACACAGACCCACCAGATTCTGGAGGACGTGAGAAACCGCTACTGCGCGACCTGGGTATTCTCTTCCTCAGCCAGAGCAACGAGGCGGTCCTGCGCAAAGTCTTTGACGAATATGATCTGGAATTTTATGAGCTTTTTCCGGCGCTTCCCCATATATTTATCCGTCGCGGACACCCCCTCTCCCAGCGAACCCAGGTCGCTTTGCAGGATCTGGCCCCGTATCCCCGGCTGAATTTTGTGCAGGGGATTTATGAGTCCTCCAATTTTTCTGAGGAACTGTTCAGCAGCGAGCCCAGTAAAAAGGTGATCCGGGTGAGCGACCGGGCTGCCATTGTCAATCTGATGCTGGGGCTGGACGGCTACACCATCTCCAGCGGTATTTTTCCCAGTTTTTTGCAGGGTGACGAAATCGTCTCCATCCCCATCGACACACCGGAAGAAATGCGCATCGGCTATGTGCTGAACCGTGGGCAGCTGTTGTCAGAATTAGGGCAGCTCTATGTTGAAATGCTGGAACAATACAACCCTCAACCAACGCAATCCATAGTTTATTCCTATAAATCTTCATCTGTTTTCAATATTACCTATCATATGACGATTCATGGTACACTCTTGAAAAAGGAGGTTTCCGCTATGCCAAGTCATATCATAGGTAATTTTTTTATGTACGCCATCATCAATGCTTTTACTCCGGGGCCGGGCAATATCCTGGCTATGAACACCGTAACGAACTACGGATGGAGACGGGGGAATCCTTTGTTTTTGGGCATCTTTGCCGGATATTATGTGGTGCAGTTCATCTGTGCGGTGTTCGTATATGGAGTCAGCGCATTTCTCCCCAATGTCCTGAGTGTGATGAAATATGCGGGAGCCGCATACATCTTCTGGCTGGCGGTCCACATTGCGGTCAGCAAACCGGCTGAAAACAGTCAGGAACACTCCGCCTCCTTCTTCCGGGGATTTCTGCTGCAACTTGTCAACATCAAAATCTACTTATTCGGAATCACCGCCCTGACAGGCTATGTGACTGATTATAGCACCTCCCTGTGGGTTCTTCTCCTGTTTGAAAGCATTATCGCCACCATCGGTACTGCTGCCACGTTGTCCTGGATTGGGGCTGGTATGTTAATTCAGCATATCTACAGCAAGCACCGCCAAATTATCAATATCATTCTGGCGCTTGCCCTGCTGGAATGTGTATTCAGCATTTTGACGGTTTGAAAAAACCGCTCCTGCCAGCGCAGGAGCGGTTCTTCATTAGTTCAGTTCAGGATGATACTGGGGACAGGTACACTTCTTCCACTTCTTCCCGCTGCCGCAGGGGCAGGGATCGTTGCGGCCGATTTTTACCACCTTGCGGACGGGCTGTTTGCGGACGGTGCCGTCCCCCGAGCCGCTTTCGCCGGTGACCTTGGCCACCCGCTCCCGCTTGACCTCCTCGTTCTGGCGCAGGCGGACCAGGAACAGCCGGCGCAGGGTCTCCTCCTGAATGGCGGCCACCATGTTCTCAAACATCTCGTAGCCTTCCTCTTTATAGGCCACCACAGGGTCGTTCTGGGCGTAGGCCCGCAGGCCGATGCCCTGGCGCAGCTCGGTCATGGCGTCGATGTTGTCCATCCAGTACTCGTCCACCACCCGGAGCATAATCACCCGCTCCAGCTCCCGCATGAGAGGCGGGGTGATCTCCTGCTCCTTCCGGGCATAGGCCGCTTCCGCCTTGTCCAGCACCAGCTGGGTCAGCTCCTCGGCGTCGTATCGGGCCAGTTCCTCGTCGGACAGCAGCAGGTCGGTGGGGGCCAGGAACATGGTGCGGAAGTGGGCCACCGCCTCCCGGAAGTTCTCAGCGTCCATGTGCTTCTGCTCGCCCATGTGGCCCTGGATGGCGTTGGAAATCATGTTGCGCAGCATGTTCTGGATGGAATTTTGCAGGTCCTCCCCGTCCAGCACCTGGCGGCGCTGCTTGTAGATGATCTCACGCTGGGTATTCATCACGTCGTCGTACTGGAGCACGTTTTTCCGGGTCTGGAAGTTCCGGGACTCCACCTGCTTCTGGGCGTTCTCAATGGCCCCGGAGAGCATTTTCGCGTCGATGGGAGTGTCCTCGTCCACACCCAGCTTCTCCATCAGGTTATACACCCGCTCGGAGCCGAACAGGCGCATGATATCGTCCTCCAGGGAGAGGAAGAACCGGGTTTCGCCTGGGTCGCCCTGACGGCCGGCGCGGCCCCGCAACTGGTTGTCGATACGGCGGGACTCGTGGCGCTCAGTGCCCAGGATGAACAGGCCGCCCGCCGCCCGGACCCGGTCGGCCTCCTCCTGGATTTCCGTCTTGTATTTGGCCTCCGCCTCGGAGAACTGTCTCCGGGCGTCCAGAATCTCCTGGTTGTCGGTCTCGGCAAAGCCGGTGGCCTCGGCGATAAGCTCGTCGGTCATGCCCGCCTTGCGCAGGTCGGCCTTGGCCAGGAACTCGGCGTTGCCCCCCAGCATAATGTCGGTGCCGCGGCCCGCCATGTTGGTGGCCACAGTGACCGCCCCGAACTTGCCCGCCTGGGCCACGATCTCCGCTTCCTTCTCGTGGTTCTTGGCGTTCAGGACGTTGTGTTTGATGCCCTTCCGCTTGAGGATGGCGGACAGCTCCTCCGACTTCTCGATGGACACAGTGCCCACCAGCACGGGCTGGCCCTTGGCGTGGCAGGCCTCGATCTGCTCCACAATGGCCCGCAGCTTGCCGGACACGTTCTTGTACACCACGTCAGGCTGGTCGATACGGGCCAGGGGCCTGTTGGTGGGGATCTCCACAATGTCCAGCTCATAGATGGTGCCGAACTCCTCCTCCTCGGTGAGGGCGGTGCCCGTCATGCCGGACAGCTTGTCGTACAGGCGGAAGTAGTTCTGGAAGGTGATGGTGGCCAGGGTCTTGGACTCGTTGGCAACCTCGACGCCCTCCTTGGCCTCAATGGCCTGGTGGAGGCCCTCGTTGTACCGCCGGCCGAACATGAGACGGCCGGTGAACTCGTCCACGATGATGACCTGGCCGTCCTTCACCACATAGTCGATGTCCCGTTTCATCACCCCCCGGGCCTTGATGGCCTGGTTGATGTGGTGGGAGAGGGTGGTGTTCTCCATGTCCGCCAGGTTCTCCACCTGGAAGGCCTCCTCCGCCTTCTTGATGCCCCGGGCGGTGAGGGTGGCGGTACGGGCCTTCTCGTCCACAATGTAGTCGGCGTCGATATCGACGTCCTCCTCCTCCTTCTCGTCCACCTTCCGCACCCGCTGGCACTTCAGGCGGGAGACGAACTGGTCCACAATGGTATACAGCTGGGTGGACTTCTCCCCCTGGCCGGAGATAATCAGGGGGGTGCGGGCCTCGTCGATGAGGATGGAGTCCACCTCGTCCACAATGGCGAAGGCGTGGCCCCGCTGGACCAGCTCCTGGGAGTAGATGGCCATGTTGTCCCGCAGGTAGTCAAAGCCGAACTCGTTGTTGGTGCCGTAGGTGATGTCGGCCTGATAGGCGGCCTTCTTCGCCTCGCCCATCACGCCGTGGATCACCAGACCCACCGTCAGGCCCATAAAGCGGAAGACCTTGCCCATCCACTCCGAGTCACGCTTGGCCAGGTAGTCGTTCACGGTGATAACGTGGACCCCCTTGCCCGCCAGGGCGTTGAGGTAGGCGGGGAGGGTGGCCACCAGGGTCTTGCCCTCGCCGGTTTTCATCTCGGCGATGCGGCCCTGGTGGAGGACGATGCCGCCCACCACCTGCACCCGGTAGGGCCGCAGGCCGATCACCCGCCAGGCGGCCTCCCGGCAGGCGGCGAAGGCCTCGGGGAGGATGTCGTCCAGGGTTTCGCCGTTGGCCAGGCGCTCCTTCAGCTCCGGGGTCTTGGCCTGGAGCTGGGCATCGGTGAGGGCTTTGTACTCCTCCTCCAGGGCGTCCACCTTGTCGGCAATGGGGTAGATGGACTTCAGCTCCCGCTGGGAGGAAGTCCCGAAGATCTTGGTAAACAGGCTCATTGTGTAAAACACCTCTCGGTTTCATGTGTTGAGGGATCACTGTGTAGGGGCGGACATTGTCCGCCCGCCGTCAAATCTTTGCCGCTCCGTGCGGGCGCACAATGTGCGCCCCTACGAGCAACCCAGTTTGCAGGGGCGGGTATCACCTGACCGCATACCCTTTCCGTCGCATAACGGACGGATAATATCCGTCCCTACACACAGATAATCACAATCTAAATCAGTATACCACACCCGTCCCCGCAAAAAAAGAGCAAATTGTAAACTTTATTGGACGAAAATTCTGCTCTGTTCGTTTAATTAGCTGAAAAATCCGTAATCGGTGTATTGTTGTCCATCAGACGTTGACAAATCCCCCCGGCTTGTGGTATGGTATGCTGGTAATTGAATAGGGACAGACGAAGCGCGCAGGAAAACGGCCTTACGGCCTGCCGAAGGAATAACACTCTCAGGCGTTCCGCTTTGGAATGAGGACTGCGCGTGGATGTGACTCTGGAGAAGCTCGTTTACCGGGTGCCGAAGGTGCAACGCGGGGCAGAACGCCCCGCCAATCTCTCAGGCAAAAGGACAGAGGAAAGTCAAAACGGCGGGGCCTGCGTTCCGCCGGGCTGTGCTTTTTCTTTGGGCTGCGGGCATCCCCCGCGGCCCATTTTTTGTCTGCCCCGCGAAGGAGAGTAGGCTATGGAAAAATTTCTGGAGATTGTCATGCATGCAGAGCGCGCAGCCAACGACTTTGTCTGGGGCCCCATCATGCTGGCCCTGCTGGTGGGCACCGGCGTGTTCCTCACCTTCCGCACCGGCTGGGTCCAGGTCCGCCGGTTCGGCTATATCATGCGGAACACCGTGGGCTCCCTGTTCCGCAAAAAGGGCCAGACCGACCACGGCAGCAACCTGTCCCCCTTCCAGGCGGTGACCACTGCCCTGGCGGGCACCGTGGGCACAGGCAACATCGCCGGCGTTACCGGGGCTATCTTCATCGGAGGACCGGGGGCCGTATTCTGGATGTGGGTGTCCGCCTTCTTCGGCATGTGCACCAAATACGCCGAGATCGCTCTGGCACTGAAGTTCCGGGACACCGGCGCGGACGGCGTCCACAAGGGCGGCCCCATGTACTACATTGAAAACGGCCTGGGCAAAAACTGGAAGTGGCTGGCCGTCATCTTCGCCCTGCTGGGGGGCCTGGCCTCCTTCGGCATCGGCAACATTGCCCAGTCCAGCGAGATCGCCGGGGCGGTCAGCGGCCTGTTCGGGCTGGACCCCATGGTCACCGGCGTCGCCCTCACCGTGCTGGTGGGCGTGGTGGTCCTGGGCGGCGTGAAGCGCATCGGCCAGGTCACCTCCCTGCTGGTCCCCTTCATGTCCGTGTTCTATGTGGCGGCGGGCATTGTGGTCATCCTCATGCGCATTACCGACATCCCCGGCGTGCTGGGCGCCATCTTCTCCAGCGCCTTCAGCTTTGAGGCGGTGGGCGGCGGTGTGTTTGGTTACGCCATCATGATCGCCATGAAGAACGGCTTCGCCCGGGGCGTGTTCTCCAACGAGGCCGGTCTGGGCTCCGCCCCCATCGCCCACGCCGCCTCCTCCACCCAGGAGCCCGCCGAGCAGGCCATCTGGGGGGTGTTCGAGGTCTTCTTCGACACCATTGTCATCTGCTCCATCACCGCCTTCACCGTGCTGCTGTCCGGCTTCGAGCTGGGCGAGGCCGCCCTGGAGGGCTACGCCTCCAAGGGTTCCGCCGCTGTGGCCGCCTTTAACGCCATCCTCCCCGGCACCCTGGGCGGCACCATCATCCAGCTCAGTCTGGTCTTCTTCGCCCTGTCCACCATCCTCAGCTGGAGCTACTACGGCGAGCGGTGCTGGGGCTACATCTCCCGGGACAACAAGGTGGTTACCTCTGTATATAAGGTGATTTTCGTCCTGTTCTGCATCGTGGGGGCCACCGGCTCCGGCGACCTGATGTGGAACATCTCCGACACCCTCAACGGCGCAATGGCCATCCCCAACCTGATCGCTTTGCTGCTGCTCTCCGGCGCGGTGGCCTCCATTACCAAAGAGTATTTCAGCGATAAAAAATAAAGGAAAAAGAAAGGAAGTATTATTATGGCTGAGCTTGAAGCAACACTTTTCCCCATCGTGGCAAAAATCAACGAATACCTGTCCAACTACATCCTGGTTTTCCTCCTCATTGGCGTGGGCCTGTGGTACACCATCCGCACCCGGTTCGTCCAGGTCCGCTGCTTCGGCGAGGGGATGAAGAAGACCTTTGGCAACCTGTCCCTCCGGGGCGGGCGGCAGGAGCAAGGCATGAGCTCCTTCCAGGCCCTGGCCACCGCCATTGCCGCCCAGGTGGGCACCGGCAACATCGTGGGCGCCTCCGGCGCCATCCTCACCGGCGGCCCCGGCGCCATCTTCTGGATGTGGATTATCGCCTTTTTCGGCATGGCTACCATCTACGCTGAGGCCACTCTGGCCATCAAGACCCGCCGGGCCGACGAGGACGGCTCCTACCACGGCGGCCCCGTCTACTACATCACCACCGCTTTCAAGGGCGGCTTTGGCAAGTTCCTGGCCGGCTTCTTCGCCGTGGCCATCATCCTGGCCCTGGGCTTCATGGGCTGCATGGTCCAGTCCAACTCCATCGGCTCTACCTTCAACACCGCCTTCGGCGTCCCCAGCTGGATCGTGGGCGCGGTGCTGGTGGTCATCTGCGGCATTATCTTCCTGGGCGGCGTGCAGCGGCTGGCCTCCGTCACCGAGAAGGTAGTTCCCGTCATGGCGGCTATTTTCCTGCTGGGCGGCCTGGTGGTCCTCGTCGCCCGGGCCAAATACATCCCCGCCACCTTCGGCATGATCTTCCAGTATGCCTTCCAGCCCCAGGCCATCATCGGCGGCGGCTTCGGCTACGCCATCAAAACCGCCATCAGTCAGGGCGCCAAGCGGGGCCTGTTTTCCAATGAGGCCGGCATGGGCTCCACCCCCCACGCCCACGCCCAGGCCAACGTGACCGACCCCCACGATCAGGGCGTGGTGGCCATGATCGGCGTGTTTATGGACACCTTCGTGGTCCTCACCCTCAACGCCCTGGTGGTTATCTCCACCCTGTACACCCCCGACGGCCCTCTGGCCGCCTGCGGAGCCGCCGCTGAGAGCACCACCCTGGGCAAAGCCAACCTGGCTCAGACCGCCTTCGGCGTGGTCTTCGGCGAGACCGCCGGGGCTATGTTTGTGGCCGTGTGCCTGTTCTTCTTCGCCTTCTCCACCATCCTCAGCTGGAACCTGTTCGGCAAGATTAATGTGATCTACCTGTTCGGCAAGAAGTCCGCCAAGATTTACGCCGCCCTGGGCCTGGTGTTCATCTTCCTGGGTACCCTCATGTCCAACGACCTGGTTTGGGAACTGACCGACATGTTCAACAACCTGATGGTCATTCCCAACGCCCTGGCCCTGTTTGCCCTCACCAGCGTGGTGGTCAACTCCACCCATATGGCGGGGAAGAAGTAACAACTCTCTATCGAAACTCAACGAGCGGCAGGGCTTTTCGCCCTGCCGCTCCTGGTTTTTTAATATGGAACGCAGACGGCGCGTTTAAATGCGGTGCGCTTTCTGTCACAACCCTGCCCGGTTTGCCAGATTTTGCACATCTGTTCCCGCCGGGCAGGGGCAATCAGTTTACGCGGTCTGCTCCGACAGGGCCTGAAAAATGGCCCGGTTGTGGAGGACCGCAGGGGAATCGGGTTTATAGAAGGCGGCCAGCTCGTTGAAGGCATTTGCCCGTTTTGCGTCGCCCAGGCGGCTGTAGCAGACGCACAGCTGGATGCAGGGCAGATAGCCGTAGCAGTCGGGGGAGACAAAGCTGCCCCGGCGGTCATCCCGGGTGCAGGTCAGGGCCAGGGTGTACCAGTAGGCGGCCTGCCGGTGCTGCTCTTTCTGGAAGAACCAGCGGCCGATTTCACAGCAGACCTCCGCCCGGGGCCAGTCGTAGGTGAAGGTGCGCAGCAGCGCCGCCAGCGCCGCCTGTTCGTCGCCCAGCTCCCTGTGACAGTAGGCGCAGTGGCAGCAGGCGTCGATGCTGTTCTCCACCCAGCCCCTGCCATCCTCTAAAAACGTCTCAAAGACATCCAGCGCCTCCTCCCAGCGTTTGTGGTAGTAGAGCTCCCGGCCGTAGTAGAATTGCTGACGGGGCTCCAGCTCCTGCCCCGCGGCCAGCTGGCCCTCATAGATTCGCAGGTTTCGGTCCGGGTCGGAGGGGCGGGTCTTTTTATGGGTGACGGCAAAATCCCCGTACAGAACAGTCCCCACCGAGGGAACCACCTCGTGGACGGCCCCGATCCAGCGCATACCTGCCTGGTTTTTGATGAGCCGCTCCCGGTAGTAGGAGAAGGTCACCCGGCCGCTCTCGTCGAAGCCGGTGTGATAGGGGGCCATGACCACCGAGACACCGGGGTCCAGCTCCTCTTTCAAGGCCCGGAATTTCTCCTGGTCCTCCTCAAGAAGTACGTCGTCGGCGTCCAGCCACAGGCAGTAGTCCATGACCGCGTGGGAAAAGGACTCGTTTCGGGCGGCGGCGAAGTCGTCCCGCCAGAGGAAGTCGAAGATTTTGTCCGTATAGCGGGCGGCGATCTCCCTGGTGCGGTCGGTGGAGCCGGTGTCCACAATGACGATCTCATCCACCAGCTCCGCCGCGCTGTCCAGACAGCGCGCCAGCACATCCTCCTCGTTTTTTACAATCATGCACAGGCTGATACTCACCATATAGCAGTCTCCTTTGCTCAGATATAGGGGGACTCCCACCGGTTAAACCGGTGGGAGTCCCTTTTTGCTGGAAAAACGGCTGCGCCGTCCTTAATCACTCAGTCGAACGAGGGACAGGGACGCGCCCACTCCGTCGCCCATCAGAGTAGCGCCGCCGATTGTATCGGTGTACATCTGAAGGGAAAGGGGGATGCCCGCATGCAGCGTACGCAGGATCCGGCATTCAAAGCTGGAGAGGGAAGCCATCGGCGCGATGACGGAGTCTTCCATGCGCACGTTGTTGTACATCAGCCGGGTTCCCATTTTCAGGGCTGCGGTGATATTCACATGGTAGGTGATCAGATAGATACCGCTTTTGCTCACCGTAAACACCGTGTTGTCCGGGCTGACAGTGATCTCCGGGGAGAGGAGCTGGGCGTCGGGCAGGGGAATGGGGGTGCCGCCTGTCGCCACCTGGAGCCTGGGACCCCTGGTATTGGCGGCATAGGCGGAAATCAGGCTGGGACCGGTGGCCCCGGCGGGGCCGGCAGGACCTTCGGGGCCCGTCGCGCCTGTCGCGCCGGCGGCGCCTGTCGCACCCGCCGCGCCCGGCTGCCCCTGGGGGCCGGTGGGACCGGTGGCGCCGGTGGCGCCGGCGGGGCCCTCCGCGCCTACGGGGCCTGTGGGGCCTGTGGGGCCCTCAGCAGGACCCTCCGGGCCGGTGGGGCCGGTGGGGCCGGTGGGGCCGGGATACACCGGGGCCTTCATGGCCGCGCTCAGCTTGGCGGTGAGCAGCATCTGCTGCTCCATCACGTCCGACATGGTGTCCTGCACGCTCTTGTTGACCTTCATGACCTCCTCAAGGTCCGCCGCCTTCTCCAGGCCGGGCAGGGTACCAAGAACGTATTGCAGCTTTTCCCCCTGGGTGTTGAGGATATGGCTCAGGCTGAGCTCCTCAGCGGCGATGGAGGAGATGATCCCGTTGATGCTGCCCTCTCGGGTCAGCGGGGGGTCAATCTGAGGGAATGTTGGCATCGGCATAATATCCCTCCTCTCAGCTCAGACGGATGACGGACAGGTTCGCGCCGCCGGAGCCGGGCAGCAGGGTGATATTGGCGAGAGGGCCAAACATCTGAAGGGATACGGTGGACCCGGCGGTCAGATCCACAATGATCTCCGCGGAAAAATGACTCTTTAGCACCCCGGTGGGTGGCACCGCGATGGATGGCGCTATGACGGAGGCCGGGTCGGCCTTGCCGTTGATCATCAGACGTGTGCCGGCGTTGGAGGGCACGCTGGTGTTGACGTTGTAGGAGATCAGGTAGCGTCCCGGGGTGTTCACCGTGAGCTGCGTGCCGGTCGGGGTACTCTTGATATCCGGGGACTTCCGCATGACCTCACTCATGGGGATGGCAGCGCCATCTGCCAACACACTGATGGTCTGGCCGCTGATGCTTGCCAAATAGGCGGAGGTGGCAGTGACGGGGAGACCGGCGGGACCGGTAGCGCCGGTGGGGCCAGTGGCCCCGGTAGCGCCGGTGGCGCCCGTGGCGCCGGTAGCGCCGTCAGCCCCTTGGGGACCCTCCGGACCGGCAGGGCCAGTAGCCCCTGTAGCTCCGGTGGCCCCGGTGGGACCGGCAGGACCGGTGGCGCCCATGGGACCGCCGGCAGGGCCGGTAGCGCCGGTGGGACCGGTAGGGCCGGTGGGCCCCTGCATGGGGGAGGCCGCCAGCGCCCCCTGCATCTTCGCCTTCAGGAAGAGTTGGTTCTGCACGGCGGTCTCCAGCATGCTGCGAACGCTCTCGGTGGCGGTCAGCACGTCGCCCACCGTGGCGGAGGGGCCGCTGAGACCGGGCAGGGTGCCCAGGATATATTGCAGCTTCTCGCCCTCAGCGTTGAGGATATGGCTCAGTCCGAGCTCCTCCATGGCGATGGAGGAGAGAATTTGATTGACCGCGTTTTCACGCTCAATGGGGGGGTCAACTTTGGGAAAGCTGGGCAGAGACATAATTGAGAATCTCCTTTCAAATTTAAAGCGCGCTGTGAATATGTGGGTGCGGCAGCGGGAGAAAACGCTCTGCCGCGCCGCACCCGAAACACACTATGCCCCCGGCCGCCTGGGCGTTCCAGCCGGAACCAAAGGGGCTCCGCTGTCATAGGGTAGGACGGCGGCACGGATATCCTGCCGCACATTTCTGTCCCGGCCCTGCCGGGATGCGCTATGGAGTTTTTGAATATGTCTATGCCTTCCTTCCCCAAAAACGGAGCGGATATGACACGGGAAGAAGCTCTAACTATGATTATCGCCTGCATTGCCATGGAGGAGCTTGCCCTGAGCCATATTCTCAACGCCGGGGGTGAACATCTGCAATTCATCCTGGGAACGCTGCCTGGAACAAGCTCCCAGGATGTGCTGGCCGCCCACAAAAGCATCACTGCCCTGATAGAGGCGGTGACGCACAACCAGATGCTGCTGAAGAACAAGCTGGACCATGTGCTGGAGTTTGTCCCGCATCCGCCCGAGCCCTCCCAGCCGGCGTTCCCGGTTCAGCCCCCGTCCCCGTCGCAGCCCACGCCCCCGGCTCCGCCGGCCCCGCCGCCCCCCTATGTCCCTGTCTGCCCGACGCCCTCCCCGCCGCAATACGCAGTTCCCTGGCCTCCGGCCCGTCCGGATCCATACCGGGTGCTGCCCTGCGCAAAGAGCGCCCTTCAACTGGTTGGCCAGCGGGAGAGAATGCTGTGGGAGCCGGGCAGCCACCTGTTCTGGCGGCAGCGGAGCCGCTCGGGGCGAAACATCTGCTGGGACGGGCGCGCCCCCGGGCAGATCCAGCTGAATCCGGGAAAGAGCTATGTGGTCCAGTACACATTGAATGTCTGTGCAATTTCTCCGGCAGAAGGGACCGGCAGAATCCTGCTCAGCCAATCGCCCTGCGGCGCATTCGCGGATACGCCGCCGCTGTGCCTCCCCTTGCAGCGCCTGACACATGGGCCCCAAACCCTGCACCATGTCTCGGTGCTGCACCCCTGCGCAAGCTGCGGATGCGGGGCGGCGCTGTCGCTGACGCTGGATTCGCAAACGCCTCTGTGCGTCGAACGGGCGTCGATGGACATTGTAGAACTTTAGCGAAAAACCCGAAAGCCTTGATACGTCAAGGCTTTCGGGCAAAGAACGCCCCCGCACGATGGAAACGGCTGACCGCAGCCTGTACCAGTCAGGCAGGTCATGCCGCTTGGGCGCGGGAGAGGAGGGCTGTACATGAAAGTGATCATTAGTGCGGACACATTGATTGCGCTGGCGGAGCTGGTGACCGCTTTGGGCGTGATCGGCGGCGTGATCCTCTGGTGCATCAAGTTTGTCCAACGGAGCAGGCGGCAGCATGAGGAGCTGAAGGCGATCCGCCGGGAGCAGACCCTGATCTGCTATGGACTGCTGGCCTGTCTTCAGGGGTTGAAGGAGCAGGGCTGCAACGGCCCGGTCACCGAAGCCATGAACCGGATAGAGGAACACCTCAATCAGGCCGCGCACGATGAAGAAGGGTGAGCGTTGGAAAGGAGCGGTAAATTATGAATCAGATCGACTGGAAACGTAAGTTGAGTTCCCGTAAGCTGTGGGCGGCCATAGCTGGTATCGTTACCGGGCTGGCGATGGTGTTTAAGCTGGATGAGAGCACCATCAGCTCGGTGGCGGGCGCGGTGGTGTCTGTGGCTTCTGTGGTGACCTATATCATCACTGAGGGTAAGGTGGATGCGGAAAATGTTAAAAAAGCGGTGGAGAAGACGGGAAATTACCCCGAAGCTCTGAAAACGTCCGGTTTGAACGCGGTCCAAAATACAGCGGGATCGGTACAGGGGGAATAAGTTGGCGATGATATTGAACCACCCTATGTCCGTCTCTCCCGCCTCCAGAAAGACGCTCCACAGGGCCTCTGTACTCTCTACAAACATCAATGATCCCCTCGCTGGTTTACTCTAAGTCCAGAGGCATAAGTGGAACGTATTCGAGGAATGTAAACGGCAAGTTCCCCGTTTCTTTCAGCTGCTTTTCCCACTTTTGTATCGTCGATTTGGAAACTTTGAAGATTTTAAGGGTCGCTTCCAAGCTATGTCCTGACTGTATATATTTTGAATAGCTCATACCCTTGAAAAATTTTCCATTGGGCGGATGCTGCCGGCCATCTCCGTTGGGGACTACCTGGGCGAGAAAATTTTTCGCAGAAGTACTAAATGTATTTCAAGAAAAATTGGGAAAGTATAGTGAAAAAAGACCGCCATTTGGGCGTATTGACATTTTTAAAACTAGTCCTAAAAAAACACTTGATTTCTGTTTGGGTAAGGCTTATATTATACTGTGCAAAGAAATATAATTCGTAGATGCAACCAGGAAATTGTTACCTGATATTCAGGAGAAAATAACAACGGCACACGCACTATGGGCACAGCTACAGGTTACAGGAGGGAACCCAATCCATGACAGATAAGGAGCTACAAAAACTGGGTCGTCGGGAGTTGCTGCAGTTGTTGCTTGATCAGGCGAAGGAGACAGACCGGATTAGTAAGTTGCTGAAAGACACAGAGGGGCAGCTGAGTCAGGTGGAGGAGGGCTATGAACGCCTGCGGGAACGCCTGGACCATAAGGATACCCGGATTCACGAATTACAAGCTCAGATCGATGAGCTGCAGAACAGGATCCAGAACGAGAAAGAAAAGCGGATCGCCGACTTGTCGGAGGTGGGCAGCATCGCGGAGGCCGCGTTGAAGCTGAACGGCGTGTTTGACGCGGCCCAGCGGGCGGCAAATCAGTATCTGCGGAGCGTGAAGGAGCTCTATGCCATCCCGGGCGGCATAGAGGTGCCTATTGAAATAGAACCGGAGCCCGAGCCGGAATGGAGCTATCAGGACGACAGAGGTTACCATCCCCCGGAGCCGTCCCGTTCCCGGCCCTCGGAGCCGGGGCGCTACAGGGCTGCGGACCAGCCGTCCCAGTTCCGGCAGTACCCTCCGGAGGAGCCCCCCGAGCCGGAATGGAGCTATCAGGACGACA
>CATEPI010000045.1:0-15363 GCA_949525845.1 uncultured Eubacteriales bacterium
AAGCACGGGATAATAAGGTATTATCCATTGTATCATAATCAAGCTCTCATTTCCACATGTTTTTACAAAATAATCCTGATTACAAACTCATTGAATGCTATCGTCACAGTCTAATCACAAATCCCAACCCGTTCCGAAGAGCGGGTTGGGATTTTCTGTATATGGGCAAAATGCGCCACAGCTTTCGGGGAAGGAGATGAAAAGGCATAAACAGCCTTTGGGAAGGCATCGCTCGCACCTTGAAAAACAGGGCATTCAGCTCTCATAGAGTCAGCAGGTACGTTAGGCATGAGGTCCTGAGGAAGGATAGCCGTGTGAATAGAGCAGGCCATGATCCCACTTTGAAGGAAGGAGGTTATGGGTGAGCCGCACATTGCACACAAGTAAGTTGTGGCAGCTTATGGCGATGACCCTCATGTTCAATCATGATACACTGTCCTGGCCATGGTCCGAGCGGTAACCAATCCGTCGCAGGCTGTGGGGGACACCAGTTATGCCCTGGGGGTAAGTCCCGTGGAGCGGTCTAGCCAACCGCCACCTGCTACTCATTTATTTTTATAAATTATCGTTGGAGTCCAATAGAAGGAGATAGCCACAACATGTCTATAGATATTGAACAAGTTCCAATTCATTTGAAGATGACGCTTACAATTAGAGAAGCAGCAGAGTATAGCAATATCGGAATTAATAAGATTGAAAGCCTATTGCGTGTGCCAAATTGTCCATTTGTGCTCTATGTTGGCACGAAAAGGTTAGTCAAGCGAAAGGAGTTTGAAGAGTTCATCAGCAAAAAGACTGTGATATAACCGCGGTTGCTATTGAGAAATAGATGCCGATATGGTATAATAACTATATTGCATTGGCTCTTTTTCTCACAATGGGAAAGGAGCTCACCATATGGGAAAGAACTTGAAAGGAAAAGAATGTGGCAAAGGCATCTGCCAAAGAAAGGATGGTTCTTATTACGCAAGATTCGTAGATAAGTATGGTAAGCGCCATGAAAAGTACGTTATGACGTTGCCGGAAGCTCGTAATTGGTTGGAAGAGGCGCGGTTTGCAGACAAGCACGATAATATTCTTATCCCCTCAGATATGACGGTGGATGCATGGTTTAATTTCTGGCATGAGAACATGATAGCCGATTTGGCCCCTAACACCCGTAGAAACTATCAGGAGCGATATGTCCACAATATTCAGCCTGTGATCGGTGGTATGCTTTTAGTTAATGTCAAACCCATGCACTGCAAAGTCGTTCTTAACAGGATGGAAACAGACTATGCAGGTTCAACCATTCGCCAAACGTATATTACTATGGGGACAATGTTTAAGTCTGCGCTGATGAACGACCTTATCATCAAGCACCCTATGAATGGTGTCCGCTATACAAAACCTGTTCGGGCCGTAGACGATATCAAGTATCTGACGGTGGAAGAGCAGAAACGGTTTTTAGAAACAGCTCAAAGGTCCCACAACTATGCCCAATATGCTTTAATATTGGAAACTGGGCTGCGCACAGGAGAACTGATTGGGCTGACATGGGACGCCATCGACTGGGAAAAGCGAACTCTGACAGTCAATAAAACATTGGAGTATCGACACAAGCAGGCTTTTTGGCGTGCCGGTCCACCCAAGACTCAGCAGAGCTATCGAACAATTCCTTTGACTAACCGCGCATATGAGATACTTCACGGGGTTGAACTTAGCAGAAGCAGCCGAAAGGAGTCTCCGATGCTTTCGCAGACTTTGGAATATATGGATCGGCGAACCGGCATTAAAGAGCAGCTTGTTTTGCGGGATTTGGTGTTTATCAACTTCCGAACTGGTATGCCCAATAAGAACAGCTCTTATGATACCCATCTGTATAAGCTCTGTGATGAAGCCGGGATCAAACGGTTCTGTATGCACGCTCTTCGCCACACCTATGCAACGCGGGCAATTGAAAGCGGTATGCAGCCGAAGGTTCTCCAAAAGCTACTTGGACATGCCAGCATCAAAACGACGATGGATCGGTATGTTCATGTAACTGATGATTCTATGGCAAATGCAGTACGCCAGTTTGAGTCATGCCAAGCACTTGAGTCCAATGGTGTGGAAGTGGTGTAGTGGCGCATCGCATATGCCGATTTAAAAGAGCCGGTCAGTAAAATTTTTCATCTCCAATGGCCAGTTGGCCATAACTCTATAAAACAAAATGCCAAAATGGTGTATAAATGGTGTGGTAGGCATCATTCAAACGCCGCAAACCCTTGGAAAATCAGGAGGTAGAGAGAATTATGAAATTAGGCATCGTGGGTCTGCCCAACGTGGGCAAAAGCACCCTGTTTAACGCAATCACCAACGCCGGCGCGGAGAGCGCCAACTACCCGTTCTGCACCATCGACCCCAACGTGGGTATGGTGGCCGTGCCCGACATCCGTCTGGACCGGCTGTCTGAGATGTACCACCCCAAGAAGACCACCCCGGCGGTAATTGAGTTTGTGGACATCGCCGGTCTGGTGAAGGGAGCCAGCCGGGGCGAGGGCCTGGGCAACAAGTTTCTGGGCAACATCCGCATGACCGACGCCATCGTCCACGTGGTCCGCTGCTTTGACGACGACAATGTCATCCACGTGGAGGGGTCCACCGACCCCGTCCGGGACATGGACACCATCGACCTGGAGCTGGTCATGGCCGATCTGGAGATGGTGGAGCGGCGGATTGACAAGGCCAAAAAGGCGGCCAAGGGAGATAAAAAGTTCCTCCAGGAGGCGGCCGACTTCGAGGGTCTGCGGGACTGGCTCAACGACGGCAAGTCCGCCCGAAGCTACACCGAGGTGGACATCGCCGCGGAGTACCCCGACTGCGAGCTGCTCTCCCTCAAGCCGGTAATCTACGCCGCCAACCTGGACGAGGCGGGATTCTCCGACCCCACCGCCGTCCCCTACTACGGCCAGGTGGAGGCCCGGGCCAAAGAGCAGGGGGCCCAGGTGATCCCCGTGTGCGCCAAGCTGGAGGCGGAGATTGCCCAGCTGGACGGGGAGGAAAAGCAGATGTTTCTGGACGACCTGGGGGTGGCGGAGTCCGGCCTGGACCGGCTGGTGAAGGCCAGCTACACCCTTCTCGGCCTGATCTCCTACCTCACCTCCGGCGAGGACGAGTGCCGGGCCTGGACCATCACCCAGGGCACCAAGGCCCCCCAGGCGGCTGGCAAGATCCACTCCGATTTCGAGCGGGGCTTCATCCGGGCTGAGGTGGTGGCCTACAACGACCTGATGGCCTGCGGGACCATGTCCGCCGCCCGGGAGAAGGGCCTGATCCGCTCCGAGGGCAAGGAGTACGTGGTTCAGGACGGGGATATTATTCTGTTCCGGTTTAATGTATAATTTGTAGGGGCCGGCCCCCTGGCCGGCCCGCCGTTATGAAACGGGCCGCCGAGGGCGGCGGCCCCTACAGATACGTTCAAAGGAGTGAAACCAGTTGAACATCTACCTTGACCTTTTCCTCACCTTTGCCAAGGTGGGGGTGTGTACCTTTGGGGGCGGCTATGCCATGCTGCCCATCCTCCAGCGGGAGGTGGTGGAAAAGAAGGGCTGGGCCACCGACGAGGAACTCACCGACTACTTTGCCGTGGGCCAGTGCACCCCCGGCATCATTGCCGTCAACACCGCCACCTTCATCGGCTACAAGCACAGGGGCATCCCCGGCGGCGTGCTCACCACCCTGGGGGTGGTATTCCCCTCCCTTGTGATTATCACCGCCATCGCCGCCTTTCTGTCCAACTTCGCCGACATCCCGGTGGTTCAGCACGCCCTGGCCGGCATCAACGCCGCCGTGGTGGCCCTCATTGCCGCCAGCGTGCTGAAGCTGGGCAAGTCCACCCTGAAAAACGGCGCGGCCATCGCCATTTTCCTGTGTGTGCTGGCCCTGGCAGCGGCGGGGAGCCTGGTCAATTTCGGCGCCGGGACCCTGGGTCAGGTCCTGGACCTGCTCACCTCTCCGGCGGTGCTCATTGTGCTGGCCGGCGCGGCGGGCTTCCTGCTCTACGGAAGGAAGAAAGGCGGTGAGGGCAAATGATCTTTCTGCGGCTGTTTTTCGAGTTTGCCAAGGTGGGCCTGTTCGCCGTGGGCGGCGGACTGGCCACCATCCCCTTCCTTCAGGACATGGGGGCCCGGACGGGCTGGTTTACCAACGCCGACCTGACCACCATGATTGCCGTGTCCGAGTCCACCCCCGGCCCCATGGGGGTGAACATGGCCACCTATGTGGGCTTCCAGACGGGCAGTCTGGCAGGCGGCCCGCTGGGCGGCGCGGCGGGCGCGGCGCTGGCCACCCTGGGCCTTATCACCCCCTCCATCATTATTATCATTGTAATCGCCGGGTTTTTGCAGAAATTCCGCCAGTCCAAAACGGTGGACGCCGTGTTTCAGGGCCTGCGCCCCGCCTCCACTGCGTTGATTGCCGCCGCCGGGCTGAGCGTGGCACTGTCGGTGCTGTTCACCTTCCAGGGTACGGAGAGCTGCGTGTTTTCTGTCCACTGGCCCGCCCTGATTCTGGCTGTGGCCGTGTTTGTCTGCATGCGCTACACCCCCCTGAAGAAGCTGCACCCCGTGGCCTTTATCGCCGCCGCCGCCGTGATCGGCGCGGTGCTCCAGTTCTGACCGGCGCGGCCCGCCCCGAATGGGGCGGGCCGCTTTTTGCCACCGGAACAGAGGTATATTTCCCGCTCCCGGAAAATATATTGACAGGGGCAGTTCTTTTGTGGTACACTGGCGGAAACAGTAAGGGAGTAGCCGGCGCGCCTGCGCGGCCTGGTCAACACACTGGAGGTTTATCCTCCTGGCCGGGCCTGAAATGACGAGACTTACCTGTCCCAGAGGACGGGTGGGTCTTTTTTCTTACCCTTACACATCTTGAGGAGGACCTTTTTATGGAGCTGTATGAGCTTTTTATCATCGCGGTTAGTCTGTCCATGGACGCCTTCGCCGTGTCCATCTGCAAGGGGCTGTCCACCGGGAGGCCCCGGGCCGGCCACTGTCTCACCTGCGGGGCCTGGTTCGGCGGCTTTCAGGCCCTGATGCCCCTCCTCGGCTGGCTGCTGGGGGTGCGCTTTCAGGGGATGATCGTCTCCATTGACCACTGGATCGCCTTCATCCTGCTGGGGATGATCGGCTTCAACATGGTCCGGGAGTCCCGGGGAGGCGGGGCGGAGGAGCTGGACTGCTCCTACTCCCCCCGGGCCATGCTGCCCCTGGCGGTGGCCACCTCCATCGACGCTCTGGCCGTGGGGGTCACCTTCGCCTTTCTCCAGGTGGACAATATTTTCCTGGCCGTGGCCTTCATCGGCGCGACCACCTTCGTCCTGTCCGCCGCCGGGGTAAAGGTGGGGGCCGCCTTCGGGGTCCGCTTCAAGAGCAGAGCGGAGCTGGCCGGAGGGCTGATTCTCATGGGTATGGGGGTGAAAATCCTGGTGGAGCACACTCTGCTGGCCTGAGCGGTTGCTTTTTCCAGGCAGGTGTGCTATGATAGGGGCATACGATTTGTGTGTCGTATTGTAACAAGGGAAAGGAGATATGTATGAAAAAATCCGAAAACTTCCTGGCAAAGCTGCTTGTTGGCGTGGTGGCCGGCGCGGTGCTGGGCCTGCTTATCCCCCAGGGGAGCACCCTGCCCTTCGCCGGGGCGGTGGTGAACATCGTCGGCACGGTGAAGTACATCCTGGGCCAGCTGATTAACTTCTGCGTGCCCCTTATCATCATCGGCTTTATCGCCCCCTCCATCACCAAGCTGGGCAGCAACGCCACCCGGCTGCTGGGCGTGGCTATCGTAATTGCCTACGTCAGCTCGGTGCTGGCCGCCTTTATGTCCATGGGGGCGGGCTACGCCATCATCCCCCACCTGAACATCGCCTCCGCCGCCGAGGAGGGCGCGGGCCTGCCCGTCCCCTTTGAGCTTGCCATCCCCCAGATCATGCCTGTCATGAGCGCCCTGGTCTTCTCCGTCCTTATCGGCCTGGCCGCCGTGTGGACCAAAGCCAAGACCGTCGCCACCATTCTGGAGGAGTTCCAGAACATCGTGCTGGACATTGTGAAGCGGGTGGTCATCCCCATTCTGCCCTTCTTCATCGCCTCCACCTTCTTCCAGCTGGGCTGGAACGGCTCCATCACCAAGCAGCTGCCTGTCTTCCTTATCGCCATCGTCATTGTGATGGCGGGCCACTACATCTGGCTGGCCATCCTCTACCTGACCGCCGGGGCCTACTCAGGCCGTTCGGGCATCGAGGTGGTGAAGCACTACGGCCCCGCCTACCTCACCGCCGTGGGCACCATGTCCTCCGCCGCCACCCTGGCCGTGGCCCTCCAGTGCGCCCACAAGAGCGAAAATCTGCGCTCCGACATGGTGGATTTCGGCGTCCCCCTGTTTGCCAACATCCACCTGTGCGGCTCGGTGCTCACCGAGGTCTTCTTCTGCATGACCGTCTCCCAAGTGCTCTATGGCGAGCTGCCTGAGTTCGGTACGATGGCCCTGTTCTGTGTGCTGCTGGCCGTCTTTGCCATCGGTGCTCCCGGCGTCCCCGGCGGCACGGTGGTAGCCTCCCTGGGTCTTATCGCCGGGGTGCTCATGTTCGACGACGCCGGCCGGGGCCTGATGCTGGCTATCTTCGCCCTTCAGGACAGCTTCGGCACCGCCTGCAACGTCACCGGCGACGGCGCCCTCACCCTTATTCTCACCGGCTACGCCGAGAAGCACGGCATTGCCAAAACCTGAACCCGGACATGAAAACGGCCCGGAGCCTGCGCTCCGGGCCGTCTTCCATTTAACCTTCGTCCAGGGGGATATCGAAATCCAGACTGCTGACGTTGATCTCAGCGGGCTGCACCTCATGGGGGCGTTCAGGGGGAACCAGCATCTTGCTGCTGCCGTCCAGACGGCCGTTCTCCACCACCAGGGAACAGGTAGACACGTCGCCGTGGATGCTGCCGGTGCGCTCCAGGCACAGGTGCTCCCGGGCGGTGATACTGCCCGTGACCTCGCCGGCCACCCGCACCGCATCGGCAGTGATGGGACCCTGGACCTCGCCGGTGGTCGCCACAGTGACGGAGCCCTTCAGCTTGATCTCGCCCTCCAGGCGGCCCTCGATCTGCACAATACCCTCGCCCTCAATCACGCCGGTAAAGGTGATTCCCTTGGCAATCACGGTATTGTCCTGGGGCTGGGGCAGGGTGGGCAAGGCGTCGAAAGCCTCCTCAAAGGTATCCTCCTCAAAGGAGGGAGTGGTCGCAGGATCCTGTCTGGTCTGTCCTCCGAAAAAACCCATAATCAATCGCTCCTTACTTTCCTTCAATTGCGCCGGCGGCCTGTTGCGCACCGGCACGGGATAAGCTGATTATAGCAAACTTCGCCGATTGACGCAAGTACAAAAAGCCTGAAATATCAGACAAAAAGAAATGACAAATCCCAAAAAAAGCGTATAATGACAGTAGGCCTATTTTATACAAGGAGGATCGATCTATGCCGAAACAATCTCCCATCCCCCAGCCCGGGGCGGACAGCGCCGTCCCCGTTAGCCCCACCCGCGCCTTCCATCTGGTCCCGCTGGACCGCATTTCCGGCTTCGACGTCCGCCCCGGCTTTTACGACAGCAATGGCGCCACCGCCATCCCCGGCGGCGTCAACTTCACCGTATACTCCCACGGGGCCACCTCCATCGAGCTGCTCCTCTTTCATCGGGAACAGGACGAGCCCTTCGCCGTGCTCCCCTTCCCCCAGCACTACCGCATCGGTAATGTCTACTCCATGATCGTGTTCAAGCTGAACATTGAGGAATTCGAGTACGCCTACCGGGTGGACGGCCCCTACGACCCCAAGAAGGGGCTGGTGTTCGACAGGAGCAAGTACCTGCTGGACCCCTACGCCAAGGCGGTGACGGGCCAGAGCCAGTGGGGGGACTCCTCCCCCCGGGGCCAGCACTACAAGGCCCGGGTGGTGAAGGACGACTTCGACTGGGCCGACATGGCCCAGCCCCTCATCCCCATGGAGGACCTGATCATCTACGAGCTCCATGTCCGGGGCTTCACCAAGGACCCATCCTCCGGCGTGGCCCACCCCGGCACCTTCGCCGGCCTGATGGAGAAGCTGGACTACCTCCAGGACCTGGGGATCAACGCCATTGAGCTGATGCCCATTTTCGAGTTTGACGAGATGCAGGACTACCGGATCGTGGACGGCAAGGCCCTGTACAACTACTGGGGCTACAGTACCGTGGGCTTTTTCGCCCCCAACACCAGCTACACCGCCTCCACCGAATACAACCGGGAGGGAAACGAGCTTAAGCGGCTGATTCAGGCCTGCAACCGGCGGGGCATCGAGGTCTATCTGGACGTGGTCTTTAACCACACCGCCGAGGGCAACGAGAAGGGCCCCTTCTTCTCCTTCAAGGGCTTTGACAACAACATCTACTATCTGCTCACCCCCGACGGGCAGTATTACAACTTCTCCGGCTGCGGCAACACCATGAACTGTAACCACCCCATCGTCCGCCAGATGATTCTGGACTGCCTGCGCTACTGGGTCACCACCTACCGGGTGGACGGCTTCCGCTTCGATCTGGCCTCCATTCTGGGCCGTAGCGAGGACGGCTCCCCCATGGGGGCTCCGCCCCTGCTCCAGGCCCTGGCCTTCGACCCCATCCTGGGCAATGTAAAGCTCATCGCCGAGGCCTGGGACGCCGGCGGGCTCTATCAGGTAGGCACCTTCCCCGCCTGGAACCGCTGGGCGGAGTGGAACGGCCGCTACCGGGACGACATCCGCCGCTACCTCAAGGGGGACGAGGGCTTTGCCCAGGGGGCCGCCCTGCGTCTGGCCGGCTCCCCGGACCTGTACGCCAGCCAGGGGCGGGACAACGCCTCGGTGAATTTCATTACCTGCCACGACGGCTTCCCCCTGTGGGACCTGTACTGCTACAACGGCAAGCACAACCTGGCCAACGGCTGGAACAACACCGACGGTGCCAACGACAACAACAGCTGGAACTGCGGAGCGGAGGGAGAGACGGAGGATCCGGCTGTCAACGAGCTGCGCCGGCGGATGTGCCGCAACGCCTTCGCCCTGCTCATGTGCTCCCGGGGCACCCCCATGTTCCTGGCCGGAGACGAGTTCTGCAACACCCAGTTCGGCAACAACAACGCCTACTGTCAGGATAACATCATCTCCTGGCTGGACTGGAGCCGGCTGGAGCCCAACCGGGATATGTTCAACTTTTTCCGCTTTATGATCCGCTTCCGCAAGGAGCACCGGGTGCTGCGGACCGGCACAGGAGACGGCTCCTGCGGCTTCCCGGAGGTCAGCTTCCACGGCGTGACCCCCTGGCGCGACTGCCCCTTTGAGGGTCACGACCGGTATGTAGGGGTGATGTTCTCCGGCTGGGAGCGGGATATCGGTTCCCAGGTGGTCTACGTGGCCTCCAACGCCTGGTGGGAGGACCTGACCGTCACCCTGCCCCAGCTGCCCGCCTCCATGGACTGGGTCAAGGCGGTGGACACCTGGACCGCGGAGCAGTCCGAAAGTCCCGTCCCCGGCCTCCAGGTCACCGTTCGCGCCCGAAGTGTTATGGTGTTTGTGGCAAAATAACAGCATGCTTCCCTGCCCGCCGGACAGTCCGGCAGAGGCGGCGGCTGGATTATGCTGCTGCGGGTATTTCTTTGCCTCCTGTTCACCGCCATCTGCATGGGTGGTATCATCTTCGTCTCTGTCCTGCTGGCCTTTGTCGCGGTAGCCAGCGGCATGGTGGCTCTGGACGCCGCCCAGAACATCCGCCGCTGTGCCGTCAACAGCGCCACCATTCCGGACCTGCTGAATCGGCAGGTGAAGCGTTGTATACACAAAAAGGGCTGCATCCTACGGATGCAGCCCTTTTTGTTAAACTGCCTTTATCAGGCACAAAATCAGCCCATAGATTACGCTGGCGCTGATGCCGAACACCAGCACCGGCCCGGCCACAGTAAAGAGCTTGGCCGCCGTGCCGGTAATCAGTCCCTCGCTTTTAAACTCCAGGGCGGGTGACACCATGGCGTTGGCAAAGCCGGTGATGGGCACCAGGGTGCCCGCCCCCGCCCGCTTGGCCAGCTTATCGAACAGCCCCAAGCCGGTGAGCAGGGCGGCGGCGAGAATCAGCGTAACCGACACCGCCGTTCCCGCCTGTTCCTTGTCCAGGCCGTAGCTCTGGTAGAAGTTCAGCAGGCCCTGCCCGGCGGTGCAGATGGCGCCCCCCACCAGAAAAGCCCACACAATATTTTTTCCTATGGGAGAGGGCTTCGACCTCTCATTAACCAGCTTGCCATAGTCCTGATTTGTCATGCGCATCGCTCCTTCCAAGCTTTCTGATATGTTCTCCGCTGAGGAAAAAATTATGCGCGGCCGTATGAAAGAGTCTTCCGGCGCATAAGTTGTACCGGAAGGAGTGAGAACATTGATCTATCCCAAGCGACAGCTGATTGTGACCTGGCTGGCCGCCATTCTGGCGGGCTGTGCCCTCCATTTTTTGTATGCGTGGTGGCCCAACGCGGCAACCGCCCTGTTCTCCCCGGTGAACGAGAGCCTGTGGGAGCATGTAAAGCTGGTGTTCTGGCCCTTCCTGGGGGCGGCGCTGGTGCTCAACCGGGGCCGTCCCGGTGGGGTCCGGCCCTGTCTGCTGGTGCTGCCCGGACTGTGCGCCCTGGTGCTGATTTTGGGCTGGGTGTACCATGTAATGCTGGGGGGCGAGGCCATGTGGGTGGACATCGCCATCTATGTGCTGGTGATGACCCTGGGCTTCTGGCTGGCCACCCGGTTCTCCGGGCCCTTCCGGGGCGTCAAATGGGTGCTGCCCATCGTGGCCGTGATCGCCCTGGCCCTGCTCATCGGCTGGTTCACCCTCTATCCCCCGGAGGGGCTGCTCTTTCGGGACCTGTCCGCCGTGGGCTCCTGGCTGCCTCTGACCTGTTAACATTTTGTGAGTTGATTTTTCCCGCCTCCCTCTGGTACAATGGCCCAAAAGGAGGGGAACAGTTTGATTGTGTACAGCGCAAGCGGCCTGACGGCCCGCACCCAGGCCCGGGAACTGCTGGCCCTGGCGGTCCGGGAGGTGTGGGGGCTGTCCCCCCTGCCCGACATCGCCCGGCAGGAGGGGGGCAAGCCCTTCTTCCCGGGCCGGGAGGAGCTCCATTTCAACCTCAGCCACAGCGGAGACCTGGCCCTGTGCGGCCTGGACCGCGCCCCGGTGGGGGTGGACATTCAAATCGTAAAGGCGTGGCGGCCCGGCCTGCCCCGGCGGGTGTGCTCCGCCGCCGAGCTGGCCTGGCTGGACGCCCAGCCCCAGCTCTGGCCCGCCTTCACCCTCCTCTGGACCCTGAAGGAGGCCCGGGCCAAGGAGAGCGGCCGGGGGCTGACCACCTCCATCCGGGATATCCGGGTCCCCCTCCCGGGACCAGGCCCGCTGGAAATGGACGGGCTCCGCTTCCGGACCTGGACCGGCCCCGGCTGGGCGGCGGCAGTGTGCGGACACAGCGAGCCGCCGGAAAAAATTTTTGAAAAATCCCTTGACATTCCCACAGTGTGAGGGTTTATCCTGATGTCAGGAACCGGTTCCCACACAAAAACAGGAGGGATGTCATGCTCACCATCGGCGATTTTTCCCGGCTGAGCCGGGTCACCCCCCGGATGCTCCGCCACTACGACGCCCTGGGCCTGCTCCGCCCGGAGGCGGTGGGGGCCAACGGCTACCGCTACTACCGGCAGGAGCAGCTGTTTGACCTGGTACGCATCCAGTGGCTGAAGGGCTACGGCTTTGCCCTGGGGGAGATCGGCCCGCTGCTGGAGCTGGAGGACCGCCAGCTCCTCCCGCTGCTGCGCCAGCGGCGGCTGGAGCTCTGCCGGGAGCTGGACGCCCGGCAGGCCCTGCTCCACCAGCTGGAGGCTGACATCCTCCGCATGGAGGGAACAAAATTTATGGAATATCAGTATCATGTGGTCTTGATCGAAGACCCGGAACAGAGGGTCTTCTCCATCCGGGAAACCATCGGCGTGGACCAGTATCACGACTTCTTCGCCCGGCTGTACCGGGAGGCGGCCGCCCGGGGGCTGACCCAGGCGGGGCCTATCCAGATGCTCTACCACGACGCAGAATTTAACCCCCAGCGTTCCGACGTGGAGGCCCAGATGGTGGTGGCGCAGGACGGCCCGGATGTGAAGCGCAAGCCGGCCTGCCTCTGCGCAGCGGTGCAGCACAGGGGCCCCTATGAGCGGCTGCAATACGCCTACGACGCTCTGTGCGCCTGGATGGCAGAGCATCCCGAGTACCGAATCTGCGGCCCCGCCATGGACCGCTACTTTGGCGACCCGGACAACACGCCCCCCGACCAGCTGGAGACCGGGGTGCTCTTTCCCGTGGAAAAGGTATAACCAAAGGGACGGCCCTGGGCCGTCCCTTTTCATTCTCTGCGTTCCCTTCTGCGTATCCAGATATAGCGCAGCAGGTAGACCCCCAGCAGGATCAGCCAGGAGAAGGCCTCCGCGTAGGCAATCACCTTCCGGCCAAACACCTCGGCAAAGGCATAGGAGCAGACGATGCGCACCGCCAGCGCCGCGATTCCCGCCGCACCGGAGAAAACCATGTCTCCCATACCCTCCAGATACCCCCGCAGCGCCATGGCCAGGCTGTAGACCAGGTAAAAGCTGGCAATGGTGCGGAAAAAGCTGCCCCCGATGGTCACCGACTCCGGGGTCAGGCCGAACATGGCGATCAGCGCCTCCCCGGCCACCAAAATCAGCGCCGTCAGGCCCAGGGAGATGCCGGCCATCATCACCGCCCCTGTTTTCAGGGCCTTTCTGGCCCGCTCCGGCTCCCCGGCGCCTATGTTCTGGGCCACCACCGTGGCAATGCCGGAGCCGAAGTTAATCACGGGCAGCAGCAGGACGGTGTCCACCCGGTAGGCGGTGGTGATGGCGGCCACCGTCTGCTCCCCAAAGCCGTTCATAAACCGCTGGAGGAAGATGTTTCCCACCGAGTTTGTCCCGGACTGGATGGCCGGCGGCAGACCGAACCCGCTGCCTCTGGCGGCCACAGACCGGTCCACACTCCTCCGGCCCGGCTGGAAGCGCAGCACGGGGTACTTTTTCACGGCGTACAGCACCAGAAAGACGGTCATCGCCCCCTGGGAGAGGACGGTGGCTGCCGCCGCCCCCGCCGCGCCGTACCGCAGCACCACCACAAAGGCCACGTCCAGCACCACATTGACCCCCGAGCACACCAGGACAGACAGGAAGGGGGCCCGGCTGTTCCCCATACCCCGCAGGATGGCGGAATAGGTGTTGTAGACGGCCAGAAGGGGCACGCCGGCGAACATGATTCGCAGATAGCGCTCAGAGACAGTAAAAATATCCGCTGGCGTGTCCATCGCCCGCAGGATGGCAGGGGTGAGGAGCAGGCCCAGGGCGGCCACCGCCGTAAAAATGCTCCCCAGAAGCAGCACAAAGGCGGACAGGAGCCGGCCCAGCCCGCCCTGCTCCCCCATGCCGTACGCCCGGGCGGCCAGCACTGAGAGCCCGCCGGTAAAGCCAGTGATGACCATGACAAAGAGGCTGTAGAGGGCGGTGGTGGCTCCAATCCCGGCCAGGGCCAGTTCCCCCTCCACGTTGCCCACAATAAAGGCGTCCACCCAGTTAAACAGCTGCTGGAGTATCCCGCTCAACATCAGAGGCACAGTAAAGGCCACCATTGCCCTGGCGATGCTCCCCTCAACCATATTCCGCTTCATATGTCTCCCTCCCAACTGAACAGGGAGGCGCTCAAGAGCTACCATACGGCCAGCCGCCGTACCACAGGGGTAACTCATGAACGCCTCTCTCACTGTTTTCAGCTATTTCTCGATACTATATCAGCTGCCCCGGGAAAAGTCAACCTTTCCGGCAAGAGACGGAATCCCCCCGCCACCGGACTGCGTCCGGCGGCCCTCCCCCCTTTGGCAAGGGGGGCTTTTCGGTGCTGGATGTTCCGTTTCCCTTCCAAAGGCCCCCTTGCTAAAGGGGGGCTGGCGTTTGCGAAGCAAATGACTGGGGGATTCCGTATCCCCCGGCCAGCAGGGCACGCCCCTCTCATAAATTCGGAAAGTCTTTGGAAATATCACCCGTTTTGTCATGGAGGGCAAGGGCTCTGCCCTTGCCTTATTCCTGTTTTATCCCCTTACTGGGATAGGCAAGGGTAGACCCCTTGCCCTACATGCATCAGATTCCCTAATTTATGCGGCAGGCAAAACGGCGGGCGACCTGTCCGGTCACCCGCCGCGTGGGGGTGCTTATTCGCTGTATGGCTTATTGGTCTCGATGTACATGCCGCGGTCCGCGCTCCAGCCCACGTAGAAGTCCAGGGCCTTGCCCAGGTCGCGGAGCTTGAAGTAGTTGGATCCGTTGATTTTGTAGACCTCGACGGCGATCTTTTCACCGTTGACATAGATAGCGTCGTTGCTGGGGTCAGCGGTCTGGCTGCCGCCGGTGGCGGCCCCTGCCAGGTCGCCGGACTGCTTGTCATACCCCTGGCCGGTGGTGGCGGTAACGGCGTTCTTGCTCCCGTCGTAGCCCACGGCAAACTGCTTTTCCGTGCCGTTCAGCAGGGCGGCCACGTCGCGGATTTTGAAGTAGTTGCTGTCGCCAATTTTATACACCGTGGGGTCGGCGGCATTTCCGTTGACCTCCAGCTTGTCATTGGTGGGGGAGGCGGTGGTCCCGGCGGGTTGCTGGGACTGGGACGGGGTGGTGGGCTGTACAGATTCCAACTTGACAGCAAAGCCCTCCGCAGTCAGCATATCCATATATGCTTTGGACACCACATAGCAGACTTCGGTTTTGGAATAACCATTGTCATCTATCACCCCATTACCAAAACTGTAGACACAGTAGTCGTCAACGGATAATTCAAAGGAATCAAATTCTTTTTCGCTTTCATTAGGGGCGCCTTCCATGACGAGTCCTATGCAATCACCGTTATCGTCATAATAGACAGAGTACATGAAACTGTCTTTATATGTGAGGCTATTCTTTAACCGAATCACACAGTCCTGATCGAATACAAAGACATTTTTAAATTCCTGGACACCTTCCGATTCCCCTGTAATGTTTCTCGAAATATGGGCAACTCCGATGGGTTGGACGGAAAAATTCAATTCCTCCAGCGTGTAGTACCTCACTTCGGGAACTTTGTCCTCCGCTGCCGTGGCGGGAAGTGCCAGCGCCAGGGAGAGTGCCAGTGCCAAAATCAGGGAAACCACTTTTTTTAGTTTTCTCATGGCTTATACCTCTTTTCTCTTTTTGAGCACCTTAGCCTTTGCATTGCAAAGGCTAGAAGGGTACCCTTCT
>CATEPI010000046.1:0-15137 GCA_949525845.1 uncultured Eubacteriales bacterium
CTGGCGTGTCATCCCTTTTTGTCCTATTTGGGGCGACTTTCGCAATCACCTAATACAGTTTTAATATAACATAAATCTGCCATCCGTCAACCACTTTTTCAACAGATTTTAGAAAAAATTTACAATTTACTGTTTTTTCAGGAATAATTTCCGTTAGAGGGGCTCTTTTTGAATTTTGGCCCACCTTCTGGGGTAGCCCTTCAGGGTGGGAGCCAGCTTTTCCACCACAATCAGCCGGTGGGTAATCTCCGTGCCCGGGATGGGGTAGTCCTCCACCTGGACAACCTTTCCCCCCAGCAGCTTGACGGCGTGGGCGGCGTCGGCCAGCTCCTGATTGCTTCCGGTAGACTTCATAGCCAGGAAGTGCCCGCCCACCTTCACAAAGGGCAGGCACAGCTCGCACAGCACCCGCAGGTCGGCCACCGCCCGGGCCGCCGCAAAGTCGAAGCACTCCCGATAGCCTTTGTGGCCCCACTCCTCCGCCCGACCGTGGAAGGTGGTGATGCTGTCCACGCCGTCCAGGTCCTCATAGACCTCTGTAAGCCAGTCCAGCCGCTTGCTCAGGGAATCCAGCAGATTGATTTTCAGAGAGGGGACCAGGATTTTCAAAACCATCCCCGGAAAGCCCGCCCCGGTACCTACGTCAATGAGGGTCTTACCCTCAAAGTCGCAGAACTTGAGGAGGGCGGCGCAGTCCAGAAAGTGCAGCCGGGCCACCCCCTCCGGCTCCCGGATGGCGGTGAGGTTCATTACCTGGTTTTTCTCCAGGAGCATTCGTCCGTATTGGGCCAGCTGGGCGGGGGCGTCCTTCGGGACGCGGCCGGTCAGCCCCAGCTCCTCCAGTCCAGCGGAAATCATCTGTTCCATAGCTCAGCCTCCGAAGTTGGACATCAGTCCGGCGATGCCGATGGGCAGGGTGGCCAGGGCCAGCAGCCAGCACAGGGCGGCCAGGGCGATGGCGGGCCACTTTCCCGGCTTGCCGGCAGTCCGCCAGGACACCAGTGCCGCCGCGCCCAGCCCAATGAGCCCGGGAACGGTGAGCAGGGGCCCCAGGTTGCCCAGCCCGGCGCCGGTGAAGTAGGGGTAGGTGGTCATGGCCACCAGAATCACCATATAGGCCAGCCCGGTCCAGGCCAGGGTCCGCTTGACGGGGGAGGAGGGGGTGTAGCCCCGGTCCTCCCCGGAGGCAGGGGTGCGCTTGTTGTCCGGCATGTTAGTGGTTCTCCTTTAACAGGTCGCGTATCTCGGTGAGCAGCTTCTCCTCGGCGGAGGGCGCCGGGGGCGGGGCCTCCTCCTTCTTCCGGTGGAGGCGGTTGAGGGTCTTTACCAGGCAGAACACCACAAAGGCCATAATAAGGAAGTTGAGCACGGCCTGGATGAAGTTGCCGTAAGCGATTACAGCCCCGTTGACAGTAACGGACAGGGCGGCAAAGGAGATGCTGCCGGTAAAGATGCCCAGAAGGGGCATGATGATATCGTTAATCAGGGAGGTGGTGATGGAGCTGAAGGCTCCGCCGATGATGACGCCCACCGCCATATCCATCACATTGCCCCGGGCGATAAATTTTTTAAATTCCTCAAAAAACTGTTTCATTGGTATTTCCTCCTGCTTTACCAGCGGTCTTCCTCGCTGCGGACCCGGGTCTCCTTGATGCCCATTTGCAGGTTGTACAGGGTCTTGTTCAGGGCGGTAATCTCCTGCTCGGTAAGCTGGGCAAAGAGAATGCCGTACCAGAATTGCCCGGGGGCATGCTCCACGCACCGGACGATCTGGCCCAGGAAGTTCAGGGGGGCATACTCCTCCAGCTTCACCCGGATGCGCAGGACCTCGTCCTCCATGTGGATATACTCCGACTGCACGCAGCAGCCGCCGGTGCTGATGTTCACCAGCTTGCACTCCTCGGGATTTTTAAAGTGAGTGTCCTCCTTGTGGTAGAGGGAGACTGGGGCGGCGAAGGGCAGGCGGAAGGTGTCCCGGTTTTCGGCGTGGCTCTCCACCTTGAGGTTTTTCAGCTTGAAGCTGGTGCGGGCCGACTCCTGCACGGTGGCGCTGAGGCAGATGGGGATAAGCTTCTTGTCGTAGCCGCTGAGGCTTACCGTTGTGCCCAGGGTGGCGGTTTTGAAGGACAGCTCGCCGGGCAGGCGGCCCAGGGTCAGGGTGTCCTCCCCCAGCTCGATGATCCGGCCGGACAGGAGGGGTTCCCCGTCCTTGGTCATCACGTCGATGCGCATGCCCTGGAACAGCTCACCGCTGGGGGCGCTCTCGGGCTGGACGGAGGTCCGCCGCGCCGGCGCTTCCGCCTCCTGCATCAGCTCCTCCTCATCCTCCTCATACTCCTTGGAAAAGAATGAAAAAATACCCATGTTGTGTCTCCTTTTCAGTTTGGTTGTTGCCTGGGACGTTTGAGGGCTCCCCACAGGCGCTGCCAGAGGATACGTCCGCCAGCAGGTAGGGGAGGAGCAGCCGCTTCACCCGGCCCAGCCGGCGGCGGATCCCCCTTCGTTACTTCTCGGGCATCATGATCTCCAGGCCGCCCATGTAGGGCTGGAGCACCTTGGGGATCACCACGCTGCCGTCGGCCTGGAGGTTGTTCTCCAGGAAGGCAATAAGCATCCGGGGAGGGGCCACCACCGTATTGTTCAGGGTGTGGGGGAGATAGGTCCCTTGCTCGCCCTTCACCCGCATCTTCAAACGGCGGGCCTGGGCGTCGCCCAGGTTGGAGCAGGAGCAGACCTCAAAATACTTCTGCTGCCGGGGGGACCAGGCCTCGATGTCGCAGGACTTCACCTTTAAATCGGCCAGGTCGCCGGAGCAGCACTCCAACTGCCGCACGGGGATGTCCAGGGAGCGGAACAGCTCCACCGAGTAGCGCCACATCTTCTCATACCAGTCCATGGAGTCCTCAGGTTTGCAGACCACAATCATCTCCTGTTTCTCGAACTGGTGGATGCGGTAGACCCCCCGCTCCTCAATGCCGTGGGAGCCCTTCTCCTTGCGGAAGCAGGGGGAGTAGGAGGTGAGGGTCTGGGGCAGGGAGGCCTCAGGGATGATCTGGTCGATGAATTTGCCGATCATGGAGTGCTCGCTGGTGCCGATGAGGTACAGGTCCTCCCCCTCGATTTTATACATCATGGCCTCCATATCGGTCTGGGACATGACACCCTCCACCACGTTGCCATGGATCATGAAGGGGGGGATGCAGAAGGTGAAGCCCTTGTTGATCATAAAATCCCGGGCGTAAGCCAGCACTGCCTCATGGAGCCGGGCCACATTCCCCAGCAGGTAGTAGAAGCCGTTGCCCGACACCCGGCCGGCGGCGTCCATGTCCACTCCGTTGAATCGCTCCATAATCTCGGTGTGGTAGGGGATCTCAAAGTCAGGCACTGCGGGCTCGCCGAACCGCTCCACCTCCACGTTGGCGCTGTCATCGGGCCCAATGGGGACAGAGGGGTCGATGATGTTGGGGATGACCAGCATGATCTTTCTGATTTCTTCGGCCAGCTGGGCCTCCTTCTGCTCCAGCTCGGCCAGACGGTCGGCGTTGGCCTTTACCTGGGCCTTGGCCTCCTCCGCCTCGGCCAGCTTGGAGGGGTCCTTCTTGGCCTGGCCCATGAGCATGCCCACCCTCTTGCTGAGGGTGTTCCGGGCGGCCCGGAGCTCGTTGGCCTCCGACATGGCGGCCCGGTTTTCCGCATCCAGCTTCAGCACCTGGTCCACCAGGGGGAGCTTCTCCTCCTGGAATTTCTTTTTGATGTTCTCCTTAACGGCCTCGGGATTTTCCCGGATAAAACGGATGTCCAGCATAGTTTCTCATTCTCCTTTGTTGTAATGTTTCACGTGGAACGTCGTCGGAGCAAGCTTCATATCCTTCGCTTCTGCGCAAGCGCAAAAGCTCACTCATTTCGCTGCTCCTCCTCTCCAAATCGGACCCGCTGCGCTGGGCTCCGATTTGGGGCCGCCTTCGGCGGCTACTTAATGACCTTTCCCCGAATCTCCACATACCGGTCGTAGGGGGAGTAGCGGTCGGTGCCGGTGATGTTCTCCTTAGGCAGGAAGTCCTGGAGCTGGGCCTCCTCCAGAGCGGTAATCAGCTCCCGGCACAGCTTGGTCTTCCCCCGCACGGACGCGTCGTTAATCTGCCAGAACCAGTGCATGGCCGTGGTGGCCTTCTGCTCGTTCTGAATCTGAGTCTGGAGCCGCTCCTGTTCCTCCTTCGCGGCGGCCAGCTGGCCCTGGAGCTCCTGAAGCTGGGCTTCCAGCTCGGAGACCTGGGTTTTCAGCTGGTCATTGCTGGACATCAGTCCCTGCAGGGTCTGGTAGGCGGAGGCCGACTGTTTCAGGTCGTCAATTTGCTGCTGGCTCTCCCGCCGCTCCAGCATAAAGGTGTAGAGGAGCAGCACAAAGGCGGCGGCGAACAGGATGGCGATGTACCGGAAGACGGAATTGCGCTTCCTGCGCTGCTGTACCCGGTGGCGGCGGGTGTCCGCCTCGGGGGCGGGGGGCCGCCGCTTCTTCTGGGGCTCCTCCGGGTAGCGGTGGGCGTCCTCAATGAAGGGCTCGCTGGGACTCTTGCGCCGGTCAGAAGAAGCCATAGGTGTCCACCCCCTCGCCGTCGGTCCGCCGGAGCAGTTCCAGAAGGGTCTCCAGGTCCTGCTCGCTGTAGTACTCCAGCTCGATGCGGCCCTTTTTTCCCTTGTGGGCAATCTTCACCTTTCGGCCCAGGCGGCCGGCCAGGTCCTTCTCCAGCTCCCCCAGGTAGAGGGAGAGGTCGGGGGCGGCCTCCTTGGGCTTCTCCTTCTTCTCCTTTTGCAGGGTCTTGATCAGAGCCTCGGTCTGGCGCACAGAGAGCTGTTCCTTCACCACCCGGGCGGCGGCCTCCTTTTGGAGGGCAGGGGAGGGGGCCCCCAGGATGGCCCGGGCGTGGCCGGCGGAGAGAGTTCCCTCCTCCATCAGTGCCAGTACCTCATCAGGCAGGGCCAGCAGGCGCAGGGTGTTGGTGATGGCCGGGCGGGACTTGCCCATCTGCTGGGCCACCTGCTCCTGGGTCAGGCCGTACTCGTCCATCAGGGTGCGGTAGCCCCGAGCCTCCTCGGCGGGGTTCAGATCCTCCCGCTGGAGGTTTTCGATGAGGCCCAGCTCCATCACCTTCCGGTCGTCCGCTTCGATGATAACGGCGGGGACCTCCTGGAGGCCGGCGGCCTTGGCCGCCCGCCAGCGGCGCTCGCCGGCGATAATCTGGTAGTAGCCGCTGGCCAGGCGGCGCACCGTCAGGGGTTGGATGATACCGTGGACCCGGATGGATTCCGCCAGATCGTCCAGCGCCCCCTGTTCAAACCGCTTCCGGGGCTGGTTCAGCCCCGGCTCCACCTGGGAAATGGGCAGGGCCACCGAGCCCTCCCCCTGGGCGGGGAGCTCCGGGTCGCCCAGAAGGGCGTTCAGCCCCCGGCCCAGACCCAGTTCTGTCTTTCTTTTTGCCATATCTCTACCTCAATTCCGCGAATATCGTCGCGCAGGGCAGGGACTCTGCACCTGCCTTTTTATGTGGTGTGTCCTTTCGGTGAGACAAGAGCAGAGCCCTTGCCCTGCATTATGGACCTGTCCGGGTCAGACCGCTCCGCACATCTCCTCTGCCAGCAGCTTATATGCCTCGGCTCCCCGGGAGAAGGGGTCATAGGCGTTGATGGGCTTGCCGTGGCTGGGGGCCTCGGACAGGCGGACATTCCGGGGGATCACGGTAGCGTATACCTGGCCGGGGAAGTGGCGCTTGACCTCCTCCGCCACCTGGAGGGACAGGTTGGTCCGGCTGTCGAACATGGTGAGCAGCACGCCCTCCATCACCAGGTTGGGGTTCAGCTTCCGCTTCACCAGCCGGACGGTGGCCAGCAGGTCGCTCAGGCCCTCCAGGGCGAAGTACTCACACTGCACCGGCACCAGCAGGCTGTGGGCGGCGCACAGAGCGTTGACGGTGAGCAGCTCCAGGGAGGGAGGGCAGTCGATGAAGATGAAGTCGTAGCGGTCGTCCAGACCGGCCAGGGCGGTTTTCAGAAGCATCTCCCGGTGTTCTATGCCGATCATCTCGATGCCCGCGCCGGCCAGCGCCTTGTTAGAGGGCAGCACGTCGCCGTATTTGGTGGATACCACCGCCCGGGCGGGGTCGGCGTCGCTGACGAGAAGGTCATAGACGTTGGGGGAGGCGGTGTTTTTGTCCACCCCCATGCCCGAAGTGGCGTTGGCCTGGGGGTCGAAGTCGCACAGCAGCACCCGCTTGCCCAGCTCATGAAGGGCGGCGGTGATGTTGACGGTGGTGGTTGTCTTGCCCACGCCGCCCTTCTGGTTGACGACGGCAATGATTTTAGCCATTGGATGGGCCTCCTTGGGAAAATTATGATTGACAGTTATGCAATTTCCCATTATAGCAACCGGCGGCGGGGATTTCAACTGTTTTGTGCAGAAAAATAAAAAAGGCTTCCCGGACAGGGAAGCCTTGGGGGAGGGGAGGCTGTGGGGCCGGGCTTTGCTGCCGCGTCGGCTGCTTGCGGAATGTTCCACGTGAAACATATTGACAGCTCACTAGGGAGAATATATTATTTTACATCAAGAAAGCGAGGGGAGAAATATGATTTTACCAAGAGCCTATGAAGGACAGGACTGGTATCCGTCCTTTGTCCGCTTCATGGACGAAGCCTATCCCAACTGGCGTCAGTACTACGACCTTGCCCCTTACACCCCCGCGGAGGTAGAGGAGACGGCGGTGGAGTTTGCGCCAGATATCCCCCGGCTCCCGGAGGAGTATCTGACCTTCCTAGCCCACATGGGTGCCCGAGGCTTGGACCTGCACCACCGGGCGTTTCTCTACCACGGCGGCAGGCTGTACCTGAGCGGAGACGAGGAAACCTGTCTGACCATTGGCAGCTACAACCTGCTGGACGAGGGGGACAAGCTGGCCTACTGCTTCCCAAAGGAGGGGACGCCCTACCTGGTCTGGAGCCGGGAGTATTCCGGCGGACAGGTAAAGGCGGCGGACAGCCTGGGGCAGTTGCTGTGCAACCAGGCCTTTCTGGCCTGCGGGGTGGATCAATTCCCCTTCCACCAGACGATGGACCTGGCCTTTCATATGCACAACCCGCCCTATGGGCCCTGTCCGGAGGCGGAGGAATATTGCAGGATCCACCCGGTCGAGGGCCTCAGCGAGGAGGAGCTCTGGGACATCGGCTTTCAGCGCCAGATCAAGAAGCTGACAAGGCCGCTGGAGCAGCTGGGCTATGAAAAAGCCTGGTTCAGCACCGAGCTGGACCACATCTGGCTGAGGGAGAATACCTGCTGCATCCTCTCCCGAGAGTTCGACCCCAACGACATGTTTGACACGGCTGCCATCTCCATCTGGGGGGAGGAGAAGAAGCCCATCCAGATGCTGGCCGGGCGCTTTCGGGAGCTGGGCTATGGAAGTTACCGGGACCTGTAGCAATGTTCCACGTGAAACATTACCCAGTCCGGCGGGGGATATGTATAGTGAGCAGAATTTCCTCCTCGCTGTCCTGGCGCTTGCACTGGGCGTCCACCCCGGCGGAGCGCATGATGTCCAGACTGCGGGTGATGGTGTTCAGAAACAGCCGCACATCCTTTATAATAAAGGTAGGCTGCCGCCGGGGGGGCGGGGCGGCGGCCAGGAGGATGCTGTCCACCAGCGCCTCGGTCTGGGCCACGGTGAGCCGGTCCGCCGTAAGCTGCCGGGCGGCCTCCAGCTGGCGTTCCAGGTCGGGGAGGCGGAGGAGGGCCCGGGCGTGGCGCTCGGTGGCCCGGCCGTCCCGGAGGACAGACAGCACCTCCTCGGGCAGCTTGAGCAGCCGCAGCTTGTTGGCTACCGCTGACTGGCTCTTGCCGATGCGCCGGGCCACCTCCTCCTGGGAGATGTGGTAGGTGTCGATGAGCCGGCGGATGGCCAGGGCCTCCTCCCAAAAGTCCAGATCCCGGCGCTGGAGGTTTTCCACCAGCGCCAGCAGAGAGGAGGATTGGCTGTCCGTCTGGATGGACAGACAGGGCACGCTCTCCAGTCCGGCCAGCCGGGCGGCACGCAGGCGGCGCTCCCCGGCCACCAGCTCCCACCGGCCCTCCCGGCGGCGGACGGTGAGGGGTTGAAGCACCCCCAGCTCCCGGATGGAGGCGGCCAGCTCCTCCAGCTCGGGCTGGGTGAAGGTGCGGCGGGGCTGGTAAGGATTGGGCTGGATGGCGTCCACGGGGAGAAAGAGCACCCGGCCGGTCTCAAAGAGCCCCTTTTTGGTCAGCGGCCACATAAGATATACCACCTTTCATTTGTATGGGACGGCCTGTCCGTCCGGATTTATCCTAAGTTTACCATAAATTGGAAAATACACCGTCGAAGCCTGTCGCCCCGGGAAAATTTCCCGGGGAAGGCCGCTGGGCGGCGGGGGAGGCCGCGCCCTTTCGAGGGAATCCGGGGGAATGAGTGAAAAAAACCGAAAAAGGGGATTGAAAAAAGGGAGGATTTCCTGTACAATGTAGCTGTGGTAGTTTTCCCAAAAGCAGACGTGGCCCGGAGGATCGGGCCACCGTCATTTTTCAAAAGGCGGTGGATGGCATGGAACTGCTAAAGGAGCGCATCCAAAGGGATGGCACAGTGAAGGGGACCGACGTGCTGAAGGTGGACAGCTTTCTCAACCACCAGATGGACGTGGCCCTGTTTGAGGCGATGGGCAGGGAGTTCCTGCGCCGGTTCGCAGACTGCGGCGTGAACAAGATACTCACCATCGAGGCCTCGGGCATCGGAATCGCTTGTGTCACGGCGCAGTCCTTTCATTGTCCGGTGGTCTTTGCCAAAAAGAGCCAGACTAAAAACATCGCCGGTGAGGTGTATTCCACCCGGGTGGAGTCCTTCACCCACGGGCGGGTCTACGACGTGATTGTCTCCAAAAAATTCTTGGGCCCGGAGGACAACGTCCTTATTATTGACGACTTTCTGGCCAACGGCGCGGCGCTGGAGGGGCTGATCGACCTGGTGAATCAGGCCGGGGCCCGGCTGGCCGGGGCGGGGGTGGCCATTGAGAAGGCCTTCCAGCCCGGCGGTGACCGCCTGCGGGCCAAAGGCATCCGGGTGGAGGCCCTGGCCCGGGTGAAGTCCATGAGCGAGGAACATGGCGTGGAATTTGTGGATTAAAACCGGACCCTTCCGGTTTTAATAAATAAGGTATCCATGAAACGAACGAAAACAGGAGGAAAAAGAATGAAGAAATTTCTTGCACTGGCTCTGGCCGCGGCCATGAGCCTGTCCCTGGTCGCCTGCGGCGGCGGCAAAGACGGGGCCGGCAGCTCCGCCGGCAACCCCAGTTCCGCCAGCAAGCCCGGCACCGATGTCTCCACCCCTGTGGGCGGCGACTCCGATTTTAAGGTGGGCGCGGTGTATATCACCAGCCAGAACGACACCGCCGGCTACACCTTCCAGCACCACAACGGCATCACCACCGCTATGAAGAACCTGGGCCTGGACCCCGCCAGCCTGATCGTGGTTGACAACGTGCCCGATAACGACGACACCGCCGTGGAGGCCGCCATCGACACCGTGGTCAACCAGGGGGCGGACATCGTCTTTGGCATCTCCTTCGGCTATATCCAGCCCATGAACGACAAGGCCGGGGAGTATAAAGACGTGATCTTCTCCCACGGCACCGGCTATATGGCCAACGACACCAACTTCAATAACTACTTCGGCCGCATCTATCAGGCCCGCTACCTGGCCGGCATCGCCGCCGGCATGAAGTCCCTGGAGGAGGGCAACAACAACATCGGCTATGTGGCCGCCTACAACCTGGAGTACGCCGAGACCTGCTCCGGCATCAACGCCTTTGCCCTGGGCGCCCAGTCCGCCAACCCCGACGCGGTGGTCCATGTGAACGTGATCAACGCCTGGGGCGACGAGGCCCTGGAGAAGCAGGCCGCCCAGGCCCTTATCGACGCCTACAACTGCTGCGTCATCTCCCAGCACTGCGACTCCGCCCAGCCCCAGCTGGTGGCCGCTCAGAACAACGTGTTTGGCTGCGGCTACAACTCCGACATGACCGAGCAGGCCCCCACCGCCCACCTCACTGCCGCCATCTGGCACTGGAATGTGTACTATGAGACCGCTATCAAGGCCGCCATGGACTGCAACGGCGACGCCTCCAAGTTCGTGGAGAACATGGGCGGCAACGCCTACTACGCCGGCCTGGCCGAGGGCTTTGTGGACGCCTCTCCCCTGAACGAGTCCGTGGCCGCCCCCAACACCAAGGCCGTGATGGACGCTGTGCGGGAGCTGATTATCTCCGGCGAGTGGGACGTGTTCTCCGGCGTGAAGCTGAGCTATAACATCAGCGAGGACGGCAAGGTGGAGATCGTCAAGACCAACGCCCCCCTGATGGACAACCAGGGCAACGAGATTGTCCCTGCCGGCGGCCCCTCCGTGGACGACGGCGTCATCAAGGGCAGCATGAATTACAACGTGGCGGGCGTCATCGAGGGCTGAGCCCCTCCCACCGCTTCAAACGCAGACCCGAACCGGGCCGGCCGGAGATTCCGGCCGGCCCGATTGCTTATTTATGTGGGGCCCGCCCACCTGGGCGGGCCATCCTCCAAAATGACCCGCCGGTCATGCACCGGACACAGGCGGGCGGATTATATCCGCCCCTACGCAGAGGGTACGCATGTAGGGCAAGGGCTCTGCCCTTGCCTCTCCACCTGGGCGGAACCCTGACAAGGCAAGGGCAGAGCCCTTGCCCTACAAAAGGAAGGGGATTGAATGGGAGAGCAGCAATACGCCATTGAGATGCGGGGCATCTGCAAGAGCTTTGGCAGCGTGGCCGCCAACAAAAACGTCAACCTGAACGTGAAGCCCGGGGAAATTCTCGCCCTGCTGGGGGAGAACGGCTCGGGCAAGACCACCCTGATGAACATGCTGTCGGGCATCTACAAGCCGGACAGCGGCTCCATTTTTGTGGACGGCCGGGAGGTGGCCATCAACTCCCCGGAGGACGCCAAAAAGCTGGGCATCGGCATGGTTCACCAGCACTTCAAGCTGGTGGACGTGTTCTCCGCCGCCGACAACATCTGGCTGGGGGACGAGAAGTCGGGGGGCATCCTGAAAAAAGACCGGTACGGCGTGATTGGGGAGATGGCCAGGCAGTTTGGCTTTGACATCGACCCCAGGAAAAAGGTGTACAACATGGCCGTCTCCGAAAAGCAGACTTTGGAGATTGTCAAGGTGCTGTACTACGGGGCCCGGATCATCATTTTGGACGAGCCCACCGCCGTGCTCACCGTGCAGGAGACGGCCAGGCTCTTTGACGTGCTGCGGCGGATGCGGGCCTCGGGCCACGCCATTATCATCATCACCCACAAGCTCAACGAGGTGATGGAGATATCCGACCGGGTGGCCATCCTGCGCAAGGGGGAGTACATTACCACGGTGGACACCGCTGCCACCAGCGAACAGGCCCTCACCGAATATATGGTGGGCCGGAAGGTGGAGCTGAACATTGACCGGCCGGTGGTGGAGAAGACCCGGCCCCTCCTGGAAATTCGGGACCTGACCATCAAAAACGACGAGGGCGCCACCGCCATCGACCGGGTGAACTTCTACATCCGGGGGGGCGAGATCCTGGGGGTGGCCGGCATCGCCGGCTGCGGCCAGAAGGAGCTGTGCGAGGCCATCGCCGGCCTGCGGCCCATCGAGAGCGGCCAGATGATCCACAAGGGGGACAACATTGTGGGCCTGCCCCCCAAGGCCATTCTGGAAAAGGGTATCTCCATGTCCTTTATCCCCGAGGACCGGCTGGGCATGGGCCTGGCCCCCTCCATGTCCATTACGGACAACATGCTGCTCAAAAAATATGACCAGGCCAAGGGGCCCTTTGTGGACCGGAAAACCGGCCGGGCGGAGGCCAGGCAGGTGGTGGCCGACCTGGAGATTGTCACCCCCTCCACCGAGACGCCGGTGCGCCGGCTGTCCGGCGGCAACGTGCAGAAGGTGCTGCTGGGCCGGGAGATCAAGGCCGGGCCCAACGTGATTGTCACCGCCTACCCCGTCCGGGGGCTGGATATCAACTCGTCCTATGCCATCTACGACATTCTGAACACCCAGAAGAAGGACGGGGTGGGCATCCTCTTTGTGGGGGAGGACCTGGACGTGATGATGGACCTGTGCGACAAGATTATGGTGCTGTGCCACGGGAAGGTGATGGGGGTGGTCCACGCCCACAAGACCTCCAAGGAGGAGCTGGGCCTGATGATGACCGGCGCGCTGGACCTGACCGGCAAATATGAGGACAAGCCAGCCGGTATCGCCCGGGACAGCCGGATCGGGGAGAACGAGGAGGTGGAGGAATGAAAAACCGTCAGCCCCTTTTCCATGTGGTGAAGCGGGAGCACGCCGGACCGGGTCAGCAGGTGCTGGCCTATGTGGCGGCGGTGGCCCTGGCCCTGGCGGTGGGGGCAGTGCTGCTGAAGGTCCAGGGGGTGGAGCCCCTCACCTTCTACCGGCAGATGCTCACCATGGGCATCCCCGGCAGCCGATACCCCTGGCGGGCGGTGGAGAACTTTATCCGCCTGTTCGTCCCTCTGCTGATTACCTCCATGGCCCTGGCCCTGGCCTTTAAGATGCGCTTTTGGAACATCGGCGGCGAGGGGCAGTTTATCATGGGGGCCTTCTGGGCCGGCTTTGCGGCCATGAAGCTGGGGGACAGCCTGCCCCAGCCGGCCATGGTGCTGGTGATGGCCCTGTGCGGGGCGCTGGGCGGCGGCCTCTACGGCGTATTCGTGGCGGCGCTGAAGGTGCGCTTCGGCACCAACGAGACCCTGCTCACCCTGATGCTCAACTATGTGGCCCTATACTTCCTGCAATTTTTTGCCGAGACCAAAACAGACTGGAATTTTTTTCTGGACCCGGCGTCCGCCCGGCCCAAGTTTGCAAAATTCCCGGAAAGCGCCCAGATGATGACGGTGCCTGCGGGGCCCCTCAACCTGAATCTGTCCCTGGTGGCGGCCATTGCCATCTGTGTAATTCTGTACATCTACCTCAACTACACCAAGCGGGGCTATGAGATCGCCGTGGTGGGGGACAGCCCCAACACCGCCCGGTACGCCGGGATGAAGGTGGGGCGGATTGTGATTCGCACCATCTTCCTGTCCGCCGCCCTTATCGGACTGGCGGGGGCCTTCCATGTGTCCTCCGCCGGTATCCTGTCCGCCTCCCCCACCAACGATGTGGGCTGGACGGGCATCGTGGTGGCCTGGCTGGCCAAGCTGAATACGGCGGGCATTGTGGCCGCGTCGCTGCTGATTACCGTGCTCCAGTTCGGCTGTCAGGCGGCCAGCGCCACCTACCCCTCCATCGACGCCAACTTTGCCAACCTGCTCCAGGGTGTGATCCTCTTTATCGTGCTGGCGGCGGACTTCTTCACCCGCTTCCGGCTGGTCCGGACCAGAAAGGAGGGCGCCAAGTGAACGATCCCATCAATGTTCTGACCCTGTTCCTCTTTAACATCGTGCTGGTAAACATTCCACTGCTCTACGGCACCGTGGGGGAGATTGTGGTGGAGAAGGCGGGCAGCCTGGACCTGGGTGTGGAGGGCACCATGGCCGTGGGGGCCATTTTCGGCTACCTGGCCGGGTGCGCCGCCAACAGCATCCTGGTGGGGCTGGCGGTGTCCTTCCTGGCGGCGGGGCTGTGCGGGCTGCTGTTCGCCCTGCTCACCGTCTCCCTCCAGGCCAACCAGAACGTCACCGGCCTGACCATTACCACCTTCGGCCTGGGGCTGTATTTCTTCGTGGGCAAGGGCATAGGGGAGCGGTGGCCCGCCATGACCGCCGCTGACAGCCTGGTGAAAGGCTATTCCGCTCTGGAGATTCCGGGGCTTTCAAAACTGCCTGTAATTGGAAAAGTGCTGTTTTCCCACAATGTGCTGGTCTATTTGGGGGTTGTCATCGCGGTGCTGGTGTGGTGGTACCTGGGCTTTACCAAGACCGGCCTGCGCCTGCGGGCAGTGGGGGAGAACCCGGCCGCCGCCGACTCGGTGGGGGTGAACACCCTGCTGTATAAATACGTCCACCTCATTGCCGGATCGGGCATCATGGGGCTGGGGGGCTTTTACATGGCGCTGTATATGAGCGGCTCCTTCGAGGGCTCCAACTGCTGGATCAACGGCTACGGCTGGATCGCCATTGCCCTGGTGATCTTTGCCAACTGGAACCCGGTGCTGGCCATTCTGGGCACCCTGGTCTTCGGCTTCTTCAACACTTTGCAGATTTACGCCGGGGCGCTGGCGGGGGCTTTCCCCGGACCCCTGGGCTGGCTCAGCGCCGTCCCGCCCCAGCTGTATAAGGCCCTGCCCTTCCTGATTACCGCCATCGTGCTGGTGGCGTCGTCAGTCCGCAAGCGGGAGGGCTCCGGCCAGCCCGCCGCCCTGGGGCTGAATTACTTCCGGGAGGAGCGGTAAAATGACAGGAGCGCCCGACGGGCGCTCCTGTTTTTTGAAAATATGTTGACATTGTCTTGCTTTTTGCATACAATAGAGACAATTAGATGAAAGGGGCGTTTGCTATGGCGCAGACAAGTGTAAATATTCGGATGGATGCCGACCTGAAACGGCAGTTTGAGGCCTTCTGCTCCGATATGGGGATGAGTATGACCACTGCCTTCTGCATCTTCGCCAAAAAGGTGGTGCGGGAGTACCGCATCCCCTTTGAAATCGGCGGAGACGTCCCCAACGAGGAGACCCGGCAGGCGATTGAGGAGGCGCGGAGGGGAATTGGCCTGAGTAAAAAGTTTTCTTCCGTCAAGGAGCTGATGGAGGACTTGAATGCTGACGATTAAGTGCTGAAGCAACAACAAACGACAGGAGCGCCGCAGCGGGCGCTCCTGCTTTTTTATTGGTCGGTGCTGTCGTCGGGGTGTTCCCCGGCCTCCAGGTACATCTCCTCCAGCTCGTTCTGAGTACGCTCGATTTCTTTTGCCAGGTCGGTCAGCCGGTTGAATGCGTGGTAGTAGAGCTTTTTGTAAGATTCGTTTTCCATAGTCAATTCCTCCTTACTTCTATTTTACGTGGCGATTGCGAAACACGGGAAAGGCTTGAAAATCAAGCGATTCCCGGTT
>CATEPI010000047.1:0-13823 GCA_949525845.1 uncultured Eubacteriales bacterium
ACGGCCACCCAGTACTCGGGGGAGCCCTTACCGGAGCCCATGCGGGTCTCGGCGGGCTTCTCAGTGACGGGCTTATCGGGGAAAATCTTAATCCAGACCTTGCCGCCGCGCTTGGTGTGGCGGGTCATGGCGATACGGGCCGCCTCGATCTGGTTGCTGGTGATCCAGGCAGGCTCAGTGGCCTGGAGGCCGTATTCACCGTAGCTGACAAAGTTGCCCCGGCTGGCCTTGCCCTTCAGGCGGCCGCGGTGCACACGGCGGTATTTTACGCGCTTAGGGAGCAGCATTACTGAGCGCCTCCTTCCTTCGGAGTGTTGTCCCCGGCAGGACGGGGGCCACGGTTGTTGTTAAAATTGCCCTGGCCGGCGGGACGGGGGCCGCGGTTGAAGCCGCCGCCCTGACGGTCCCGGTTGAAGCCGCCCCGGCGGTCATCCCGGCGGCGGGGACGCTCCCGGCGCTCCTGATAGGGCTTGCTGGTGTCCAGGGTGCGGGGAGTGGTGCGCAGGGCCTGGGTGAGCACCTCGCCCTTGTAGATCCACACCTTCACGCCAATGCGGCCGTAGGTGGTGGCAGCCTCGGCAAAGCCGTAGTCGATGTCGGCCCGGAGGGTCTGCAGGGGGATGGTGCCGTCGTGGTAGTGCTCGGAGCGGGCGATCTCGGCGCCGCCCAGACGTCCGGAGCAGCAGGTCTTGATGCCCTTGGCGCCGGCCCGCATGGCGCGGCCCATGGAGTTCTTCATGGCCCGGCGGAAGCCGATGCGCTTCTCCAGCTGCTGGGCGATGTTCTCGGCCACCAGCTGAGCATTGGTGTCCACGTCCCGGACCTCCACAATCTTCAGGTCCACCGGCTTGCCGGTCAGCTTCACCAGCTGGGCCTCGATCTTCTTGATGTCCTCGCCGCCCTTGCCGATGACCACGCCGGGACGGGCGCAGTGCAGGTAGATGCGGACCTTGGCGTTGTCCCGCTCGATCTCGATCTTGGGGATACCGGCGCCGTAGAGGGTCTTCTTCAGGTAGTCGCGGATCTTCTTGTCCTCCACCAGCAGGTCGCCCACCTTCTCGTTGCGGGCATACCAGCGGGAGTCCCAATCCTTGATGACGCCCACGCGCAGGCCGTGGGGATTAACTTTCTGTCCCATATCGTTCCTCCTCCCTTAGCGCTCGCTCACGGCGATGGTGACGTGAGAGGTACGCTTGTTGATCCGGTACGCGCGGCCCTGAGCCCGGGGCATAATGCGCTTGATGATGGGGCCGGGATTGGCGTAGCAGGCGGACACGTACAGCTTCTCAGGGTCCATCTGGTGGTTGTTCTCCGCGTTGGCGGCGGCGCTCTTCAGCAGCTTGAGCACGGGCTCAGAGGCGGCCTTGGGGGTCTGCATCAGGATGGCGGCGGCAGTGCCCACATCCTTGCCCCGGATCAGGTCCAGGACGATCTTCACCTTACGGGGAGAGATCCGCAGATATTTCAGATTGGCTTTTGCTTCCATCTCGTCTCTCCTCCTTACTTACCGGTCTTGCTGCCCGCGTGACCCCGGAAGGTGCGGGTGGGCACGAACTCGCCCAGCTTGTGGCCCACCATGTCCTCGGTGACATAGACGGGCACGTGCTTGCGGCCATCGTGCACAGCAAAGGTGTGTCCCACGAAGGAGGGGAAGATGGTGGAGGCGCGGCTCCAGGTCTTCAGGACCTTCTTCTCGTTCTTGGCGTTCAGCTCGTCAACCCGCTTCAGCAGCTCAGGGGCGCAAAAGGGGCCTTTCTTGATACTTCTGCTCATCTTCTACACTCCCTCCTTATTTGCTGCCGCGGCGCTTGACAATGAACTTGTCGGTGCGGTTCTTGGTCTTGCGGGTCTTGTAGCCCAGGGCCGGCTTGCCCCAGGGGGTGACAGGGCCGGGACGGCCCACCGGGCTCTTGCCCTCGCCGCCGCCGTGGGGGTGGTCGCAGGGGTTCATCACGGAGCCGCGGACGGTGGGCCGCCAGCCCATGTGGCGCTTGCGGCCAGCCTTGCCGATCTGGATGTTGGCCCAGTCGGTGTTGCCCACCTGGCCGATGGTGGCCTTGCAGTTCTCCCGGACGAGACGGACCTCGCCGGAGGGCAGGCGGACCTGAGCCATGCCGTTCTCCTTGGCCATCAGCTGAGCGGACACGCCGGCGGCGCGCACCAGCTGGGCGCCCTTGCCGGGGTAGAGCTCGATGCAGTGGATGGTCTCACCCACGGGGATGTTGGCGATGGGCAGGCAGTTGCCGGGCAGGATGTCGGCGTCGGGACCGGTCATGATAACGTGGCCGGCCTTCAGGCCGTTGGGGGCCAGGATATAGCGGCGCTCGCCGTCCTCATACTGGATGAGGGCGATGTTGGCGGAGCGGTTGGGGTCGTACTGGAGGTTGACGACGGTGGCCCTGCCCTCCTTGTCCCGCTTGAAGTCGATGATGCGGTACTTCTGCTTGTTGCCGCCGCCGTGGTGGCGGACGGTGATCCGGCCGTAGCTGTTGCGGCCCGCGTGCTTCTTCAGCACCTCGGTGAGGGCGCGCTCGGGCTTGGCCTTCTTGTCAATCCCCTCGAAGGCAGACACAGTCATGTGACGGCGGGAGGGGGTTGTGGGCTTATAAGTCTTAATAGCCATTTCTCAATTCCTCCTTACACCATACCCTCGAAGAACTCGATGGTCTTGGAGTCAGCGGTCAGGGTGACCATGGCCTTCTTCCAGCTGGGCCGGCGGCCAGCGGGGCGGGCGCCCATCCGCTTCTCCTTCCCCTGCATGTTCAGGGTGTTCACCTTGGCCACCTTCACGCCGAAGATCTCCTCGATTGCCTTGGCAATCTCGATCTTGTTGGCGGTTTTGGCAACCTCAAAGGTGTAGCGCTTCATCTCGGTCTGCTCCATGGACTGCTCGGTGATGATGGGGCGCTTGATGATATCATAGGCAGTAGTGGCCATTACGCGTACACCTCCTCGATGATAGCCAGGGCAGCCTTGTCGATGATCAGCTGCTTGGCGTTGACGATGTCATAGACGCTGAGGACCTTGGCGGTGGTGGTGACCACGCCGGGGATGTTCCGGGCGGACAGGACCACGTTGTTGTCCACGTCGGCGGTGATTACCACGGGCTTGCCGGCCTCCAGGGCGTTCAGGAAGCCCTGCATGGTCTTGGTCTTCACCTCGTCCAGCTTCAGGCCGTCCACCACCAGCACGCTGCCGGCGGCAGCCTTGGCGGACAGGGCGGACTTCAGGGCCAGCCGGCGGGTCTTCTTGTTCAGGCTGGTGCGGTAGCTGCGGGGCTTGGGGGCGAACACAATGCCGCCGTGGGTCCACTGGGGAGCCCGGGTGGAGCCCTGACGGGCGTGGCCGGTGCCCTTCTGACGCCAGGGCTTCTTGCCGCCGCCGGAGACCTCGGCCCGGGTCAGGGCGCTCTGGGTGCCCTGACGGCAGTTGCCCAGGTGGTTCTTAACAGCCTCATGGACCACGGCCTGGTTGGGCTCAATGCCGAAGATGGCCTCGGAGAGCTCGATCTCGCCGATCTGCTTACCAGCCATATCATAAAGGTTCGCTTTAGGCATAACTCAATCTCTCCTTTCCTTACTTGTTGCGGGCGGAAGCCTTCTGCGGGTTGACACGGGCGGAAGCCTTCTGCGGGTTGACACGGCCGCCCTCGGTGGCGTGCTTCTCCAGAATGGTCTTAACGGTGTTCTTCACATAGACGATGCCGCCCTTGGGGCCGGGAATGGCGCCCCGAACGGCGATCAGGCCCAGCTCCTCGTCCACCTGGACCACGTCCAGCTTCTGAACAGTGACCTGCACGTTGCCCATCTGGCCGGCGCCGTCGCGTCCCTTGGCGATGTGGCCGGGGGTGGTGCCGGGGCCCAGAGAGCCCTGGTGGCGGTGGACAGGGCCGCCGCCGTGGGTGTTGCGCTTGACGGCCGCGCCGTGGCGCTTGACAACGCCCTGGAAGCCGTGGCCCTTGCTGGTGCCGGTCACGTCAACGAAGTCGCCAGTGGCGAAGACATTGGCGGTGAGCACGTCGCCCACCTCATACTTGGAACAGTCCTTCAGGGCGAACTCCTTGAGGACCTTCCTGTACTCGGTGAGGCCGGCTTTCTTCTGGTGGCCCAGCTCAGGTTTGGTGAGCTTGCGCTCGGGAATCTCCTGATAACCCAGCTGAATGGCCTCGTAGCCATCCTTCTCAGCGGTCTTCTTCTGCACCACGGTGCAGGGGCCGGCCTGGATCAGGGTGACGGGCACCACCCGGCCGGCTTCATCGAAGATCTGGGTCATGCCGATCTTTTTGCCGATGATCGCTTTCTCCATTGGGATGTTTCCTCCTAATAAAGGTTATTGGTCGGCGGAGTTGGCTCCCATTGGGCTGGGGCTATTGCTCCGGCGACTTGACCCGTCCGCCTCAATCAGCCTGCCCGGGTGGTCAGGCTCCACAGCGGACTGCGGGTACAACGAGGTTATTTGAGGCTCTTTTGTGGGACCCGACGACCTCGGCGGGTCACTTCCAATGGCCTGCCCAGGTGGTCAGGCCCCACAGGGGTCTTACAGCTTAATCTCAATCTCCACGCCGGCGGGGAGCTCCAGGCTCATCAGGGCCTCCACGGTCTTGGGGGAGGGCTTCACCACGTCGATGAGGCGCTTGTGAATGCGGCGCTCAAACTGCTCCCGGCTGTCCTTATACTTGTGGACGGCCCGCAGGATGGTGACGACCTCCTTCTTGGTGGGCAGGGGGATGGGGCCGGAGACATTGGCGCCGGTGCGCTTGGCGGTCTCCACGATCTTCTCGGCGCTCTGGTCGATGAGCTGGTGGTCATAGGCCTTCAGGCGGATGCGGATCATTTCTTTCTGAGCTGCCATGTGTTTGTTTCCTCCTTAAAATACGAAGTTGAGTAATGGGTCTTGCTCCTCCTTCGTCGGTGAGCGATAGGATATACACGCTTTCGTGCGTATCACTCCAGGCCACGAAAAAACCGGCGCATAGACAGGCCGGTTTTCTCCGTACCGGGCGATATACGCCGTGTACGGACTCGCTCAGCCGCCCGATAGTCGGACATACTCCGCGGAAGTTACCTCCTTTCGGAGCAATCTCCCGCATCATCGCAACTGCGCCCTTAAAGACGCCCCGTTATCATACAACACACAGCCGTGTGTGTCAAGGGGGTTTTGAAAAAAATTTTGGCGGATTTTCCGGGATTTGCAAGGGGATGCTTTGTGTGTTTTTCAAAAAACAGGGCAACGGCCCCCGAAGGGGCCCTTATTTCTCCGGCAGCGTCCCGCTCTGCTCCTCCAGCAGGGAGCCGTCCGCCCGGTAGAGGCGGAGGGTATAGACGCCATCCTCGGGCCGTTCAGGTGACCAGGCGGCCGTATCCATGCCCAGACACACCAGCCACACCCCATTTTTCAGCCCCCAGCCGTTCCCAGCCCGCTGCTCTCCATCCAGCCATACCTCCACCTCTGCCCGCTCTGTCTCCTCCGGGACATTCAAAAACAGCAGCGGGGTTCCCGTCTTCAAGTTGCCATGATACCTCCAGACGGCGCTGACATCGTACATGGGAACGGAGATAATGCCATTTTCCAGGGAGCAGATCTCCAAACCGTTATGATCCGGAATGTACACATATACCTGATTTTTCGTCATGCCCACCACTACATCGTCGTACCTAAAATCCAGCTCGGGCAGCTCCCGCCACCGGAGAGGACAGTCCTTTCCGCTGTTGAACACGATCTCGCTCCGGGGCAGCAGGCGGGTGCGCTCCATGCGGCGAAACTCCAGCTCCATCGTGGGCAGGGGACACCCCAGCCGCATCCAGATGCCGAAGCTGAGCAGCACACTCCACGTCAGATAAAATACAGTCTGATTCTTCCGGCTGACAAGATTGGGCCGCACCAGCTTCTTCCACCACTTTTTCATGACATCTCCACCCTTTCCGTCACGGCTGTGGACAGCACAATCCTGCCCACCTCGCTGTCCAGCTCCAGCGTCACCTGGTCCCCGGGCCGCCAGCCCTCCGCCGGCAGGAAAAAGGCCACCTCCCTCCAGCCGATATCCCACTCCGAAAACATGTTGGCCCAGACGGCAGGGTCCGGTTTTTTCAGGCCCTCATGATATTTGTTGCTGTCCGCCGCATACCGGGTCCCGTCAGGCCCCACAACGGTCACGTTGTCCACAATGGCCCTGGGGTTGATCCGCTCCCAAAAACGCGGAGAGGAGGCCCGCAGGACCACCTGGAGCTCGTCCTCCCGGTCCGGGTACTCCAGGCAGGCCGCCCCTGTAATCTGAAAGGTGTACTGTCCCAGCTCCGCCTTCTCCCCGCCCCGGATTCGGTGGACCGTCCCGTAGCTGGTGCTCCCCCGGATGGAGCCCTCCTCTATGTTCCCGCTATTGGAATAACCTACCAGCAAGTTGACCAGCAGCACCAGACAGAGCAGATACCGGCTGGCCGTCCACAGCCAGCCCAGCCAGGGCCTGTGGACCCGGGCCAGCTCCTCTTTCAGCTCCTCCGGGTTCCCCATAGAGGACAGAGCCCGGTCCAGGGCTTCGTCGGGGTCCATGTCGGGAAATAGCCGCATCAGGTCCAGTGTCCTGTCTTCCAGATGGGCGTACAGCTCCGCCTGGACGGCCAGCCGGTCGGGCTTGAAGCGGATGCCCGACACCGCGGTCTCCAGCCAGCGCAGCAGCGCCATATTTTCTCTCATGGTCCGGCCTCCTCACGCCAGGGCGCTGGCCCCGCCCGAGAGCACGCTGTCCACCCCCTGGTGGAAGGCCGCCCACTCCGCTCGCTTGTCGTCCAGCAGCTTCTTCCCCTTTCGGGTGAGCCTGTAGTACTTCCGCACCCGCCCGGTGGGGGCCTCCTGCTGGTAGGAGGACAGGCACTTGTCCTTCTCCAGAGCGTGGAGGATGGGGTACAGGGTGCCCTCCTTCATCTGGAACAGGTCGTTGGACCGCCGGGCCAGCTCCTCAATTATCTGGTAGCCGTACATGTCGCCCCCCTCCAGCAGGGACAGCACCAGCATGGTCCCGCTCCCCGCCATCAGGCCCTTGTCGAATTTCATATTTACCATCCTTTCTGAATTTTACTAACCCCAACGTCATGTAGGGCAAGGGCTCTGCCCTTGCCTGGGGAAGGTTTCCACCTCTGTGGAGAGGCAAGGGCAGAGCCCTTGCCCTACGCCGCATACCTTGTTGCTCTAGGTACAGTATACCTTGATAGTCTAGGTATGTCAAGGACAAAAAATTCCTCCCCGATTCCGGGGAGGAAATCTAAATATTACCGCCGCACCCACTTGCCGAAGAAGTTCTTTTTGAATTTCAGCAGCGCCTCCTGGGCGGGGGCGTAGTTTTTGCACTTCTGGAGGTACTCTACGCCCTTTTTGATGTCCTCGGGCGCCCCCAGGCCCTGGGTGTAGATGGTGCCCAGGCCGTAGTTCAGCAAATCGCTGCTGTAGTCCACCTCCTGGAACAGCATCAGAGCCCGCTGGGGGTCCCGCTGGCAGCCGTAGCCAAAGAGGTAGCAGGTGCCCAACATGTCGTTGCCCCAGGTGTTTTTCTGGCCGTGGGCCTGCTCAAAGAGCTGGACGGCCCGGGCGTAGTCCTGGGGGATGCCGTCCTTGCCCAGGAACAGCAGCTCGCCGGCCCGGTTGGCGCAGCCGATCTGCTCCGGATCCTGCAGGCCCAGCTCGTAGCACTTCATGGCCTGCACGCAGTCCTTGGGCACCAGCTTGCCCTCCTGGTAGGCTTTGCCGATGTAGTACCAGCTGGACAGCTGGCCCTGCTTGGCGGCGGCAAAGTACAGGTTCAGGGCCTCCTGGGCGCGGCCCTCCTGCTTTATCAGGAAGCCGGCGTACCGCTCTTGCCAGTCGGGGTAGCCCAGCTCGGCCCCCCGGCGGGCGATGGCCTCCGCCTTGGACTTGTCCGGCTCCATAACCCCCTCCTCGCCGTCGTTGTAGAGGTTATACATATTCCGGCCGGCAAAGCCCATGCCGCCCTCAAAGGCCCGCTGGAACCAGGGCAGGCACTTCAGCTCGTTCTCCCGCAGCCACTGGCCGAAGGCCGCCTTGCTGGGGAAGTCCTGGGGGCCCTTGTTCTCGATGCGGACCACGTCCAGCCAGAAGTAGGTGTTGCCGATCATGTTCATGGCAAAGAGGCAGCCCGCCTGGGCCTTCTCGTAAACCACATTCCACACCTCCTGAAGGCCGGAATAGTGCTTCTTCATGGCCTCCTCCATCTCCGGGGTGAGCATGCCGCACCGCATAGCGCCCAGCACGCCCATGGCGCTGCCCTGGACGATGCTTTGACGGATGAGGTGCTCCACCGCCTCGTCGTTGGCCTGGAAGGGGTGATAGTCCCAGCTGTACTGGGGACCGGAGACGCACCGGGACAGGATGTAGGCCGCATCGCCGTCGCCGGCGTTGGCCGCGTCGGCCAGGGGCTGGATGGCGGCCGCCGCCTTCTCCCGATCGTAGGTGTAATAGATGGCCTCAATGGCGTTATCTACTGCGTCGCTGAAATATTTACCCATGATAATCCGCTCCTTTTTTATTTCTTCGTTTCCTTTTCCAGTTTTTTTGTAATATCCTTCCACTGGGAAAAATCGGGGTCGAAGGTGCCTTCGGCCATCTCCACCAGCCAAGTCTGGGCCTGGCGGTCGGTGCATTTGGTCTCGAACACCCGCAGCCTATCCGGGTCAGGCCGGCTGGCGTTGACGGTGACCCGGCCGTCCAGCTTATCCCCCGCCTTTAAGTACAGATACCGTGCCCCGGCAAAGAGGGCCACCACGGTATACTTCCCGCCGGCCAGACCCTCCCCGGCCAGCTCCACATCCCGGCGGGTGAAGGACTCGTAATCCCGGGTGGCTCCGGTGCGGTCGCTGAGGGACAGCCGGGCCAGCGCCGGCCGCCGGGGGGCCTCCTGATTCTTGGGCTGACGGGGGAGCTGGGAGGTGACGGGGGCGCTCCGGTCCCGCAGCCGCTCCTGCTCCTCCGCCTCGGCCAGCCGCTGATCCCGGCGGCGGCAGAAGTCCCGTTCCATGGCCTGCCAGTCCTCGTCGGACCGGTCCAGGAACTGGGTGATGCGGTTGTGTTTGTCGAAATGGGCCTCCGGCGCCCGGAGGCGCAGGCAGGTCACCGCCATCTCCAGCTCGCTGGGGCTGCGCAGGCCGGTGACCTGCACCTGCTTTCGGTCGTCCACAATGTACAGCTCCACCACCCGGGCGGACTGCCGGCGGCCGCCGCTGTAGTGGACCTTGATCTCGTCCCGGGGGAACACCCCCCGGATGCGGGCAATGGAAGTGACCTCGTCGCCCAGGACCCACTCCCTGCCAATGGCCACCCGGTCGAACCACTGGCCGTTGGCCTCAATGTCCCGGTCCACCATGGCGAACAGCTCCTCCACCGGAGGGGCCTCGTCGGGGTAGGGGAGCTGGGCGCGGATGGACTTGGCCAGCCGGCTTTTGGCGGGACAGAGGGCGTCCCGCAGGTCGGTGTAGGTCTCATAGAGGAAGCAGCCGGTAAACAGCAGGAACGCGCCGCCGCTGACAATCCAGACGGCCCAGTCAGAAAGTTCCGCTTTCTCCTCTCCAAAGCCCATGAAAAAGACCACACCGCCGCCGGCTGCCAGGAACAGATACAGCACCGACCACAGCAGCCGGGCCAGCCGCTTCCGGGTCCGGTCCAGACAGTAGCCCCCCTGGGGCACCGCGTCCGGGTGGCGCTTCTTCTGCCACCACAGGAACAGCGCCGCCAGCAGGAGGCTGAATATGCCGATAAAATGCCACGCGGCCGCCACAAATACGCCGCAGACCACCCAGTTCCAAGGCCATTTCAGATGAAATCCGCCTTTGTTCCCCTGGTCCATAGCTCACACACTCCCTTTGCTTCTCTCCGCCGCGCACGGGCAGGGAACCCCCGCCCCGGCACGGCTGGTTTTCATCTCTAGTGTAGCACTAAGATTTTCCGAAATCAATGTATTTTTTTCGGAGATATCCGGCTTGCGGAGGTATAAAAAAACCTTCTCCCTGTAAGGGGAAGGTTTTGGCGCGCACCTGGATGCGGCAGAAAAGGCAAAGGCAGCCGGCCCAGGCCGCCAAATCCCTCCGTCCCCCGCAGGGAAAAAGCCTCCCTCTCCGAGGGAGGTGGCGCGGCGAAGCCGTGACGGAGGGAGTCCTCCGGTGGTCTGCGGGGAGCTTGGGGACTCCCTCAGTCAGCCTTCGGCTGACAGCCCCTTTCAAAAGGGGCCTTGCCGCCTGCGGGCGGGACGGGGGTTATGGCGCATCCGTCCGCCCGGCCAGGTAGTCGATGGAGACGCCGTAAAAATCGGCCATACGCACCAAGACGGACAGCTGTGGCTCCCGCTCGCCGTATTCATACCGCTGATAGGCGCGGACGACAACGCCAAATTCCGCCGCAACCTCTTTCTGAGATAAATTGCGGTCGTCCCTCAATTCTATCAATCGCTCGGAAAAAACGGACATTTTATAATCTCCTCTTGACAACGACCAAACGAGCATATATAATTAATATATGCTCAAACGGTCGTAAATTATATCAGGGGGAATCACAATGGAAGCTCTATTGGAAGCGCTCACCCTGTACGCGGAAGAAAACCTTATTTTCCCGCTTGTTCAGGCCTACACCCCGCAGATTCGCGGGGCGCGTATCCGGGCGGACCGGCTGAAAGAGGAGCTGAGGATCCTGGCCCCTGAGGCGGAGGAGCGCCTGGAGAAGCTGGAGACTGAGCTGGGCAGCATCCACTCCTGCCGGGAACAGGCCTTCCTCCTGGCCGGGGTGTCCATTGGCCTGGAACTGGGCCGGCTTTAGTTGAACTTGTAAATCTTCCGGGCCAGACGGTACAGGCCCACTGACAGCTTCCGACCCGGAAGGGTGGGCAGGTTGGTGGCGGCGGGGATGGCGAAGTAGCGCATCTTAGTGTAGAGCCCCTTGTCCACCGTCCGCAGATACTCCCACAGCCGGGTCCGCTTGCCCAACGACTCGGGGCTGCCCTCCATAGTGAGGAAAATAGAGGAAATGGTCATCATAATGGCCAGGTAGTTGTACATATACCGGGCCAGCTTTTTGTTCTGTTTGGCCACAAAGCGGAGATTCCAGCAGTCGATCATGTGGTAGTTCACCCGCAGCTGCTGGTCCACCCGGCCCATCATCACGCTTTCGTTCACGCTCTGGTCCGCCCGGCCGATGAAGTAGCGGTACAGGTCCACATCCATATAATAGAGGTTGCGCACATGGGGCAGAGGCTGGTACACAAAGATGTTGTCCACATAAAAGGTGTGCCTGGGCAGCTCCAGCTGGCAGTCCCGCAGAATCTGGGTGCGGTAGATGACGCTGTGCATCAGCAGGTACTGCCCCGGCTTGAAGCGGCCGATGTGCTTCCAGTTGAACACCCGGCCCACCGGGAACACATTTCGGTAGTTCACCGCCCGCTGGGTGTTGTCCTCCACATGCTCATAGACGTAGTTGGCAATCATCAGGTCGATGGGCTTGCCGTCCCGGGTGAACTGGCGCAGCTTGTCCAGCACCTGGTGGAGGGCGTCCACGTCCACCCAGTCGTCGGAGTCCACCACCTTGTAGTAGATGCCCCGGGCGTTGCGGATGCCCTGGTTCACCCCTTCGCCGTGGCCACCGTTCTCCTGGTGGATGGCCCGGACGATGTCGGGGTACTGCTCGGCGTACCGGTCACAGATGGCGGGGGTGTCGTCCTTGGTGGAGCCGTCGTCCACCAGGATAATCTCGATGTCGTCCCCGCCCTGGAGCAGGGTGTCCACACAGTGCTCCATATACGCCGCCGAGTTGTAGCAGGGGACGGCGAAGGTAATCAGCTTGTCCATGGTTTGATTCTCCTGTCATAATAAATGATACACCTTTCAGGGATTTGCCAAAGCCTCCTTTTCAAAGGAGGTGCCCCAGTTCGCAAACTGGGGCGGAGGATTGTATTTTGGCGAAGCCAAAATGTATGAAATAAACCTAAGTTTGCAAAACTTTGTCTACTTCGTATGTTTTGCTTCGCAAAACGCAATCCTCAGTCAGCCTGTGGCTGACAGCCCCTTTCAAAAGGGGCTTTTTTCGCCTGCGGGCGGGGTGGGAGGCTTTTTTACAGCCGCTCCGCCAATTCCAGGGCCCGGGCGGCGATGGCGTCCATGTTGTAGTACTTGTACTCCGCCAGCCGGCCCAGCAGATGGAGCTGCTGCTTTTTGTCCGCCTCCGCCTTGTATTTGGCGTACAGGGCGTTGTTTTCGGGGTTGATGATGGCGTAGTAGGGGGTCTCCCCCTCGGCTCCGGTGTAGGCCCGGGAGTACTCCTTCACGATGGTGGTCACGCCGGGCAGGTCCTGGCCGGTGAGGTGCTTGAATTCGGTGATCCGGGTGTAGTCCCGGTCCACCGTGTAGTTGACAGTGCCGTGGGTCTGGTAGAAGCCGCCGCCCCGGAGGGGGTGGTCCAGGTCGGGGTAGGGCATGCCGGGGGCGCTGTAATCCCGGTCCTGCCAGGTCTCAAAGACGAAGTCCAGGGTCCGGTAAGGCAGGCGGCCGTAGCACAGGCCAAAGAACTCGTCCAGAGGGCCGGTGTAGATCAGGGGGACGGGCAGGGGCATCCCGGCACCCCGGAGGAAGATGTCATACTCCTCCAGAGACAGGTACTGCCGAACGTCGGTATTGAGAAGGACCTCGATATTGGGGTGGTCCAGCATCTTCTCGAACATTTTGGTGTAGCCCTCCAGGGGCATGCCCTGAAACTCGTCCTGAAAATACCGGTCGTCCCGGGAGAGGAACACCGGCACCCGGGCGGTGGTGTTGGGGTCGATGTCCTCGGGCTTCTGGCCCCACTGCTTCATGGTGTAGTGGACGAAGACGTGTTCATAGACGTAATCCGCCAGGGCGGCGATCTCAGGGTCAGGGTTCTGCCGCAGCTCCAGAATGGTCACTTTTTTCTCCGCTCCGTAGGCGGCAATAAGCTTGTCCCCCAGGGCCTTGCCCTCCTCCTTGCCAAAGGCCTCCTCCAGGGAGGTGAGGTTAAAGGGGACGGGGTATTGCAGCCGCCAGCCGGGCCGCCCCTCTCCCTCCGGGTCGGGGATGTTGGCCACAACCCGGTGCTGGTAGTCCCGCCACTGGGTAAACCGGGAGAGGAAGTCGAAGACCTTTTTGTCGTTGGTGTGGAAGATGTGGGGGCCGTATTTGTGGATGAGCACCCCGTGCTCGTCCAGGCAGTCGTAGGCGTTGCCGCCGATGTGGTCCCGGCGTTCCAGCACCAGCACCTTTTTCCCTTTTTCCGCCAGAGCCCGGGCAGATACCGCGCCGGCATAGCCGGCCCCCGCCACCCAGACGTCATAGTTTTTTCCCAAAGCTGTCCATCCTTTCCAAGTCCGCCCGGAGGGCGGCCTGTGTTCCATGGGTTCAGTATACCACAATTTTCCCGGAAAACAAATTAAAGTTTCCTTAATCCTGCGGCCCGCTTCTCCGCCCGGTAGGCGCTGGGGGTGCGGCCCTTCAGGGTACGGAAGGTTTTGGCAAAGTAGCTCATCTCCTGAAAGCCGCACAGGGCGCCGATATCGGCAATCTTCCGGTCGGTGGAGGCCAGCAGCTCGGCCGCCTTCTGCACCCGCAGCTGCTTCACATACTGGATGGGGGTGGTGCCCACCATGGCCCGGAAGCACCGCAGGCACTCGCTGTCGCTGAGGTTGGCGCTTCCGGCAATTTTTTCGGTGGTCAGCTCCTCGCTGTAGTTCTCCTGGATGAACCGGAGCATCGCCTTCATCCGCTGCTCGTCCCTGTAGCGCGACGAGATTTTTGAGAAAAGCGGACAGGATAAATGAGAAAAAATAG
>CATEPI010000048.1:0-13542 GCA_949525845.1 uncultured Eubacteriales bacterium
CAAACCGGGAATCGCTTGATTTTCAAGCCTTTCCCGTGTTTCGCAATCGCCACACAAGTATTATCAAGGAGGAATTAAATTTGGAATTTTCCATTTTCTTGATATTTACTGCAATTATTTGTACTCCCATCTTTCTGTTTGGTCATCGCATGGACAACCTGCACGACAGATCAAAGGGTGAACCGGTTTTGACCGAAAAAGCCCGGCTGCACGCAAAGGAAGAATATGGAAAATATGGCGGTATAAAATACCTCAATTTTTATATCCCTGAAAGGGATACCGTTGTTGTGTGCAAAGTTCCAGATAATATTTGGACATATCTTCCAAAAGGAGATTGGGGTATGCTTTGTCATCAAGGCGGAACCTTTTTCTCCTTTACACGGGACTGTAACGGAGAAGTCATAACCGCCAATACCATACACGGCAACAGCCTGAATGAATAAAGGAGAGCTACCATGTCCGACCAATTCATCCGCACCCGCCTGCTGGTGGGAGACGAGCCGTTGGAGCGGCTGAAAAACGCCAAGGTCGCCGTCTTTGGCGTGGGGGGCGTAGGGGGCTACGCCGTTGAGGCGCTGGCGCGGTCAGGTGTAGGTACTTTACACCTCTACGACGACGACACCGTCTCCGAGAGCAACCTGAACCGGCAGCTCGCCGCCCTCCACTCCACCCTGGGCCAGCCCAAGGCGGAGGTGATGGCCCATCGGGTGCGGGACATCAACCCTGCCTGTCAGGTAGAGGCCATCCGCCTGTTTTACCTCCCGCAAAATGCGAATCAGGTGGATTTATCCCCATACGACTACGTGGTGGACTGCATCGACACGGTAGCCGCCAAGCTGGAGCTAGTGACAAGGTGTAACGCCTTACAGGTAAAAATCATCTCCGCCATGGGCACCGGCAACAAATTTGACCCCTCCGCCTTGGTAGTCACCGACATCTCCAAGACCCAGGGCTGTCCCCTGGCCCGCACCATGCGCAAGGAGTTGCGGAAACGGGGCATTCACCATTTGAAGGTGGTCTACTCCACCGAGCTACCCGCCCCTCCCCTGCGCTCTGCGGACTACGAGCCGCCGCAGACCACCGAAACCCGCCCCGGCTCCACCGCCCGGCGGGACACTCCGGGCTCCACCCCCTTCGTCCCCGCCGCCGCCGGCCTGCTGCTGGCCTCGACAGTCGTGCGGGAGATAGGCGGATTTTGAGCAAATCAAACCGTGCCGGTCGCTGACTGGCACGGTTTGTATGTTTTTCGCCTTTTTCGGAGATACTAGCCCCGTTTTAGAGGAGGGATGATTGTGAGCCTCATTGCCTGCACCGACCCCTGCGTGTACCAGAAGGACGGCTACTGCTCCCTGTCCCGGGCGGCCTCCGCCGGGGAGCCAGGGCAGTCCAGGTGCATCAACTTTGTACCGGCCCAGCCCCTACAGCAGCGCGGCCATGGCCTCCCGGATGTTGGCCACCCGAATCAGCTCTAGTCCCTCTGGGACAGCCAGCTTGCCCTGGGCGCGCTTTGGAATCATACACTTTGTAAAGCCTAAACGCTTTACCTCTGCCAGCCGCTGGCTCAGGGCGCTGGCCGCCCGGAGCTCACCGGTGAGGCCCACCTCTCCGATGGCGGCCAGGTCGTTGGGAACGGGCCTGTCCCGAAAGCTGGAAGCCAGGGACAGCACTGCGGCCAGGTCGGCGGCGGGCTCCTCCAGGTACAGCCCGCCAATTACATTGACGTAGGCGTCGCAGCCCCCCACCATCAGGCCGCCCCGCTTCTCCAGAACGGCCAGCAGCAGCATGGAACGGCTGTAGTCAAAGCCGTTGCTCACCCGCCGGGGGTTGCCCAGGCTGGAGGGCACCACCAGGGCCTGAATTTCGGCCAGCACCGGCCGCACCCCCTCCATTACGCAGGTGACACAGGTGCCGGGGGAGTCGGTAGGCCGGCCGGCCAGCATGGCTTCGGAGGGGTTGGGCACCTCCGTGAGTCCCACATCCTCCATCTCAAAGACGCCGATCTCGTTGGTGGCGCCGAAGCGGTTTTTTGCCGCCCGGAGGATGCGGTAGGCCATGTGCCGCTCCCCCTCGAAATAGAGAACGCAGTCCACCATATGCTCCAGCACCTTGGGCCCGGCGATGGATCCCTCCTTGTTCACGTGTCCGATGACAAAAACGGTGATATTCTCCCCCTTGGCCAGCTGCATCAGTGTCAAGGTACATTCCTTTACCTGGCTTACGCTGCCTGGGGCGGACGTCACATCCCCGTGGTACAGGGTCTGGATGGAGTCCACAATGAGCACGTCGGGCTGGAGCTGGTGAACGGCGTCCACCAGGTTCTCCAGGTTGGTCTCGGCCAGCAGGTAGAGCCCCTCGCCCCGCACGCGCAGCCGCTCCGCCCGGAGCTTGATCTGCCGCTCCGACTCCTCGCCGGATACATACAGCACCTTGGCGAAGCGGCACAGATTGTCGCAGATTTGCAGCATCAGGGTGGACTTGCCGATGCCCGGCGCACCCCCCACCAGCACCAGGGAGCCCTTCACCGCACCGCCCCCCAGCACCCGGTCCAGCTCCCCCATGCCGGTGGCAAAGCGGAGCTCTTCGGTGGTTTCGATGTCTTTCATGGGCCGGGGGCGGTTGATGGCCACCCCGGTTACGGAGCCCCCCTTTACCGGCCCGGACCGCTTGGCGGGCTTCTCCGCCGGCTGCTCCACGATGGTGTTCCAGGCCTTGCAGGCCGGGCACTGCCCCGCCCACTTGGGCAGCTCGTTGCCGCAGTCGGTGCAGTAAAATAGGGTTTTTGCCTTCATAGACCTGTTCTCCTTTGTGTGACGGTTATAGTATTTCAAACACGCTTTTTCATCACATCATAGCATAAAAAGTCATGGTTATCCGTGGGGAGCATGTGATAGCTGACCGCCTCATATCCCCGTTTCAAATACATCCCTTTCGCCGGGAACGAGGCAGCCAGAACAATCTCAGGAGCCTGACCGGAGATCGTTTTCTCTGCGTAATCAAGCATTTCCGTGCCGTACCCTTTCCCCTGAAACGCAGGCAAAACAAATAACCGGCGTATCTCATTCCCCGATACCGTAACAGTGCCTACAACATTCCCCGCCGCGTCCTGACAGAGAAACACCTGATTCTGTTCGATATCATGGACTATATTGGCCTCGCTGTGATGCTTGAGGAAAAAATTCACCGCTCCCCTGGGGTAATAATGGGGATATACTTCAGATATTGTGCTTTCAGCAACATATTTTACCGTGTTCAGATCGGACAGGACCGCTTGTCTCAGGCACATTTTTGTTCACCGCCGCCGTCTCATTTTCAGTCTGATTTTACCACAAACAGCGTCCGGATTCAAGGGGCAGTCATCCATGCGGCGGCGATGACGGCGGAGAGCTTGCGCTGGTAGTCCTCGTCCCGAAGCAGGGCCTCCTCCTCGGGATTGGTGAGGAAGCCGCACTCGATGAGGACGGCGGGGCAGGTGACGTGATTCATGATGTAAACTGTATCGGGAATCCGCTTTACAGCCCGCTCATTTTCTGGCTGGAGGGCGGCTTTTATGCTGTTCTGAAAGTGCTCCGCCAGTTCCTGAGAGCCTTCGGTGGGGGCGTAAAAGACGTGGGCCCCGTGGTAGCGGCTGCCGGGGTAGGTATTCTGATGGATACTGAGCAAAGTCCCCCCCTCTACCGCCTCAATGACTGCCACCCGGTTTTTCAGATCGGACCGCTTTTTCTCCCGCAGGGTGTTGGCATCATCATCGTGGAGGGAGACGTCCTCCTCCCGGAGGGGGATGGGGTCCACCCCGTACAGGCCCAGCACGTCCCGCAGCTTGAGCACGATAGCCAGGTTGATTTTGCTCTCCGGGGCGCCGGTAATGGACACCGCCCCCCCATCCTCCCCGCCGTGGCCGGCGTCCAACACCAGAGGACCGGTCCGCTGAACGGCCGACGGCTCCATGGTCGGCTCCACCAGGCTGTTCAGCCGGCCCAGGGCCAGCGCCAGCAGCGCCACCGTGCCAATGAGCGCCCCGGCCAGCAGGATACCTTTTTTCAATACGACCACCTCCTCCCTATCCTATGGGCGCCGACTTGTCCGCTATGCGTGTACCCATCGGCCGCCGAACTCATAGAATGGACTGAGGGGGATGCTGTGCGCTCCCCGCGCCCGTCCTCCTTGGATTGAATGAAGGAGGGAATTTCCCTTGTTTATGGAAAATAATACCGGTTCCCGGTCCGCTGCCGCTCAAAACGGGACGCAGACCACCCCGGCCAGCTGCCCGGAGCCCAACGGCACCCTGCCGTCCTGCGCGGGGCTGGCGGTGCCCTATGTGCCCTTCCAGCAGAATAACCCGCAGAAATACGCTCAGACCGAGGCCCTGAGCAACGGCACCCTGTTTCCCGGCCTGAACCTGCCCTTCCGCCTGGCGGTGGAGGGCTCCACCCTGCCCGCCACCCCCCTGGCCGAGCTCCAGGCCCTGGAGTTTGTGGTGCTGGAGCTTAACCTCTACCTGGACACCCACCGGGACGACACCGAGGCGTTTGCCCTGTTTAAGCAGTTCTCCGCCATGGAGAAGGCGGCCAAAGCGGCCTATGAGTCCAAATACGGCCCCATTACCAAGGAGACCGCCGCCGCCGCTGACAGCTACCAGTGGCTGTCCGACCCCTGGCCCTGGAATTTTGCGCAGAATGAGGTGAAGTAAATGTTCCATTATGAGAAAAAACTGCAATTTCCGGTAAAGATCGCCACCCCAAACCCCAAGCTGGCCGCCTTTATCATCAGCCAGTACGGCGGACCCGACGGCGAACTGGGGGCCTCTATGCGCTACCTGTCCCAGCGGTACGCCATGCCCTACGCCGAGGCCAAGGGCTTACTCACCGACATTGGCACGGAGGAACTGGGCCATATGGAGATGGTGGCGGCCATCGTCCACCAACTGACCCGGAACCTCAGCGACGAGGAGGTCCGGGCCAACCCGTCCTTTGCCCCCTACTTCGTGGACCACACCACCGGGGTCTACCCCACCGCCGCCTCCGGCTTCCCCTGGAGCGCCGGCTCCATCCAGTCCACCGGCGACGTCATCGCTGACCTGACCGAGGACCTGGCCGCCGAGCAAAAGGCCCGGCTCACCTACGATAACATCCTCCGCTTGTCCGACGACCCGGATGTAAACAACGTAATCCGCTTCCTGCGGGAGCGGGAGATTGTCCACTTCCAGCGGTTTGGCGAATGCATCCGCCTGTGCAAGGAAAAGATGGACACCCCCAACATCTACCTCAGCAACCCCGCTTTCGACAAAAAACAGCCCGGAAATATCCCCCGCGGCAGGTAATATAAAAACAGCGAGGAATGGGTCATAATGGTCCATTCCTTGCTGCTTTTTATCTCTAAAATCCACGCGTCCCGGCCTACCCCTTTGCCAGCGAGAGTACCTTTTGCACGCTCTGTTCCGCGCCGCAGGTCTGAATCATGGGGGAAATCTCCTGATAGGCCCCCGCCGCGTCCCCCGCGTCCGAGGGGAAACAGACCCACTGCGTCATAAAGCTGTGCGCGTAATTACAGTGGATATTCCCCGTATATATCTGCACAACCGGGTCCTCTACCCGGCCGGCCGTCTGCCGGGCGCAGTCCTGCCGGAAGGACAGATAGCTCTGCCCGTCCTTGACGTAGATAATGTGGATGTTCAGCTCCTCCTTGGGGATATCCAGCCGGGCGCTGCGCCCCGCATCTTTGTTGTAGGCGTTCTCCGCCTCCACCTTTTCAAAATAGAAGCGGTCCCGCTGTGCCGCCACAATGTCAGCCTCCATGTCCCGGTATTTTTCCGGGACCAGCACGTTCAGAGTGCAGTCCTCATACACAAATTGCCCGGTCACATCGGTTCCGTCGGCGGTTTGGATGGGGTTGTGGTTAAAATAGTTCCGGCTCACCCGGATGCACTGCCCGTTCGGGTCGATTTCCACCGGATATTGCAGGCCGTTCATGGTATACAGCGGCGTGCCCTTCTCGTCCAGACTCTGATAATTGTAAAAGTCCGCCACGAAGGCCCCCGCCTTCTCCTCCAGCTCCGCCAGGAGCCGGGCACTGCGTTCCGCAATCTCCAAATATTGCGCCGGGTCGTCCTCCCCTGTGTACTGCACCTGGGTCGTATAGAGGTTCCGGTACTCCTCCCGGGGGGTGCCCTCCCCCGCCTCCTGCCCTCTGCCGCAGGCGGTCAGGCTTGCCAGGCAGGCCAGCGCCAGCAGTCCGCTGAAATACTTTCTCATGATGTTCCTCCTTATCTCCCCGGCAGCGGAGGGGCCATGGTGCGGGTGTGGCGGATCTCCTCCCAGACGGTGGTCTTTTTCCAGAAGCTGCACGCGGTGATGGGCAGCCAGGTGAGCAGGAACAGCCAGTAGGCGGCCAGGCCCTTCCACAGGCGGCGGTCCCACTTGCCCTCCAGGGTAATCACAAGCCCGGCGGCGGCGGTGGCGGTGAGCGCGGCCCAGGCCAGATTGCCGAGGGCGCCCGCCAGCCCCAGAAGCAGGGCCTGAAGGAGGGTCCGCCCTCCCAGGGCGGCGGAGAGGGCCGTACACGCCAGTCCCGCCAGGGCGGCCAGCTGGTAGGCGGGCAGGAGCAGGGTCGCCTCGAAGTCAAAGAGGGACAGCCGGGGCCGGTCGGCCTGGGCCTCGTTCAGGGCGGGCAGGTAGCGCTGGGCCACCTGCAGGGTGCCGCTGGACCAGCGGCGGCGCTGGGTGAAGGACTGTTCCCAGGTGAGGGGCTGCTCGTCGTAGGTAACCGCCCTGGGCACATAGGCCACCCGCTCCCCCGCCAGCACGGCCTGGGCGGTGATCTCCAGGTCCTCACTGATGGTCTCGGTATGCCAGCCGCCCAAGCGGTCCAGCAGCGCCTGGGTCACCATAAAGCCGGTGCCCCCGATCATGGCGGACACCCCCAGCCCCGCCTTGCCCCCGTTGTGAAAGCGGTCCATCATCCAGTAGTAAATGGAGGAGCAGCCGGACACGGCGGTGTCGTAGGGATTCTTGCTGTCCCGGTAGCCCTGGGCCGCTCTGGCCCCGGCCATCCGGGCGTTGTTCATCTCCGCCAGAAAGCGTGGGTCCACCACGTTGTCCGCGTCGAAGACCAGCCAGGCATCGTACCGCCGGCCCCGGAGCCGGTTGTAGGCGAAGCGGAGAACCTCACCCTTGCTTTTCACCGGCGCCGTGCACTCCAGCACCCTGGCCCCGAAGTTCCGGGCCGCCAGCGCGGTGTTGTCGGTGCAGTTGTTGGGGACGACCCAGATATCGTACAGGTCGGAGGGGTAATCCTGGGTGAGCAGGCTGTTGATCAGGGGGCCGATCACCAGCTCCTCATTCCGGGCGGCAATCAAAATCGCAAACCGGGTCCGGGCCGGGTGAAAGCCGTAATCGGCGGGCCGCCTCACGCTGGCCAGGCCGGAGACCAGATACCACAGCCCCCATAACGTCATCAAAACTCCCATAGTGCCCGTCAGGGCCAGTGCGGCAGGAAACAGCCAATCCATATCCCGCTCCTCCTCTCGTTTGTTCTGTCCCCAAGGATAGCAGGCCTTTTTTAAGGACAGCGCGGGATTCTGATTAAGATTTCATGAAGGTTTCCTTAATGTGCCAGCCTGCGACCAAAATTTACACATTCTTCATTTGACAAAAATGACGAAATCAGCTATACTATATTTAGTCATTATGTCAGGTTCTTCCACTTCAGGTACACAGATATACGGATTTTTGTGGAGCCGGTCGTAAGCTCGGCCCCCTTTTTATTTCCGGGAGAGCCTGTAACCCGGCGCGAAAGCGCCCCGGAAAAGGAGGTCACATTGCTTCAATTCGATCATGTCAGTCTCACCTACGGAACCCAGAAGATTCTCCGCGATATCTCATTTGAAATTCAAGAGGGGCAGTTCGCCGTCTTCATCGGCCCCTCCGGCTGCGGCAAAACCACCACCCTGAAGATGATTAACCGCCTGATTCAGCCCGACAGCGGCCGCATCTGCCTGAACGGCCAGGATATCGCCGCCATCGACCGCTACGAGCTGCGGCGGCACACCGGCTATGTCATCCAGCAGATCGGCCTGTTCCCCAACATGACGGTGGCCCAGAACATCTGCGTGGTGCCCAAGCTGCTGAAATGGCCCAGGGACAAGTGCGACCAGATTGTCCATGACCTGCTGGACATGGTGGATATGCCCTACGACCAGTACGCCCACAAGTACCCCGGGGAGATGTCCGGAGGCCAGCAGCAGCGCATCGGCATTCTGCGGGCTCTGGCCGCCTCTCCCCCGGTGGTGCTGATGGATGAGCCCTTCAGCGCCCTGGACCCCATGACCCGCCGCTCCCTCCAGCTGGAGGTGAAGACCTTGCAGCAGAAGCTGAACAAGACCATCATCTTCGTCACCCACGACATGGAGGAGGCTCTGGACCTGGCCGACGTTATCGTATTTATGAACCAGGGGGAAATTGTCCAGATCGCCCCGCCGGAGGAGATGCTGGAAAACCCCGCCACCGACCAGATTCGGGAGTTTTTGGGCAAGCACCAGGCCGGCCCCGACCCCGCCGGGCTGACGGTGGACCAGTTTATGCGCACGGGCATCATCACCGTAAAGGAAAACCGGGGCGTCAACGAGTGCGTCAGCCGGATGCAGCACCACAACGTGGACACCCTCCTGGTGGTGGACGAGCAGCGCCGGTACCAGGGCACCGTGTCCATCGCCGACATCCGCCTCACCGGTCACGTGGTGAAGACCATCGGCCCCCTGGTGCGGTGCACCACCCCCACCGTCCATGTGGGGGACAATGCCAAAGAGTGCTTCGAGCAGCTCATCTCCAGCGGCTTCCCCTACCTGGTGGTGCTGAAGGAGGACGAGACGGTGGCGGGCATCGTCACCAAAACCAGCATGGCCTCCGCCATGGCGGAACAGCTGTGGGGGTGATGGAATGAATGAGCTTCTTCTCTCCATCCTCCGGGCCGCCGCCGTCCACACCGGCTACACCCTGGTGTGTGTGGCCATCGGCTTTGTTCTGGGGCTGTTTCTGGGCATCGGGCTGTCCCGGCTGCCCACCCTGTCCCGGTATCTGATTCCCCTGCTGTCCATTTTGAACACCGTGCCCGGCATTGTCTTCATCGGCGTGCTGTACATCTTCACCGGCATGACCCCGGCCACAGTAATCATCGCCCTGGCCATCTATGCCATGTTCCCGGTGCTGAAAAACACCGTTACCGGCCTGAACGGGGTGGACCGGCAGTATAAGGAGGCCGCCCGGGGCTGCGGCATGAACCACTACCAGCGCCTGGTCCAGGTGGAGCTGCCTCTGGCCATGCCCACCATCATCGGCGGACTGCGGCTGTCCGCCGTCTACACCGTAAGCTGGACGGTGCTGGCCGCCATGATCGGCCTGGGCGGCCTGGGCGACTTCGTCTACCAGGGGGTCAGCTCCAACAACAACGCCCTGATCCTCCAGGGGGCCGTCCCCGCCGCCATTCTGGCCCTGGTGCTGGGCGGACTGGTGGACGCCCTGCAAAAGCGGGTAGTCCCCAGGGGCCTGCGGAAAGGCGGGGCCGGCACATGAGTATTTCCATGATCTGGGACCACCTGTCCCTGGTGCTGTCCGCCCTGATTCTGGCCGTGGCCGCCGGGGTGCCCCTGGGCCTGCTGGCCTACCTCTCCCCCGGCGTTGGAAAGGCCCTGCTGTGGGTGGTGGACCTGATTCAGACCATCCCCGCCCTGGCCCTGCTGGGCGTGATTATGGTAATTGCCGGGCCGGGCTCCCCCACCGCCATGATCGGCCTGGCCCTCTACTCCCTGCTGCCCATCGCCCGGAACACCTCCCTGGGCCTGTCCCAGGTGCCCGGCCACCTGAAGGAGGCCGCCGCCGGCATGGGCATGAGCCCCGCCTACCGCCTGCTCTGTGTGGACATCCCCCTGGCCGCCCCCATGCTGGTCACCGGCATCCGCATCGCCGCCGTCAACGCCATTGGCACCGCCGTCTTCGCCTCCTTCGTGGGTGGCGGCGGACTGGGCGGGCTGTTCTACACCGCCATCCGCCAGCAGGACATGGCCATGATTCTGGGGGGCACCGCCATCCTCATGGCCATGGCCCTGGTGCTGGACGCCGGCCTGGGCTGGGTGGAGCGGCAGATGTCGGGCGGCCGCAACAGGCTGCCCCTCCCTGTAAAGGCGGCGGGCGGCGCGGTTCTGGTCCTGGCCAGCATAGCCCTGGTGGTCACCACCCTCCTGCCCAGCCACACCGAGGGCCGGCTCACCCTCTACGACGGGGACTACTCCGAGGTGAAGCTGATGCACGCCATGGTGGAACTGCTGGTGGAGGACAAAACCGACCTGGACGTGGTCATTCTGGACCAAATGACCCAGGTGAACAACCACAACGAGCTGAAGGGGTCCAGCCCCAGCTGCGACCTGATGTTCAGCTACGACGGCACGGTGCTCACCACCTTCCTGGGGCTGGACACCGCGGATATCCCCGCGGGTGAGACCCTCTACGACTTCGCCAACCGGGCGGTTCAGGAGCGGGAGGGCCTGCGGCTGCTGGGCAAGGTGGGGCTGAACAACACCTATTCCATCGGCGTCACCCGGTCCGTCATCGACCGGTACGGCGCGGCCCGGGTCTCCGACCTGATCCCCGTGGCCGGGGAGCTGGATTTCGGCGCGGAACACGAGTTCTACACCGAGGAGGGCAGCATGAAATACCAGCCCTTTGTGGACTTCTACGGCCTGCGCTTCCGGTCCGCCAAACCGGTGGACGTGGTGCTGAAGTACAGCGCCGTGGAGAGTGGCGCCTTCGACGTGATGGTGGTCTACGCCACCGACGGCCTGAACAAACGGGCCGGCCTCACCATTCTGGAGGACGACCTGGGCTTTTTCCCCGAGTACTACGGGGCCTTCCTGGTGCGAGAGGACCTGTTTTCCGATTTCTACGACACCGCCCCCAACCTGGAGCAGGTACTGGAGCTGCTCACCGGCCAGGTGAGCAGTGAGGACATGGTGGAGCTGACCTACGCCGTGGACGTGGACGGCCGGGACGTGGTCCAGACGGCCCGGGAGTTCCTGATTAAAAAGGGGCTGCTTGACGCATAGGACAGCCTCCCCCGCGCATACCCTGAACCAACAACATTTTGGAGGAATGGGTATGGAGACCAGAATCGCCGAGCTGCGGTATAAGGAGGTCATCAGCGTGGAGGACGGCGCCCGCTACGGCTACGTGGGGGACATGGAGGTGGACCTGGAGACCGGTCAGGTCCGGGCCCTGGTGGTCCCCGGCCGGCGGCGCTTCTTCGGCCTGCTGGGCCGGGAGGAGGATAAAGTGATCCCCTGGGGCGCGGTGAAGCGCTTCGGGGAGGACATCATCCTGGTGGAGCAGTAGACGATCCCCTTACCCTGGGCGGGATTGAGGAGAAAGTTGTACGTTTTCGTACACCGAAGACAACGTAACTGTAATAGATATAGATACTGAAATAGATACTGTCACTGCTATAGATACTGTGCCGCTCTGTGGGCGGCGTTGAGAGAGAGAAAGACCGCTCTGGATTTTTTCGGAAGTGCAGGAGAGCGCCAAAGCCTCCCTTGCCAAAGGGAGGGGGACCGCCGCCGAAGGCGGTGGCGGAGGGATTCCGCAGAACCTTTTCGGAAACGGAATTCCCCAGGCATTCGCTTTGCGAATGCCTGCCCCCTTGCTAAAGGGGGCCTTAGAGGACGGTAGCGTTTTTCGACAAACTGAGCGGGACGGCTTAGCCGTCCCGCTTTCTCATTCCTCCATAATCCACAGGTCGCCGGGAACAAACTTGACTGTGTATTTCTTCCCCTGCTCCCCGCAGTTCAGGCAGATGCCCTCCAGATCGACGGGCTTCTTAGCCAATAATTCTTTCTTAATATAGGTGAAGGCGCGTTCTTCAATCACGCTGTACTTTATGCTTCCATAGGCCGGAAACACCATCATCGTTTCACCGACCTTTTTACTCCCATTATAAATCTCCGCGACTACATAGCCGTCAATAAAGCCGGACTTGCCAAACACTGTCACTTTACCTTCTACACTTGCCTCGGCTTTCACTGAAATCGCCCCAAGCTTCGACACCTCTGTTTGGATATTATCGAATTTCAAATGCTGGAACACTTCCGCGCTGGGCATATCGCTGATCAGCTTGACAGCCAGTATATCAGCTGTCTTCTGCATTGCCTTATTCCACCTTGCTATACTAGCAGCGCGATCCATTTCCATTTTCATGACTGCCGTATTGACAGCGCGAATCTCTTCATTCTGCTGCCTGATGACCTCGTTATTGGCCGCCGTTCTTGACAGGGAGGCGAGCGCGGGAATTGTCCCGCCGATTCCGGAAGCAAGCCCCGCCATAAACATTCCATCGGATTCCTTTTGCATGGGGATATAAGAGATGCTTCCTCCCCCTTCTTCTTTCATCATATCTTTGAACATAGCGACCGGCTTATCTGTGCCATGGAACTGAGCGTAATGGATCAGCCTTTCATACTGCACCTGCTCCTTCCGCTTTTCTTCTTCTTTTTTCTGCTTTTCTTTTTCTTTTTTCTGATCTTCTTTCATGACCCGTTGTTGACCCTTCTCCTTGTGCATATTGTCAAATCGTTGGAGAACCGTTGGGTCCTTAATGTTGTACCCGTATTTTTTTGCGATCAATTCCGCGCGCTGTTTCTTTTCGGCGGAGCCAGGATCTTTCAAGTCTTCAATGCCGTACCTGTAACACTCATCATATAATTTTTCAAACTGTTCAGCATCTTCCTTTTGTTCCATATCTTTCAAGTATTTTTCCAAATTCTTCTTGTACATCTTATAGGATGCAAATATCGAATACCCCGCCACCAATAATAGGATTAATTTTAATATACGGCCATATAGCATCATTAATTGAATATTTTTTGGAAATAGTGTAAGCACTATTAAAAATATAATATATCCAAGAAAAAATAAACCAAAACCGCTTAAAACATACTTTAATTTATGTCTAGTCCAAACTTCCCTCCGAGCATGCTTAAGCTTCCGAGAATCCATATCATACGACCTCTCCGCGCGCTGTTTCTTTTCGGCGGAGCGGAGTTTTTTCAAGTCTTCAATGCCGTGCCCATAGCCCTCATCATGTAATTTTTCAAACTGTTCAGCATCTTCCTGTTGTTCCATATCTTTCAAGTATTTTTCCAAATCCTTCTTGTACATCTTAGCGGATACAAATGTCGAATACCCCAGCACCAAAAATGGGAATGATTTGGATATAATGCCATAAAACATGATTGTATGAACATTTTTTTGCAATAGTGTAAGCACTATTAAAAATATGATATAACCAAGAAAAAATAAACCAAAACCGCTCAAAACATACTTTAATTTATGTTTAGTCCAAACTTCCCTCCGAGCATACTTAAGCTTCCGAGAATCCATATTATACAACCCCCATTTTTGAGTTCCCCTTATCCTTTGCTCTGCAAAGGATAGAAAGGGGCCCCTTTCTATCCTTTGCTCTGCAAAGGATAGAAAGGGGCCCCTTTCTGCGATTATGATAGCA
>CATEPI010000049.1:0-13176 GCA_949525845.1 uncultured Eubacteriales bacterium
CTTCCAAAAGCTCAAATGGTTTCGCAGGATTGCCACCAGATATGATAAATTGGATGCGTCTTTTCTCGCCTTTGTGTACTTGGCCTCTATCGCTATTTTGTTGGTTTAGCTCATCCCTCCATATTTTTCAAACAAGGCCTAGGTACTACGGTCTCTGAAATGATGGGTCCCGATTGGGATGGTTGGAGTGAAATAGATACCTCGGACGCCTTTTCAACAGAAAAAGCGCCCACCCTGGAAGGCAAGCGCAAATCATTCCCCAAAGATATAGAAACCATCGACTTCTCCAAATATCACAAAATTCCCATCCTGGGACGCATCTCCGCCGGACTTCCTTTGTACGCAGATGAGCATATAGAGGGCTATACCATCACCGACCTAAACGGCGGCGCAGAATACTTTGGCCTGCGGATACACGGGGACAGCATGAACGCCCTGCGTATCAATGAGGGTGATATCATCATCGTGCGCCGCCAGGAAGATGTAGAGCAAGGGGAAATCGCTGTTGTGTTGGTAGACGAGGAGGACGCCACAGTGAAGCGGTTCTATTCGTCCGACACCACCGTTACCCTCATGCCCCAGTCCACCAATCCAAAGCACAAGCCCCAGATGTATGCCTTCAATAGGACTGTGATCTGTGTTTTGGGCAAGGTTGTTAAAGTTGAGTTTACACTATAAACAAAAACCGCCCCCAGTGCTACCAACACTAGGGACGGCTAAAGGAGCAACAAACTTTCCAGGGCCTGTTGCTCCTCTATTTTATCATGGAAATGGAGGAATTTCAATGGCAACCATTCAAGGGAGTGTCCAAATGCGCAGTTAAAAGAAGTCAAATAAAGAAAAGGGAACAGAAGCCCCTGGATGGAGGAAATGATATCGATGCTTTTGAAGACCAAAACGATTGTAAGCCTGTACAAAGACAGCAAGAACCGCCTGGAGGTTTTCCAGCTTCCTGGAAAAACATCTGCTTCGCCGTGCCAGCGTGGGGATATAATGGCGCAAATCAGCGTTGACACCTTCCACCGTGAAGGTGTCATTCTTATTGTGGATGTTGTAAATATGTTTTCTGGGATAGATTACGTCCAGATATCCCTGATATCCATCTGTACAGTAATATTCCGCCTCAGGAGCAGCGTCAACCATCCTCTGAATTGTCTTGGATAATTTGTTCCGGCTTACCACATGTCCCACGATTTGCCGTGGCTTTCGGCTCACCATGGTCATGATGTAGATATTTTCTCGGGTTTCAGTCCAGGATTTGTGCTCCAGAAACCAGTATAACTCGTCCAATTCCACAATTTTTGTGCCTGTTGTGGATTCTTCTTCACTCTTCGTCCGACTGGCCTTTTTTTATCCAATTCATCACATTGGATTTGTTTATTCCCAGTATCTTCCCTACACCACGGCCACTTGTTCCACCATAGTACATTTTGATCGCCAGCTCTCTGGTTTCTTCCGGATACTCGTGACGCTTCGGGTCTATCGTGTAATATATGCCGCACTCCTTACACTTGCAGCGTTGGCTCCCTGATGCGTTGTACCCTGCCTTGACCTGGTTCTCTATCTTCCCGCATTTCGGGCATTTTTTCCATGCTTCTTCTGTTCTCTTTCTCATAGCTCCTTATTATATCATAATATCTCTATTTTGGACACTCCCCATTCAAAAACAGGGGAGAGGCTACAAAATTACCGTCTCCCAGGGCTATGATTATACCGGCAAGCGGCTCCGTCAATATATGACGTGGATACCGAAACCGGGGATGTCTGAGCGGCAGATCAAGAAGGAACTGGAGCGGAAAGCGGTCTTGTTCGAGGAAAAGGTTTTGACCGGGGCCACCTCCAACGGCAACATGCGCTTTGCCGACTTTGCGGAGAAGTACATGACAGAGTATGCCCAGCTGTACCTCAAGCCGAAAACCATAGCCACCTACACAGAGCACCTTCAGCGCATCAACCAGGCCATCGGCCGCATCCGGCTCTGTGACCTCCGTACCGGCCACATCAACAGCTTTTACCAAAACCTCTAGGAGAAGGGGAGCCGCAACCGCACCACCGCCCTTTGCAAGATTTACCTACGGGAGCGGATCGGGACGCAGCGAGGAGCTCTGACCGCTTTGCCGACCGTGCCGGCGTCAGCCGGGCCACCGTTAAGCAGGCCATAGATGGAAAGCCCATCAACCGGGAATCCGCTGACGCTATCGCCCAGGCCGTGGGGATGAAGACCGCCAGGGCCTTTACCCTCACCATCCACGGGGAACCGCTGGCCCCGGCAAGCGTAATCTCCTACCACCGTACCCTCTCCTCCGTCCTCTCCCGGGCGGTCAAGTGGGACTATATCCAGATCAACCCGGCAGACGCAGCGGAAAAGTCCAGCCTGGGCGGCCATGAGGCGGCTTATCTGGAGGGGGATGATGCCCGGCGGCTCCCGGAGCTGTTGCAGGCCGAGCCGGTCAAAATGGCGGGCACCCATTACCTTTGACCTGCTCTCCGGCCTGCGCCGGGCAGAGCTGCTGGGCCTCCGCTGGCAGGACACTAGGTGGGAGCAGCTGAGGGACGCCTGGGAGGATCAGGACGGGCGGGTGTTCACCACCGACACCGGGGCACCCATGTTCCCCGACAGCCTGACGCAGTGGTTCAGCGGCTTTATTGCCCGATCTGCTATGCCGAAGGTGACGGTTCACAGCCTGCGGCACACATACGCCTCCCTAATGATTGCCGACGGCGTGCCCCTGGTGGTGGTATCCCGACAGCTGGGCCACGCCCAGGCCAGCACCACGGCCAACGTCTATGCCCACGCCATAGCCTCCGCCAGGCTAAGGCAATGCTGGATATGGCCTGTCAGAAACAAGAAAATCTGAAGGGGGACTTTATCAGAAGTATATACAGGAAAAGGGATGAAAGTACAGAAAGATGGCTTACTCCTGGGTAACGTAAGCCATCTTTTTGTGCTAATAAATATGGGTGGTCTTAAACTAAGGAATAAAGGTTAGCGCCAAGGATTCTCTGTAGGATAGGGCAGGGTCTTGGGCTGGTTGTAGGCAATATCCTGGACCCCCAGGAACTTGAAGACCTCAAACAGGGCCTTGCCGTAGTGGCCGAAGGCCACCGCCCCGTGGTGGGGGTAACGCTTCTGGATGAGGACATGGCGGTAGAACCGGCCCATCTCCGGGATGGCGAACACGCCGATGCCGCCGAAGGAGCGGGTCTTCACGTCCAGCACCTCGCCCTGGGCGATGTAGGCCCGGAGGACCCCCTCGCTGTCGCACTGGAGGCGGTAGAAGGTGATGTCGCTGGCGGCGATGTCGCCCTCCAGAGTGCCCCGGGTGAAGTCAGGCTCGCTGTCCTTGGGCTCCAGCAGCCGGTGCTGGATCAGCTGGTACTTCACCGCCCGGTCGGCGCACAGCTTGCAGGACGGGGTGTTGCCGCAGTGGAAGCCCATGAAGGTGTCGGTGAGCTGATAGTCGAATTTGCCCTTGATGTCCTCCTCGTAGATGGAGGCGGGGACGGAGTTGTTGATATCCAGGAGGGTGACGGTGTCGCCGGAGACGCACATGCCGATGTACTCGGACAGGGCGCCGTAGATATCCACCTCGCAGGAGACGGGGATGCCCCGGCTCACCAGCCGGGAGTTGACATAGCAGGGCTCAAAGCCGAAGGCCTCGGGGAAGGCGGGCCAGCACTTGTCCGCGAAGGCCACATACTGCCGGGCTCCCTTGTGGGCCTCGGCCCAGTCCAGGAGGGTGAGCTCCAGCTGGGCCATCCGCTCGTTCATCTCGGGGTAATAGCAGCCCTCGCCCATCTCCTTGGCCATGTCGGCGCACACCTCGGGGATGCGGGGGTCGTTGGCGTGGGCCTTGTAGGCCACCAGCAGGTCCAGCTCGGAATTTTCTTCGATCTCCACACCGATCTCGTACAGGCCCTTGATGGGGGCGTTGCAGGCAAAGAAGTCCTGGGGCCGGGGTCCGAAGGTAATGATTTTCAACTGGGACAGACCGATGAGGGCGCAGGCGATGAGCTTGAACTCGCCGATCATCTTGGCGATATCCTGGGCGGTGCCCACGGGGTACTCGGGGATAAAGGCCTTCAGATGGCGCATCCCCAGGTTATAGGAGCAGTTGAGCATGCCGCAGTAGGCGTCGCCCCGGCCGTTGATCAGGTCGCCGTCCCCCTCGGCGGCGGCCACGTACATGCAGGGGCCGTCGAAGTTTTTGGCAATGAGGGTCTCAGGGGTCTCGGGGCCGAAGTTGCCCAGGAAGACCACCAGAGCGTTGCAGCCCGCGGCCTTCACCTCGTCCACCGCCTTGAGCATATCCTTCTCATTCTCCACGGTGGTCTTGCACTCGTAGACGGATAGCCCGTCCTTGGCGCAGGCGGACACGATGGCGGAGCGGCGGCGCTCAGAGAGGTCGATGATAAAGCAGTCCCGGGAGACGGCAATGATGCCCAGTTTTACCTCGGGGATGTTAGTAAGCATGGTAATTCCTCCTCAATTCTAATTTGCAGTTCCTGTCCCTGGGGCGGGAGATCAGATATCCGCAGCAATGTCGATATTTTCGCCCTTCAGGCCGATATGGGCCCCCTGGGCGGCTTCGGAACTCTCCGAATGGGCCAGCAGCCACTTGTTCCGGGCGGTGAGCCACCTGTCCTCCTCGTTCAGGGGTGCGGCGCCGGGGACGGCGGTGTTGGTGCCCCGGGGCAGGACCACGGCCACCCGGAAGCCCTCGGCCTCGTTGACGTGGCAGGGGGCATAGTGCAGTGTGGTGGCGTAGACCTCCACCGCCACACCGGCGGGGACGCGGAAGGCCTTCACCTTGACGGTGTCCAACTGGCCGTCCACAATCTCGTCCTGTTTCGCCAGCAGGAGGATAAAGTCAACCGTGCCCACGTTCACCTCGCTGTCCCGGTGGTACTCCAGGCAGTTGAGCCTGGTATTCCGGCCCCAGCACATGCCCAGCTGGACGGGCATGCCGCCGTAGGCGTTGTTCTGAAGCTGTCCGTACAGGCAGGTGGCCTCCAGCACGGGGATGCTGGGCTCATAGGCCACCCCGGCCTCCGGCAGGGGGATGGTCTCCATGGCCTTCAGCAGGCAGGCGGTGTCGTAGCTCTCCAGCACCTGGCCGTAGGGCTTAAATTCCGGGTCGTAAATGGAATGAATTTTCATGGCGTATCACCTCGTATTTTGTTCAGACAGGCCTCACACAGCCTTCCGCTGATGGGGAGGAACACCTGGGCGCAGGGGCCCACCAGGCAGGCGCACACAACGGTGCCCAGTCCCACCACGCCCCCCAGCAGCCACCCGGCCAGGGCAAAAAGGATATCCACTCCCACCCGGACGGGGCCGAAGGGCTTTCCCGTCCTGTCGCTGAGCACCACCGCCACCAGGTCGTTGGGGCCGGTGCCCGCCTCGGAGCGGATGACCACCGTCATGCCGAAGGCCAGAATCACGCACCCGGCCACCAGGGCCAGCAGCCGCCAGGGCAGGGCCAGCTCCTCGGGGAACAGGGGGGCCAGGGGGAGGGTCCACAGGTCGATAATGGGCCCGCCCAGGGCCATGCACAGCACCGTTCCGATGCGCACATAGCCACGGGCGGCGGCCAACAGCACCAGCACAATGAGCAGGCACACCAGCAGGTGGACCCGGCCGTGGGTCATCCACGCGGGCCAGGGCAGAGCCCGGAACAGGCCCTGCACCAGCACGTTGAAGGGGTCGGAGCCCAGGTCGGACTCCAGAAACAGGGTAACGCCCAGGTGGGCCACCGTCAGCCCGGCCAGCAGCAGGATTACCCGGAGGGCGAGTTCGGTCCGGCCGGCCTTTTTCACAGCTGCGCACCGTTCATGGCGGCGAAGACGTCCTTCAGCGCCGGATAGACGGCCTTGAACTGCTGATAGCGGACCTCATACCGGGCGGCCAGCTCGGGGTCTGGGGAAATTGTCTCGGCGGTGCGGACCAGCGCTTCACAGGCCGCCGCCACGGAGGGATAACGGCCGCAGGCCACCATGGCCAGCATGGCCCCGCCCATCCCCGGGCCCTGCTCCGACTCGGGAACGTCCAGCTGAATGTTCAGCACGTTGGCCATAATGGTCTTCCACAGAGGACTCTTGGCTCCGCCTCCGCAGATTTTGCTGCGGTGGATGGGGATGCCCAGGGCCCTGGCCACCTCGAAGCTGTCCCGGATGGCAAAGGCGACCCCCTCCAGCACCGCCTGGGTCAGGTCGGACCGGCTGGTGTCCATAGTCATGCCCACAAAGGTGCCCCGGGCGTTGGTGTCGTTGATGGGGGAACGCTCCCCCATGAGGTAGGGCAGGAAGCAGACCCGGTTGTTCCCCAGCTTGTCGGGGGTGATGTCCGCCTGTTCGGCGGCGTAGTCAGAGGTATGGAAAATGTCCTCCATCAGCCACTTGTTGCAGCTGGCGGCGGAGAGCATGCAGCCCATGAGATGGTAGTGCCCGTCGGCGTGGGCGAAGGCGTGGAGGGCGTTGTGGGGGTCCACCCCGAACTTCTCGCTGGAGATGAACACGGTGCCGGAGGTGCCCAGGGAGATGTTGCAGGCCCCCTCCCCCACGGTGCCGGTGCCCACGGCGGCGGCGGCGTTGTCCCCCGCCCCGGCGCAGACAACCACGTTTTCAGGCAGGCCCAGTTCCTTGGCAATTTCGGGCAGGAGGGTGCCCACCTTCTCGTAGCTCTCGAAGAGCCGGGGCATCTGGGTCTCTGAGATACCGCACAGGTTCAGCATTTCCCGGGACCAGCACCTGTGCTCCACGTCCAGGAGAAGCATCCCGGAGGCGTCGGAGCAGTCGGTGCAGTGGACGCCTGTGAGGAGGTAGTTGATGTAGTCCTTGGGGAGCATGATTTTTGCGATCTTGGCGTAGTTCTCGGGCTCATTCTCCCGCATCCACAGGATTTTGGGAGCGGTGAAACCGGCAAAGGCGATGTTGGCCGTCAGCTGGGACAGCTTCTCCTTGCCAATCTCGTTGTTGAGGTAGTCCACCTGCTTGGCGGTGCGGCCGTCGTTCCACAGGATGGCGGGGCGGATCACATTGTCGTGTTCGTCCAGCACCACCAGGCCGTGCATCTGGCCGCCCGCTCCGATGCCCGCCACCTGGGAGGCGTCGAAGCCGCGCAGCAGCTCCGGGATGCCCTCCAGCACGGCCTTTTTCCAGTCCTCGGGATTCTGCTGGCTCCAGCCGGGCTGGGGGAACTCCAGGGGGTAGTCTTTGGATACAATGTTTTTAATCTCGCCCTCCCCGTCCATCAGCAGCAGCTTGACGGCGGAGGTGCCCAGGTCGATTCCGATATACAGCATGGCCTTCTCCTTACTTGGAGCCGGACTTGCGGCTGGTGACCACGTCGAAGATAACGGCGATCAGCAGCACGCCGCCCTTGATGACGTACTTCCAGGCGTCGGGCAGGCCCATGATGGACATACCCATGTTAATCACGCCCAGCAGCAGAGCGCCGATGACCACGCCGCCCACCGTGCCGCTGCCGCCGTAGGCGGAGGCGCCGCCGATGAAGCAGGAGCCGATGGCGTCCATCTCATAGGAGGTGCCGGCGTTGCCGTCCACCGAGCCCAGCCGGGCGGTGACCAGCAGGCCGCACAGGCCGGCCAGCAGGCCCATGTTGGCGTAGGCCAGGAAGTAGATTTTGTCGGTGTTGATGCCGGAGAGCTTGGTGGCCTTCTCGTTGCCGCCCACGGCGTAGAAGTACCGGCCAAAGGCGGTTTTGGCGGTGATGAAGTTATAGATCAGGCAGATAGCCACCACCCACAGCAGCATGACGGAGATGCCCCGGTACTGGCTGAGCATCCAGCAGTACCACAAAATCAGGGCGGCGATGATGCCCGACTTGGTGAAGTCGGCCAGGGCGCTGTTCTGGCGGTAGCCCTTCTTGGCCCGGTCCCGGCGGCTCTTGGCGGTGCTGAGAAGCACCCAGGCCGCCACCACCACCCCCACAATGATGGGGGAGAGCTTAATCTTGCCGTCGTCCAGGCCGGGAATCTTGATGTAAGCGGTAAAGATATTCAAAAAGGTGGGGTCCTGGATGGCCACGGTCTTGCTGTCCAGCACCATGCGGCCCAGGCCGCGGAAGATGAACATGCCGCCCAGGGTGGTGATAAAGGGCGGGATACGGACATAGCCAATCCAGTAGCCCTGCCACAGGCCCACCATCAGGCCGATTACCAGGCACAGCAGAATCACGGGGATGGCGGGCATGTGCATATTGGTCACCATCACGGCAGCGATGCCGCCCACCAGACAGATCACCGAGCCCACGGAGAGGTCGATGTTACCGCCCGTCAGGATGCACAGCAGCATGCCGCAGGCCAGCACCAGCACGTAGCCCTGCTGCAGCAGCAGGTTGGACATGTTCTGGGGCTGCACCAGCATCCCCTTGGTAAGCACCGCGAACAGGACAAAGACCACCACCAGGGCAATTACCATGGCGTATTTGGTCAAAAACTTTACCAGATCGAAGCTGTTTTTACGCTCAGTCATATTGTTACCCTCCCTTGTTACGCCTTGTTGGTATCGCGGATGATATAGCCCATAATGGTCTCCTGGGTGGCGTCCTTGGTGTCCAGCTCAGCCAGCAGGCGGCCCTCGTTCATCACGTAGATGCGGTCGCACATACCCAGCAGCTCGGGCAGCTCAGAGGAGATCATCATTACTGACTTGCCCTGGGCCACCATCTGGTTGATGAGGCAGTATATCTCGTATTTCGCGCCCACGTCGATGCCCCGGGTGGGCTCATCCATAATAAGGATATCGGGCTCGGTGAACATCCACTTGCCCAGCAGGGCCTTCTGCTGGTTGCCGCCGGACAGGTTGCCCACCCGCTGTTCAATGGTGGGGGTCTTGGTGCCCATGTCCTTCGTCATCTGTTCGGCAACGCCGATCTCCTGGTCAACGTCAATTACGCCGCCCCGGCACACCTTGTCCAGCCGGGCCAGGGTGGTGTTGAAGCGGATGGACTCGCCCAGAATCAGGCCGTTGGTCTTCCGGTCCTCGGTGACGTAGGCCAGCCCCCGGCGGATGGCCTCCTGGGGGGACCGCAGGTCCACCTTCTGCCCGCCGATGTACAGCTCGCCGGTGATGCCGGCGCCGTAGCTGCGGCCGAAGATGGACATGGCCAGCTCGGTGCGCCCCGCGCCCTGCAGGCCGGAGAAGCCCACCACCTCGCCCTTGCGGATGTGGAAGGAGATGTTGTCGTCTACCACCCGCTCGGGGTACAGGGGGTGGTGGACCGTCCAGTTCTTCACCTCCAGGTTCACCTCGGGCTGCACATTGTGCTCCCGGACGGGGTAGCGGTCCTCCATGGAGCGGCCTACCATGCCCTTGATGATCCGGTCCTCGCTGAACTCGTCCACGCCCTTTACCAGGGTCTCGATGGTGGAGCCGTCCCGGATGATGGTGGCCTTGTCGGCGCAGTAGATAATCTCGTTGAGCTTGTGGGTAATGATGATGGAGGTGAGCCCCTCCTTTTTAAACTCTATCAGCAGGTCCAGCAGCATCTTGGCGTCCTCGTCGTTGAGGGAGGAGGTGGGCTCGTCCAGAATGAGCAGCTTCACCTTTTTGGAAAAGGCCTTGGCAATCTCCACCAGCTGCTGCTTGCCGGTGCCGATATCCTTCACCAGGGTCTGGGCCGACTCGTTCAGCCCCACCTGGCGCATGTGCCGCTCCGACTCGCTGTAGGTCCTGTCCCAGTCGATGTAGCCCATGGAGTTTTTGATTTCGTTGCCCAGGAACATGTTTTCCCCGATGGACAGCAGGGGAATAAGGGCCAGCTCCTGGTGGATGATAACAATGCCCAGAGCCTCGCTGTCCTTCTGGGTTTTGAACTGGCACAGCTTGCCCTCGTAATAGATGTCGCCGGTGTAGCTGCCGGCAGGGTAGGTGCCGGAAAGCACGTTCATCAGGGTGGATTTGCCCGCCCCGTTCTCGCCGATCAGGGCGTGGATTTCCCCGGCCTCTACCCTTAGATTCACGTTGTCCAGTGCCTTGACGCCGGGAAATTCCTTGGTGATGGACTTCATTTCCAAAATAACGTCAGCCAAGGGGTAGTTCCTCCTCTCTATGGTCTGCCTGAAAATAAGGTGGGCGGGGCGTTTGCCCCGCCCACCGGTTGGTCCTTACATTGGGGGGTTGTGGAATCAGCCGTTGGTGGCCTCCAGATAGCCGTCAGCGCCCACCTTGTAGTAGCCGGGGGTGACCAGCTTCTCCTCCATGTTGTCAGCGGTAACCACGTCGGGTACCAGCAGGAAGGAGGGGCACTTGTTGCCGGGGGTGGTCTCATAGGACTCGGTGTCGAAAGCGCAGTCGAAGCCCCAGCTGGAGGCGGAGATCAGGCTGGCGTCGGCGGTCTTGCCGTCCAGGATGGCCTTGGCCAGGTCCAGGGTGACAACGGCCTCGTTGGCCACGGCCTTATACACGGTCATGGACTGCACGCCGTCCTTGATGTTGCGCAGGTTGGCCACGTCGCCGTCCTGGCCGGTGATGATAACGGAGTTGCCGCCGGCATAGTCAGAGGTGACGGCCTGGGTCACGCCCAGGGCGGTGGAGTCGTTGGAGCACAGCCAGGCATCCAGCTTGGTGCCGTCGGAGTAGTAGGAGGCCAGCACGTTCTGGGCCCGGTTCAGGGCGGCCTCGGTCTTCCACTGCTCGGTGCCAACCACGGAGAATTCGGTCTGGCCGGACACCACATTCAGCTTGCCGCTGTCGATGTAGGGCTTCAGGGTGTCCATTGCGCCGTTGAAGAAGAAGGGGGCGTTGTTGTCAGCGGGGTCGCCGCCGGTGAACTCGATGTTGAAGGGGCCGGCCGCGTTGTCCAGGTCCAGGGTATCCTTCACATAGGTACCCTGGAGCTTGCCCACGGTGTAGTTATCGAAGGACACGTAGTAGGACACGTTGTCGTTCATAATCAGGCGGTCATAGGCGATGACGGGGATGTTGCTGGCGCCGGCGTCGTTCATCACGGTGTTCAGGCCGTTGCCGTCGATGGCGGCGATGATCAGCAGGTCCACGCCCTGGGAGAGCATGTTCTGGATGTCGTTCACCTGCTGCTCGTTCTTGTTGTCGGAGTAGGTGACGATGGTCTTGTAGCCGGCGGCCTTAAACTGCTCGTCAAGGTAAGCGCCGTCGCGGTTCCACCGCTCCAGGGACTGGGTGGGCATGGCGATACCCACGGTCTTGCTGGACGCGTCGCCGCCGGGAGTGGACTGGCTGCCAGAGGACTGGCTGCCGCCGGAGGGCTGGCTGCCGCTGGTGCCGGGGTTGGAACCGGCTCCGCCGCCGCAGGCGACGAGGGAGAGGGACATACAGGCTGCAAGGATCAGCGCAAGTGTCTTTTTCATTTTCGTTTCCTCCTGTTCGTTTTTTCCCCGGATACCGGGGAAATGACAGAAGCAGCTGCTTCTGTAGCTTCAATTCTATAAAGTTATTTTACTAATGTCAATCTTTTTTTGCCGCCCGGCAATAACTTTGTTGGTTTTGCATGGAATAAAGCAGAGAAAATTGGGTATATTGACGGCTGAAAAAATTTGATTACTAAAGCGGTTTTTGCTAACTTGGCACAAACGGGAAAAAACACCGGATTTTTTACAAATGGAATTGACTGTTTCAAACTTCGTGTTACAATATAATAAAGGGATTTTACCAAAGAGGAGAGGATTTGCAATGGACCTGGACGCCGGTCTGACAGACCGCCGCCGGCAGACCCGCAGCAGCATTTACCGCAATATCTACTATGCCAAGGGCTTCTGTTCCCGGCAGAGCCTGGCCCGGGAGCTGGGCCTAAGCCTGCCCACCGTCTATCAGAACCTGTCGGAGCTGATGGCTGCCGGCCTGGTGCGGGACTCGGGGGAGCAGCAGTCCACCGGGGGGCGGAAGGCCAGCGGCCTGTCTATTGTGCCCGACGCCCGGGTGGCGGTGGGCATCTCGGTGACGGAGCACCGCCTGCGCCTGGCGGCGGCCGACCTGCTGCTCAACGAGCTGGCCTATCAGGAGGTGGACATCCCCCCTATTGTCCGCTTTGCCGACATGGGCGGCCTGCTCTCCCAGGTGCTGGAGGACTTTCTGGATCAGTTTTCCATCGACCGGGCTCGGCTGCTGGGGGTGGGCATCGCCCTGCCCGCCGTCATGTCGCCGGACAGCCGGTTTATCACCGCCGCCCCCACCCTGCGGCTGAAAGACACCTCCCTGGAGGGGCTGGCCAGCTCCATCCCCTACCCCACCTATGTGGAGAACGACGCCACCAGCGGCGGCCATGCGGAGCTCTTTGTCCGGGAGGGCAACCGGAATATGGCCTACCTCTCCCTGGAGAACGGGGTGGGCGGGGCCATCCTGTTCGGCGGCGCCCCCTACGTGGGGGACAACCGGCGCAGCGGGGAGTTCGGCCACATGTGCGTGGAGCCGGGTGGACTGCGGTGTACCTGCGGCAGCCTGGGCTGTCTGGAGGCCTACTGCTCCCCTCGCCGGGTGCGCAGCACCTTCGGGGTGACGCTGGAGGCGTTTTTTTCCAAGCTGGAGTGGCACGGGGCCCGATATGAGGAGTATGAGGCCCTGTGGGACAATATGCTCCGCCATCTGGCCATCGGCATCAACAACATCCACATGGCCCTGGACTGCGACGTGGTGCTGGGTGGCGTGCTGAGCGAGTTCCTGGCGCCCTATCTGCCCCGCCTGCGGGAGTATGTGGCCGGCATCAACCCCTTCGACACCGACGGGGAGTATGTGCATCTGAGCACCCTCCGGCGGCACACCGTCCCCCTGGGTGTGGCCCTCCACTTTGTAACGGATTTTCTGGAGCATATTTGAAATCCCTGTGTTGATCGAACAGTTTTTGTTTACAGCATATCAAATTTTGCATGGAGTAGTTGTTCGTTTTTGGTTTGACCCACACGGCGAAACGACAAGACGGAGTCAACAGACGGGAAAGTGCTAAAGACCACGGGGTTCCGCAGCAAAAATACCCCGAAAGTGCCAAACAGCGGCACTTCCAGAGCTTCCAATCACTTGGTAAGGACAGAGAGACGTGCCCATGCCGAAATAGTACCATCATTAACAGGGCAGATTCTTCTTCGAATGCTGGGAATATTTCCGATATTCAGCACTTTTACTGCGTGTTTCAATTTGCCGCTTTTGGCCTGACCACATATCTGCCCACAGACAGAGAAAAAC
>CATEPI010000050.1:0-12923 GCA_949525845.1 uncultured Eubacteriales bacterium
TGCAAAGGCTAGAAGGGTACCCTTCTGCACTTAATTATACAGCAATATGTCCCAGATTGCAATATGCTTTTTTGGCACGCCCTTGCATAAAAAGCTGCGAATGGGACACTCCCAAAAAGCCTTCCCCCTTCCAGGGGGAAGGTGGCACGGGCGAAGCCCGTGACGGATGAGGGTGCGGTGAGGTTAGCGCCCCTCATCGAAAAGAACTGCTTGCCCGCCCCGCCCCCTCATCCGCCCCCTTCGGGGGCACCTTCCCCCCGGAGGGTGGAAGGCTTTTCCCTGCGGGGGACGGAGGGGGGTGGGACAGCGGCCTTACTCGCCGGCGGGGTTTCGGAAAAAGGCCACCGCCACCGCGCCGGGGCCCACATGGGTGCCGATGGTGCCCCCCACGGTGCAGATGGGCAGGGCATCAGTATGGCCCTCCCACAGGGCGGCGCTGTCGGCAATGTACTTCTGGAGCAGGCTGTCGTTCAGTCCGGTGTAGCCCAGGCGGTAGGGCCGGCCGAAATCCACCCCGCCGTTCTTCTGAATCTCCTGAATCAACAGGTTGTTGCCGTTTTTGGAGCCCCGGGCCTTGCCCAGCATCACGACCTCTCCCTCCTGAACGGCCACCACCGGCTTGATGGACAGCAGGCCTCCCACCATAGCCACCGAGGCGGACACCCGCCCTCCCTTTTTCAGGTACTCCAGGGTGTCCAGCAGGCCTACCAGGCGGATATCCTCCCGCTCCCGCTCCAGCCGGTCGGCGATGGCGGCGGCCTCCAGCCCCTGGTCCATCAGCTCCACCGCCCGCTCCACCAGAACCAGCTCCCCGATGGTGGCGTTGGCGCTGTCCACCACGAAGACCTTCCCGGGAAATTCCTCCGCCGCGATGCAGGCGCTCTGATAGGTGCCCGACAGCTTTGCGGACAGGACCACCGCCACCACCTGCTCCCCGGCCTCCACGGCGGTGCGGAAGGCCTCCTCAAACTGGGCGGGGGATATCTGGCTGGTGGTGGGCAGGTCGTCCCCCTCGATCAGCTTCTCATAAAACTGGCGGTGGGTAAGGTTAATGCCGTCCTGATACTCCTCCCTCCCGAAGGTGACGGTCATGGGCAGAACCGTCACCTCGGGCCGGTGGGGCGGCCGCAGGTCGCTGGCCGAGTCGGTAATAATACGGATGTTCATAGGTCCCCTCATTTCCTGTTTAGTTGGTCGATTGTATCACGATAGCCGGGAGAAGACAAGGAAAAAAATGACAAAGAGGGCGGTAAGGGCGTCGGCGGCGGACTGACACACCCACAGGGCCTCCCGGCCCAGCAGAGGCGGGAGGATCAGCAGCAGAGCCGGCGGGAGAATCACACTGCGCAGCAGGGAGACGGCCAGGGCCCGGCCTGTCTCCTGGGTGGCCTGCCAGAAGGAGATCATCAAAATGTTAAAGCCGGTGAGGAAAAAGCCGCAGAAATAGGGGGCCGCCCGATCCACGGCAAAGGCGATCAGCTCGGGGTCCTCCGGGGCAAAGGCCAGGAAGAACCACCGGGAGCAGGTAAAAACCAGCAGGCAGCTGACCAGTCCCACCCCCAGGAAGGCCCCGGTGGAAAACCGGCGCATAGCCAGCCCCCGCTCCCGCTCTCCCGTGGCCATGAAGCGGCTGAACACCGGCTGGAGGCCCTCCGCCATACCCAGGAACAGGGTGAGGATAATGAGCATCAGGTATCCAATAACCAGGTAGGCGGCCAGGCCCAGCTCCCCATAGCCCCAGCGGGCGATAGCGAAGTTGTACAGGAAGGTGACAATGCCGATGGAGAACTCCATCACAAAGGAGGGCACGCCACACACCAGGATGCCTCCCGCGTCGGACAGCCAGCGGCGGCGGAGGGGACAGGGAGCAAAATACAGCTCCCCCCTCCGGCCCAGAAAGTGGGGCAGGAGGATCAGCACGCTGAAAATGGGCCCCAGAGCGGTGGCCATGGCGGCCCCCCGGATACCCAGGTTCAGGGGGTACATGAAAACGTAATCCAGGAGGATGTTGGACCCCGCCCCCAGGATCATGGCGGTCATGGCCAGCCTGGGCCGGCCGTCGTTCCGGGCCATCCCGCCCAGCAGAAAGCTGAACAGCTGGAAGGGGGAAAAGGTAACGATAAACCACAGGTAACCACAGGCCGGCTCCAGTATCTCAGGGCTGGCCCCCAGCAGCCGGGCCAGAGGGGCCAGAAACAGGTTGCCCAGCAGCGCCACCAGCACCCCGGCAGCGGCCAGCATCCCGGCGGCGGTGTTGAACAGCCGGCGGGCCCCCTCCCGGTCCCCGGCCCCCAGGCGGGCCGCGATGAGCACCCCCGCCCCCGAGCCGGTGGCAATGGCTACTGAAATCAGAATTTCAATCAGCGGCACCGCCACGGCGGCGGCGGCCATGGCCTCCCGGCCCAGGCGGTGGCCGATAAAGACACCGTCTATAATGGTGTATACCGAATTGAACAGCAGCCCGATCATCTGGGGTACCGCAAAGCGGAAAAACAGCGTGCGGGATTTGCCCTCGAACATGGAATCGACCTCCAGAAAAAAATAAAACGCCCCCAGCCGCTCCTTCTACGGCCTATAGAGCGGCAAAGACGTTAACCAGGGTACCCGGCGGTACATATTTGATTGGCCCTACTATACCAGAAGGAAAGGGGGAAGTCAAGGGGTGTGTTTCGGAGGGAGTGTCCTACCGCGCATTTTATCACAGTCAGGAGAATTGGCGCGATTTGTAGGGGCGCACAGTGTGCGCCCGCGGGCGGACAATGTCCGCCCCTACAAAAAATCTGCCAATGAAACACGCTGTGTCCTGGGAAAGCATCAAAACAGGCCACAGAACCCAGGAAAAAGGCGGAGAATAGATAAATTTCCACTCTCCGCCTCTTTTCTGCTGTAGAATCCTGTCCGGCAAATGCGCAGCTGTAACTTTGAATTACTGTTTTACGGACTCCCGGCGCTGTTCCTTTAAGGCTCCTTCTGGGGGAAGACGATACCGCCCACGCTCACGTTGACGGCGGCCACCTCCAGCCCACTCATGGACTCGATGGCGTTCTTCACCGCCTCCTGCACGGCCCGGCCCATCTCGGGGATGGTGTGGCCGTAAGCCATGAGAACGGACATGGTGACCACCACCTTCTCCTCCTCCAGCTTGATGTGAACCCCTCTGGCGGCGTTCTTCTTGCTCGGGTTGGTCAGGCTGCTGACCCCCTCCACCTCCAGCGCGGCGGCGGCGGAGATGGCCGCCAGCACCTCCTCTGAGATGTGGATGTTGCCCAGCTCGTCAGAGCGGGAGACGTAATCCTTGCTTTCGCCCATGTGATACCACTCCTGTTCCCAGTTTTCAAAACGGTAGTGTTATTTTACCACACTTTTCCCCGTTTGACAACCTCACAGGAAAAAAACTCCCGGAAAACCTGTTTTCCCCGCGGGCGGCCCGGCGGGCCCCTACTCCACCTCGATGATGGTCACCTGTCCGGCGGTGTAGCCGGCGGTCTGCTTCACCACGTCCAGAATCTTGGCGGTGTCCGCCTCGGTGAGCCCCCCCGCCGGAGCGGAGACGGCCAGGGACAGGGCGTCCTCCCCGATAAAGGCCACGCAGTCGGTATACCCCTTGGCCACCACCAGATTTTCGATCTGAGCCTCGGTAACGGTGTAGTCGGCCATGGTCTGGATGTTGTCGTTGAGCTGATTCTTCACCGCCTCGTCGGCGTCCTCCCGGGCGGCGGCGTCCTGGAGCAGGGACAGGGCGCTGTCCCGGGCCTGCTGCCGGTTAAGCCGGGCGGTGGCAAAGTAGGCGCTGCTGCCGGCGTCGCCGGCCGTCTCGCCAGGCTGGGCGTCCCCGGCGGTGCTGGTGTCGCCGGCGCTATCCCCGGCGTCCGTCCCCGTCTGGGCGGAGCTGTCCCCCTTCACCAGGGGGTCCTTGGCCTGGTTGCCCACCATGGTGGACTGGCCCAGCGTCTTGCCCGCGTCGGCCTCTTTGTTGTAGTTCCAGTTGAGATATACCGCCGCGCAGACAAACAGGGCGATCACCGCCACCACCGCATTCCGCTTCCACAGCTGTGACCAGTCGGTTTTCTTCGTTCTCATAATAATTCCTCCCTATGATTGATATATTGGTTTCCTCTGCAGGGACCGCCGCCTTCGGCGGCCCACTCTGTGTATCAACGGGGCGCCGAGGGCGGCGCCCCCTACGTCCCTCCCTGACACACTGAGATCCGGTCGGAGCCCAGTCCGGTGAGGGCGGACACCGCCTCGATAAGCTTCAGGCGCACCGCCGCGCTCCCCCCGCCGGGACACACCACCAGCGCCCCCCGGAACTCCGGGGCCACCGTCTGGAGGGGGACCACATCCTGCTTTCCCGAGCCCTTCCCCACCGTGACCACCGTGTTGGAGCCGCCCCCCTCGCCGTCCCGGTCCTGATTCCGGGCCAGCACCTGGCGGCTTCCCCCGTCCAGGGTGAGCACCACCCGGGCCTCCCCCGCCCCCTCAATCTGAGACAGGGTGTGCTCCAGCTTTTTCTCAAAGGCCTCCAGGTCGAAGGCGGCCCCCTCCTCCCGGGCCGGGGGCTCCTCGCCGGGGCTGTCCCGGCCGCCGGAGGGCAGCAGCAGAAGCACCGCCCCCGCCGCCATCACCAGCAGTACATATCCATATTTCCCCAGCGCCCCCTTCCACCGTCGGACCGCCTCGGGCCACTTCCATTTCACGGCATTTCCTCCTTATCGATGTAGACCTGCGCCTCCTCCGGAACGCCCAGGTCCTCCGCAATGCTTCGGACCAGCTGCGCCGGAACGCCGGCCGTCTGCGGGCCGGTAACCTCCGTCCGAACCGGGAGGTACAGCCCCTCCTCCGACCGCTCACACGCCACCCGAGCCGTGCAGGTCCATCCGAGTTCTGCCGCCTTGTCCACAATATATGCGGCATACTCCTGTTCTATGATGACTTTCATCTGGCTCTCCACTGTCTGGGTCAGCTCCGCCTCCCGGCTGTGGACCGAGGCCAGATAGTCCTCCAGCCACCGCCGGCCCCCCTCCACATCCAGCTCCGCCACCGGGGACAGCACCGCCCCCATCAGCACCAGGCCGCACACCAGCCGCCCCACCCGGCGCACCCCGCCGGGTGGCATAAGGGCGTCGGCCACCGCGCACAGCAGAGACACGGCGATTACCGCCAGCAGCCAGCCCCGCACCGCCTCCATCATGGCGCAGCCGCCCCCACGGCGGCCACCAGACTGACCAGCAGCAGCAGGGCCCCGGCCCCCGTCATCCCCAGCACCAGCCCGAAGGCGGAGCCGATAGCGTCGATCAGGCCGGACAGCCGGGGCTGGGCCACCATGGCGCACAGGGCGGCCGCCCCCTTATACACCAGATATTGGAAGGCCAGCCGCAGAAAGGGGGTGAGGCACAGGGCCAGCACCACCAGCAGACCCACCAGCCCCACGGAGCCCCGCAGGGCCCCCGCTCCGGCCAGCACCGACTCGGAGGCGTCGGCCAGAATCCCCCCCACCACCGGGATAGCCCGGGAGATGGCCAGCTTGGCCGCCTTCACGGCGGCGGCGTCCACGCTGCCCGCAATGGCCCCGCTGGCGGTGAGGTAGCCCACAAAGGCCAGCAGCAGGGCGGTAAGGAGAAAGGTAACCGCCCCCTTCAGCAAATCGGCCGCCTTTTTCAGCCCCGGATTGCCCACTGCGGCGTGGGCGCAGCTCACCGCCACAAAGGCGTAGACCAGCGGCACCAGCAGCCGGTCCATGGCGGTAATCAGCAGCTGGGAAAAGAGCACCGTGGCCCCCTGCCGGGCGGCGGCGGCCGTCACCGAGCCGGTGGCCGCCGTCAGCACCGCCATAGCGGGCAGCAGCAGGTTCGACAGCCCGGTCATCCGGTCCAGAGTGTCCCGCCCCAGGCCGATCATGGCGGCCATATCCGTCATGGTCAGGGCGGTGATGGCCAGCGCCCCGGCGATGGTCACCGCCTGGAGCCCCTCCCCCGCTCCCACCCTTACGCTCTCGGCCAGAGAACACAGCAGCACCACCACCACCAGCTTGGCGGCGGTGGCCAGGCTGGCCCGGAACAGGGCCCCCGCCTGGTCCAGGGCGTCAGCAAACAGGTTGGACAGCCCCTGGTCCAGGGTGGTGTCCCGGCGGACGCCGCAGCCCTCCGCCTCCTCCCAGACCCGGTCCAGCCCGGGCACGGCGATCTCCGCCCCCAGCGCGGGGACGGCGCACACTACGGCCAGGACGCAGAAAATCAATACACGTCTCATACCAGCAGCTCCCCCATCAGCCGGGCCACCGCCCGCACCAGGGGCAGGGCGGCCAGCAGGGCCAGAACGCCCCCCGCCGTCTCCACAAAGGCGGCCACGCCCCCCTCCCCCGCCGAGCGGCAAATTTCCGCCGTCAGCCTGGTGAGGATGGACAGGGCCACCGTCTTCATCACCGGCTCCAGCAGCACCTCAGACAGGCCGGCCTGCTCGGCCAGCTCCTCCATCAGGGCCACCACCGCCCCCATGCCCTCGGCGGCCATTGCCAGCATCCACAGCCCGGCGGCCAGGGCCAGCAGCAGGGCCAGTTCCGGGGTGTTTTTCCGCAACACCGCGCTGAGCACCACCGCTGTCACCCCCACGGCGGCCAGCTTTGCCATGGCCCCCATCACAGCCCAAACAGGTCCTTCACCAGGTCAAAGAGGCTGGCAATCTCCTGGACCACCATCATCAGCACCACCACCAGACCCGCCAGTGTGGTCATCATGGCCTGCTCGTCCCGCCCCGCCCGGCTGAGCACCTGGTTCAGCACCGCCACCAGAATCCCGATGGCCGCAATTTTAAAGATCAGATCGACTTCCATATATAGGTTCGCCCTCTTTCGTAATCTTTCGTCCCCCGAGGGGAAAGGCTCCCTCAAAGAGGGAGCTGTCAGCCGAAGGCTGACTGAGGGAGTAGGGGCCGCCGCCCTCGGCGGCCCGTTTCCAAACCGGCGGGCCGCCCAAGGGGGCGGCCCCTACAGCGCTTATTACAGCAATAAAATCACCAAAAACGCCCCGCCCGACAGGCCCAGGACCTGATACACCCGCCCCTGCCTTCGGCTGTCAGCCTCCAGGCGGCCGGCCAGCTCCCCCAGCCGCCGCCGGGCGGCGGCCAGGGCCTCCCGCTGCCGCTCCCCGTCGTACCGGCCCAAGGTATCCCCCAGGGGCAGCAGGACAGCCTGTCCCTCTGGGGTCAGCTCGGTCCGCTCCCGGACCATCCGCCGCCACAGGCTGGAAAAATCCTCCCGGTCCAGCCGGTCCAGCCCCCGGGCGCACCCCTGAAACAGTCCCCTGGCCGGGCCCTGGCTGTGGGCGGCCCCCCGCTCCAGCAGCCGGGACAGGGGCGGGGCGCTCAGCTCCAGCTCCCGCTCCAGCAGGGCCAGTCCCTCCTCCATCTGCCGCACGGCCCTTCCTCTTTTCCGCAGCCCCGCCGCCGCCTGAAAGCCCAGCAGAGCCCCGCCCGCCGCCACCAGGACGGCCCCTAACAGATGCACCATCTACCTCAACTCCTCTATGGTATAAATGCGCCGCTCCCCCTCCCGGCGGATGCGGACCAGAAAGCGAAACAGTCCCTCGTCCAGCAGGGGACGGTACAGGGGCCGGCGCTCCAGGCCGGCCCTCCCCTCCCCGTGGGCGGTGGCCAGCAGGGTAACGCCACACCCCGCCGCTGTAATCAGGGCCCCCACATCCTCCGGGGCGGTGATCTCGTCCACCGCCAGCACCTGGGGGTTCATAGCCCGGAGGAGGAGCATCAGCCCCTGGGCCTTGGGACAGCCCTCTGCCACATCGGTACGCCGGCCAACCTCCAGCTGGGGCCGGCCGTTGTACATGGCGGCCACCTCCCCCCGCTCGTCGGCCAGCGACACCCGCAGGGGAGTGCACCCCTCCCCCTCCGACACCGACCGGATCAGGTCCCGGAGGAGCGTGGTCTTGCCCAGCCCCGGCGGAGCCAGAATCAGGGTGTCGGCCAGCCGCCCGCCGGGACACAGCCCGTCCAACACCGGGGCGGCCGCCCCCTTCACCTGGCGGGCAATGCGCAGGTTGGCGGAGGAGATGGCCCGCAGTGCGTGGATTTCCCCCTCCCGCAGGGCCGCCGTGCCGCACAGGCCGATGCGGTGGCCCCCTTCAAAGGTGAGGTAGCCCCGGCGCACCTGGTCCAGCACCGTGTGGAGGGAGGCCCGGCTGGCAATCTCCACCAGCTGCTCCAGCTCCCGCCCCTCCACCGGAGACCCGCCCAGGGGACGCTCCCCCTCCGGCAGCACCGCCGTCATGGGCCAGCCCACCCGCAGGCGCAGCTCCTCGGCCCGGGCCCGGTCCCCCGCTGGGAGGGACAGGGCCTCCTGCCGCAGCCGCTGGGGCAGGGCCTGCACCGCCTGCACAAAGCTGTCCGCCGCTGTCATCTGTGTCATGCTCCTCACCCGCCTTTGTCCCATCCTATGAGGACAAGCCGGGGGTTATGACAAAAGAAAAGCCAGTTGTCTGAGAACCAGACCATTTGTACCGCCTGGGATACCGAACAAGAGGAGCGGTATTTTTAATAGGAAAAAAGTCAAGGCGGGCAATTCCAGATTCGGAATTACCCGCCTTAATATAAAACAATTACGCCAGTATAGGGATAAAGTCCCACAAAACAGCAAAGAAAAGGGTCGGAAGCATGTTGGCCACTCTTATTTTGATGTTCCAGATCAAATTAACGCCAATGCAGAAGATCATTATGGAGCCGGTCAGAGACAGGTTTATCAAAGCGGATTCGGTTAAGAACGGCTCTACAAAAATGGCCAGTATGGTAATCAACCCCTGGAACAGCCCAACGGGAATTGCGGAAAAAATGCAGCCCTTCCCCATAGACGCTGACATTACCAGGATGATAATAAAGTCCAAGACAGCCTTGGCAGCCAGAATGGAGTAATTGCCATAAATCCCATCCTGAACAGCGCCAACTACGGCCATTGCCCCAATACATACGGTTAAGGAGGCCGTCACAAATCCGTCCACAAAGGCTGTATCGCCGCTGCTGCCGGTTCTTTCTCTGAGCCAGACGCCAAATTGCTCCAGCCTCCGGTCAATATTGATCCATTCGCCAGCAATGGAGCCGAGAACAAAACAGAGAATCATCATTATTGATCCGCTGGAGACAAGCCTGTCCTCTGATAATTGGAGCATCTTTTCCATACATCCGCCGATTCCCTGAAAGAGCACGCAGACAGAGGCCGCCTGGATCAAAATGGTCTGAAACCGCTCCGGAAGCTGCTTTCCGAAGGCAAGGCCCAAAAGTCCGCCGCAGACAATACCGGCCACATTGATGATTGTACCCAACCCGACCATCTTTATCACTCCTGAGGTTCTTTCAACCGCTTTTCGTACTCCAACCACTCCGGCCTGTAGGCCTCACGGACGATGTTATAAATCAGTTTTTGAAAGCTGCTCCTCGCAAAATTCTTTCAATGCGGGAATATCGCGTATCGCTACGCCCAAAATAATTTCCAGATTGACATTTCCGTAATCATGAACGACGATGTTTCGCATTTCTCGGATCGCTCTCCATTCTATTTGGTCCTTGGCACTGTCACGGTACTCCTGTGTAAGGCCAACAACCAATTCGCCTATTTGCAAAATACAAAAAGAAACAGAGTGCTGATAATCCGGATCAGTAAAAAAATCCTCAAAGGACGAACCATATCAGTCAATGGAAGCCAAGATATCTTCACAATATGTTTTAATCCTTTTCAGACGCTGGCGGTCACGCGGCAGCATAAACTTCCCGCCTTTCTCTCTGCACGACTTCCCTAAAATCGGCGTCATTCTCATGGCGCACTGGCAGTTCCAAGGCGCTTACAGTCACCATGTCGATGTCCTTTTCCAGAGCATCTTTCAAATCACCATAAAGCCTGCCATAAGCCAGACCAAACAGACCAGAGCCGGTTGTGTCTACCAGGATATCCACATCGCTGTCTCCGTGTGCCTCCTCCCGAGCATAGGAGCCAAAAACGTATACCGCCTTCAATTTGTACTTCTATGCTACGGGCCGAATACGCCGCGCAATTTCATCCAGGGCATAGACCACGTACACCCACCTCCCAATGTCTTTTCACTTATATTATACACATTTTTTGATAGGATTTCAAGTAAAGAGCGATACAATGCAGAAGAAACTGAACCCCCCTGTGAAATCAAAGAAAAAGCCGCAGGCTGTCAGGAAAAAGAAGATAAGGTAGAATAAGTTTCGCAAAAAGAAAAAGGGACAAGGTTTGCAGACGCTGGTAGAATGAAGATACCACACACCATTCTGAGAGGAGACTACATACCTTGTTCGAGAAGATTGTACAGCTAAACAAAGCAGTTGGACTAAAGGAACTTGTGCGGGGCAGCGTAGAATAAATTAAAGGTCCGCACCACAGAAATAAATTCTGGGTGCGGACCTTTCTAACTCTAGAATTCTATGTACTTTTGCTGCTAAAGCAGACTTTGTAAGGTCCAGTTCATGACATACCTCCCGATAGGAGTATCCCATTACATATATTTTGCACAACAGGTCAAAATCTTCTTTTGGAACAATTTCCTCCAGCTCCAATTTTAAATCAATATGTGTCTCGGCAGGCAGGACATAAAACTCCCGGTATTTGCGCAGCCGCTTCTCCCACTTGCTTTCTTCCTTCAGCAGTTCTTTTGCTTTGTAGTAAAGAGCCTCGTACAGCCAGCCGACAGGTTTATCTTTGGATAACACATCTTCTCGGCGCTCCCACGCCAATGTGAGCATATCCTGCACGACGTCTTCCGCTTTGCCGAGTAAATGAGCATCTGCGGTTGTCAATCTCAAATATGCAACAGCGCAACGGATCAGTTTTTCATATTCCTGCACAACGATGTCATGAAATATTCTTGCAGCCTCCTGATCGGTTCCATTCCATACGCCCATTCTATCTTGCACCCTCTCTATTCTTTCTTCGTTCGCAGGATAGTCTTTACTATGATTCCGGCGGAGTGTGCCCACCGATAATCAGGAGGTGTTTCAGGACTTCCACAGTATGATCGCGCTGCGTTTCATCCAACAGCTCTAACAGCCGGTGGACATAATCAGACTCATTTTGCCTTATAACACCAGTGAGCAAATAATCTGTACTGGTTTCAAGTGCGCAGCTGACTTTGACAATGCTGTCAAAACCCAGCCCCTTCTCTCCTCGTTCCACACATGTCAAGAAAGACTGGGATAGCCCTGCGCGATCTGCAAGTTCATCTTGTGTTAAGCCCAGTTCCTTACGCCTTTTGAAAATGCGATTTCCTATCAGAGCTGCTAGCGCATCATTTCTCTTTGGCATGATATCACCGCCACTATTTTCTATGGTGATATTTTATCGTGTGCCGGCATATTTAGGAACAGCTTAAAGAGATTAAATAAGGCATAAAATGCTCAAAGAAATAATCTCATAAATTTTTTAAGATTTCTTGTCGAGCCATGTAAACTTTTGCTGATACACAGTCATTATAAAATAAAAGAAACTTATGTGGATGCCTTTCTCTTATGTTTGTCCAGGAAAAAGTTAAGCAGATTTGATATGTTAGAGTCAAACTTGAGCCAAGAGCCCTAACGCACAAGTTTTGGGACTCTTTTACAATACCCCGGCAAACAGATACAAAATTCGACATAATTCACAAAGCTAACTTCAGTTGGCTGATAGATTTTGGCAATTAATATATGCTTCTTCTCATAGGAGGTGTAAAAATTGCCAAAATTTAACAACACATGGGAAACGAAACCTCACATGACCCGACTGCTGGAAACCGAGATTTACGAAAGGAGAAAAAAGACAAAAGGTATGTCCCAACTTGTCCTGGCGAACAAAATAGGAGTTAGTCGAAACTGTATTTATCTGATAGAATCCCATGAAAACATACCAAAGATCGAAACAATACTTGATATCATGATGGCATTGGGCTTCAATATGGAAGAACGCAAAGCGTTTGTGGAAAAATACACAGAAGCCTACTATAAGGACAAGGAATTTCAGCAAGAACGGGAAATGGCAGGTGCATTATGACAGCTGTTTACGATTTGCTTTATCAGCTTGGTGTAACCGCAAACTACACCGGCTTTTTCCATATGGCCTATGCAGTATCGCTGTGTGTGGAGCAGCCAGACCGGCTGCTGCTGGTGACAAAGTGGCTGTACCCGGAGGTGGCAAAGCAGTACAGCACCAACTGGAAAGCGGTAGAGCGGAATATCCGGACCGTAAGCTGTATCATCTGGCGTGAAAACCGTCCTCTGCTGGAAGAAATGGCCCACAGGCGTTTGGAGCAGAGACCCCGAAACGCCCAGATGCTGGCCATTCTGGTCTCCTCACTGGATACCGGACCTCTGGCGGTTCATGGACTGGGTAAGGCGGTTGCCGTTAAAGACGGCATTCCATTGGCTGAACGTCAGGTTGGAAGCGATAATAAGGCTTCGACATTTGTAGCAGTCTGAGATGACCTGGAGGTCGGCGGTCTTGACCATCCGGTTCATTCGGTGGACCTTTCGCTTACGCAGCTCCAGTTACACCAGTTCCCGCACATGCCGCTTTACGCTGTTGCAGCTTCCCTTCCAGCCGTCTCCATACTGCGTCACTCAGGTCGCGCCTATGGTATCCTTCCATGCGAAGATGGACAACGTAATCAGCATTTCTCCCGGAATCCAGGCCAGCCTGTAAGAATTTCGACAAAACAGGAGAGAACTGGCCGAAAGCAAAGAAAAACCGGGTTCCCCCAAAAGCCGAGAAACCCAGTCATTCCAAGTGGACTGTGGTGCCAAAAAAGATACACTGTCGTATCCCTTGTAACACAGGAGTTGTGTGACTTTTTTTGCTAGTTTTATTCCAATAAGTCGGCTAGGGCTTGTTTGAAAAATAAATATTGCACAAATTGAAGATAAGTGCAAAAATA
>CATEPI010000051.1:0-11550 GCA_949525845.1 uncultured Eubacteriales bacterium
GCTGGCGTGTCATCCCTTTTTGTCCTATTTGGGGCGACTTTCGCAATCACCTATCACACATAATATATTTGCAAACCGGCGCCTTGCCGCACCGGAATCGCACCAGCCGCCCGCAGTGCAGCGGGGTTTCTCTCTGCCGTGCTGAATGCTTAAATTATATTCATGGCAAATCCCTTTGTCTATTTCTTCTCATATTTATATTGTCACACCCTCTATTTTTTTCGCGGCGGAACAAATTTGTTTTGTGTGTTTGATGATTCTACCCCCCGAAATTCAAAAAAAGAGCCGGCACAGCGCAAGCTGTGCCGGTTTGCTACACCTTTCGATAGACCTGCTTGGGGCGGCCCACCTTTCCGTAAATACTGACCATCTCCACCCGTTTTTCCGCTGTCATATGCTGAAGGTAGCGGTATACCGTCTGATAGGCCAGACCTGTGCCCTCCGCAATATCATTGGCGGTGAGGTAGTCGTTCTGCTGCTCCAGAAAATCATGAATCAGCTTCAGCGTCCCCTGGGCCAGACCCTTGGCCAGGGCCGGCTCCCGGCTCTCCCGCTTTCCCTGCTGCAGCAGGCGCAGGTGCAGCTTGATCCGGCTGATGATATCCGGGGCCTTGATGGGCTTCAGCGCAAAGTCGGTAGCCCCGGCCTCCAGAAAGGTGTCGGCCACCTCCTGGCTTTCGTCCACGGTAAACACCAGAATCGGCACGTCCAGGGACAACCTGCGCAGCCGCTTCACCCCCTCCACCCCGTTGATTCTGGGCAGATGGTAGTCTATCAGCACAATATCCGGCTGACGGACCTTAAATTCGTTCAGGCCGCTCTCCACATCGTAGGCGGAATAGGGCTTCCAGCCCTGAAATTTGAACAGCTCCCCCAGTGCAAAGCAAATCTGTTCGTCGTCATCTATGACCAAAATGGCGGTATCGTTTTTCATCGTCTCGCGCCTCCCTCCGGTACAACAATGGAAATGGCGGCTCCCACTCCCGCTGTACTCTTTACGCAGATCGTTCCGTCCATCTTCTCCACCACATTCCGGACAAAGGCCAGGCCCAGACCGCTGGACTTCCGCCCTGACACGCCCTTGTCCCAGATTTCCTGTCTGGTCTCCTCCTCAATGCCCGTACCGTTATCCGATACCGTAAAAATCACCTTGCTTCCGTCCTCCCTCTCCCTCCGGACCACCCTCAGCCAGATTTCCGGCTCCCGGTCCTTGGGAATGGCCTGGGCCGAGTTCTGCATCAGATTAACCAACGCCCGGGGGAACAGAATCCGGTTTGCGCTGATCAGCGCCTCCGGCGCCTGGTTGTCCACGTGGACGGACAGGGCGTAGTCCGTCACCGAGCTCTGGGCCAGCGCCACCCCCAGCAGCGACTGGGTGGACATCAGGGTATGCTGATCCTCATACAGGATATCGGAGATCATGCCGCTCATCTGCTCCACCGCCCCCTCAATCCGGGTCAGATACTCCACATCCCGGGTGCGCTGCTCCACCTCACACTCCATTTTGATTACCCCCACCAGCGTCTGCACCGCTGTCAGCGGGGATTTCAGGTCGTGGACCAGATACTGCATCTCCTGATAGGTGCGGTTTTTCATCTCGTTCAGCTGGGCCTGGATGCGGATAGCATGGTTCTGCTCCCGGAGCATGCTCAGCTCCCGCAGGGTGTTTTCATCCCGCAGCTGGAACAAAATCAGCAGTCCAAACAGCAAAAACAGCACAGCGCCCACCAGGGCCAGCACGTTGAGCACCGTCTCCCCCTCCAGCACGGCGGCCGCCTGCTTGATATCCCAGGAGCTTTCCCCCCGGCCCACCGGCAGCCCCCGAAGGGCCGGCATGATATCCAGAAACTGAAAGCTGGTCAGAAACAGGATAATCAAAAGGGACTTTTTATACAGGGCGATATACTGGTAATTCAGCCGCCGGAACAGCAGCACAAAGGTACACACCAGAATGGCCGGCAGGCCGAAATCATAGTGGATGTGGTGGACCGCCTCAATGCCCCAGTATGTTACCTGAAGGATCAAAATGATAATCAGGGAGTTGATAAACCATGCGCTTCGCTTCCCCATATGAATGTCCACAGACTCCCCGATGAAATAGGCCCCCACATAGTGGGGAATGCCTCGCACGGAATTCAGCGCCACCAGCTGGATGGCGGACACCATCAGGTCGGTCTTCTCTCCCTCCGACAGCGCCCGGTGCAGGGAGCGCAAAACCTGAAAGTTGTCCACATTGAACAGCAGGGGCATCAGAAAGCTGAGCAGCACCAGTCCCGTTCCAATGGCCAGCTCCTTCACATCCACCGACCGAATGCGGGTGGACATCAGCAGCGCCAGCTTTTTTCTCACCGGTCCTCCCTCCCTTTCAGCGCAGCCCGTAATATTCCAGCACATACTCCACCAGCTCCAGCTGGTTGCGCACCCGCTGGGCCAGCGCCTCCCCCCGGGACGTCTCCACTGTGATAACAGGGATGCCCAGCTCTGTGGCCACCGTCCGGTTGACGCTCCCCGGGGGCGGCGAATCATACAGGGTGACGGGGGAGGCGCACAGCCCGCCCTCCCCGCTCGCCACCAGCAGCTCCAGCACCAGGTCCCCCACGCCGTCCAGGGAGTGGCAGATCACCGAGTTTCCCAGGTCGTCCCGCTCCCCCTGGCGGACTCGGGCCTCGTGGAGGTCCAGCACCAGGGCGGGGGATTTGTCCCGGATATCCTCAAAAATGGCAGCGGCCAGCTGTTCCGCGTCCCAGCCCTGGGGATCGCCTGGAAAATTCCGGTTCAGGTCCCGGTCAGACCTGGTATTGCGCTGGTCATGCTCCGCCCCGTAGAGGTTGGCAGGGCTGAGAATACACAGCCTTCCCGCCTTCAGCGTGGCCTGCTTCAGCAGATTGCCCGCCAGCCAGCCGGCGGTCTCGTCCCCGTGTACGCCGGCCACCAGGTAAAGGACGGGTCCCTCCTTGGCCCCCTCCAGGACCCGCACCGTGTTCTCCAGCTCCGTCCCCTCCAGAAGCGGGTATCCGTCCTCCTCCCCGGGAAAACGCTCCTCCAAAACCCCGGGGAAGTCGTCCAGCGTCCAGTCCGCCGGCTCGGCGCCCCCGCCGGGAAGCAGCTCAGGCGGATAGCCCTCCGCCGGAGGGGGGCTGTCCGGCCCGGCGGAGGAGACGGCCCCGTTCTCCCCCTGTCCCCCGCATCCGGCCAGCAGGAGCACCAGGGACAGAAGAAGGGCCGCTCCTCTTCTCCCTCTGCGGCGCGCCGGCAGAAGAAGGACCATTGCGGCGGTCAGACCGCCGCCCGCCCAGTGCCAGGGGTACTGGGCGGTATGATAGACCGCGCTCTCTCCGAGGGCCGGGAGCCGCTGGGGGTCGTAGGGCAGGCCGTAATCCGCCGCCAGCTGTTTGATGTTCAGCAGGTGTATTACCGGCAGGCCCTCCGCGTTGTAAAGCTCCATCAGCCCGCTGTTTTTGGTGATGGTCTGAATGGTATAAGGCGGCGTTACGCCGCAGTCCAGCTGGTCCTCCGCCAGCCCCAGCGTGGTAATGCTGCCCCCCACCCCGATAAAGCATTGGATGGGGCCCTCCGCCTCGTAGTACGCCCGGCGGAGGGCAAGGTTTTTGGCATAGTCCTCCTCCCAGATCAGCTCCGGCCCCAGCTGCTTCAGCCGGGCCAGGATGTCGTCCCGCAGGTCCGGGTACATCTCCATCCCGCAGTCAAAATCCCCGCCCATGGACACCGCCACCCCATCCTGAGACAGGATACCGTCCTCCACCAGCCGGTGGGCCATCTCCGGGAAGGTCAGCTCCGGCTGGTTTGCCCCATAGGTGGAGGCGCCGGCCGAGCAGATGTATACCAGCTCCACCTCCATCACCTGGCAGGCGGACAGCACCGCCAGATTCAGTCCGGGAAAGGAGCCGGAGAAGGCGGCCCCCACCCGGTCTCCCGGCCCCACGCCCGCCTCCTTCAGCAGCTGGACTGCCAGGGCCGCCATGTCGGGGTTGGCCGTGGTGCGTTTGGCCTCCAGCGCCCCGATTGTCGTAGTTACCATTGTGTAGGGCGCGCCGATCAGCCAGGTGCCGTGGATATCCTCCTCCGAGAGGGTCAGTCCCGCCTCCTCCTTATACAGCCTGATCCGGTCCATGCACACCTGCATCAGCTCTGCCGCCGCCCGCTTTCGGTCACAGTCCGGCGCAGGCGCCCTTTTCACGCCGGCGGCCGTCAGCACAGCGGACAGGAGCAGCACTGCCGCCGCCACAGCGATGGAGGCGCGTGGAAGCTTTCTCATACCGTCTCCCCCTTCCCGCTACCGCAGCACCTGGTATCCCATCAGCATCAGCAGAAGCGCCAGAACGGCGGTTGTGACCATCAGGCTGAGCAGGGTGTCCAAAAAGCCCTGCCGGTCCATCTCCCGGGCCAGGATGCCGGGAATCAGAAGGCCCACCGCGCTGAGCCGGACAGGCAGCAGCCTGAACCAGGCAAGGGCGGCGTTCAGCAGGAAGGTAAGCAGCAGCAGCATGACAAACCGCCGCCGTCCATACAGGATGACCACCTGAGACAGCAGCCGGCAGAGCAGCACCGCCGCCGCAGAAACCGCCAGCGTGCAGACCAGGCGCACCGGGGAGTGCAGGCTGAGGACCAGGTAGCCGGGGATAATCAGGCCGGTGGACAGGCCGGTGAGCTCGGTGTATAAAAGACTGACCAGCACGCCGGCCAGAATGATCTGATTATACAAGCTCCGTCCCCTCCTCCCTCACAAGGGCCATCAGCTCGCGGCCCCCGTTGGCGATGTTCCCCACCGCAAAGATCACCTGTTCCTCCTCCAGAGAATCGGGCGCTACGTCCCGGGGCCCTTTCAACTCACGGATACGGCACTGGGGCAGCCGGCGCGCCAGCCCCCGGCGCATATAGGCCCGGGCCGCCCCCATCAGCCACACCTGCTGCGGACACAGGGCCAGACACGCCGCCAGCATATCCTCGGTCCGGCTGCCCCGATCCGGGCGGTTGTTCACCAGAAGGATCAGCTCCCGGTCCTCCAGGCCGTATTTCTCCCGCAGCGTCTCCCACACCATACAGGTGGACTGGATGTCGTTGATAGACAGGCCGTTGATAAACACGCCCCGGCCCAGGCGGTGGAGGGACAGGGCGTAGGGGTCCCGCCGGAACTGCGCCATTCCCTCCAGGGCGGTGGCCCGCTCCACCCCCAGGTGCTGGCAGACAGCCAGCGCCAGAGCGGTATTTTCGGGAAAGTCCAGGGCCGGCTCGTCCCCCTGAGGGCGGACGGGGACGAAAGCACAGCTCAGCTGGCCGGCCCAGGCCGACATGCGCCCGGCCTGCCCCTCCTCCGCGGTAAACAGTACGCCGTTCCGGGGCACGGTATTGCACAGCGCATCGCAGATCTGCTCCAGGGTGTCCCCCATCACGTCGGTGTGGTCCCGGCGGACGTTGGTGATGACCCCGATATCCGCCCGGAGAATGTCCTGCTGGGCAGCCCGCTGAAGCTCCGGCTGCACCGCCATACACTCCACCACCATCACCTGGGCGCCCTGCGCGGCCGCCCGCCTCAGAATCGCCAGCTGCTCTTTGATGTTGGCCCTTCCCCGGCGGCGGATCAGCGCCTCCCGGCCCTCCACGTCAATGGTCATAGGGTCGGTGCCCGTGGTTTTGCAAAACACCCGCAGGCCTCCCGCCCGCAGGCCGGCCTCAATCAGGCGGCAGACGGTAGACTTGCCCCGGGTACCGTTGACATGTACGATATGGGTAATCTGACTGCGTGCCCTGGACGCCTGCCTGGATTCCACCAGCAGATAGCCCAGCCAGAGCAGCGCCAGCACCAAAATCAGCCAAAACACGGCCGCCTCTCCCTTCACCGATTCTTGAAAAAGCCATGAGAATAACCCGGCTCCTGTATGGGGTGTGTCCCGCCGCGCATTTTATCGCGTTTGCAGGAGCGGGCGCGCTCTGTAAGGGCGGACACCGTCCGCCCCTGCATAAACATCTGCGAATGGGGCATTCCCCCGCACACAGCCCCTTTGCTTTTTCGCCATTCGTCTGATATACTGGGAAACAACCTAATAATGAGGTCAGGTGAATGTGCTATGAAGCGGCTTTTGTTCCATATGCTGGCCCTGTGCCTGCTGCTTGCCGGCTGCGCCCCGTCCAAATCGCCCCACGGGCTGGACGCCGCCCGCATCCAGGCTGATACCGAATATCTGTGCCGGGAGATCGGCGACCGCCCCACCGGAACTGAAAAGGAATCCGCCGCCTGCGACTGGCTGGAGAAACAGCTGACGGAAATGGGCTTTTCCGGCCAGACGGGCAGTCTGGCCCGCGTACCCTTTCCCGGCCTGTTTGAGCTGACCAGCGAAAATCTGATTGCCACATGCAACCCGGGCGCGGAGGGGCCCATCCTCTGCGTCATGGCCCACTACGACAGCGTGGAGGGCTCGCCCGGCGCACGGGATAACGCCTCCTCCGTGGCCGTCCTGCTGGAGCTGGCCCGGTATCTGGGCCCGGCGCGGGAAGATCTTCAGGGAGAAATCCGGCTGCTGTTCCTGGGCTCGGAGGAAAACGGCTACCACGGCGCCTCCGCCTATGTAAAGGGGCTGAGCGAGGCGGAGCGGAAGCGCCACCTGGCTGTGTTCAACATGGAGAACAGCGCCGCCTCCCCGGGAGAGGGGGCGATCCTCACCTGCGGCACCCTGGGCGGCATTACGGACGGGACATATCAGGAGGGCAATTTTCTGGAGCCCATGCCAAACCTGGCCTCCCACACCCTCAGCCAGGCCTACGAGGCACATTACGGCAGGGGTCCCCTGCCAGTCTTTCACCGGGGTATGAGCGACCACGTTATTTTCCACGAGGCCGGTATCGAGGCGGCCAACATCAGCTGGCGCTTTCTGGATTCAGACGGGCTGATGACCGTCCCGCCTGAGTATCATCTGCCCTCCGACGTGCCGGAGACAATGGATTTCGAGGGCGGCGCCGTTACCGGGGAGTGCATTATCGGCGCGCTTGAGGCGTTGGTCGGGCAATAAACCCGCCGTTTTGCGGTTCTCTGACGCAGCATTCCGGGCCGCCGTACAGCCATATATTTAAACAGTTATGGGCCGCGGCACTTCAAGCCCTTTGCAAAAGCACATGGAACAACAGGCCGCCTGACATCAGACGGCCTGTTTGATAATTCCAAGCGGACAAGTTCTCTCCGCTTATCTGTAAACTGAACGCCGCCCATATTGCAATAGGATTATACCATTGCAGCGTGCTTTGTTCAACCTTTTTTCGCATGTATTTTATGGCCTGCTGTACCGTTCTGGCATGACCGCAAACTGCCTCCGGGGCTTTCAGCTACGGCGCTGTCTTCCGCTTTGCCGCCGCGGCCACAAAGTCCCGGAACAGCGGATGGGCCCGGTTGGGCCGGGATTTCAGCTCCGGGTGGAACTGCACCCCCACAAACCAGGGGTGGCCGGGCAGCTCCACCATCTCCACCAGCTGTCCATCGGGGGACAGTCCGGCCAGGTCCAGGCCGGCCCCGGTGACCGTCTCCCTAAAGTCGTTGTTAAACTCGTAGCGGTGCCGGTGGCGCTCGCTGATTTCGTCCGCCCCGTAGGCGGCGAAGGCCCGGCTGTCCCGGCTGGTGAGCCGGCAGGGGAAGGTTCCCAGCCGCATGGTGCCCCCCTTGTCGGTGAGCCCCCGCTGGCCGGCCATCAGGTCGATAACCGGGTGGGCGGTGTCTGGGGAGAACTCACTGGAGTGGGCGTCCTCCATACCGCAGACGTGGCGGGCAAACTCCACCACCGCCATCTGCATCCCCAGGCAGATGCCCAAAAAGGGCACGCCCTGCTCTCGGGCGTACCGGACGGCGGAAATCTTGCCCTCGATCCCCCGGTCTCCGAAGCCGCCGGGCACCAGAACACCGTTCACGCCGTCCAGAACCTGGGCGGCGTTTTTGTCGGTGACGGTCTCGCTGTCCACCCAGCGGATGTTTACCTTCACCCGGTTCTCAATGCCCCCGTGGGTGAGGGCCTCTGCCACGGAAAGATAGGCGTCGTGGAGGGCCACATACTTGCCCACCAGGGCGACGGTCACCTCCCCCTTCGGGTCTTTGGCCCGGCGGACCATGCCGGTCCACTCGGTGAGGTCAGGGGCGGGACAGTTCAGCCCCAGCCGCCGGATCACCACGTCGGCCAGCCCCTCCCGCTCCAGCATCAGGGGCGCCTCGTAGAGCAGAGGGGCGTTCAAATTGGGAATGACATTCTCCCGGGGGATGCCGCAGAACAGGGAAATCTTGTCCCGAATCTCCCGGGGGACCGGGGCGTCGCTGCGGCAGACAATCACATCGGGCTGGATGCCCAAAGAGAGGAGCTCCTTGGCCGAGTGCTGGGTGGGCTTGGACTTCAGCTCCCCGGTGCCGGGGATGGAGACGATGGGGGAGACGTGGAGAAACATGACGTTGTCCCGGCCCCGCTCCGCCGCCACCTGGCGGATGGTCTCCAGAAAGGGCTGGCTCTCAATATCGCCCACCGTGCCGCCGATCTCCACAATGGCCACATCGGTCTCGGGGCCCTCCAGAGAGTAGACACGGCTCTTAATCTCGTCGGTGATGTGGGGGATGATCTGAACGGTGCCCCCCAGGTAATCCCCCCGCCGCTCCCGGTTGAGGACGTTCCAATACACCTGCCCCGCCGAGACCGAGGAGTTTACGGTGAGGTTTTCGTCAATAAACCGCTCGTAGTGGCCCAGGTCCAGGTCGGTCTCCGCCCCGTCGTCGGTGACGAAGACCTCCCCGTGCTGGTAGGGGGACATGGTGCCCGGGTCCACGTTGAGGTAGGGGTCCAGTTTTTGCACTTTGACCCGCAGCCCCCGCTGCTTCAAAAGCCGGCCCAGGCTGGCCGCCGTGATCCCCTTGCCCAGCCCGGACACCACCCCGCCAGTAACAAAAATGTATTTGGTCATAGCTCTCCCTCCGCCGTTCACAGGCCGTTGGTCAGTCGCTCCATCACCCGGACATAGGCTTCCTCCACCCCGCCCAGGTCCCGGCGGAACCGGTCTTTATCCAGCTTCTCCTGTGTCTTTGCATCCCACAGGCGGCAGGTATCGGGGCTGATTTCGTCGGCCAGCACAATTGTCCCATTCTCCAGGCGGCCAAACTCCACCTTGAAGTCCACCAGGATAACGCCGCAGTCCGCCCAGATCCTTCCCAGCACCTCGTTGACGGCCAGGGCATATTTTCGGATGAGCGCCAGCTCCTCCCGGCTGGCCAGCCCCAGGGCAACGGCGTGGTCGTCGTTGAGCAGGGGGTCTCCCAAAGCGTCGTTCTTATAGGAAAATTCCAGCGTGGGGGTGTCAAATACCAGCCCCTCCTCCACGCCGTAGCGTTTGGAGAAGGAACCGGCGGCGATGTTTCGTACAATGACCTCCACAGGGATGATGGACACCTTTTTTACCAGCGTCTCCCGGTCGCTCAGTTCCTCCACCAGATGGGTGGGAATGCCCTCCCGCTCCAGCCGGGCCATGAGCAGGTTGGTCATCCGGTTGTTGATGGCCCCCTTGCCCTGGATAGTGCCCTTTTTCTGGCCATTGAAGGCGGTGGCGTCGTCCTTATAAGCAACAATCAGAAGTTTTGGGTCATGAGTCGCGTATACCTTTTTCGCCTTGCCCTCATAGAGCAGCTTTTGTTTTTCCATAACACACCTCCATATGTTTATTGTCAAGCGGATGCGGCGAGAATTATACCCCGCTCTCCCCATAGTTTGCCAGCACCCGGGCGGATGGGTCGTCCACGTCACAGCCCACCCAGGACCGGTTGGGCATCCAGAAATCCGCCACCATGCCGCTCTGGCCTGGATAGTATTTTTCAAAAATCTCCCGGTAGAGGAGGGACTCCTTGGTAAAGGGCCGGGCGTGGTCATAGCTCCGCCGCAGCCGTTCAAACTCCCCGTCGGTGTACCGGCCCTCGGCGTACTCCTTCAGGTCGTCCACCAGGGAGTGGCCCACCGCGTCGGAGAAGGCGGCCTTCTCCCGCCACAGGATGCTCTCGGGAAGCCAGTCCCCCTCAAAGGCCTTCCGCAGCAGATATTTCCCCTTGCCGTAAGTGTTCAGCTTCTTCGCCGGGTCGATAGCCATCACGTATTCCACAAAATCCAGGTCTCCAAAGGGCACCCGGGCCTCCAGAGAGTTCACTGAGATGCACCGGTCGGCCCGGAGGACGTCATACATGTGCAGCTCCCGCAGCCGCTTCTCCGCCTCCTCCTGGAAGGCCCGGGGCGAGGGGGCGAAGTCGGTGTATTTGTAGCCAAAGAGCTCGTCGGAAATTTCCCCTGTGAGAAGCACCCGGATATCTGTCCGTTCATGGATGGCCCTGCACAGCAGATACATGCCCATACTGGCCCGGATGGTGGTGATGTCATAGGTACCCAGCAGCCCCACCACCCGCTCCAGACTGGACAGCACGTCCTCTCTGGTAATGATGACCTCGGTGTGGTCGCTGCCGATGTAGTCCGCCACCTGTCTGGCGTATTTCAGGTCGATGGCGTCGGTGTCCATGCCGATGGCAAAGGTTTTGATGGGCGTTTTGCTCCGGCGGGCGGCGATGGCGCACACCAGAGAGGAGTCCAGCCCGCCGGACAGGAGAAAGCCCACCCTGGCGTCGGCCACCAGCCGCTTTTCCACCCCGGCAATCAGCTTCTCCCGGATGTTTCTGCAAACCTCCTCCAGCCCGTCATAGCAGAACCGGTCCACCCTGGCAATATCGCGGTAGCAGATAAATCTGCCCGACTTATAGTAGTGCCCCGGAGGAAATGGCATCATTCGCTCCGTCAGCCCCAGCAGGTTTTTGGGCTCGCTGGCAAAGAGGATGGTCCCGGCGCTGTCATAGCCGTAGTACAGGGGCCGGATGCCGATGGGGTCCCGGGCGGCAATGAACTCCCCCGCCTGCCCGTCATAGAGGATACAGGCAAACTCCGCGTCCAGCATGGGGAACATTTCTACGCTATACTCCCGATAGAGGGGGAGAAGAATCTCGCAGTCGGAGCCGCTGCGGAAGGTATACCCCTTTTCCTCCAGCTCCCGTTTCAGCGTTTCAAAGCCGTATATCTCGCCGTTGCAGACGGCCCAGCTGCCCTCCAGCTCGAAAGGCTGCATCCCCTCAGGGGTCAGACCCATGATGGCCAGGCGGTGAAAGCCCAGCAGGCCCTCCCCCGCCGGGACCACCCGGCTGTCGTCGGGCCCCCGGCTTCTGGTGCGGCCAAAGCCCCGCTGAAACGCCTCCAAATCGGCCACAGGGCCGCAATATCCGATGATAGAACACATAATGTCTCCTCCAATCTGGGCGTAAATTCCCCCGTCCCCCGCAGGGCAGGGCTCCTTTTGAAAGGAGCTGTCAGCCGCAGGCTGACTGAGGATTGTATTTTGCCGGAGGCAAAATGTATGAAATAATCCCAATCCTTGTTTACTTCGTATGTTTTGCTTCGCAAAACGCAATCCTCCGTCACGCCCTTCGGGCGTGCCACCTCCTACAATATAGATTACGGTGAAAGGCACGGCAGCCAGCCGTGTCTTTTG
>CATEPI010000052.1:0-10290 GCA_949525845.1 uncultured Eubacteriales bacterium
TAGGTCATGGCGATCTCGGTGAGGGACTTCTTGGGCATCACCTTACCGGCGGCGGCGAACTGAGCCACCTGGCCGATATTGGAGGCCTTGGAGGCCTGACCGCCGGTGTTGGAGTACACCTCGGTGTCGAAGACGAAGATGTTCACGTCCTCGCCGGAGGCCAGCACATGGTCCACACCGCCGTAGCCGATGTCGTAGGCCCAGCCGTCGCCGCCGAAGATCCACACGGACTTCTTGGCGAGGTAGTCCTTCTCGGCCAGAATGTCGGCCACCAGCTTGCAGGCGTCGCAGTCGCAGAACTTGGCTCCGGAGGCCTTCAGCTCCTGGGCGTGGGCCAGCATAGCGCCCTTCTTGTCGCCAAAGACCTTGTCGGCCTCGGGGCTGGAGATAAAGGCGATGCAGGCGTCCACCGGCATAATGCTCTCCTCCAGCAGCTTGACATACTCGCGGGTAGCCTCGGCGTTGGCCTGGCCGTCCTCCATGGTGTCCAGCCACTTCTGAGCGGCGTCCTTCAGAGGCTGATAGGCGTGGGGCACCTCAATGAGGGCGCGGGTCTTCTCGGCCAGGCGGGTACGGATGGCCTTCTGGCCCAGATACATGCCCAGGCCGTGCTCGGCGTTGTCCTCAAACAGGGAGTTGGCCCAGGCGGGACCCTTGCCCTCAGCCGTGGTGGCGTAGGGAGAGGTGGCGGCGGGGCCGCCCCAGATGGAGGAACAGCCGGTGGCGTTGGAGATATACATCCGGTCGCCGAACAGCTGGGTGATGAGACGGGCATAGGCGGTCTCGGCGCAGCCGGCGCAGGAGCCGGAGAACTCCAGCAGAGGCTTCTTGAACTGGGAGCCCTTGACGGTGAGGTCGGCCATGTCCTCCTTGACGGAGACATTGCCCACCATATAGTTGAACACGTCCTGCTGGGCGGCCTCCTGCTCCTGGGGCACCATAGCCAGGGCGTCCACCGGGCAGGTCTTTACGCACACGGAGCAGCCCATGCAGTCCAGGGGGCTGACGGCGATGGTGAACTTATACTGGCCCTTGCCCTTGCCGGCCTTGACATCCACAATCTTGGCGGCCTCGGGGGCGTTCTTGGCCTCCTCCTCGGTGAGGGCGAAGGGACGGATGGTGGCGTGGGGGCAGACATAGGAGCACTGGTTACACTGGATACACTTGCTGGAATCCCACTGGGGCACGGCCACGGCCACGCCCCGCTTCTCGTAGGCGGCGGCGCCCAGCTCAAAGGTGCCGTCGGCATAGGGCTCGAAGGCGGAGACGGGCAGGGAGTCGCCGTCCATCCGGTCCACGGGGTCCAGGACATTGTTCACCAGGTCCACCAGCTTGGCGGGACCAGTATGCTTGTTCTCCACAGGGGCGTCCACGGCGTCCTTCCAGGAGGCGGGCACCTCAAACTTGGTGAAGGCGGAGGCGCCGGCGTCGATGGCCTTGTGGTTCATGTCCACGATGTCCTGGCCCTTCTTCAGGTAGGAGTGGGTGGCGGCGTCCTTCATATACTGGATGGCCTCGGCCTCGGGCATCACCTTGGCCAGCTTGAAGAAGGCGGACTGGAGGATGGTGTTGGTGCGCTTGCCCATGCCGATTTCCTGGGCCAGGTCGATGGCGTTGATCAGGTAGACCTGGATGTTGTTCTCGGCGATATACCGCTTGGCCACGGCGGGCATGTGCTTATCCAGCTCCTCAGCGGTCCACTGGCAGTTGATGAGGAAGGTGCCGCCCGGCTTCACGTCCCGGACCATGGGGAAGCCCTTGATGATATAGGCGGGCACATGGCAGGCCACGAAGTCGGCCTTGTTGATATAATAGGGGGCGCGGATGGGCTGGTCGCCGAACCGCAGATGGCTGACGGTCACGCCGCCGGTCTTCTTGGAGTCGTACTGGAAGTAGGCCTGCACATACTTGTCGGTGTGGTCGCCGATGATCTTGATGGAATTCTTGTTAGCGCCCACGGTGCCGTCGCCGCCCAGACCCCAGAACTTGACCTCGATGGTGCCCTCGGCGGCGGTGTTGGGGGCGGCCTTCTCGGTCAGGGAGGTGTTGGTCACATCGTCTACGATGCCCAGGGTAAAATGGTCCTTGGGCTGGGCCTGTGCCAGGTTCTCATACACGGCGAAGACGGAGCGGGGCGGGGTGTCCTTGGAGCCCAGGCCGTACCGGCCGGCCACCACGGTCTTGTCGGTAATGCCCGCGCCGGCCAGAGCGGCCACCACGTCCATATACAGAGGATCGCCCAGGGCGCCGGGCTCCTTGGTGCGGTCCAGCACAGCGATCTTCTTGGCGGTGGCGGGAATGGCGGCAATCAGCTTGTCGGCCCGGAAGGGGCGGTACAGGCGGACCTTGACCATACCCACCTTCTCGCCGTGGGCGTTCATATAGTCGATGACCTCCTCGGCCACGTCGCAGAAGGAGCCCATGCAGATGATGACGCGGTCAGCGTCGGGGGCGCCGTAGTAGTTGAACAGCTGATAGTCGGTGCCCAGCTTGGCGTTGATCTTGCCCATATATTCCTCGACGATCTCAGGCAGGGCATCGTAGTACTTGTTGCTGGCCTCGCGGTGCTGGAAGAAGATATCGCCGTTCTCATGGGAGCCGCGCATGGTGGGATGCTCGGGGTTCAAAGCGCGGGCACGGAAGGCGGCCACGGCGTCCATGTCCACCATTTCGGCCAGGTCCTTGTAGTCCCAGATGGCCACCTTCTGGATCTCGTGGGAGGTGCGGAAGCCGTCGAAGAAGTTGATGAAGGGAACGCGGCCCTTGATGGCGGCCAGATGGGCCACGGGAGCCAGGTCCATAACCTCCTGCACGTTGCCCTCGGCCAACATGGCAAAGCCAGTCTGGCGGCAGGCCATGACGTCGGAGTGGTCGCCAAAGATGTTCAGGGACTGGGCGGCCACGGTACGGGCGGAGACGTGGAACACGCCGGGCAGCAGCTCGCCGGCGATCTTGTACATATTGGGGATCATCAGCAGCAGGCCCTGAGAGGCGGTATAGGTGGTGGTCAGAGCGCCCGCGTTGAGAGAGCCGTGGACGGTGCCGGCGGCGCCGGCCTCAGACTGCATCTCGATGACCTTCACGGTGTTGCCGAAGATGTTCTTCTGACCCTGGGCGGCCCACTGGTCCACGTAGTCGGCCATGGGGCTGGACGGCGTGATGGGGTAAATGCCGGCCACCTCGGTAAAGGCGTAGCTGACATACGCAGCGGCGTTGTTGCCGTCCATGGTTTTGAATTTTCTTGCCATAGAGGTTCCCTACTTTCTTCCTAAATTTGCTGGGTGCTTTCTGCTCTATTTTACAGGCCTGTCCCCATCTGACCAATGGTGAAAACGGTTATAATCATCATAGGCAAACGGTTATAAAAGGGCGGGCCCGCCACGCCCCGGCAGACAGGGCAGAGGCTTGGGTTTTCATACAGATGTAGTGTATCACTTTTCCTCCGCTTTGTAAACTTTTCTGATGCAATTTTCCCTTCAAAATTTGGGGCGCTAAAGCGTCAATTTTCATGTAAAAAGCAAAAGACGCCCCGCCGACTCCAAGGTCGGCGGGGCAGAATTATCCAGATAGAGGGTTATGTAGGGTGCAATCAGCCGCCCATCGCGGTGCTGGAGATCAGCTCGCCGAACTTGGCCTCGTCCTCGGGCATCCAGATCAGCTTCTCCTTGCCATTCACGTCCATCTTCCGCAGCACAAAGTCCACGTCGAAGTCAGCGGTCTTGTCTGTGGGCTTAATGTCGGCAATCACGTCGGCCATCGCCTGAAGGATTGAGCCGAAGGCGGCCTCCATGTCGCCGCTCTCAATGACAGAGGGGTCCACATTGTTCATAGCCTCAGCCATGCCCTGGGTCAGAGCCTCCGGGTCAAAGGTGTTCACCGTGCAGGTGACAACGGCGGTGCCCGCCTTCTCGTCCGCCTCCTTCATCACAGCGGTGAGCTCCACATTGCTGAACATGGTGATGAACGCATCAACAAACGCCTGCATCTGCTCATTGGAAACGGTCATGCCCGCGCTGGAGAACTGAGTGGCCAGCTGGTCGGCCAGATCCTCATAGATGTTGTCCTCCATGCCCAGCCCCTTCCGGGCTTCCTCCTCCGAGGCAAAGCCAAACAGCTCCACTGCGGAAGTGGCGTCATTCTTCAGCATCAGGTTGAAAATGACCTCGGCCACCTTGTCGCCGCCGATGGGGGCCTCCTTCTTGCAGCCGGTCAGCGCCAGAGTACCCAGCATCAGCACGGCCATTGCAAGAGCAATTACTTTCTTCTTCATCTTGTTTCCTCCCATTCATATTTTCAGGTCCCCTCGTCCTTTGTTGAAAACAAAGGACAGAAGGGTACCCTTCTGTCTGGATATGTTACCACATCCCGCCCCCCGGCGCAAGGGATGGACCTCGGCATTTTACACAATTTTTGTGCCCTTTAAGGCAAATTTTTCTTCTTTTTCTTCCACCCCCCTCCCTCCCTGTTGCATTTTCCCGCAAAAGCCGTTACAATAGATGAAACCGACATTTTTCTGACATGGAGGGCGGGACTATGGTAAAATCCATTCAATCTCTGGGGCTTCAGGGGGTCACGGGCTACCCCGTAACCGCCGAGTGCGACCTGTCCGGCGGCCTGCCCGCCTTCACGGTGGTGGGCCTGCCCGACGCCGCCGTCAACGAGGCCCGGGAGCGGGTGCGGGCGGCCATCAAAAACTGCGGCTTCACCTTCCCAGTCAGCCGCATCACCGTCAACCTGGCCCCCGCCCATTTAAAAAAGGTGGGCACCCTCTACGACCTGCCCATGCTGGTGGGCATCCTGGCCGCCGGAAAGCAGCTCCGCCTGCCCAGGGAAAACTGCGCCTTTCTGGGGGAGCTGTCTCTGTCGGGCCAGCTGCGCCCCTGCGCCGGGATGCTGTCCATGGCCCTGGCCGCCAAGCGGGAGGGCATCGAGGCGCTGTATGTCCCCGCCGAAAACGCCGCCGAGGCCACCCTGGCAGAGGGACCCACCATCTACCCTGTCCGGGATGTGGCCCAGCTGGAGCGCCACCTGATGGGGGAGGAGCCCATCTCCCCCGCCCCGCCCTGGGTGCCCTCCCCCGCCGCCCTCCACTGCCCCGACCTGTCCGAGGTGAAGGGTCAGGAGCAGGTAAAGCGAGCCCTGGAGATTGCTGCCGCCGGGGGGCACAGCGTCCTCATGTCCGGCCCGCCGGGGACAGGCAAGTCCATGCTGGCCCGCCGCCTCCCCGGCATCCTCCCCGATATGACCCGCCAGGAGGCCCTGGAGTGCACCGAAATTCACTCCATTATGGGCCAGACCAGCGCCAGGCAGCCCCTCATCGCCCTGCGGCCCTTCCGCTCCCCCCACCACACCGTATCCTCCACCGGTATGTCCGGCGGCGGCTCCAACCCCAGGCCCGGTGAAATTTCCCTGGCTCACAACGGGGTCCTCTTTCTGGACGAGCTGCCCGAGTTTCCCAAGGAGGTGCTGGAGGTCCTGCGCCAGCCTTTGGAGGACGGCCAGGTGCAGATTTCCCGTGCGGCCGGCACCGTCACCTATCCGGCCCGGTTCATGCTGGTGTGCGCCATGAACCCCTGCAAATGCGGCTGGTACGGCCACCCCTCCGGGCGGTGCCGGTGTACCGAAGGGGAGGTAAAAAAATACCTTTCCCGTCTCTCCGGGCCCCTGCTGGACCGGCTGGATCTGTTTGTGGAGGTGGCCCCTCTGGAGTTTGACGAGCTGGCCCAGCGGGAGCGGGCGGAGACCTCCGCCCAGGTGAAGGAGCGGGTGGACGCCGCCCGGGCCCTCCAGACCGCCCGGCAGAAGGACACCGGCGCAGCCAGCAACTCCCAGCTTACCCGGGAGGGTCTGGACCGCTTCTGCGCTCTGGACGAGGGCTGCCAGCGGCTGATGAAGGGGGCCTTCGACCGGATGGGTCTCACCGCCCGGAGCTACGACCGCATCCTACGGGTGGCCCGCACCATCGCCGACCTGGACGGCGGCGGAGACATCCAGCCCGCCCACCTGGCCGAGGCATTGCAGTACCGGCCGCCGGAATACTTGAGGCGTTGACAACGTATTATAATCGTGTTACAATGCTTATACAAAGTGCTCTGAATAAGCAAATCTGAAAAGTGCAAAAATCCACTCACTTAGAATATATAAAATTGGATGGAGGCTTTTCTATGCACTACTATGGAGACATTCTAGTTGCATTTCATGGCAAAGCGAAGAATTTGCAAAAATTAGCCCAACTGGTCTGGAAACGTCCGGACCTGGAAGAACTGGCGGACGGCCTGAACGGTATCCACGCTGTGGACAGCGATGCCGCATCGACCATCACCGTCAATCTCGGGATCGATTGTCTGAATGCGGAACTGCCCTGTATCGACTTCCTCGCTAACCACGGCTCAGGAGTGGAAATTGCCGTTATTGCCTGGCTCTATGACTCTATTACGGACACAAGAGCCAAATATTCTGTCTTCTATCCCCTCGATCGGGAACTTTATGAGGATGAAGAAGATGGCGAAGAAGATGATGAGGAATACTTTGACTTTGACCCGCTTGATTATCTGGAATACAGAGAAGATCATGACAGTTGGTTCGATGCTTACCCCGACTGGCTACAGGCGTGGGAGCACAATGGCTTTCGCTGAAGCAGTTTCGACGGAGCATCATACACCTCATTCTATTATGTGAACTCTAAATGAGCAAAGTATTAAAAGGGGGCTCTTAGTATGGCACAAACGACCTTAAGTGTTCGTATGGATGATGAAGTCAAGCGCAAATTTGACGCTTTCTGTGCTGAGGTTGGTATGAACGCCTCTGTTGCCGTTAACCTGTTCGCTAAAACGGTGATTCGGGAGCACCGTATTCCCTTTGAAATCTCCGCCGACCCCTTTTGGAGCGAGGAAAACCAATCCGTCCTGCGCCGCTCCGTTGCGCAGCTTGACGCCGGAAAAGGCACCACCCACGAATTGATCGAGGTGGAGGACGATGCATAAAAATTGGTCTGATTCCGCATGGGAAGAATATATTGCGTGGCAAACCAAGGATATCAAACTATTGCGAATCAACCAGCTGATTCGTGACGCGGAGCGTGATCCGTTCCGAGGCATTGGAAAGCCTGAGCCGCTGAAGGGCAACAGGAGCGGCTGGTGGAGCCGCCGAATCGACGACGATAACCGGCTGATTTACCGCGTGCGAAATGGTATTTTGGAAATCGCCCAATGCGGAACCCACTACGGGAACCAATGAGAACACGGACAGACTGGCTGGGCCGTCCGTTTATCTTGCTATATCCTTCTGATAGGGTGTCAGATCACTGTTTTCCACCGTTTCAGCGTGGGGAACCACCCCCACCTCCGGGTGTGGTTTCATAGAGTGTTGGTATGCTTTCTGAGGGCCGCCAGCACTCTATTTTTCTTGCGCCAAAACCAACTCTATGCCCTCCCGCACAACATCGGTTCTCGTCTTGCCATGCGCTTTGCAGAACTCCTGAAGTCTTTTGTCTGTTTCTGCATCAATACGGGCCTTTACTTCAATCCCTTTTGGATTGTCTGACCTTGGGCGTCCGGTTCGTGGACTCAATTTATCACCCACTTTCTGAGCCACAAAATCATTGTAATTTATGTGGCTCAAAATGTCAAGCACTTTTCATAAAAAAAACGCCCAAGGGTGGCACTTCGTAAAGAAGTGCCACCCTTCAGCAACTTGTAAAGAACTCTCTCTATGTGGGACGGCTATGCCGTCCTTTTCTTGCGCTTCTGCATGGCCTGATAGTAGGCCATATATTCCTGTTCCAGCGTTTCCGGCTCCGGTGCTGTCCAAAGACCGATGGTGCTGTAGTAGATGTCCACCCGCTGATGCCGCTTGCCGTCTATCTTCTCCGGCTTGGACACCACGATCTTGTCAATGAACTCGTGGACAATCTCAGGCGTCAGCTCCGTCAGCCGGGTCACCTGTCTGGCCCACTGGATGAACTTCTGCAAATCATCGGCTTTGTCGGCGGTGGCGTTCAAACTGTCCTCCAATGCTGGAATATCCATCTTTAACTGCCGCTGCTCATTTTCCGGCGATACCGTCAGCGTGGCGAAACGTTTTTTGGACAGTAGGCCCTTGGTCATGTCCTCATAGCTTTTCTGAATAAGCTGGTCAATCTCCGCTACCCGCTGTTTGGCCTTGTCCAACTCCCGGCGTTTGGCGGTTAGTTCTTTCTTCTCTTGTAGGCCAAACCGCTCCATCTGCTCCTGGGCAAACCGCTTTTCATAGACCTGGATGTACCACAACAGCCTTTGCAGGCCCTCCAACACCAACTGCCCCACAACGCTCTCCCTGATATAGTGGGCGGAGCATACATTGGAATTTTTGCGATAGCTGGAACAGAAGAAATAGGCTTGTGGCTGTTTACTGCTCTTGCTGCTTGCATAATACAGTTTTTCACCGCAATCAGCACAATAGAGAGGCCCAGAGAACATACTTACGATACCGGTACGGTCTGGTCTGCGGCGGTGTTGACGGAGGTTTTGGACAAGGGCAAAGGTTTCCTTGTCAACCAACGGCTCGTGAGTGTTGGGAAACCTTGTGTAGATGAAAAAGATACAAGCAAAAAATGCGAAAATAAAGTTATTCAATGCGGAAGAAAAGACGGAGTTGCAATAAATAAAGCGATAAAAAGTTGGATTTTTCAAAACGACCTCTCGCTTCAAAAATTTTACGCACCAGAGATGCAAAATCCTCCTTTTGCGGACGGAGTAAACTCGCTATCAACCACCCCCAGGGCAGCCGGCCTTTGCCGGCAGCCCTGGGGAATTTACTTTTTCCGCCATTGTTACATTTGCTTCGTTTGTCTCTCACTCTTTGTTGGTAGTGGTAATAGCTTTCGCCATGCCTTTCGAGTATACTTGCGTTGCAATCAGCGGAAAGGAGAATGACACATGGCCACCACAAAGAACCTCTGTGCACAAATCAGCCTCGACCTGCATCAAAAGATTTCCGAGGGCAAAGAGGCGGCGGGCCTGACCACTGCGCAGTACATCACCAACCTGTTACTCGAATACTACGAAATGAAAGAAAATGGAGGGAAAACGACTATGGCTAACAACAGCAGAACGATGGCATTCCAGATCCCGGAGGACCTCTTCCAGCGGATCAAAGCCCACCTGGAGCGCGAGACCCAGCGCACTGGCCGGAAGCTGACCCAGCGGGAGTTCGTGCTGGGACTGATCGAGGAGGCCCTGGAGGCAGCAGAGCGACAAGCCGTGGAGGATATCCCGGAACCAGATGAGGAACAGCCCAGCGAGGACGCCGGTGTCAGCCCCTGTGAGGCCCAGCCGGAGGGCGGCGACACCCAGCCCCAGGAGGATGACGAACCCGCCGTGTGGGGCACGTAACGAGCCATGTGAGGCCACAACAATCGAACAGCAGATGAGAAGCCCCCGGAGCATCCCGGTGATCGGGATGCTCTGGGGGCTTCTTTGCGTTTCGACGGAAAAGGAGGTGAATCAACACGAAACAAAATGCAGCCTTTCGCTTCACAGACGAGGAGATGGAGACCGCCAAGAGGACAGATCTGCCGGACCTGCTGGAACACCTGGGCTACAGCGTCCGGCGGATAGGTAGCCGATACCACACCACCAGGGAGATGGACAGCATCCGCATCAAGGAGCGCCAGACCTGGAAGCGGTACTCCAACGGCACAGGCGGAGACGCCATCTCGTCGTCGCAAAGTCCGCTCAACTCCGTTTCCGCCTGCGGCGAAAACTGCGTTCGCTCCCTTGCTCCTCCTCTCCCCACAAAATCTTCGATTTTGCGGGGACCCCAACGGCAGGAGTTCTGCGGCAAGGATTTCCGGGAGGCGGTGAACTACCTGCTGGAATTCAACGGACACCGCGCCAGGGATTCCCCCACCCCGCACCCCAGGCCCGCCCAGGCGAAGGAGAAAGCCGCCTTTGCCCTACCCATCGCCCATGCGGATCAGCGGCGGGTGTTTGCCTATCTTCAAAAGAGAGGCATCGCCCCCCAGGTCATCCGGGGCTTCATCGAAGCTGGCCTTCTGTATGAGGACAGCCTGCACCACAACTGCGTGTTCGTGGGCCGGGAGGCCAGCGGTAAGCCGGTGTTCGCCAGCAAGCGCGGCACCTATGACCTGAACGGCTCCGGTTTCAAGGGTGATGCGGTAGGCAGCGACAAGAACGTGGCCTTCCGCCTCCCCTGCGACCCGGCTCTGGATTGGGTGGCGGTATTCGAGGCCCCCATCGACCTCATGAGCTTCTGCACCCTCCACCGGCAGGTGCGGAGCAACGCCGTGGC
>CATEPI010000053.1:0-10275 GCA_949525845.1 uncultured Eubacteriales bacterium
CACATAAGTTCCAGCATCCAAGCCGGTGATCACGATATTTCCGTTGCTGGAGGTCGCATATTCCCCAATGATGGTGCCGCCGCTGCCGGAGGTCCCGCCCAGGTATCGGACGCGGAACCAGGCGTTCGCCAAAGGCGCCCCAGTGTCCGAATCAATTTTCCGGATGACCAGGGCAGACTTTGGGATGTTCTCAAAGGTCACTTCCACGGAGGTGTCATGCTCGATATAGATGGTCTGCTCGGAGGGCTCTTTGAGCATGAACCCTGCCGGTGGCTCTACCTCGACGATTTTGTACCAGCCCGTGTCCAGGTTGTCCAGGTGGATGATGCCGTTTTCATCGGAATAGTAGTAGCTGTTGGTCAGCTGCTGATAGGTGCCGTTCTGGTTCTTGTCCTTGGAGACCCAGATTTCAAATTTAGCGCCCTTGATCCCGTCCCCGACGATGGAATCCACCTTATAGATGGTGAGTCCGGGCTTCTTTTCGTTCTCGATGGAAACCTCGGTGGTCTTGCCGGGGCGCAGGTAGACCTCGTGGGGCGTGGGGTCCAGGATGTAGCCCGCCGGGGCCTGTTTTTCCGTGATGATATAATATCCTTCGGTGAGGTGCTTCTGGGGTACCGTGATCGTGCCGTCCGCACCTACGGGGAAGTCACCGATCTTCACGCCGGCCTTGGTCTTGACTTCAAAAATAGCGCCAGTCAGGTGCTTGCCCGCAATATCCACCTTCACGATTTTCAAGGTGGGCCGCTGGTAGTTCTGGAACTCCACCTGGGCCTCCTTGTTGGGGAACAGGGTCACGGTCTGGGGCGTGGTGTCCAGAATGTAATTCTCCGGAACGCTCTGCTCAGTGACGGTATATACCCCCGGCAGGAGATCGGTGATGACCACTTTCCCATCGAGCCCCGTGGGCTTAGTGGTGATAGTGGGGCCGTCCGCGCCCCGCAGGGTGAAGGTCACGCCTTGAATGGGATCGCCGGTATCCTTGTCCCGTTTGCTGATAATCAAACTGGGCCGCCTGTCATTTTGCAGATGGATCTCGGCGGTCTTGCCCGGGGACAGCTCCACATGGTATTCAGTGGTGTCCAAAATGTGATCGGGCAAGGTGGCGGTTTCCACCACGGAGTAAATTCCAGGCTCAAGGCCCTCCACCAGAATCTCACCGCCGTTCTGGGTAGTGCGGTCGATGGAGTGGCTGGCGTCCCCTATCGGAGTGATCTTAAAGGTAACACCATCCAATGCAGACCCGTCCGCGCTGGTTTTGATCAGCCGCAGGCCGGGCTTTTTTGTATTCGTGAACACAAATTCAGCGGTGTCGTTGGCCCGCAGGTGGATAATGCGCTGGGCGTTGTCCACCACATAGCCGGGGCACTCCAGCTCCGTTACCTCGTAGGAGCCGGCGGGGAGATTGCTTAGGTCGATCTCGCCATTTCCGTCCGTGACAAACTCCTGGGGGCCGTAGCTGCCGTCGATGGCCCGGATGCTGAACTTCACACCAGGAATGGTCTTGGACGGGTCGGCGCTGTCAACCTTCACCAGTTTCATGCCGGGCTTGGTATCATTGAAGAAAAACAGCTCCTTTGTTCCACAGCCAGCAGTCAGCTCGATCTCCTGGGGAGCGGTGTCCTTGATGTGGCTGTCGTCCCCGGTATCCACCTCCACTGCCCGATAGGTGCCCGGCTCGATGCCGGTCAGCAGAATCTCACCGCTGGCGTTTGTCTCATAATGCCCCAGAGAAACGCCGTCCCGGAAAATCTCAAAGGTGACGTTCGCCATGGGCCTATGGCTCTGCCGGTCATATTTCACGATTTTCAATCCGACTTTTGCCAAATTCTTAAATACCAGGGGCCCAGCGGGGATGGGATTGCCGTTGGCATCCAGTTCCAGCTTGATCTGCTGGACCTCGGTGGTGGGCTCGTAGTTGGGGGGCGGGACCAATTCCGTTACAGCGTACTCACCAGGCTTGATATACTTCCCGGACGCCTCGGTGGGGTCCCACCACTGGACGCTCTCCAACACGCCAGCTTCATCGGTGTCAAACTCATACACGCCGTTGGTGACGGAGCTGAACTTGAAGGTGGCGGGGCCGACGCCGGTGTTGGTCAGAGCGTCCCTCTTGAACAGAAGGGCCTTCCCCGGCTCAGGGATGCCGCCGTTCTCAATGCCGCTCGCAGGGCCGACCTGGACCGCACCCGCCGCCGTGCTGTTCTCCGGGGCCTTGCAGGTCACAGTGAAGGGGGAGGCCAGCGGGGTGCAGCCCGCCGGGGCTTTGGTCTCCTTGACATACAGAGTCACACTCTTGCCGTCCTCCACGATGTTAGGAACGGAGGTGCTGGCTGTGCCGTCAGCGCCGGTGGTCATTACGGCCAGGGGTGTGCCGCTGCAAGAGGAATCGGCGTAGACGGAGAACTCTGCGCCGGAGAGGGGCCGCTTGTCCGCAGCGGCGATCTTCTTGAGCTTCAGGTAGACGGGTTTCTTCTCGGTGATGGTAGTACCGTTGGTAAAAGTCACCTTGGACTCGCCGCCGCTGCTGGAAAATTTCTTGGCGGACATATCGACGATTCCACCGGTGCCGGTGATGTCGGTCAGGTAGGTGGGGTTGTCCTCCACCACTTCAAACCGAAAAGAGTCGTCCGCAACGAAGTCAATGCGGATCGTTTCATTGGCCTTTAGGGTAAATTTTAGGCCGTTTCCAGTTTCCGTGACAGGCATATTCGCAATATAGCTACTTGGACTGCCTGCAGTATAGGTTACAGTAAAGCTCCAGCTCTCCCCGGCGGGGATGGACCCGTTGGCCTTTTTGGTGACCTCCAGGGACGGCGCTGTGGGTTCGGGCCGCTCGAAATTGAACGGACTGAGAATGTGGAGGCCATAGGACCGCCGCTCAGAAAAGATAGTGTCTCTGATTTTGGCGGCCTTTGTGATGCTGTCCACGAAGCTGTCCGCCTCGGTAAAGCCGTTAGTGGAACACAGCTCCTCGCCGGTGGGGACTCCGCTGCTGTCCAAAGGATACTCCAAAAACTGAGTTTTCTTCTGGCGCATCCACTGGGCCATATTGCGAATCGTTGAGGACTGATCGTAAATCAGATTACCCTTAGTTGTGGATTCGCTGTTATAGAGCGAGTAGGCCATCATCTCCCGCAGGGTATAGGCACGTCGAAGACCGTCCGGGTCCACGAAAACCCCGCCAGTCTCAATAATGACCCGGTACTTGGTGCGCAGGTTGCCATTGGAGTCATGGACATACTCAGACCAATTTTTGATAGCGTCATCCTTGCTCCAGCCGCTGTTGCTGCTGGTTGCACTCAGGCGGCCCAGCAGATATAAAAAGGCGTCGTTGGGTTTGTAGACCTTGTAGAGATTGCCAGGAGTAACGGGCTTAGGATCGGTGCCCCACATGGAGGTATAGTCGCCATCTACCCAGCCAGTGGACCATTTGGAGCTGTTGCAGTGGAACATCTGCTCCTTCTGCGTGTCTGTAATCCCGGTGGCCGCCTGAAACTCGTCAGCGGTGGTCACCCATTTCTGGTTATAGCCGCTGGTAGCATCATAGGCATAAACTGTACCGCCCATCAATTCAGCGGCACTGGAGCCCTTGCCGTTGTACTGCATGGCAGAAGAATTGAACCAGGTGACCCGGCGGCGGCAGGTATCAGCATCCCAGTTTTCGATGCTGCCATTGCCCCAGACCACATTCAGGGGTGTACCCACCACATGCCAGGTATTGAAGTCATTGCTGTTGATGTCCTTGACTACGCCTTCCGGAAACTCGATCAAGGTAAAGCGGAGGAAGGTCCGCTCCGGATCGGTGGCCCAGTCCACATCGCTGGTGCTGGGCTTCTGACCGCCAGGGCTGCCAGGGTTCAGGCCGCCCGTACCTCCATTGGCGTAGGAGATGCCAGCATTGGCAGGAACCCGCCGGATACCGCTGCCGCTCAGCTTGGTCAGCGCCTGATAGGGGACCGTGCTGTAAGCCCGGTCAATGGTATAGCCGCCCTTGGTATTGACCGCCTCCTGACCGGAGTAGCTGCCCTTCGCCATAATCTTCGCCACATTGGGGTCATTGAAATGCCACCACTCACTGGCGAGGGGGATCAGGCCGGCGCTGGTGCAGTAGCTCTGAAGCCGTTTCGCACCCTCGGAGGCGGCGAACCGCTCCGTCCAATTCTCCAACTCATTGGGCATGGTATAGGAGCTGACAGGCTCCTGGAAGCGAATCGCGGCCGAACTCAGCTGGTGCATCCGCGTCGGCATCTCATACTCTTTCCAGTCCTCGTACTTCCGGTAAGTGGCACCATCCAGCGTGTACTCATGCAGCTCCGCAGGATCGCCTTTGGCAAGGCTCATATCCACAGCTAGCCCCGCCTGATGGTTGGATGTGCCGTTAGAAATGAACCAGCCCTGCTCACGGGCATAACCCATGGCACTGGCCTTATCCATGTCGGCGGACACATCGCTGTCGCTGTCCCAAAGGGCGGTGAAACCGTCCCGCACTGCGGACTGCACTCCGGCGGGCCGGAAGGTCTCATAGATCACCAGCGTCTCACCGTTGGACATGGCGGACTGCTGGACCTTTGCCAGCCGCTCGGCCAGGGTGAACATACAGGGGACGACATACTCATAGCGGCTCAGCCTGGAGCTGAACTGCCGGGCGTTGGGGTAGAACGATCTCCCGGTCACATCGGGGATGCTCTTCCCGTCTGCGGCCTGGAAGATGCTGCCGCCGCTGTTGGTCAGATTGTAGGCGATGCTGGGAACAACGTCCGGTAGGTTGATGAAGATGTGTTCTTTCTCCACCCAGCCGGTTTTCCCCAGCTGGCCGCCTTCCCAGGCGGTCACACTGCCGCTGCTGTCAACGGCGAGGCCAATCTTGACCCTATCGCCGCCGTTGTAAGCCAGGATGGCGAAGGGGATAGGCTTGGCACTGTCCGAGGCGGGGACAGACACGATCTGAGTCCCACCACTCTCAGTGTTGTAGACTTGGAGTGGGAGACAGGTGCCGTTCCAGCCGGTAGCCCCGGCGATATTGACCTCAAAATCGCCAGTGGGGGCATAGGCCGCGATGCTGCTGGCCGCTTTGGCGGACGTTCCCTCCGCAGCAAGAGCGGTGGCCGGCAGCATCCCGATGATGGTGATGACCGCCAGCAGGCCGGACAGGGTGCGCTTCCAGTTGGATTTGATGCTTCGGGAGAGAGATTTCAACATGAATGCGTTTCCTCCTTTATTCATTTTGAGCATAGAAAAAGGACTGCACGAAACCGTGCAGCCCTTGGGCTGATGGTATTGAATTGACAGGCCGGGACTATTCATCCTGGGATCGATAGTTTTTGGGACATGAATCGCCTCCTTTGTCCTGTTTTGCCGTTGTCAGCTGCCAGAAATGGCAGGCCACGCTTCCACACTTTCACCGGTGAAGGGGACATTCTCAGGATAGCGGGTCCACACTTCAAGATGATGTGGAATACGTCCACCGCTGAAGCCAGTCAGACTGTAGCTTCTAATGTCCGGATGCTCGGTGCTGGGCCATGTGATGATTTCACCATGGTTGCCATCCGTGTAATGGAACCGCCCGTCCTGATTTGGGGACTCAAGGGCAATAACTACATGTCCCACTACTCCGTCAGGACTCACTACAAATACAATATCGCCGGGGCGCATTTTCGTGAGATCGTCCAGCTTGCGGCCTGGATTGGTTTTGTCACCAAAAATAAGGGAGCTGACCATGGAGGCGTACCCGCTGCATCCGTAATACTCGCTGACCCAGTAGACATCCATGATACGGTTGGCTGCGGTACTGGGCACTTCATTTTTATGGGTCCCAGGCGTATTGTGGGTACCCCAGACTGTGCCGTGTGGCCAATCCTGTTCCAGCTGGCGCAGAAGCTCCAGCACATTTTCCTCGGTGACAGGCTTCCCGTTGGACAGAAAGCCGTCCCCAGTGCTGGGAGGTACGCCTGGACGTGCGCCGGTCTGGGCACGGTAGATCAGCACCGCCATTTCGCCTCGGGTGATGGTATTGGCGTGGGCGGTGGATTCGTCGATCCAGCCCAGACCGGCGGCATAGGAGCAGGCGGTATTGTAGTTCCAGATACTGCCCTCTCCATCCGCAACACCGCAGACCCGCAGGATAACGGTGCAGGCTGCCGCCGGATTTACCGGATCTGACGCCCCGTAACGCAAGGTGTCATACCCGGCTACCAGATTATTTCGGACGCAGTAGCCCACAAAGAGCTTCGCCCAGGCCGGAACATCCGTGAATTTGCAGCCCTGCTCGTAGTAGCCGGTGTTGGCGAACAGTTCTTCCGTTCCGTTGCGAAGCCGCGTGAGCAGGACCGCCAGCTCGGCGCGGTTCAGTCCGGCGTCCAGATTCAGATTGCCGTTCTGGTCGCCGGTCATAATGCCCTGCTCCCGCACATAGGCCGCCGCCATCTCCAATTCGGAGGGCGGAGCGGCCGCCACGGCGGGGACTGCCATGCTCAGGCTGAGGGCGCAGGCCAGCGCCATAGATAAGAACTTTTTCCTCATTGAGAAAACCTCCATTCATTTCATTATACACTGTTATACGAAACAAAACAAAGGCTTTCAACAATATCCCTTTACTTTTTTTCGACAGCCTGGACCACGACCCGGCTTTCCGGGTGGTCTGCCAGACAGGTGGTGAGGGTGATGCGGTTGTCGGCGGTGGACTGGAGGTAGCTCCAATCGGTGTTGGAAATGACAGTTACCGTCTCCACCGCATAGGTACGGGTGCCGTAGACCGTGGTGTAGGTGATGGTATCGCCCTGCTCCAGATCCTTGATGGCCCCGATCACATACTTAGCGCCCCGGTTGTGGCCGCACACGGCTACATTTCCATCCCAGGCGGAGGTGGAGCTGTAGTGCCCCAGGCCCTTTTTCATGCTCTCGGCGGTCTCGCCCTCCCAGACCTTCATGTTGATGTTCAGGGAGGGAATCTTCACCGTGCCGATATGGCCGTCCTTATAGGCCATGCCCTCCACGCTGGTGTAGGCGGGCTGCTGGTAGGTGGGGGTAGTGGGGAGCGTGGGGACGGTGGGATTGGTGACAGAGGTGGAGCCGCCGGCGCCGGTTCCCTCAACCAGCACCGTAATGGGGCCGCCGCCCCCGGCCACGCCGTAGCCGCCCCCGCCCGTTCCCACAGTCTGCTGGAGGCCGGGGAGGATGGTGCGCTCCATCACGCCGGTCATGGTGGTGCTCTGGACGCCGTACTCCAGCTCGGGCACCTGGTAGTCCACCACATTTTTCCCGCCGTAGTTGTACTGGGAGCCGTAGACATCCTCATAGCTGGTGCTGCCGTAGAAGTCCTGGGGGGCGTCCGTGGTAAAGGAGTAGTCCGACGCGAAGGCCGGGACTGTCAGAGACAGCGCCGCCGTAAGGGACAGCATCAGGCCCGCAATTTTTCTGATATGCTTCAAGTTGCTTCCTCCATTTCTTCTATATGGTTGTCCAAAGGGAATTCATGCCAATCGCCGGGATTGTCCCGAAGGACCATATACCGCTGCGCCCCGCAGGGGTGATTGACGGTAAAAATCTGATTCAGCAGCTTCTTTGCCAGCGGCTTCTTGATTTCTACCGCAAGCATATGCGCGGAACCGATCTGGTCCTCATTGACCTGGATCTCCGGCTTTTCCGGTTCTACCCGGAATTTGGCAATCAGCTTATAGTCCCGGGGCTGGTCGCCGGGGACATAGACATAGACGTTCTTGCGGTGCAGATACAGCCAGACGCCGCCGCCAGCCAGCGCCGCCAGCAGAGCAATCACCAGGAGCGTCCCGCCAATGGCGGCTGCGTTCCCGCCGAACAGAGGGCCGCCCTGCTTGACCGGCTCAGTGGGCTGCGGAGGCTCGGGTACAATCTCCGTTCCCACATAGACAACCGTGTAGGTAATGCTCTCAATGCCGGAGGCGGTCACGGTCCCCTTGTACTCCGCTGTGGAGACATAGCCGGTCGCCACCTGACTGCTGGTGGAGGCGGAGTAGGTCGCCACCGCCTGATAGCTGGAGGGGGCCAGCACGTCCCCCACCAGATCGGTGCCGATGACCTGCCACTCCACATTGGCGAGGGTCAGCGTTCTGCCATCCTTGACGGTAGTGGCGGGGATGTAGGACATATCGTTGCGGTCCAGAGGCCCGATGGTCTTGGTGGCGGTCACCTTTCCGCTCTTGGTGGTATAACCCGCCGCCTCGGTGGTGATGGTGGTATGATCCAGGGCCAGCTCGCCGGTAAATTCCCCGTCATCGTAGGGGATGCTGGGGGCCAGCTGTTCCAGGACGGTATTGAGGTCCTTTTTCCCAGTTTCCACCGTCACCGTCTCAGTCACGGCCTTGGTTTCCAGGAAGGTATGTTCGTCCTTGGTGGTATAGGCCCAGGTATAGGTGAAGCCGTCATACTCAAACGACGGCTCCTTCAAGGTCTCGGGGTCAGTGCCGGGGGGAAGCTCATAGGTCTTGACGATGCGCTGCTGGCCGTTGAGGTTTTCCACCACCAAACTGACCGGGACCTCCGCGGCCAGGGCGGTGGCCGTCAGCGACAGCACCAGCAGCACCGACAGCACCGACAGCGCCAGATGCCTCAAATGCTTCATAGGCGACTCCTTTACAGATTTTGTTTGATGATCCTGGTAATGCTTCCGACCGCCACGCCCTGTTCTTCATCCAGCCGAGTGACCGCAAAGCTGACATCATCCCCCTTGCCAGGGGTGCGGCGGTCATAGCAGGAGTGGGCGATGGCGTTGACGCCGTTGTTGAGCCGGACATAGAGCACGCCGCCCCGCACATCGGTGACCCGGCCGGCGTACCGTCCCTGCCGGACGCATTTCTTCAGGTCGTCGCTGGCGGTGTCGGCAGAGGTGCTGCGCACGTCGGCGGTAATGGTCAGGTCCTCTACTGTGGTCCCGGTGATCTTCTGAACCCGGACCAGGATGCGGTCCCCCACATGGTAGTGCTCGGCGGCGTCACCCACCCAGGCACGGGACAGGCCCCGGGCCAGAATGGCGCACTCCACGCCGAACACCTCCACCCGGACCACCTTCTCCGCCACAGCGACGACACGGGCCTGGACCACACGGCCCTCATAGATCATGGGCTCGCCCCGTTCGTCCTTGTCCAGATAGAAGGTCTGGCGCTTACGGTACATGGCGTCCCTGCGGCTGGCAACCACGCTGCGGCTCTTATTCTCATGGCCTTTTACAATAAAGTCGATCTCGGAGCCCAACCGGGCGGTAAGGATGCCCCGCATACGGCCCATCAGCTCCTGGAACTCCGCGCCGGAGGGGACCCTGCCGGTAAACAGCAGCATCTCCTTCACGGGGATCGCCACACGGAAGCCCTTGTAGTTGACCACGGCCACGGTCAGGCCGGATTCCGTCCGCTCCACGCCGTCCAAAGTGCCGGTGAGGATACGGCGGGTCCAGTGGGCGTTCTGGATCTCGTGCCAGATGATGGCCTCCCGCTCCTCCGCCGTCTGCACCTCGTCTCTGGCCTCAATGGTCAGCACCCGGTCGCGGCGGGGGTCGGCGGCTGGGACGGCGGTGCTCTCAGTACGGCGGGGCCGGCCTCTGGGCCGCCGGGCAGGGGCGGGCTCCTCGCTGTCCATACCGCCCTCCATCTCAGCGGGGGCGGCGGACGGCACAGGAGCCGGTTCCTCGCCGGGCGGCGGGTCCAGGGTCAGGGGGTCCTCGCCGCCAGCCTCCCGCTGGCCCGTCTCGCCCAACTCCTGGAGCAGCGCCCCGTACTCGGGGTCGTCGCCCTCCAGCTCCATGCCCTCCTGGGGCTGCGGGGTCCCGGCGGCAGCGTCCATCTCGGGGAAGGGGGTCTCCGCACCTGCGGGGAAGGCATTACCCCACGGCCCGTCACCGGGCAGGGGACCGGCGGGGGCCTCCTCACTGGCAGAGACGTCCTCCCCGGCGGGCAGGACCTCCGCGCTGGGCATATCACCCTCGCTGGGAACATCCTCGCCCGACGGGACCTCTCCGGCAGGGACATCGGAAGGCAAGCTGTCAGCAGCCTCCTCACCATCGGCGGGGAGACCGGCTTCGGCAGTCTCTCCGCTGGAGGCGGCGTCCGGGAAACCGGCGGCCTCCGGGAGCTGGCCGGCGTTCTCTTCCGCGCCGGTTTCGGCGGCGGTCAGGGCCTCCATAGGCGGTTCATCAGGGATCACAGTTTTCTTTCTGGGCATAGTTTGTTACTCCTCCTTTTTTGGTTTGGATAGTGGCGATTGCGAAACACGGGAAAGGCTTGAAAATCAAGCGATTCCCGGTTT
>CATEPI010000054.1:0-9569 GCA_949525845.1 uncultured Eubacteriales bacterium
ACGCCATGATCGGGGAAAATCTCCTTGACGTGGTGGAGAAAAAGGACGATAATAGGCTCAACGAGGTCTTCGCGCAGATTTCCGAGAGCCGGGTGGGCCGGTGCATCCGCACGGCCCAGTATACCTACTCCGTCTACGCCCCCGGCGTCAACGGCGGGGCGGCGGCGGCGGCCGACCGGTATGCCGATGACTTCCTATACGACATGGAGAAGGACCCCCACCAGCTGAACAACGTGGTGGCCGACCCGGCCTATGTCCAGGTGAAGGAGGAGCTGCGGGCGCGGCTGCTGGACTGGATTCAGCGGGCGGAGGGAACCCGGCCCCTCATCACCGACTGAGGGCGCCGTGGCGACGCCAGGGAGGGTGCTATGAAGGAGCTGGACGGAAAAGCGGAGCTGGTCTACCTCTGGGTGCGGGCCTATATCGAGGAAAACAAGTTTTCCAGCAGCACAAAAATCCCCTCGGAGCATACCCTGTGCCGGAAGCTGGCTGTCAGCCGTGAGACGGTGCGCCGGGCTCTGGAGCACCTGACCCGGGAGGGCCTGCTCCGCCGGGTGAAGGGCAGCGGCACCTATATCAACAAGGAGGCCGCCCTGTCCTGGGAGCTGGGGGGCAGCGGCGGAAAGCTGAAAATCGGCCTGATTCTCCAGGGCCAGGACGGCAACGCCAATTCCAGCCTGATGGAGGGCATCCGCAGCATCCTGCCCCCCGACCAGGTGGACCTGCGGACCTTTCTCACCGACAACAAGTTTTCCAACGAGCGCCACTGCCTCCAGACCGTTATCAACCAGGGCTTTCAGGGCTTTATTGTGGACGGCGTAAAGGCCAGCCTGCTCAACCCCAATCTGGACTGCTACCAGAAAATCTATCAGAAGCGCATCCCTGTGATTTTTTACAACAATTACTACCGCAACCTGAAATGCCCCCGGGTGGTGGTCAATGACCTGCGGTGCGCCGAGGAGCTCATTGGCCTGCTGATCCGCCAGGGCCACCGGAATATTGCGGGCATCTTCGTCTCGGACAACTACCAGAGCATCGAGAAGTTCCAGGGGATGGCGGCCACCCTCCAGAAAAACGGGGTGGAGTATCAGGACGACTACACCAAGTGGTGCGTCTCCAACGAGGCCCACGACCCCAGCTTTGTCCGCTCCATCGACCGCTTCCTCAAACGCCTGCCCCAGTGCACCGCCGTGGTCTGCTGCAACTATATGATCTACCGGATGGTGCGGCAGGTGCTGGAGAAGCAGGGGCGGCGGGTGCCGGAGGACTGCTCCCTGGTGTGCTTTGACTACTCCAACGAGGACTGGGAGACAGAGGGAGTCACCTGTTCCATCCACCAGGGCTGCCGAATCGGCCGGGAGGTGGCCTCTCGGCTGATGCGGATGATCCGTAACCGGGACTGCGACGATATCAATTATACCTATGTTCTGGCCCCGGAGATTTATCTGGGCCGCTCCGTCGGCCCCGCCAGGAACTAGAATCCCTGCGGGCCGCCCCATCCGGGCGGCCCGATTCCAGGCATAAGGAGGAGAGAACGCCATGCCGCCCCTTAGCATCCTGCTGAAACCGGCCTCCAGCGGCTGCAACCTGCGCTGCGCCTACTGCTTTTATGCCGACGAGGCCAGCACCCGCGCCGTCCCCAACTACGGGCTGATGTCCGGCGAGGTAAGCCATGCCCTGATTGAAAAGGCGGTGGCGGCAGCGGAGGGCTCGGTCACCTTCCTGTTTCAGGGGGGGGAGCCCACCCTGGCAGGGCTGGACTTCTTCCGGGACTTTGCCGCCCACACGGAGCAATCCGCCCCGCCGGACCTGTCAGTCCAGTACGCCATCCAGACCAACGGCACACTGCTGGACGGGGAATGGTGCCGTTTTTTCCGGCAGAAGGGCTTTCTGGTGGGCCTCTCGCTGGACGGGACCCGGGCCTGTCACGACCGCTTCCGAAAGGACGCAGCCGGGAAGGGGACCTGCAACCGGGTGCTGCGGGCGGCCCGGCTGCTGGAACAGGCCGGGGTGGCGTACAATGTCCTCACGGTGGTAACGGGCTATCTGGCCCGGCATATCCAGAGCGTCTTTTCCGCGCTGTGCAGCGGCGGCTTCCGGTTCCAACAGTACATCCCCTGTCTGGACCCGCTGGAGGAGGCCCGGGGCGGCCAGGGCTACTCCCTCTCCCCTGCGCAGTATGAGACCTTTTTAAAGACCCTGTTCGACCTGTGGTTTCGGGAGCTGGAGCAGGGCCGGTACTGGTCCATCCGCTACTTCGACAATCTGGTGTGGATGCTGGGGGGACACGCCCCGGAGCAGTGCTCCATGCGGGGGTGCTGCGGCCTGCAGTATCTGGTGGAGGCGGACGGGAGCGTCTACCCCTGCGACTTCTACGGCCTGGACCAGTACCGGCTGGGGAACATTCTTTCAAACTCCTGGCCCGAGCTGGACCGGGCGCGGGAGGAGCTGGGCTTTGTTGAGACGTCCATGCGCGTGCCGGAGGAGTGTAAAAGCTGTCGGTGGTATCCCCTGTGCCGCAACGGCTGCCGCCGGGACCGGCTGGAGACGGCGGACGGCCTGGGCCGCAACTACTACTGCCAGGCATACGCCGGATTCTTTTCCTACGCCCTCCCCCGCCTGCGCCGGGCGCAGAGCCTGCTGAAAACGAGGTGATCCCATGCTGGTATTTTTCCTTGTGGCCCTGGGGGCCAGCGCCGTGGGCGCTGTCTGCGGCATCGGCGGCGGGGTCATCATCAAGCCGGTGCTGGACCTGCTCCACCTGGAGACAGTGTCCGCCATCAGCTTTTTGTCGGGCTGTACCGTGCTGTCCATGAGCTGCTACTCGGTGGGCAAGTCCCTGCTGGCCGGAGAGAAACGGGTCTCGCTGAACGTGGGAACGCCGCTGGCGGTTGGAGCGGCGGCGGGGGGGCTGCTGGGCAGCCAGCTGTTCGCCCTGGTGCGCCAGATGTCGGACAACCCCAACCGGGTAGGGGCGGTTCAGGCCGCCTGCCTGGCCGTAATCACGGTGGGCACCCTTCTGTACACGCTGAACAAGGCCCGTATCCCCACCCACCGGGTCCGGGCGAAGGCGGCCTGCGCAGTCATCGGCCTGGCGCTGGGCTGTATGTCCAGCTTTCTGGGCATTGGCGGCGGGCCCATCAACCTGGTGGTGCTGTATTTCTTTTTCAGCATGGACACCAAGACGGCGGCGGCCAACAGCCTGTATATCATCTTTTTCAGCCAGCTGTGCAGCCTGCTTACCACCCTCGCCACCGGCTCCGTCCCGGACTTCCGCTGGCCGGTGCTGGCCCTGATGGTGGCGGGAGGACTGGGCGGCGGCGTTCTGGGCCGGAAGCTGAACCAGCGGCTGAGGGGCGAGGGTGTCGAGCGGCTGTTCGTGGTGCTGATGGCGGTTATTATCTGCATCAGCCTGTTTAACACCTGGCGGTACTCCGTGGCCTGAGCGGCCGCCCGGGCCCTGTTTTAAAATTTCGGAAAAGTTTAGAATCCAACGCTGATTTATTTACAATTTCATAGTACAATAGAGGTGCATTTGAAGCGTCAGGAGGGAAACCCTATGCGGATTCGGCGGCACCTCTTTTTTTGTAATACGGTCTCTGTGCTGGTGGCGCTGGTGGCCATGCTGGCGGTGAACAGCACGGCCACCCACGCCATCGGCCGGTACTACCAGCGGCAGGCGGAGGAGATGTTCCAGGCCATGCGCGTCAACGTCGCCACCCAGGAGGGCATGGTCTGGCTGGACCGGGGGATGGGTGAGCTGGAGCTGGTGGGCGCCGTCCCGTTCCGCCCGGCGTCTGCGTCCCTGGGCCGGCCCCGGCCCCGGATGGAGACCATGACCCTCTCCCTGTTCCTCAGCGGCGGGGCAGCCATTGTGGTAATCCTCCTGCTGAACACCCTGTTTACCCGCTACCAGCTGAAAAAGCTTCTTCAGCCGGTCAACGCCCTCACCCAGGGCGCCGGGCGGGTGGAGGCCGGGGACTTTACCCAGGCTATCGACTACCGGGGGCGGGACGAATTTGCCCCGGTGTGCGCCGCCTTCAACCGGATGCAGGAGCATCTGCTGGCCGAGCAGGAGAAAAACGCCGCCTATGAGCAGGCCCGCACCGACCTGGTGGCCGGCATCTCCCACGACCTGCGCACCCCCCTCACCAGCGTGAAGGGGTACATCAAGGGCCTGCGGGACGGGGTGGCCCAGACGCCGGAGCGGCAGCAGCAGTATCTGGAGGTGGCCTACCGCCGGGCCTGCGACATGGACGTCCTCCTCCAGCGGCTGTTCTACTTCTCCCGGCTGGAGACGGGCAACCTGCCCCTGCTCCTCCAGCCCGCCGACCTGGGAGCCTTTATCGCCCGGTTTGCCGCCGAGACCGCCCCGGAGCTGGAGCAGGCGGGGGGACGGTTTGAAACCTCTCTCTCCCCTGAGCCCCATCCCGCCTACATGGACGCGGAGCAGCTGTACCGGGTGCTGAGCAACCTGAAGGACAACGCCCTGCGCTACGCCGGGGCCGACCCCCTGGTGATCTCCCTGGCGGTGGAGCGCCGGGGGGACTGGATATCCCTCCGCTTTGCCGACAACGGCCAGGGGGTGCCGGAGGAGGCCCTGCCCCACCTCTTTGACCAGTTCTGGCGGGCCGACCAGGCCCGGAGCACCCAAAACGGCGAGGGCTCCGGCCTGGGGCTGTACATCGCCAAATACATTGTGGAGGCCCACGGCGGGACCATCCGGGCGGAGAACGGCGGGGGACTGGTTTTTACCATCCAGCTCCCCCGGAAGGAGGGTCACTATGGCCAGGCTGCTGATTGCTGAGGACGATCCTGAGATCGCCATGCTGGAGCGGGACTATCTGGAGGTAGAGGGCTACGATGTAACCGTGGTGGACAACGGCCAGCAGGCGGTTACCGAGGCGCTGAACGGAGACTACAGCCTCCTCCTGCTGGACCTGATGCTCCCCGGGTGCAGCGGCTACGACGTGTGCCGCCTGATCCGGGACCGGATTGACGTGCCCATCCTTATGGTCACCGCCCGCACCGAGTCGGTGGACAAGATCCGCGGCCTGGGCCTGGGGGCGGACGACTACATCGCCAAGCCCTTCGACCCGGCGGAGCTGGTGGCCCGGGTGAAGGCCCATCTCAGCCGGTACGCCCGCCTCACCGGCGGGGGGCAGGGAGAGCCGGAGGTCCTCGACCTGGGCCGCGTTCAGATTCTGCCCCGGAGCTGGCGGGTGCTGAAGGACGGGCAGGAGGTCAAAATGCCCAACCGGGAATTTGCCCTGCTGAAGTTTCTGGCCGAGCACCCCAACACGGTATTTTCCAAGGAAAAGCTCTTTGAGACCATCTGGGGCTATGAGTACGTGGGGGACAGCGCCACCGTCACCGTCCACATCGGCCGCATCCGGGATAAAGTGGAGGACGACCCCGCCCACCCCAGCCTCATTGAGACCGTCTGGGGGGCGGGCTACTGGCTGAACCGGGCGTGATGCACAGGGTCGTCCTCCCGTCCCGCCCGCAGGCGGCAAGGGCTCCTTTGGAAAGGAGCTGGCAGCGGCGGAGCCGCTGACTGAGGATTGTATTTCGCCGCAGGCGAAATGTATGAAATAATCAAGATTTCGCAGGCTTTGTTTACTTCGTATGTTTTGCTGCGCAAAACGCAATCCTCAGTCAGCCTGCGGCTGACAGCCCCTTTCCAAAGGGGCCTTTTTGCGCTTTCCTCCCCGCCGTATCTTCGGCGGGGAGGTTTTGAATTGTTTGCAGGTTGTTTAGCTTTTGTTTCGATTTCCTCCGCTAGCCGTTCAAATTTTCCTGTTAGGATGGGGCCAGTCTAAAACGGAAAGGACGATTTCAGCTATGAACCTTCCTGTATTGAAACGGGACGCCCCCCAGCGGGAGAAGCCCGGCAGAGCATCCGGCACGCTGGCCAAAAAGCTGCTGCGCAAGCGGGTATTGCTCCCCGCGGCCGCCTGCGTGCTGGCGGGGGCCTTCGCCCTGCGGCTGGCCGGGGGCGGTCAACCCGCCTCCGCCGCCGGCCTGACCTACACCACCGCCCCGGTGGAGCGGCGGGACATCACCGCCCAGATCACCGGCAGCGGTGTGCTGGAGGCGGCCAACTCCTATTCGGTCACCTCTCTGGCGGAGGGGAACATCCTCACCGCCGACTTCGAGGAGGGGGACCAGGTGGAGGAGGGGACGGTGCTCTACACCATCGACACCTCCGACCTGTCCGGCTCCCTGGAGCAGGCCCGGATCTCCCTGGAGCAGGCCCAGCGCAGCTACAACAGCCGGGTCAAGGATCTGGAAAAGCTGTCAGTCACCGCCCCCAAGACGGGGCGGGTCCTCTCCCTGGAGGTAGAGGAGGGGGACGACGTATCCGCCGGGCAGACCGTGGCCACCCTGCGCAACTCCGACGTTATGACACTGACGGTCCCCTTCCTTGCCGACGAGGCGGCGGGCTTCTCCGTCGGCCAGCGGGCGGCCGTCACTCTGGAGAGCACCTTCGAGACGCTGGAGGGAACCGTTTCCAAGGTTGACCGGGCGGACACGGTGCTGGAGGGCAACCGGATTGTCCGCTATGTGACGGTGGAGGTGGCCAACCCCGGGGCCCTGTCGGTCAGCCAGACCGGCTCCGCCACCATCGACGGCTGTGCCAGCGCCGGAAGCGCCGCCTTTGCCTACGCGGCGGAGCAGGCCATCACGGCGGAGGTCTCCGGCCAGGTGGCCGCCATCCGGGCCCGGGAGGGGGACCGGGTGGACCGGGGAGACGTCCTCCTCACCCTCACCAGCGACAGCCTGGACGACAGCCTCCAAAGCGCCGCCGACTCCCTGCGCAACGCGGAGTTGTCACTGGAGAGCCGGCAGGACCAGCTGAACAACTACACCGTCACCTCCCCCATCCGGGGGACGGTGATCGACAAGAACTACAAGGCCGGCGAGACCAGCGAGGCGGGCAAGGTGCTGTGCTCCATCTACGATCTGAGCTATCTCACCATGACCCTCAGCGTGGACGAGCTGGACATCTCCGACATCGCCGTGGGCCAGAGGGTGGAAATCACCGCCGACGCGGTGGAGGGCAGGACCTACACCGGCGTGGTGACCAAGGTGAGCGTGGCCGGGACCTCCTCCGGAGGGACCACCACCTACCCGGTTACTGTCCGCATCGACGAGACCGAGGGCCTGCTTCCCGGCATGAATGTGGACGCCGCCATCACCCTCCAGAGCGCCAGCGGCGTGCTGGCCATCCCCTCCGGGGCGCTGAACCGGGGGAACACCGTGCTGGTTACTGCCGATTCCCCCAGCGCCGCCAACGGCACGGCCATAGAGGGCGGGGATTACTGCTCCGTCCCCGTGGAGATTGGCGCCAGCGACAGCAGCTACATCGAGATTATTTCCGGCCTCCAGGAGGGGGACACTGTGGCCTACATCCCCACTACCTCCTCGGGCGGCTTCGGGATGATGATGCCCGGCGGCATGGGCGGGGTGGCCTTCGAGAGCGCGGCCATGCCCGGCGGCGGGGCGCCCAACATCACAGTGTCCGGCGGTCCCGGCGGTGGACGGGGAGGCTTTTGATATGGCTGCGCTGATTACCTTTCAGGATGTGTGCAGGTACTACCCCATGGGGGACAGCACGGTCACTGCCGCCGATCACATCTCTTTTGAGATTGAGACCGGGGAGTTTACCGCCATTGTGGGCTCCTCCGGCTCGGGGAAGTCCACCTGCATGAATATCATTGGATGTCTGGACGTGCCCTCGGAGGGGACCTATCTCCTCAACGGCCAGGACGTGGGCCGGATGAACAAAAACCGGCTGGCGGAGATACGCAACGAGCTTCTTGGCTTCATCTTTCAGCAGTACAACCTGCTGCCCAGGCTGAACCTGCTGGAAAACGTGGAGGTCCCCCTGATGTACGCCGGGGTCCCCCGGGGGGAGCGGCGGGACCGGGCCCTGGCCGCGCTGGAGCAGGTGGGCCTGGGGGACAAGTGGCGGCACAGGCCCATGGAGCTGTCCGGGGGTCAGCAGCAGCGGGTGTCCGTCGCCCGAGCCCTGGTGGGCAGGCCCTCGGTGATTCTGGCCGACGAGCCCACCGGCGCCCTGGACTCCCGCACCGGCCGGGAGGTGCTGGCCATGCTCCAGGACCTCCACCGCGCCGGGCACACGGTGGTCCTCATCACCCACGACAACTCCATCGCCGTCCAGGCCCAGCGGATCATCCGGCTGGAGGACGGCCGGGTGGTGTATGACGGCCCCGCCAACGCCCCGGAGGCGGTAGTCACCCCCCGGTCCCCGGGGGCGCGAGGGGGTGGAGACATATGAGATTCACTGAATCCCTCTCTCTGGCCCTGAAAAATATCGTCTCCAGCAAGGTCCGCACCCTGCTCACCATGCTGGGCATCATCATCGGCGTGGCGGCGGTGATTGTCATTGTGGGCCTGGGCAGCGGTCTGGAGCACTACATCGCTGACAGCTTCTCCTCCATGGGCACCAACACCCTCACCGTCACCGTCCAGTCCCGGGGGGCCACCCGGACCATGGAGGTGGAGGACATGTATGAGATTGTGGCGGACCACCCCGGGGAGCTGGAGCTGTGCTCCCCCACCGTGTCCATGATGGGCGGGGTGAAAATCGGCAGCGATACCACCTCCACCTCGGTGTCCGGGGTGAGCGAGGACTACAACAACATTTACAGCTACACCATCGCCCAGGGCCGGGGGCTGCAATACAGCGACATCGCCACCCGGGCCAAGGTTTGCGTGGTGGGGGCCTATGTGAATCAGGCCTACTTCGGTGGGAACGCCGTGGGTCAGACCCTGCGGGTGGGGGGCCAGGCCCTGACCATTGTGGGGGTCCTCTCCCAGCGGGAGGACTCCATGAGTGAGGGGGGCGGCGACGACTGCCTCTACCTCCCCTACTCCACCGCCGCCCGATTGGGGGGCAGCCGGGTGTCCAGCTATGTGGTCACCATGGTGGACGAGAACCGCATGGCCCAGAACAAGGCCGCCCTGGAGCGGGCGCTGACCGAGTTTTTCGGCAGCGACGACTACTACACCATCGTCACCATGTCTGAACTGGTGGACGCCATGACCGGAACCATCAACATTCTGGTGGGCGTGTTGGCTGGCATCGCCGCCATTTCCCTGGTGGTGGGGGGCATCGGGATTATGAACATCATGCTGGTGTCCGTCACCGAGCGCACCCGGGAGATCGGCGTGCGCAAGTCCCTGGGGGCCAAGGAGCGGACCATTATGGAGCAGTTTGTCATCGAGGCGGCCGTCACCAGCGCCCTGGGCGGGGTAATCGGCATCGGCCTGGGCTACCTCCTGTCGGCGGCGGCCACCGTGGCGGCGGCCCGCCTTCTGGGAGAGGCCCTCACCGTGGTCCCCACCCTCTTTGCCGTTCTGACGGCCTTCGGCATCTCGGCGGGCATCGGGGTGCTTTTCGGATACCTCCCCGCCAAAAAGGCGGCGCGGCTCAACCCCATCGACGCGCTGCATTACGATTGACCAATTTCCTCCCCCGCAGGGCAAGCCTCCTTTTCCCCGCAAGGGGGACGCGATATCCGTAAGCGGCAGAGCCGCTA
>CATEPI010000055.1:0-9082 GCA_949525845.1 uncultured Eubacteriales bacterium
ACCATCGCCAAGGAGATCGAGCTGGAGGACCCCTTTGAGAACATGGGCGCTCAGCTGGTGAAGGAGGTCTCCACCAAGACCAACGACGTGGCCGGCGACGGCACCACCACCGCCACTCTGCTGGCCCAGGCCATCATCCGGGAGGGCCTGAAGAATCTGGCCGCCGGGGCCAACCCCATGGTCATGAAGAAGGGCATCGCCAAGGCCGCCGCCGCCGCCATCGAGGCCATGAAGGCCAACAGCCAGAAGGTCAACGGCTCCGACGATATCGCCCGGGTGGGCACCGTCTCCTCCGGCGACGAGACCATCGGCAAGCTGATTGCCGAGGCCATGGAGAAGGTGGGCCACGACGGTGTCATCACCATCGAGGAGTCCAAGACCGCCGAGACCTCCTCTGAGGTTGTGGAGGGCATGGAGTTCGACCGGGGCTACATCACCCCCTATATGGTCACCGACACCGAGAAGATGGTGGCTGAGCTGGACGACGCCCTCATCCTCATCACTGACAAGAAGATTTCCAACATCCAGGAGCTGCTGCCCATTCTGGAGCAGGTGGTCCAGTCCGGCAAGAAGCTTCTCATCATCGCTGAGGACGTGGAGGGCGATGCCCTGTCCACCCTGATTGTCAACCGGCTCCGCGGCACTCTGAACGTGGTGTGCGTCAAGGCCCCCGGCTTCGGAGACCGCCGCAAGGAGATGCTTCAGGATATCGCCATCCTCACCGGCGGCGAGGTGATTTCCTCCGACGTGGGCCTGGAGCTGAAGGAGGCTCAGATGAACATGCTGGGCTCCGCCCGTCAGGTGAAGATCACCAAGGAGAACACCACCATCGTCAACGGCGCCGGCTCCACTGAGGACATCAAGGCCCGCATCGGCCAGATCAAGAGCCAGATCGAGGTTACCACCTCCGACTACGACAAGGAGAAGCTCCAGGAGCGGCTGGCCAAGCTGGCTGGCGGCGTGGCCGTCATCAAGGTGGGCGCCGCCACCGAGGTGGAGATGAAGGAGAAGAAGCTGCGCATTGAGGACGCCCTGAACGCCACCCGCGCCGCTGTGGAAGAGGGCATCGTGGCCGGCGGCGGTACCGCCTACCTCAACGCCATCCCCGCCGTGGAGAAGCTGCTGGCCGAGACCGAGGGCGACGAGAAGACCGGTGTGCAGATCATCGCCCGGGCCCTCACCGCCCCCGTGAAGCAGATTGCCGCCAACGCCGGCATCGACGGCGCGGTGGTGCTGTCCAAGATCCAGGAGTCCGGCAAGGTGGGCTACGGCTTCGACGCCTACAAGGAGGAGTACTGTGACATGATCCCCGCCGGGATTGTGGACCCCACCAAGGTGACCCGTTCCGCTCTGGAGAACGCTGCCTCCATCGCCTCCGTCCTGCTGACCACCGAGTCCCTGGTGGCCGACAAGCCCCAGCCCCCCGCCCCTGCTGCTCCCGCCCCCGACATGGGCGGCATGTACTAAGCCATAAGCAAGCCCGGAGCTTACGCTCCGGGCTTTTTAATTTAAGCGGCGGTCGAGGCCAGTTCCTCCCGGGCCTCCCGCTCGTTGTCGGCGGAGAAGCAAAAGCGCCCCGCCCAGTCGTAGACCTCTACATGTCCTCTCACCCATACGATATTATACTCCACAGCGTTTTGCTCCTTTCCTGTATTGTAGCCTCAGTATACAGGGGGAATAGTCCCATAAAACGGACTTTTCTTTGCCGGTTGCGTATTTTATGATTCAGGGGTATAATCAGGTCAAGGAGGGCGAGAAAAATGGTAGAAATGATCGGATATCTGGGCTCTATCCTGGTGGTCGTGTCCATGCTGATGTCGTCCGTGGTCAGGCTGCGGGTCATCAACACCATAGGCAGCGGAATTTTCGCGGCCTATGCCCTGATGATCCATTCCTACCCCACGGCGCTGATGAACGCCTGTCTGGTGGGCATCAACGTCTATAATCTGGTGCGGCTGAGGCAGGCGGACAGAAGCTATGACCTGACGGAGGCGGCTCCGGGGGACAGGCTGCTGGGCTACCTGCTGAGCCATTACCGGGAGGACATCCTGACCTATTTCCCCGGGTTCACCGGGGCGGGAGAGGGGGACCGGGCCTATGTGGTGTTCTGTGGCGGCGACCCGGCCGGTCTGCTGCTGGGGACGGAGGTTGCTCAGGGGGCGCTGAGCGTGAAACTGGATTACTCCACGCCTACTTACCGTGACTGCTCCATCGGGGCCTATCTGTATGGAAAACTCCCCTCCAAAGGGGTGCAAACCCTGATCTTCGGTGAGGAGGAGTCCAAGGCCCATGCCGCCTATTTGACCCGGATGGGCTTTTCCAGGGAGAATGGCGTTTTCGTCAAGCACTTAGACTGATCCGGAAGGGGGGATTTGTTTGGACCCGATTTTTTACACCGTCCGCGCCATCAACGGCGACTATGCCGACTTGGTCGCTGACAGCGGCGGGGAGCACTCTATCACCATGTTCCTGCTCCCCGAGGGTGTCACAATAGGCAGCCGTTTGAAGCTGGAAAATTTCCAGTGGGAGCTGGCAGAAAAATAGGTGGTAGTCCAGGTTGAATTTGCCAATACTACCGTAACAAAGGAGCGTAACAGAATGGGATTGTTTGACTATGTCATTACCTTTCTTCCGATGGCCCTTGTCATCGCGGTTGTGATTGGGGTGTTTGTAAAGCGGAGCCAGTATCAGAACAGATCCAATGCCGGGGCATTTTTCTTTGAGAACGGCAGTCTGGTGCTGAACACGGGGCTCCCTTATCCCATCCCCTTTGAGGATATCGACTGCGTGGAACTGCACTACAGCGCCCGGGAGCTGAACAGCAAGCTGTCCTACGGGCTGGGTGTGAAGGTGATCCGGAAAAACGGCAGGAAGAAGTGGGTCTACTACAAGGGCTACCGGACGGCCAAGCTGGCCACCCCCTTTGACATGGAGGCGGCCCTGAGGGAGCGGGGCATTCGCTGTGTTATGATTGATAAATAAAAGATCCCGGCCGTAAGGCCGGGATCTTTGCTATTACTTGTTGCTTCGGCGCCAAATACCCATTTTTTCTGCGTCCTGGATGAGCTGCTCCCGGAACTGGGGGTCGGCAATGGAGATGATGGCCTCGGCCCGCTCCCAGGTGGACAGGCCCTTCAGGTTGATCATGCCGTGCTCGGTGACGATGTACTGCACACAGGACCGGGGGTCGGTGGCGATGGAGCCGGGGGTGAGGGTGGGGACGATGCGGCTCTTGACGGAGCCGTCCTTGCCGGTGACGGTGGAGGACATGCAGATGAAGCTCTTGCCGCCCTTGGACAGGTAGGCGCCCATGACGAAGTCCAGCTGGCCGCCGGTGCCGGAGATGTGCTTAAGGCCGGCAGATTCGGCGTTGACCTGGCCGAACAGGTCCATGTCGATGGCGTTGTTGATGGAGATGAAGTTATCCAGCTGGGCCAGCACCCGCACGTCGTTGGTGTAGTCCACCGGAGCGGCCATCACGGCGGGGTTGCGGTCTACATAGTCGTAGAGCTTTTGGCTGCCGGCGGCGAAGGCGTAGACTTGCCGGCCCTTGTCCAGGGCCTTGTTACGGCCGGTGAGCTTGCCCGCCAGGGCCATGTCCACAAAGCCGTCCACATACATCTCGGTGTGGACGCCCAGGTCCTTCAAATCGGACTGGGCGATCATGGAGCCCACGGTGTTGGGCATGCCGCCGATGCCCAGCTGGAGGCAGGCCCCGTTGGGGATCTGCTCCACAATGAGCTTGGCCACCGCCCGGTCCACGTCGGTGGGCTCGCCGCCCCCGCCCAGCTGGGCCACGGCAGGGTTGTCTCCCTCCACCACGTAGTCCACGTCGGCAATGTTGATCTCGCAGCCGGTGAGGCCGTAGACCCAGGGCAGATTCTGGTTGACCTCCAGGATGATGACCTTGGCTTTGTCCAGCATGTCGGCCAGGTGGGAGGCGGCCAGGGCGTAGCTGAAATTGCCGTGGCTGTCCATGGGGGTTACCTGAATCATGGCCACGTCCACCGAGACATTCTCCCGGTAGAACCGGGGCAGCTCGGAGTAGCGCATGGGGGCGAAGAAGCCCATCCCCTTGCCGATAATCTTCCGGTCGATGCCGGAGCAGTGCCAGGAGTTCCAGGTGAAGTGGTCGCCGGCATCATCCGCCTTGGCGATCTCGGGCATCCACATGGTGACGCCTCCCCGCACCTTCACGTCGGTGAGCTCGTCCTTCCGGGCGGCCAGGGCGCGGTCCAATGCCACGGGGTGGTTGGTGCACCAGCCGTAGTCCACCCAGTCACCCGACTTGACCGCCTTCACGGCCTGCTCGGGGGTGGTCAGCTTCTGCTGGTAAAGGGCTTGATAATCCATGATGTTTTCCTCCTGCTATTTCTTTGTAATTGCAATCTGGTCCAGTAATTCCATAATTTCCGCCTTGGTGAAGGTTTCTTTCTCGCTTTCGTTGAAAATCAGCCGCAGCTCATAGAGCATAGCTAAATCCATGCGCTTTATCTCGGATTCACTCGGCATGGGAAAACCTCCTTTCCTCCGTTATCTTCCAATATCCAAATAATAGGGCTTCATCAGGCTGGCCTGCTCAGTGGAATCCTTGGGTTGGTTCTTCCGGGGCGGCTCGGGGGGCATACGGCGGGGGGGCTTGCCGGCCCCCTTCTTTTTCTGCTGCTGAGGAGGGGCCGCCTTTTTCGTGGGCTCCTGCCTGGCCTGGACGGGCTTCCGGCCCTTTTTGGCCTGCTCCGGCTTGGCCTGCCGGGCCTTCCTGGGCTCCTCCACCCTGGCCTGTTTGGGCTTTTGGGGCTCGGCCTGTTTTTTCTTCCCCTGCTTCTGGGCCTTCTCCTCCGGCTTGGGGAGGAGACTGGACAGCAGGGATCGCCGGGGGGCCAGCAGGCGGGCGGTGGCGTCCATAATGGTGTCGCTGTCCAGGGGATTGGGCCGGTGAAATTCGGTGTTGGGCATGGCGTCGCCGGTGTCCAACAGGGCGCCGGGACGTACTCCCCGCTTGGGGGCAGCGGGGGGTGCGGGCAGGTAGTCGAAGGCGTCCTCGCTCTCCTCTATCACAGGGACGGCGGGGGAGAGGGGCTCGGCGGCGGTCCCCTTCTTTTTCCGGCGGCGCTTCTTCTTGGGGGCGGCCCCCTCCGGGGCGGACGCCGCCCGGGCTGCCTCCAGTCCGGCCTGCTCCGCCGCCCGGCGGGACTCCTCGGCGGCTTTCCGGGCCTCCTCCCGCTGGCGGCGCAGCTCCCGGGCGGCCTGGCGGGCCTCCTGGTCCTCCTCGTTGATGATTTTGCCGTGTTTGTCCCGCTTGGGGGCCTCGAAGACCCGCATGGGGTAGGGGTGGTCCTCTATGAGGGGCACCTTTTTGCTGATGAGCTTCTCGATGTCCCGGAGCAGGGGCTTCTCCCCGAAGTCACAGAAGGCGATGGCCTCCCCTCCCCGGCCCGCCCGGCCGGTGCGGCCGATGCGGTGGACATAGGTCTCGGGCACCTCGGGCAGGTTGTAGTTGAACACGTGGGACAGCTCCTCGATGTCCAGCCCCCGGGCGGCGATGTCGGTGGCCACCAGGCAGCGGATACGGCCGGCCTTGAAGTCGGCCAGGGCCTGCTGCCGGGCGGTCTGGCTCTTGTTGCCGTGGATGGCGGCGGCGGAGATGCCCGCCTTGCCCAGGTCCCGGGCCACCTTGTTGGCCCCGTGCTTGGTGCGGGTGAAGACCAGGGCGTTTTTCACCCGCTTGCGCTCCATAAGGTGGGCCAGCAGATTGGTCTTGTTCCCCTTGTCCACCAGGTAGACGCTCTGGCGGATCACCTCCACCGGGGAGGAGATGGGGTCCACCGCCACCTTCACCGGATTTTTCAGCAGGGAGTTCACCAGGTCGGTGATCTCGGGGGGCATGGTGGCGGAGAAGAACAGGGTCTGCTTCTTCTGGGGGAGCCACTTGAGAATTTTCCGCACGTCGTGGATAAAGCCCATGTCCAGCATCCGGTCGGCCTCGTCCAGCACAAAGATCTCCAGGGCGTCCAGGGAGACAAAGCCCTGGTCGTGGAGGTCCATCAGGCGGCCGGGGGTGGCCACCAGAATGTCTACCCCCTTTTTCAGGGCCTCCACCTGGGGATTCTGGCCCACTCCGCCGAAGATGACGGTGTGGCGCAGCTTCAGGTATTTGCCATAGGCGTCGAAGCTCTCACCGATCTGGATGGCAAGCTCCCGGGTGGGGGTGAGGATAAGGGCCCGAATGGGCCGCCGGGGGCCGGTTTGGGCCTCCAGACGCTGCAAAATAGGGGTGGCGAAGGCACAGGTCTTGCCGGTGCCCGTCTGGGCGCAGCCCAGCACGTCCCGCCCGGTGAGGGCGGGGGGGATGGCCTTCTCCTGGATGGGAGAGGGCTTTACATAGCCCTGCTCCTCCAGGGCTCTCAGAATGGGGGCATTCAGCCCCAGGTCTTTAAACTGCATGAAATACTTCCTTTTCCATTTCGGGCAGACGGCTGCCTGCTGTCCTGCGGAGCCGCGGCAAGCCGCGTCCCCGCACAGGCGGCGTCCGCCCGGCCCGCGCGTTTGCGCCCTGCGGGCTGGGGTGTTATTTGCCGGACGCCCGCAGCCGGTCCATGACCAGCCGGGCGGTCTGGAGCAGCTCCTGCCCCGGAGGGCAGTCTACTACCAGGTCGGCATATTTGCGGTAAAGGGGGTCCCGGTAGGCCATCACGTCGGCCAGGGTCTGGCCCGGCTCCATGGCGATGCCCCGGGTGGACAGGTTTTGGACCCGCCGCGTCAGCTCCTCCAGAGAGACCTGGAGGTAGACCACCGGTCCCAGCCCCTTCAGGTGGAGGGCCGCCCCCTCCCGGCACACGGCGCTGCCCCCCGGGGCGATTACGGTGCGCCGGCAGGACAGGGTGCGCACCGCCGCCTCCTCCGCGTCCAGAAACGCCGCCGTCCCCCGGCGGTCCAGGATCTCCTGGAGCAGGGCCCCCTCCCGCTCCTGGATGAGCAGATCCACGTCCAGAAACTGGTAGCCCAGCAGCTTGGCCAGCAGGACACCTGCGGTGCTTTTGCCGGAACCCGGCATGCCGATAAGGGTGATGTTATCCAAAACCGTTTCCAACCTTTACATACAAATTCATTTTACAGTATACCACAGACGAAGGAAAAAGAAAAGGGGGAAAAGCAAGGCGGCAGTGAAATAGAGGGGCTTTGCCCTTGCAAAACGGAGCGGTTCGGCGTATAATAGGACCCGCTCAGCGGATGGCATGGCGGAAGGAGCTTTGGAATGGTATTTATTTCCTGGAATGTAAACGGCCTGCGGGCCTGTATGAAAAAAGGGTTTTCTGACTTCTATCAGGGGTACAGGCCCGACTTCCTCTGTCTTCAGGAGACCAAGATGGAGCGGGGACAGGCGGACATCCCCCTGGGGGAGGGGATACACGAGTTCTGGAACTCGGCGGAGAAGAAAGGCTATTCCGGCACCGCCATCTTCACCCCCTGCGCTCCCATGGCGGAGGCCCTGGGCATGGATATCGACCAGCACGACCACGAGGGGCGGCTTATCACTCTGGAATATGAGAAATTTTATCTGGTGTGCTGCTACACCCCCAACGCCCAGAACGAATTGAAGCGGATCGACTATCGCATGAGCTGGGAGGACGACCTGCGGGACTACCTCGTGTCGCTGGACAGGGCCAAGCCGGTGATCTACTGCGGCGACCTGAACGTGGCCCATCAGGAGATCGACCTGAAAAATCCCAAAACCAACCGGGGCAACGCCGGCTTCTCCGACCAGGAGCGGGAGAAGATGACCGCCCTGCTGGCTTCCGGCTTTACCGACACCTTCCGGTACCTCTACCCGGATCGGGAGGGGGCCTACTCCTGGTGGTCCTACCGGTTTAACGCCCGGAAGAACAACGCGGGATGGCGTATTGACTACTTCATCGTCTCCGACCGTCTGAGGGACAGGATCCTTCGTGCGGAGATTCTGGCGGACATTGAGGGCAGCGACCACTGCCCGGTGCTGCTGGAGCTGGATATTTAACAGAAAGAAGCGATTGCAATGAAATTATGTGAGTTATTTGGCAAGGGAAAAACCGTCTTCTCCTGCGAGGTCTTCCCGCCTAAGAAGGACGCCCCGGTGGACAGCATCTACAAAACCCTGGACGGCCTGAAGGACATCCGTCCCGACTTTATCAGCGTCACCTTCGGGGCGGGGGGCTCTCAGGTGAACCAGACCACCCGGGACATTGCCGCCCTCATTGAAAACCGGTACCACATCCCCGCCATGGCCCACCTCACCTGTGTGGCCGCTGGGAGGGAGGATGTGGACCGCCTGCTGGCCGACCTGAAAGCCGACGGGGTGGAAAATGTGCTGGCCCTGCGGGGGGACGTGAACCCGGACTATCCCCCCAAGACCGATTTCAAGTACGCCAGTGAGCTGGTGGCCTACATCCGGGAGCGGGGAGACTTTGGAGTGTCCGCCGCCTGCTACCCCGAGGGGCACCTGGAGAGCCCCGACCTGGTAAGCGATATCCGCCACCTGAAGGAAAAGGTGGACGCCGGGGCCCAGCATCTGGTAAGCCAGCTGTTTTTCGACAACGAGGATTTCTTCCGCTTTCTGGAGCGGGCCCGCATTGCGGGCATCAACGCGCCCATCGAGGCGGGTATCATGCCGGTGCTCAGCGCCAGGTCCATCCAGCGGATGGTGTCCATGTGCGGGGCCAGCCTGCCCGCCAAGCTCACCCGCATCCTGGCCCGATACGGCGACCATCCCGAGGCCCTGCGGGAGGCCGGCATCGCCTACGCCATCGACCAGATTGCCGACCTCATTGCCGGAGGAGTGGAGGGCATCCACCTGTACACCATGAACAACCCCGACGTGGCCCGGCAGATTGCCGGGAGTATCGCCTCCATTCGGAAGGTATAAACTATTTAAAATCATCGGGAGCGGCAGGGTTTCTCGCCTTGCCGCTCCGGTTTTCTGTCGTAATACAACTTCGTAAAAATGCTTTCAAACACTATGCAGACAGCATACTTTACAAAGCGTTAAGAAGCTGTTATACTAAATTGAGAACGGTACCGTTCTATCCTTTTGCAATGCAAAAGGATA
>CATEPI010000056.1:0-8732 GCA_949525845.1 uncultured Eubacteriales bacterium
CCAGCGGCCTCTTGAACCCCATTCAAGCGCGATACCAAACTTCGCCACACCCGGAAAATGCTGGCCTCTTGTGTCGGACAGCTTATGTATAATACCACGCCTGAAAAGAAAAAGCAACCCCTTTTTGAAAAAAATTTTAAATTGAGCGGAACCCCATTTGCAGGGGCTCCGCCGGGACGTTTTACGCTGTGGGCTGCTGGTTGGAAAACCGGGTATAGGCCTGGCTCACCTTGTTCTGTGGCGCCTGTTCCACCTGATACCAGCCCTTGGTCTGAGCCAGCTTAAACAGGTCGGTCTGGGTCTGATGGCTCTGGCGAAAGATGTTCAGGAAGTCATCCCGCAGCGCCACATTGACACATTCCGAGGCAAACGTGTCGTAATTGGCGCTCATCTTCTTTTCGCTGCACAAAAAGTCTGTAATCCGTTCCTGATCGTTCATCCCTGTTCCTCCTTTAGCGCAGATGACCCAGCAGGGTGTTGTAGTTTTGCAGATGCTGGCTGGCGCAGGACTGAAACTGATTCTTCAGCTCCTGGTCCTGACACTCCTGAACGGCGGAGAGGTACTTGCAGTGGAGCACCCGCTCAAAGTCCAGCTGGTCGGACAGGGCGGTCAGCTCCTTGGTGGTGAGATTGGGCATAAAACTGCCTCCTTTCAAAACGGAGAGGTCCTCCGCTACTGGCAGTTAGTCTGTCCAGATCATTCCCGCTTATGCGGAACTTTGGGATTCCCCTCCCTGTCAAAGTCCCAAACCAGGTGAAGCTGGCCCTCCCGGCGCTCCGTCCGGGCCAGGCAGAACAGGGCGGGCAGCCGCACGGGCCGGTCGGCCCGGAAGGGGGAAGCCAAGGAGAAGCCACCCTCCCCCCGGCGGCACAGAATGGCCCCTGTGAGCTGCTTTTTCAGCACCGGGTCGGACACCAGTCTCTCTGGGTGCTGCTCACAGTACCACTGCCCTGGGGCCTGGCCGTTAAAGGCAAAGGCCAGCGGGGCCTCCGCCCGGAAGCGGGGCCAGCAGCCAGCCTGCTCCAGCGCCCCCACGGACAGGGTGCGGCGCAGCCGCAGCGCCCCACCCTCCGGGGCCAGAGTGCCCAGAAGGAGCTTGCCCCCCTGCTCGCCGTGGAGCCACACCTTGTAGAGTCCCAGGCCGTCTGACGGACGCTCCGCCTCCATATGTACCCGGGGGCCCTCCTGATGCAGTGTCAGGGTTCCGCCGCCCCTCATTGTGAGCTGTTCTTCCACTATTTCCGCCCCCTCTCCTGCCATTCTATGCGAGGGAGGGGGAAAATACGCCAAAAGGAAACGCGGCGGCCAACAGGCCGCCGCGCTCAGCTCAATGGTTCAGAACCCGCACCCGGATCATATTGGGGATGGCCCGCAACTCTTCCACCGCATCCTCGGTGAGACGGGTGTTGACATCCACCATTGTGTAGGCGTAGTCCTTTTTGGACTTGTTGGTCAGGTTTTCCACGTTGATATGGTCGTCGGACAGCACCGCCATGATCTGAGACAGCATACCGGGCACATTCTTGTGAATCAGGCAGATGCGGGCGATGCCGCTCCAGTCCTGGACCACGTTGGGCAGGTTGACCGAGTTGGTGATATTGCCGTTGACCAGATAGTCCTGGAGCTGGCGGGCGGCCATGACGGCGCAGTTCTCCTCGCTCTCCGGGGTGGAGGCCCCCAGGTGGGGCAGGGCAATTACGTTTTTCACTGTGGCAATCCGTTCATCGGGGAAGTCGGTGACGTATTTGGCCACTCGCCCCGCCTCCAGAGCGGCAATCATGTCCTCGTCGTTCACCAGACCGCCCCGGGCCAGGTTGAGCACCCGCACCTGGCCCTTCATCTTGCCGATGGCCTCAGCATTGATAAAGTCCTTGGTGGAGCTGTTGTAGGGGATATGGATGGTGATGTAGTCGGAAACCTTATAAAGCTCGCCCACCTCCTTCACCACATGGACGTGGCGGTCCAGCCGCAGAGCGGCGTCCACCGACAGGAAGGGGTCGTAGCCATAGACGTCCATCCCCAGGTCCAGGGCGATATTGCACACCAGAGCCCCGATAGCCCCCAGGCCGATAACGCCCAGGGTCTTCTTATACAGCTCCGGGCCCGCAAAGGCGGACTTGCCCTTCTCCACGGCGGCAGCCACGTCCACCTTAGGGGTGTGGGCCTGTTCCTGCACCCAGTCGGCGCCCCCGAGAATGTCCCGGGAGGCCACCAGCATGGCGGCGATGACCAGTTCCTTTACCGCGTTGGCGTTGGCGCCGGGGGTATTGAAGACCACAATGCCGTTTTCCGAGCACCGGTCGATGGGGATATTGTTGGTGCCCGCCCCGGCCCGGGCGATAGCCCGGAGGGCGTCGGGAAAAGCGTACTCGTGCATGGGGGCGGAGCGGACCAGAATACCGTCCTCGTTCTCCACATCGCTCCCCACCTGGAAGCGGTCCCGGTCCAGCCGGTCCAGCCCCACGGAGGAAATTTTGTTCAGTGTTTTAATACGATACATGTGAATTACCTCGTGTTAATTTAATAAGTCTTCCCGTGGGGGAAACCTGTTCAGCCGCAGTCCCAGTTGTACAGCACCCGGGAGAAGTCCCGGCGCTTCAGGGCCTCCCGGTTGATGAAGAAGTTGCCCACCCCCAGGTCGCCCCAGCAGACAAGGAACTCCCGGCCCCGTGTGTCACTGTCCAACTGGAACAGAAGGGTATCCAGGTCTCCGTGCTGGGTCTCGCGGGGGTCGGCCTGCGTGAAGTAAGGGTAGCCGCCCAACTGGTGATGGGGGACATCCTCGTCGCCGCAGCCGAACAGATCATCTTCATCGTCGTCCTCGTCCAGCAGCTCGAATACATCCCAGCCCTTCTCGATGGGCTCATCCGGCTTTTGCTGATTCCACTTCTGGACGAACAGGGAGTCAAAACGAAAGTCGCCGGGGGTTATGCCTTGGTCCACAGGGGCGCCGAAAACGATACGGAAGGGTCCCTTCTCCAGGGGGGAGTAGTCCTCCTGTGGCTCCGGGAGGGAGATATCCGCCGCCGTAACGGAGGGGTCCACCGTCTCATGGTAGAGAACAGCGTAATTTTTTGACTTCATGGCTCCGAAATCACAGCCAAACATCTCGTCGGTACCGATGAAAAATTGCAGCAGACCGGCATGGGGATAGTCGGGCAGAGCGATGAGCTGGGCACAGTCGATCTGAGCCAGAAACCGTAAGGGAATTCCCTGCTCGTCCACAGGCCACCTGGCCCCCTTGGGCAGGTAGGGGGTGCCCCCCACCTTGCTGCCGGTCAGGCCAGGCTCACCCTCCTCCAGGGAGAAAGAGAGACAGGGGGTACGGTATTCTGCACGGATTTCTTCACAGATGGCGTTGGTAAGCTCAAAATTGGTCATAAATTAAGTACCTCCAAAATTACGCACCCACATGCTCCTTCAGTTTGACCCCGTCCAGCGCCGGGGCAATCACCAGGAACAGCGCTCCGCTGCCGATGCCCTGAGCCAGGGTGCCCAGGAACTGGGGCAGGAAGGCGGTCACGGTCCCGGCCATGACGCAGTTGGCCAGGGCGTAGGCGGCGGGGGAAAAGAGCCCAGCCGCTACCACGGCGGCCCAGTTGCGCAGGCAGAGGATGCGCTCCGACTTGCTGGTGAAGAACAGCACCAGCACCGCCTTGATAACCAGAGTGGGCAGCACCCACATAGGGGCGGTGAGCAGGTCGGCCAGCCCCGCGCCGATGGCGGCGGCAGCCGCCGCGTAAGGGACGGGCAGCAGACAGGCCGCCAGGTAGATCAGGGCGTCCCCCAGGTGGATATAGCCCCCGGTGGGGAGGGGGATATGGAGCATGTAGGCGGTCATAACGGTGATGGCGGCGGCGAACAGCGCAGTTGTTGTCAGCAGGCGCAAATTTTCTCTCTGAGACATGGGGTGTCCTTTCTCCGATCAGTTGCTCTTGTCAAAGTTCTGGATAAAGCTGCACAGCTTTTCCACGCCCTCCACGGGCATGGCGTTGTAGATGGAGGCCCGCATGCCGCCGGTCTTCCGGTGGCCCTTCAGGTTGACAAAGCCGGCCGCTGCGGCCTCTTTGACAAACTTGGCGTCCAGGGTCTCGTCCCCGGTGCGGAAGGTGACATTCATCCCGGAGCGGGAGCCCTTGTCCGCGTGGAGCTGGAAGAGACGGGCGTTCTCCAGTGTGTCGTAGAGCATTCCGGAGCGCAGGTCCCGCAGCTTTTTCATCCCCTCCGGGCCGCCGTTTTCTGCTACCCAGTCCAGAACCAGGCCCAGCATGTAGATGCACCAGCAGGGGGGAGTGTTGTACATAGAATCCTTGTCGATCATGGTCTGGTAGTTCATCATGAGGGGGGTGTAGGGCAGCTCGTGGCCGGCTAGGTCCTCTTTGATGATAACCACCGTCAGCCCGGCGGGGGCCATGTTCTTCTGGGCTCCGGCGTAGATCAGGCCGAATTTGGACACATCCACCGGCATGGACAGGATGTCAGAGGACATGTCGCACACCAGAGGGACAGAGCCGGTCTCGGGGACATAGTCCCACTCAGTGCCGTAGATGGTGTTGTTGGCACAGTAGTAGAAGTAGCTGGCCTCGGGGTCCAGCTTCAGCTCCCCCTGCCGGGGGATGCAGCAGTGGTTGCGGTCGCCGGTGTCGCAGGCCAGACTGATTGTTCCGTACTTGGTGGCCTCCTTATAGGCCAGGTTGGAGAAGTTGCCGGTGACAGCGTAGTCCGCCTTTCCTGTTTTGCTGATAAGGTTCAGAGGGATGGCGGAGAACTGGCCGGAGGCCCCGGTCTGGAGGAACAGGATGCGGTAGTTCTCCGGGATGTTCATCAGCCGGCGCAGCTTGTCCTGTGTCTCCTGGAAGATGTCCATAAATACCTTAGATCGGTGGCTCATCTCCATCACGGACATGCCGGAGCCCCGGTAGTTGGTGATCTCAGCCCCGGCCCGCTCCAGTACGGACAGCGGAAGGACAGAGGGCCCGGCGGCAAAGTTGTAGACGCGGGAATTGCTCATGGGAAAGAGCCCCTTTCTTTCAATAAAATAAAAACCGCCCCACCACGCAGGTGTGGCAGCTTTCTATTATAGTCCCGGGAAAATAGGGTGTCAATGGAAAAAGTGAAAAGGGAGTGTCCTGCCGTGTAGGAGTACAATACATATTGGACAGTAGAGGAAGAAAAAGGTAGAAGGATGGGGTCGCATCGGTTAAAGTTGAGTTACCACACTTAACACAACCGGAAGGAGGCCACATCCTTCATGAGCAAGAGTATAACACAGGACATGGCATACAGGCAGTCCCTAATGAAATATGCAGAGAAATACGGTGTAAGCCGTGCCAGCCGGAAGTACAACAGGAACCGATCTTATATCTACTTCTGGCGGGCCCGCTGGGATGGAAGTGTGGAATCCCTGGCCTGCCAGTCCAGACGTCCTCGCAGCCATCCAAACCAGCATACCGAAACGGAACTGAAGCTGATTCGGGATATGCGCCGCCGTAATCCACAGCTCGGCTTGGTGGAGCTGTGGCACCGTCTGAAACAGCGCGGCTATACCCGCCGGCCTGAAAGCCTATTTCGGGTCATGCGCAAACTGGGGATGTTCCCACAGGAGAAGAAGAAAAAGGCTTATACACCAAAACCTTACCAGCAGATGGCTCATCCGGGAGAAAGGATTCAGGTGGATGTGAAGGTCGTCCCTCGCCGCTGCATCGCTGACCCGGAACTGCGCCTGTTCCAATATACTGCCATTGATGAGTTCTCCAGACTCCGATTCCTGGCCGCCTACCCAGAACAGTCCACCTACTCCTCTACCGACTTCTTGAAACGACCGGTGAAGTGGTATGCTTGCAGAGGTATTCGTGTGAAGTGTGTCCAGACCGACAAGGGCTTTGAATTTACAAACCGCTTTTCCAACAGCAAACGGGATATACAGACCATTTTTGAGAAAACCGCCGCTGAGTTGGGTGTTCAGCATAAATTAATCCGTCCTTACACGCCAAGACATAACGGCAAGGTGGAACGCAGCCACAGAGAAGACCAGAAACGCTTTTATTCTGTTCGCTCTTTCTTCTCCCTGATTGATTTTCAGAAACAGCTCGCTGTTCATAATCGCCGCTCCAACAACTTACCGATGCGTCCCCTCCACTGGCCTTCTCCCCTCGACTTCCTTGTCCAATCTCTTTGACAAACTTACACAGATTTTATGGCTGGAAATATGATGCTGTTTGTGTTAATCTTAAATTATATACCGTTTAGGAGGTTTACCAATGGGAACACCCATTTACAAAATAAAAAAACTTGATTTGTGTTCTTTGAATAGAACCTCACCTTTAGGTTTGTGGTTTTATAATCTTGTTCAAAAAGATATTGTTACTTTGAATGATTCCGATATTTGCTGTATGCTTAGGCAGGATATATATCTCGATATAGCAGTTCTCAAAGCATTGGAAATCCTTGCTGTTGAACCATTCTGTGGGCCAATTTATAATGGACAAATGATGCAAAATCTTATTGATGCACTTTTAAGAAATCCCATAAACCTAAAGGACCCTACTTATATTTCTCTTTTGGAACGTATCCGTCTTACTTTGGAAAATAAAAATTGGAATAGTATAGATGAGGCAGAGTGCGAAGACCTTAAAACATTGGCTGTTCAGTTTTACAGAATTGTTGATTATAATACGATTTCTACAATAAAGGCAGAAATTCCTCTGCTTTTCTGGCTTGGGTCTGTAACCGCACTGATAAAATAGATGTCCGCATAGTAACCGTTGGTAATGAAAATTTTAGAGCCATTTATCAGCCAATGGTCGCCCATATCCTCAGCCCTTGTCTGTTGCCCACCCAAATCACTGCCTGCGCCGGGTTCTGTTGCACCAAACGCACCGAGCTTTTCCCCTTTCATCAAAGGAATGAGATATTTCTTTTTCTGCTCTGGCGTTCCCAACACAGAAAGCGCATATGCGCCCAAAGAATGATGCGCTGCGAACATGATAGAGGTCGTGGCACAATACTTGGCCAGTTCTTCAACCATGGCTATGTAGGTCAGGTAAGAATGACCGCTTCCGCCGACTTCCTTGGGATAGCATACGCCCATCATGTGCATCTCGCTCAACCGTTTGAGTGCTTCCGCAGGAAACCGTTCTTGTTCATCTAATTCCGCCGCTAAAGGGGCCACCTCATTGACTGCAAATTCATGGATTTGGTCAATCATCTTTTGTTCTTCTGCGGTAAAGTGAAAATCCATGTTTTCCATCCTTTCATAGAAATTTGTTGAAAATTAAGAAACTCACTTGCGATTGCCCATCAACAAGGCTATAATAGCACCCATAACCATGCAAAAAAAGTGAATGTTTTCAAAGTCGGAATTAGATTTTTTTGAATAATTGGAGTCGGTACAATGAATACCAAAAATTTAGAGACACTAATGGCTATCATTCAGTGCTGCCGCCTGATGGTTTACTGCTTGACTGACTTGATGGCTTCGTTGTGGTTAAGTAGTTGGATGCTACATAAACTTCACTGCCATCGCTCAGTTTAACTTTGCTCCAGCTACTATAATCTCCAGTACCAATGCCTATGCGGGTCACACTTTGATTTTTGTTTAAGCTACCTACTTTATCATCCTCTGTACTTGGGCCACTACAGAGATTTACCGTTCCTGTTGCCCAAACCGTCTCATTACAATCAGTGAATGTTAGGGTGACTTCTGATGCCTGTGAAATAACTGAGGGACGCCATGCTCTATACTGGGCTTCATAATCTGATGGGAGTGCTTTATCCATGTTCTTGACCACTATCTTAATCATTTCTAACTCACTGTGTATTGTCTCTTCTTCATCTGAATTATATATATTTTTTGAAATTTCATATTCCTCTTCAAATACTGCTATTAATTCATCATGACTGATTTCCTGTAACTCTTGATTGCTCCGATCCTCTATCAACCCTAGGTCTGAATCTGCATCTGAATCTATAACTGCCTGCTGTCCATCTACGTTGATTACTCCAGAAGCATCTAAACTCTGCTGCTCTTCATTCGGGATTGCATACTCGATACTTACATCTGGCGATTCTTGCATCGATTTTAACATCTCGTCACTACTCATAGATGCACATCCCGCTAACTGAGATGTCATGATAACTAATGTGATAAAAGGTATTACGATCCTCTTTACCTTCATGAATTTACCCGCCATTACTGCACACCACCCTCTATTTATGGTTCAATTCTACCAGAGTTTCCAAAGGGAAGCAAGGTATTTTTCTTCCCCAAAAAATCTATTAAAATTTTCGCAAGAAAATCGCCACAAAAGAATACGGGCATTTTTAGCTGCCAAAAACAGCACTAAAAAGTTGCTATATTTTCAATTTTCAAGGTTATTTTTTGAAGTTTATTTGAAAAAAGTTGAAAAACTTCTTGACAATCCGTCAAGACTGTGGTATATTTATATTGTGAGATCGGGTATGGACAAGCCCGTTTGAACAGGATTTTTAATAAAATTTTTTTATAAAAGCCGACAACCCCTCGGACGTGGAAGCCCCGAGGGATAGGTAAAATTTCCAGGAATACGTGGCCCTACGGGGCACATAAAGTGCGTTCAGTTTTTTGAAAAGTTATGCCCGCATTGGGGTATAGCTCAAAAAAGCTGGCGTTTTTTTGTTGCCCAAATTAAAAATATTTTTAGGTGATTGCGAAAGTCGCCCCAAATAGGACAAAAAGGGATGACACGCCAGC
>CATEPI010000057.1:0-8582 GCA_949525845.1 uncultured Eubacteriales bacterium
TTTCCCGCCCTGTCCCGGGTTATCCCGCATTTCTCAAATATCCTGTCTCTCTACAACCGCAGTGGAGCCCGCCATAGCAGTCATCGCTGTTGAAGCGGATATCGGCACGGCCACTTTGCATATCTGGGATTAAAATACCTTCTCTTTTTTTCACAACTGATTTGCTCCTTCACTTTAAAATACAGCAGATGGTGTGTATTACCTTACGCACCATCTGCTGCCAATTTTTTCATATAGGAAAATATTGCACTGGCTCTTTCGTGTTATCATAGCCCTAATCTACCACACCATTTCCACACCATTTTGGCATTGGGGTGTATAGAATTACATGGGCTTCTATATTTGCTCCAGTTCTGGAAAGCCTTGAAATATCAGGGTTTATTGAGATTTATAGAATTACAAAACCAGGGGAATAGCTTACGATGCCTAATTTCATAGTTCTCCTCCTGATCTGTCGTGCAGTGTGTCCCATTGTAGCATAGAGCCTGCCATTTCTCAATAGGGACTATGTCCATATCATGGATTTTTTGCCACGTGCCTTTTGCGTTTGCCGTCAAATGGAGCGGCCGCACCGAAGCGCTGCGGCTTTCTCTTGAATTTTCCACCCAGGCTGTGGTATGCTTAACCCGACACGCGCTGAGAGGAGGCCCTGTTATGGACAAAGCAATTGTAATCCGCCCCGTGTTCGAGCCGGGGCGGCGGATCATCGCCGTCAGTGATATTCACGGCAACCTCCCCTTTTTTCTGGCGCTGATGGAGAAGGTCCGGCTCACCCCCGACGACATTCTGATCCTGCTGGGGGACCTTCTGGAGAAGGGACAGGACAGCCTGCCTCTGCTGCGCCACCTGATGGCCCTGTCCCGGACCCACACCGTCTACCCCGTCTGCGGCAACTGCGACGGGCTGGTGCTGCGCTTTTTTGAATCCGGCGAGCTGGACAGCCGCTTTTTTGCCTCCTACCTCCCCCGGCACCCGGAGTCCGCCATCCGCCAGCTGGCCCGGGAGGGGGGCTTTGAGCAGTGGAACGATCTGCCCCGCCTCCGGCGGGACCTGCGGGCCGCCTTCCCGGAAGAGTGGGCCTGGCTGAAGGCCATGCCCACCGTTCTGGAGACGGAGCATCTGGTCTTTGTCCACGGGGGCGTCCCGTCCCTGGAGGGGATGGAGGAGCTGGACCGGTGGGGCTGCATGAAAAACGACGATTTTCTGGGGCAGGGTCACGCCTTTGACAAGTGGGTGATTGTGGGCCACTGGCCCGTCACCCTCTACGACCCACAGATTCCCTCCTCTGCCCCCCTGTTCTGCCGGGAGCGGAAAATCATCTCCATCGACGGCGCCTGTGTGCTGAAGGTGGATGGCCAGCTCAACGCCCTGATGCTCCCCTCGGAGGACAGCGAGGCCTTCACCTGGACCGCCTGGGACGGCCTGCCCACCGCCCGGGCCCTGGACCCCCAGCAGGCCAGCGGGGACTCCGTCAATATCCGCTGGGGGCGGTCCGCCCTGGAGCTGCTGGAGGAGGGGGAGGAGCTCTCCCTGTGCCGCCATCTGGAGACGGGACGGGAGCTGTACATCCTCAACGACTACCTCCGCCAGGGCCCCGGCGGGCTGGAGTGCGAGGACTCCACCGACTACCGGCTGCCCGTCGCCCCCGGGGAGGTTTTGACGGTGGTTAGGAAAACCAGGCGCGGTTTTTTGTGCAAAAAAGAGGGGGTTACGGGCTGGTATTATGGGCGATTATCGGATATAATGGAATAAAATACTATAATTCCCCGCCCGAAGGCGGGGAATTATATCAGTAAAAGGATTTGAGTGAATTTATGTTGGATTTCCACCCCCTCCGGCTGGAGGACCTGCCCCGCCTGCGCCAATTTTTTGGCTACAGCCGCAGCCGCATCTGCGACACCACCCCTGGCACCGTCTTTATCTGGCGGGATATCTATAAAACCGAGTGGGCCGTGTACGGCGGCTCCCTGTATTTCAAGGTGGACTACCCCGGTCTGGGCCCCACCTTCACCCTGCCCCTGGGGGGCGGACGGCGGGAGCACTTTCAGCAGATTGCCGACTACTGCCGCCGCCGGAACATGCCCATCGCCTTCTACCCCGTCCCCAAGGACGAGCTGGAACAGCTCCAGGATTTTTTCCCCGCCAGCACTGCGGTGGGGGAGCGGGACAGTTTCGACTATCTCTATCGGGCGGATGACCTGAAATATTTCCGGGGAAAAAAACTCAGCGGCCAGCGCAACCATGTGAACAAGTTCCTGAAGACCTACGGCAGCTGGGCCTTCCGGCCCATCGGGCTGGAGGACATTCCGGCGGTAAAGGCCTTTCTGGACAGCTACGCCGCCCGGTGGAGCAAGGGGGCGGCCACCTTCCAGGAGGATGTGGCCAAGACCCACGAGGTTCTGGACAACTACCAGACCTACGACCTGTTGGGCGGGGTGCTGCTGGTGGAGGACCGGATTGTGGGCTTCTCGCTGGGGGAGATCATCGGCGACACCCTGTTTACCCACATCGAGAAGGCTGACCGGGATTACGAGGGCTGCTACCAGATGCTGGTGGCCCAGTTTGCCCAGCAGTTCGCCGGGGAGGGCGTGGTCTTTATCAACCGGGAGGACGACACCGGAGACCCGGGCCTGCGCACCAGCAAGCTGTCCTATCACCCGGTGGCTCTACTGGAGAAGTACACCGTTACAGTGGACGAGCCCTGTAATTATTGCCAGATATAAGCAATTCCCGGCCGTCAGGCCGGGATTCTTTGTATTGATTGGAAGTACTTTTGCAAGTTGGTGGATTAACCACCTGTTACACCGCTCCAAGATTCAGTATGTTCTTCAGCTGTATCAACTCCAACTTTGTAATCAGGAGATTGAGAAAAGTCTATTCCTTCATGTGTCGTGCCATCATAAGATACTGGCACTGTTATACCTAATGCGGGGTAATACTTTCCGCCCGTTCCATTCAGCACGTAATCACCAAGGTCATCATGACCATCTATCTTTTGTGTGCCGAGGCCTCCTGCTTGGATGGTTCCGGTAACTCCTGATACGATTTCTTCATGATCCTTGATATCCTGCTGTTTCTGTTCTTCGGTGCGAGTATCTATGACAACATTGGAATCATCGTTTTCCCATGGATTGTAGCCAGGGGTGGGGCCTTGGGTATCTGTAGGTGTTTGTTGCTGACCTCCACCAGATGGCTGGGTCTGTTGCTCGACAGGCTCTTGCTGTGCGGGCGGCGGGGAAACAGGCTCCGTGGGTTCTGTCTGCTTTGGCTCCTCCTGCGGGTCTGTTTCTTCCGGGGTCTGGGTGTCCTCGGTTTCAACGGGGGCCGCTGGGGTCTGCTCGGGTTCAGGTCCCAGGGTTGTGTCCTTGATTGGCTCCGGGGCTGATGTGCTGGGGGCGGGGTCCATGGGTTGCTCAGCCTTGGGCTGACCGCAAGCTGTCAACGATAAAGCAAGGGCCAGCGCAAGGGCATATACAAACGCCTTTTTCATTGTGTGCTTACCTCCTATACGGTTTTCATGTCTCAGCGGTCCGGCCCTTGGGGGTGGGTTCTTTCCGTCCCCCTTGGGCTTTGCTCGAGACCGCCGAGACAACAAAAGCGGCGCAGGGTTTTGCTATTTCCCTACACCGCCGAAAGCTAAACACACATTCCCATTTTTCACGCTTGATTAACCTATCAATCTTTGATAAAATGGGGACGGCGCAGAAATCTGCTGTGTGGGAGGGACCATCTCCTGCATAGGGGCGCAGGGTGTTCGTAGCACCCTGTGCCCTGCCTTTATTTGCTTTTGCTGTCTCTCATAAATATTCTACATGATATCGGAAGATTCTGCAAGCCCTTTTTTCACGTTTTCATGCGGCCTTGCGGGGTGTTGTTGGCTCATCATCCCGTTGGAATGTTGGCAGACCCAGAAAGCCGGGAGCGGCTTCCTGGGTCTGCTTTCTTAATGTATGTTTTGTCGTAAATTAAACAGCCATGACTTGAAGAAACGGGTCACGGCTCCCCGTCCACTGCCTTCTTTGCGGCCTCCAGGTCGTTGGCCACCACCATCAGGACGGTGCTGCCCTTTACGTCTATGTAGGCGTCCTTTAGCTTGGGAACCTCTGCCAGACGGTATCCGTAGTCCTCGTTGGCGTCGATCTGGCCCTGGACATAGTCCTCCAGCGCCTTCTGGGCGTCTTTGGCGTGGGCCTCGCTGTCCAGCACCAGCACCGCGCCCTCCTCACAGGTGGCCCCGGCGGAGCGCAGCACGGCGCAGTCCTTCAGGTCCTCCCGGGCCAGTCCGTAGCTCTCCAGCCGGTACAGGGCGGAAAAGGCGGTGTCGGTGTCCAACTCCTCCAGGGTCTCGGAGAAGGCGCCGGCCTCCGCCATGGCCTGGACGTCTGCCGGCTTGTAGTCGCCGGAACCTTTTCCGCCGCAGGCCGTCATCCCCAGGCTCAGCGCCAGAGCCAGCATAATCGTCAAGAGCTTTTTCATCCTTGTCCACTCCCATCCGCAGTTGATGTGTCCGGCCCAGCCGGTTCGGGGTCGGGGACCTCCACCGGGGGAGGCCCGTCGGGGTACAGAGTGTCGAACTCCACTGTGTGGGTCCTCAGATACTCCAGCCACCGCTGGCAGGACTCCTTATAGAGATGTACGCCGTCCCGGCTGTCTCCCTCGGGCAGAGAGCCGTTTTCGTCCGCAAAGGCCTCGTACACGTTTACGTAGGCCACCTTTTTCTCCTCAGCCACCTGCTGCATCAGCTGGTTATAGATCCGCAGGTGGTCGTTGGTCAGGTAGTCGTGGCCGGTGGCGGCCAGGTACTGCGCCTCATTCACCGGAATCAGGCTCTGGATGTAGATGACCGCGTTGGGCTGGACCCGGCGTACCTCGTCGACGGCGGCGCAGAATTTTTCATAATAACCCTTGTCGTTGTTGTAGCCCAGCTCGTTGACCCCCAGGGCGATGTAGATCTTGCCGTACTGCTTCAGGGCCAGGGCCTCCAGGGGGGTATATTTCTCCCCGTCGATGGTCAGGGATTTCCGCTCGGCCAGCCTGAAGATGGACACGCCGTTGGCAGCCAGATTTTCGCCAGTGCCAATGCCGCTGTAGAGCATAAAGCCGTCGGTGCGGGAGTCGCCCACAAAGGCGGCGTCGTCAAAGTAGCTGTTTTCCACCGGCTCCCTCTCGGGGACGGGCTGGGAGAAGTCGTAGGGCGGGGCCTTGGGCTCGTCGGAAACCTTGGGCGGGTCCTGAAATGTGCTCACATCCGGCCCGCTGGCGCTCCCCGCGCCGGACCCGCTGCCAATGTGGGCGGCGTCCGGACTTTTTTCTGCTCCGTCGTAGTATTTCAGAAAGAAAATTGCCGCCGCAGCGGCCGCGGCTACCACTGCCGCAATCACAATCATGGTAACCTTGTGGGACTGGGCGACCCGTTTTCCCTGATAATTACCAGGCATTTATATACACCTCCAAGCTGGAGACAAACAGAAATCTGTTTAAACCGTTCTTAATCAGGATATCATATTTTCGACAAATTGCAAGTGACAAAACCGTTACAAATATTCCCTTTTTCTGGAACAAAAGACCCGGCCCCGCCGGGGGCCGGGGAAGGCCTGTTTCCGGGGCTAAACTGCCCGGCGGATCAGTCCAACGCCGATGGGGGTGGGGCCGGTGTGCACCCCGATGGTCACGCCGATCTGGTAGGGGTGTTTCACCTCGGGCCGGTCGGCTCCCAGCTCCAGAAGGCCGCTGTAGATGGTCTGAGCAAAGGCCGCGTGCTCCTCCCGGTCCAGGCCGAAGCCGGTGGCCAGGCGGTAGCAGTCCAGGTCGATCTCCTCCTGTTTCAGGTGGCGGAAAAAGAGCTCCCGCACCCGGACCAGCGACTTCTTCCGCCCCTGGGCAATGCCGTCGGAGACAAGGCCCGCGTCTTTATAGCCGATGAGGGGCTTCACCTTCAGCAGGGCGCCGGTGGCGGCCGCCGCCCGGCCGATGCGTCCGCCGTGGCGGAGGTAGTCCAGGTCGCTGGTGGTGAAAAAGATGCGGCCGGTGGCGGGCAAGGGTTTCAGCGCCTCCACCGCCTCCTCCAGAGTATAGCCCGCGTCCCGGAGGGCGGCCGCCTCCTCCACAAACATGCCCTGGAGTACGGTGGCCAGGGTGGAGTCCACCACCTGTACCCGGGCCCGGGGGAACTCCTCCCGCAGCTCCTCCGCTGCGTTGAGGGCCGACTGGCAGGAGCCGCTGAAGGCGGCGTTCAGACAGATACACAGGATGGGCATGTCCTGGGCCGCCAGAGGCCGGAAGGCCTCCAGATAGTCCTCCATAGTGGGCATGGAGGTCTTGGGGAACACCCCGGGGCGGTCCGCCATCATCTGATAAAACCGGTGGGTGGGGATATCCCGCTCTTCGCGGTAATAGGGCTCGTCCTCAAAGCCCACGTAGTAGGACACCATCCCCACACCCAGCTGCTCCAGCCGTTCCCGTCCCAGGTCGCAGGAGCTGTCGCTGACAATATGGAACTTCATATTGCTCTCCTTTATTTCGTGGTCCGCCTCTCCCGGCGGGCCGTGACCGGGCTCGCTGCCCGGTGGGTAATAGTGTAATTATAGCGCAAACGGCGGGAAAACTCAACCACAATTTTACACCCCGGAGAGGCCGGCAAGTTTTAATATGTAAATGGACAGTCGGATTTCGTGTCCGGCTGTTATTTTTTACCAACACGGTAAGGGGCAGGACCCCAGAAAGGAGCTCAAAATGAGCGGATTCAAAGTAGATATGGAGTATCAGGGATATGTATTCCTTGGCGGGGCACAGGGCACATTTGAGGCCCGGGACGGGAGGCAGGTCCCCTTCTTCAACATGTTTGTACTCTCTCCCACCAGCACCTACACCTCCGAGGATTACCGGGCCTTTGGCTTTAAGGCCGAGAAAAAGAAATGCCTGAGCGGCGATATCATGGAGGGCCTGAACCCTGGCGATCGGGTAAAGCTCTTTTTTGACGATAAGGGCCGGGTACAGGCTGCGGCTCTGGACGGAGACAGCGCAGGAGGCAAATGATGGAGTTTTGTGAGTTGGGCTATTGTCCATATGCAGACAATCAGGAATTGACTTGTGATGATTGTCCGTATCGGGTCACTGCGAATTAGCGTCCTGTAAAAAACTGGAACGTCGTGAGACGTGCCGAACTGACCAGGAAAGTTCAACGTTCCGGGAGGCCTTCGCCGGTCTCCCGGACCCCCGAAAGTAATCACGGGGGTACTCATAACAGGAAGGTGAGATACAGATATGAAGTGCCAAGTACTGATAGACTGGCTGACATTCTCCGTGAAGGAAACTGACCCAAGCAAGGTAATACAGACTTATCTGGGCATGGACCCGGCCCTGTTCCAGGATACCGGTTACAGCCTGATGGGCTACAACAAAGTTATGCGGTTTTCAGACATTCTGGTGTGTAGTGAGGGCCGTGAGGACGACTACTTCAAAGACATGGGTATCTGTGTTTCCATGTCGGGCAACGGCTGCCGCACCTTTGAAACCATGTCTAAGCTGACCTTAGACCTGAAGGACAAGCAGGGCACCCAAAGCGTGGCCTTTCCGGCCCTGTTCCAGCTGCTGGCTTCAGATGTGGATGCCAACGTCTCCCGCATTGATATCGCCTGTGACGACCGGGAGGGGTATCTGGATATGGATAAGATCATTGCCAAGGCCCGAGACAACGCGGTCAACAGCCGTATGAGGCGAAGGAATATCCATGAATCTTTAGACTGTGTCAACAAAGCCGGTGCGACTCTCTACATCGGCGCTCCGTCCTCCTCTTTCCGTGTCCGTATCTACGACAAAGCCCTGGAACAGGGGGAGCCCGGCCACTGGGTCCGTGTGGAGCTGGTCATGCGCTCCAGGAACGCCAACGCCTTTGTGGAGCAGATGACTGCCTCTGAGAATGTGGGCAAGCTGGCCGCTCAGGTCATCAATGACAAATTCAGCTTTATCGACCGGGATGACAGCAATATTACCCGCTGTACTGTCTGCCCATGGTGGCAGAGCTTTGTGGATGAGCTGGAATCCGTGCGCCTGGTGGCTCGTGAAGTAATCCAGCACACAGTGGAGCAGATTGGAAACTGGGTAGAGGCTCAGGTGGGTCCCTCTCTGGCCATCCTGTTCCAGACAATGGGGTGGCCGTACATCTTTGAGCTTGCCAAGGATTCCGCCAGGCGACTATCGGACAAGCAGATATCCTTGGTCACAGACTACAACTCCCTACAGATCGCCAGAGGGGTGGTATAGGTGAAGCAATACCTGGAACTGAATAACCTATCCTATGATGTCCTGGGCGGCTTCATCGAAGAAGCGGCACATCAGGACCGGGCAACCGCGCCCTTTCTCTTGGGAAAAGCTGCCGCCTACATAGATGTGGCCTTCGTCCTGGAGCTTATCACTCAGGCCGAGGCCGAGGAGCTGCTGCTGTGTATCCAGGTTTACCAAGGTATGTAACACACTTTGGCGCCGCTGCCGCTGTTCTGGCTTGCGCCAACGTGTTACAGATAATCACGAATAGGTGATTGCGAAAGTCGCCCCAAATAGGACAAAAAGGGATGACACGCCAG
>CATEPI010000058.1:0-7058 GCA_949525845.1 uncultured Eubacteriales bacterium
CGGCGAGCGCCCCCAGGCCCCCCGCGGCGGCTCCGGCTACGGCGAGCGCCCCCAGACCCCCCGCGGCGGCTCCGGCTACGGCGAGCGCCCCCAGACCCCCCGCGGCGGCTCCGGCTACGGCGAGCGCCCCCAGACCTCTCGCAGCGGCTCCGGCGGCGGCGAGCGCCGTCCCGCGCCCTCCCGCAGCGGCTCCGGCTCCCGGCAATCCGCCCCCCGGCGGGTGGATGTCATCCGCTGCGAAAACTGCGGCGAGGACTACTCCATCACCTATAAGCGCTGCCCCTTCTGCGACGAGCGGCCCGGCCGGGGCAGCTTTTCCGGCAAGCGGGTGGCCAACACCCGGGGCGGCGGCTACGGCCGGCCCGTCAACCCCATCCAGATCGCCGGACTGGTGGTCTCCCTGGCCCTCATTGTTGCCGCCCTGTTTATCGTCTTCCGGTTTGTGGGCGCCCCCCTCTTTGGCGGCAAGAAGCCCCCGGTCTCCAGCCAGAGCAGCAGCCAGAGCACTGGACAGACCTCGTCCCAGCCCGGCGGCAGCTCCAACCCCGTCACCCCGCCTGAGGTCCAGTCCATCACGCTGAACAACGCCGACGTCCCCCTGGAGCACGGCGGCACCTACCAGTTCACCGCCAACCTGCTCCCGGCGGGGGCCACCGGCCAGGTAACCTGGTCGGTCAGCGACAGCACCGTGGCCACCGTGGACGCCACCGGCCTGGTCACCAACATAAACGCCGGCGCCTCCGACGTGAAGATCACCGTCACCGCCGCCTGCGGCGACCTGAGCGCCCAGACCTCTGTGACCTGCAAGGCCAAGGCGGGCGGCGGAAACAACGGCCCCGTCACCAGCGGCACCAGCGGCCGGATTGTCAACGCCGAAAAGGGCCTGAACATCCGCTCCGGCCCGGGCACCAACTACGAGAAGGTAGCCAGCGCCCAGAACAACGCCCGCGTCACCATCCTGGGCGAGGAGAACGGCTGGTATAAGATCAAGTACAACAACGACAAGGTGGGCTACGTGTCCAAGGATTATATTTCCGTCGGTTAAAGCAGAAACAGCCCGTTTCCAGACAAGGAAACGGGCTGTTTCAACGTGTCAAAAGATACAGCCTGAACAAGTGCGCATAAAGGCCTTCCCCCTTCAAGGGGGAAGGTGGCACGGGCGAAGCCCGTGACGGATGAGGGTGCGGCCGTTAGGCGTACTGCTTGCCCGTCCCGCCCTCCTCCTTCCGTGGGTCGGGCAGGTCGATATAGACGGGCGGGTGGCCGGTAGACTCCGCAAATTTCAGCAGGTCCTCCCGCCTCAGCTGGAGGGTGGAGGTGGAGATACCCGGGTGGCCGCTGATGAACTCATCGGCCATCAGGTCCTTGTCGATGACCAGCTGGACGCGGTGGTTGGTATCAAACAGCAGCTCCAGCGCGGACACCGAGCCGGGGACGGTCTGGAGATAGTCCCGCATGTGGCCATCGTCGGCGAAGGACAGCCGGGAGCAGCCCAGCTGGGCTGAGAGAAATTTGGTTTTGAAGGGCTTGTCCCCGGGCATCATCAGCAGGTAGAAGTCGGTCTGCTGCCGGTTGCACAGAAACAGGTTTTTGCAGATCTGAGAACCCAGCACCCGCTCCACCTCGTGGCAGATCTCAATGGTGTCGGCGCGGTCGTGGTCCACCCGGACGTAGTGGATGGACAGCTCCTCCAGCTTATCATAGATAGCCAGCTCCTGGGGGATGCGCTGGTCGGTGGGACGGGTGGTGTAGCGGGTCTGGTCGATGTACATGATATCGCTCCTTTGTGTTGTCAGCCTCACAGCCGTTTGGCCCGGATGGTTTTCAGATAGTTCTTTTTAAACTCCCTGGGGGAGGCGAAAAATTCCAGCTCTGACGCGGTAAGGCCGCCCGCCTGGATTTTCTGTGCCAGCAGTTCCGCGGTACACACCAGGTCCGCCACCTGAAACAGCTTATAGTCCACCGGCCTGACCTTCCGAAACAGAACATGGGAAAAGAGGGCGCTGAACACCGAGGTCAAAATTTTCGTCAGCTCAACCTGGCCGTTGTCGTAGTACACGATGATCTGCTCAAAGCTGTTCAGATACTCCCGCTGCCGGTTCAGCGCGTCCGAGATGCTTCGGGACAGCCGGGCCGTCATGGCAATCACATCGGGGCATTCCTTTTTGGGCAGCGTTACCGTGATGTAGTGAAATTCCAGCCGTCTGGCAAACTGGAACAGGAGATTGAACAGGCGCCGCCTGTTTTCCGTCCGGTCATACCGGTAGGCCTGCTCCCGCCGGATCAGCGGCCCCGTGTGGATGGCGTGCTCCGCGTAGCCCAGATACCGGAGCCGTTCATTTAACCCGGCAATTTGATTTTGGAGGTCCACATCCTGGTCGTGCAGGACCATGGACACAATGTAGTAGGGGGCGTGGTGGTCATATGCGCCGAAATCTCCCGATTCGTCAATGAAAACGCTCAGAATCTTTTTCATTCTATCCCCGCCATAAAAAAAGGCGGGGGATTCCCCCGCCGGTTCGGTGGACCAGGGCCTTTCGGCCAGCCCAAAGGACGGCGCCAGCGCCGCACCTTTACTATAGTCCTATCTTACCTCGGATATGCCTTTTTGTCAAGATTTATTCCGCTCAAATCCCCAGCAGCTTTCGGGCGTAGCCACCCAGAATGCCGTCCTTCTCCTCCCGGGTGAGGGGCAGGGCCTCAATGAGTTGGACGCCCTCCTGCTGGTCCCGCCAGGGGGTGTCGGTGCCGAACAGCACCCGGCCGGGGAACTTGCGCACCATGCGGACAAACTGCTCCGTCTCCATCAGGGGCAAGTCGGAGGGGCCATAGTAGCCGTCCCCCAGGGGAGAGATGCGGCCCAGGGCAAAGGCGGTGTCCAGATAGACCCCGGTGTCGGGCAGCAGGGCCTCCACCCGGTCCCACTCCCGCCAGCCCCCCATGTGGGCCAGAATGAGCTTCACCGGCCCCACCTGCTTCAGGGCGTTGAGGGTCATTTCCGGGGTGCAGTGGTCCCGGAGGGGAAAGCCGATGTCCCGCCCGGCATGGGTGAGGACGATCAGCCCCAGCTCGCCGCAGCGGTCCAGGATGCGCAGGTAGCGGGGGTCGTCGAAATCGATGCCCTGGTAGATAGGGTGGAGCTTGACCCCCTTCATGCCCAGCTCCGCAATGCGGGCCAGCTCGGCCTTCCAGTCGGGAAAGTCGGGGTGCATACAGCCAAAGGACCACAGGCCGGTCTCGGGGCCTTTTTCATTCAGACCGACGGAGGCGTCGTTGACGTGGACCACCTGCCGGGCGCTGGTGGCCACCGGGAGGACCAGACAGCCGCCGATGCCGGCTTTTGCCATGGAGGAGCGCAGCCCCGCCTCGGTGCCGTCGGAGAAGGCCACGGTGTGACACATGGACTGGAGCTTTTCAATGGTGGGGGCGGCGATCTTATCCGGGAAGGTGTGGGTGTGGATGTCGAAGATCATGGGGACAGGATTCCTTTCTGGAAAGATGTAGGGGCGGACATTGTCCGCCCGCCGGTACGTATCCGCATACGGACGGGCGCACAATGTGCGCCCCTACACAGCGTAAAACCGGCAGGGCCTGTCGTATAGCATACCACAGGCCCCGCCGCTTGGAAAGAGGGGGAGGAAAATTTTTACCGGGACTCGTTTTACTGGGGGTCGCCCAGGGCCTGGCTCTTGCGGACGGTGACCTTCTCCTCGTAGCAGGAAAAGGCGTCGTCCACCAGTTCCTTCTTGGGCTTGGGAGTGAACAGGGACACCACCGGCACAATCACCAGCCCGGCAATCATGCAGAAGGCGCCGCAGTTGATGGGGGAGACCAGCAGGGCGGGGAAGCAGGCCCTCACAGGGGAGATATCCGCCAGCATGACCACCGTGGAGAACACGAAGCTGGCCCAGCAGGCGATTTTGGTGGTCCCTCTCCAGTACAGGCCGTAGAGGAAGGGGGCCAGGAAGGCTCCGGCCAGAGCCCCCCAGGACACGCCCATGAGCTGGGCGATGAAGGTGACAGTGGAGCGGTACTGGATGATAGCCAGCACCACCGAGATGGCGATGAACACCACAATCAGGCAGCGCATCACAAAGACCTGCTTTTTCTGGTCCATATCCTTTACTACATGGTCCTTCAGCAGGTCCAGGGTGAGGGTGGAGCTGGAGGTGAGCACCAGGGAGCTGAGGGTGGACATGGAGGCGGACAGCACCAGAATCACCACCACGGCAATGAGCAGGTCGGGCAGGCCGGAGAGCATGGTGGGGATGATGGAGTCGAAGCCCCCCACGATGCTGCCGTCAGGGTTGTACTGCATTTCACCGGCAAACAGCCGGCCGAAGCCCCCCAGGAAGTAGCAGCCCCCGGACACCACCATAGCAAAGAGGGTGGAAATCACCGTGCCGGTGTTGATGGACTTCTCGCTTTTGATGGCGTAAAACTTCTGCACCATCTGGGGCAGGCCCCAGGTGCCCAGGGAGGTGAGAATCACCACGCCCAGCAGATTCACCGGGTCGGGACCGAAGAAGGAGGCGAACACGCCGGGAGCCCCGGCCACCGGGCCGGCGGCGGTCTCGTTGGACACCTGGGCCAGCTTGGTGAGGGCCGCCATAAATCCGCCCTGGCTGTTCAGCACCGCCGCAATCACGGCGCAGATGCCAAAGAGCATAATAATGCCCTGGATAAAGTCGTTGATGGCGGTGGCCATATAGCCCCCGGCAATCACATAGACGCCGGTGAGGATAGCCATAACAACGACACACACCGAGTAGTCGATGTCGAAGGCCATGCCGAACAGGCGGGACAGGCCGTTGTACAGGCTGGCGGTGTAGGGGATGAGGAAGATGAAGATAATCACCGAGGCGGCGATTTTCAGCGACTGGGAGCCGAACCGCTTGCCAAAAAACTCGGGCATGGTGGCGCTGTCCAGGTGCTGGGTCATGATGCGGGTGCGGCGGCCCAGCACCACCCAGGCCAGCAGGGAGCCCAGAACGGCGTTGCCGATGCCCGCCCAGGTGGCGGCGATGCCGTATTTCCAGCCGAACTGGCCGGCGTAGCCCACAAAGACCACGGCGGAGAAATAGGAGGTGCCGTAGGCGAAGGCGGTGAGCCAGGGGCCCACAGAGCGCCCGCCCAGTACGAAGCCGTTGACGTCGGTGGCGTTCTTGCGGCAGTACAGGCCGATGCCCACCATTACCCCGAAGAACACCAGCAGCATAATCAGTTTGATTGCCATTGCGAAACAGTCCTCTCCTGCGCCACAACTTTGACGCTTTGTTCCGTTGAAGTGTAACGCAAAGAAGCGCTAAAGTCAAGAGAAATTTTTCACGTTTTCAAATTTTCCGGCACAGAGACAGGGCGCACCGGCTGGCGCGCCCTGCTTTACGGCTCCTCCAGGATGTGGTCCTCCGCCTGGGTCTGCGCCTCCTCCAGCAGACGGGTGGCGGCCGGCACATCCAGCCGCCCCAGCGCCTCCAGCGCGTCGGTGATGGCGTTGAACAGCAGATGGTACAGCTTTTGGTAATCGGTCATAATACTCACCTCTTATAGTATATACTATATCTAGAATATACCATAATACACCGCTTGTCAACTGACATATAACTCTCTTATGATATATATCGAAAAGAGGGTATAGCGATGAAGGTTGTACGGTTTTGTCTAGCTGAATATTTGGATGCTAATTGCATCAGCCGATACAATCTCGCAAAGCGTACCGGCATCCAGTATCATGTTATCGACAGCTACTATAAAAACAAAGTATGCCGCCTGGATGGCTACAACCTGGGCCGCATCATCGAAGCCCTGGACTGCCAGCTCACCGATATCCTCACCGTGGCAGAGGAATAAAACCGCCCCGTTTCTCAAAACGAGAAACGGGGCCGCCACGCTTACCTCATTCATTTAGGAAAGCTGACGCATGTAGGGCAAGGGCTCTGCCCTTGCCTACCCCTACCCAGCCTTGCCTCACTCCCATTCCATTTTATCCCCTTACGGGGATAGGCAGGGGTAGAACCCCTGCCCTACATGACGTACCGGACAGCATCTTCAGAGAGTTTCCAATTTATTATGATGGGGCCGCCCACACCCTTGACGCGCCGGGGAACGCTATGATATAATTTCAGATATGTAGGGCACTGCTGAGCTTCGGCGGTTTGACCTCATACAAAGTTACTGTCTATGGAAATTCCACAGAAACCGTCACTTGGCCGAGTGGCGGTTTCCGCTTACCCTGACCTGGAACGTCACTGTGTAGCCACGGAAGTGGCATGTGAACGTAAATGTCATAGGCATTGGGCCTCACCCCCTTTCGGAGGATGTAGCCAAACCGCCGCCGCTTTGCCAGCGCACCTTATCGTCATTTTATCAGTGGATACAACTATTGTCAACAAAAACCGCCCCGTTTCTCAAAACGAGGCGGCCCACAACCCTTGACACGCTGGGAAATACTATGGTATAATCGTGGGTGTGTAGGGCACTGCTGAGCTTCGGCGGTTTGGCCCGCGCAAAAAATGACAAACTTAGGTAAAGCCTAAGAAACCGTCACCTGGCGCAAGGTGGCGGTTTCACTTTACCTTGACCTGGACCGTTACGGTATACTTACCGACATGAAATGTAACTGTCATTGTCAAAGGCATGGGGCATTCACCTCCTTTGCAGAGGTGTAGCCAAACCGCCGCCGCTTTGCCAGCGCACCTTATCGCCATTTTACCAGTGGATACAGCTATTGTCAACAAAAACCGCCCCGTTTCTCAAACGAGAAACGGGGATTGTCATGTCCGTCTCATAAATGGGGAACGCCTCCGGAGATTCCGCCTGGTACGTCCTGTAGGGCAAGGGCTCTGCCCTTGCCTTTCCTGGCTCCCCCCTTGTGGGGGAGCTCCCGGCGAAGCCGGGTGAGGGGGGCTCAGGGATGCGCCAAAAGCCTTCCCCCTTCCAGGGGGAAGGTGGCACGGCCGAAGGCCGTGACGGATGAGGGTGCGGCCATTAGGCGTACTGCGTCCCCGCCCCGCCCCCTCATCCGCCCCAGTGTGCGCACTGGGGCACCTTCCCCCCGG
>CATEPI010000059.1:0-6899 GCA_949525845.1 uncultured Eubacteriales bacterium
AGAAGGCCAGGGGGCGGTGGACCTTGAACCAGGCGATGCGGAAGGCCATCATCACGTAGGCCACGGCGTGGGCCTTGGGGAACAGGTAGGCGATCTTCTTGCAGGAGCCGATGTACCAGTCGGGCACACCGGCGGCCTTCATCTCCTCCTCCGCACCGTCGGGCAGGCCCCGGCCCTTTCGGACGGCCTCCATAATCTTAAACGACCGCTTGGGGTCCATCCCCTTGGAGATGAGAAAGAGCATGATATCGTCCCGGCAGCCGATGGCCTGGCCTACGGGGATGCCCTGCTGAATAATCAGGTCCCGGGCGTTGCCCAGCCACACATCGGTGCCGTGGGAAAAGCCGGACAGCCGCACTAGAATGTCAAACTGGTTGGGCTGGGTCTCCTCCAGCATGCCCCGGACGAAGGAGGTGCCGAACTCCGGGATGGCGGTGCCCCCGGTGGGGCCGAGAATCTTGTCGTTCTCATAGCCCAGGGCCTTGGACGAGGAAAACAGCGACATGGTATCCGGGTCGTCCAGGGGGATCTCCCGGGCGTTGACGCCGGTGAGGTCCTCCAGCATACGGATCATGGTGGGATCATCGTGGCCCAGCATGTCCAGCTTGAGGAGGTTGGACTCCATGGAGTGATATTCAAAGTGGGTGGTGATAATGTCGCTGTTGGGGTCGTCGGCGGGGTGCTGGACGGGGCAGAAATCGTAAATCTCCTTGTCCTGGGGAATCACAACCATGCCCCCGGGGTGCTGGCCGGTGGTGCGCTTCACGCCGGTGCAGCCGATGGCCAGCCGGTTCTCCTCCGCCTTGGAGGCCACCTTGCCCTTCTCCTCCAGATACTTCTTCACATAGCCGAAGGCGGTCTTCTCCGCCACCGTGCCGATGGTGCCCGCCCGAAAGACGTGGGTCTGGCCGAAGAGTTCAAAGGTGTATTTGTGGGCGCTGGACTGGTACTCGCCGGAAAAGTTCAGGTCGATATCGGGCACCTTGTCGCCGCCGAAGCCTAAGAACGTCTCAAAGGGGATGTTGAAGCCGTCCTTCACGTACTTGGCCCCGCAGATGGGACAGACTGCGTCGGGCATGTCCGCCCCGCAGCCGTAGGGGTGCTCCGGGTCCTGGGCGTAGTCGAAATCGGTGTGCTTGCAGTTGGGGCAGCGGTAGTGGGCGGGCAGAGAGTTCACCTCGGTGATTCCCGACATAAAGGCCACCAGGGACGACCCCACCGACCCCCGGGAGCCCACCAGGTAGCCGTGCTCCAGGGAATTTTGCACCAGCTTCTGGGCGGACATATAGATCACGTCATACTTGCAGCGGATGATGTCCCCCAGCTCGGCCTCAATACGGTCCACCACGATCTGGGGCGGATTCTCACCATACAGTTCGTGGGCCTTGCCCCAGACAAGCCGCTTCAGCTCCCCGTCGGAGTCCTCCAGCTTGGGGGCGAACAGGCCCTGGGGCAGGGGCTCGATGGGGTCACACCAGCTGGCAATGAGGTTGGTGTTTTTCACCACCACCTCGTGGGCCTTCTCCTTGCCCAGGTAGGAAAACTCTTTCAACATCTCGTCGGTGGTCTTGAAGTAGATGGGCAGGTCCTCGTCGGCGTCCTCGAAGCCCTTGGAGGCCAGCAGGATGTGGCGGTAGACCTCGTCCTGGGGGTCCAGAAAGTGGACGTCTCCGGTGGCGCACACCGGCTTGCCCAGCTCCTCCCCCAGGCGGACGATCTCCCGGTTGAAGTCCCGCAGTTCCTCCTCGGACCGGACCAGCCCCTTGCGGAGCATGAACATGTTGTTGCAGATGGGCTGTATCTCCAGGTAGTCATACCAGGAGGCGATGCGCTTCAGCTCCTCCCAGTCCTTGCCCTCGGTGAGGGCCCGGAACAGCTCCCCCGCCTCGCAGGCGGAGCCGATAATAAGCCCCTCCCGGTTCTCGTTAATCAGGGATTTGGGCATGATGGGGTAGCGCCTGAAGTGCTCCAGGTGGGCCAGGGACACCAGCTTATACAGATTGCGCAGGCCGGTCTGGTTCTTGGCCAGCACAATCAGGTGCTTGGGCTGGCGCTTGGCCTTCCCCTTGCCCCGGATGGTGCGCATGTAGGGGTTGATTTCAGACAGGTTGTGATACCCCAGCTCCTCCAGCATCCTGAAAAAGTGGGGCAGCATGTAGGCCACCGTGGCCGCGTCGTCGCTGGCCCGGTGGTGGTTGAAGGCGGGCAGATGCAGGTGCTCCGCCACAATGTCCAGCTTATACTTGCCCAGCTCGGGCAGCAGGTTCTGGGCCAGAATCAGGCTGTCCACCGAGGGGTTGGCGAAGGGGAGCCCGTATTTCCGGCAGCCGGCGGCGATAAAGCCCATGTCGAAGTCGGCGTTGTGGGCGGCCAGTGGCCGGTCCCCGGCGAAGGCCAGAAAGGCCTCCAGCGCCTCCCGCTGGGAGGGAGCCCCCTCCAGCATCTCGTCGGTGATGCCGGTAAGGCGGATGATCTCCGGGGGCAGAATGCGCCCCGGGGCGGCGAAGGTGTTGAAGGTATCGGTGATCTCCCCGTTTTTCAGCACCACCGCGCCGATCTCGATGATAACCTCGTGCTTCTTGTTCAGGCCGGTGGTCTCGATGTCGAAGCAGACAATCTCGCTGTTGAAGGGGGCGTCGGTCTCCCCGTGGACGGCCACCCGGTCATCCACGTCGTTGATGAAGTAAGCCTCCACCCCATACAAAATCTTAATCTTCTTGGCCGAGTGCCAGGCGTCGGGGAAGGACTGGGCCACCCCGTGGTCGGTGATGGCGATGGCCGGGTGGCCCCAGGCCTCCGCCCGCTTCACCACGTTCCGGTCCGGGCCCAGCTTGGGGCCCACGCTGGTGAGGGCGTCCATGGAGGACATGGTGGTGTGCAGGTGGAGCTCCACCCGCTTCTCCGGGGCGGTGTCCTCCTTCATTTTCTTCTCCGCCGCAGTGACGGCCACCGGCTCCAGCACCATGTCGCCATAGAACCGGTCCATGTTGAGGCGGCCCTGGACTTTAATGTGCATCCCCTTTTTGATGCCGTCCACCAGGGGCTTGCCCTCGTCGCCGGGGAAGAATTTGTTTACCCGGATGGAGCCGGTGTAGTCGGTCATGTCGAAGGCCACCACCCAGGCCCCCCGCTTTTTCAGCTCCCGGTTGTCGATGGCGAAGACGTCCCCCTCCACCACCACCATGCCCATGTCCAGCTCCAGCTCCCCCATGGGGGTGGGGGCCTTGGAAATGGCTTTTCCGAAGATGGCCTTGCCTTTGGGCTTTTTCTCCCCCTTCACCGGGGCGACAGGCCGGACAGCGTTTTTCAGGGCCGCCCGGCGCAGGGCTTCGGTGCGGGCGAAGGGGTCCTCGTCATGAGCAGACCTTTCCTCCGACGCGTTCTGTAGGGGCGGACAGTGTCCGCCCGCGGGCGCGCACTGCGCGCCCCTACAACGCTCCCCGTCTGTCTCCGGGGCAGGGGCCGCCTCAATCTTCACGCTGTTCAGGCCGTAGGCCCGGGCCAGCGCCTCCTCCGCCTGGGCTAGGAGGTTGGGCCCCGCCCCGGCTGCCCCCTCCACCGCGATTTTGGCGCTGCGGCTGGCCTTGTCGATGGCGGCGGACACAATCTGCCAGCCCTCCACGCCGTTGGACAGCTCGGTCCACTGGCGCAGGGCGGCAAACATCTGTAAAAATGGTATCTTTTGGGACATCAAACGAATCTCCTTAAAAAGTTCTCCATGAGGGACTACAACTTCTGCCTCTGTCAGCTCCTAAGCCAACGGTCATTAAAACGATCTCGAAAATCCTCCATCACATCTTCAAACCGGGGCATCCCTTCCGCTTTAAGCAGCTTGGAAAAGGTGATTGCATTTTCTGTCGCTAACGCAGACCAAAAATATTGTACCATCTTTTCCGCACTCAGTTGATTCATGCGGCCAATCGTCAATTTTACACCGCTTTTGAGCTTTCCAGACGCCGTTTTAGATGACAGAATTACGTCAAACACATTGCGGTGCAAATAATCCATAACTTCCTGCTCTTTCGTCATTCTGCTTTCGCTCCTTCCACCAATTCCATGGTTTCCTTTTCGTCCCGCCCATAACGGGTGGCAGTTTTTAATGTGTTGATGACACAAGACACACTTTCTTGCTGGGAATAGTGGAAAATTTCTTTGAACAGGAATCCATAAACCGCACCTAACGCTTTCTTTTCCTCATCCTCCAGTTTCCGCCCGGCCGCAGGTCCAGAACGATACCCAGAAATCATTAAATGCGTCCGAACAGGAGGAATCAGCATCACATCATTGCAAAAAATAATGTGTGACAACAAATCCTTGTCCTGCAACACCTCACAAAACTCATCCCAAATAGGTCCGGAATTTACAAAAGCAGCAAATCTATGGTACTTTTTGGGAAATTCCTGCTGGACTTTTCCCTTTAGCCCTTGTACCTGAATTTTCATTTTAGCCCTCCTTAAAGTTCAGTGGGCCAATTATACTATCATTTTATTTACTTTGTCAAGTTTTATTACCATATATTTTCATTGATAGTAAATTATATATACTCCTACAATCTCTCGATCAGCATAAACAGCTCGTCCACAAGCCGGTCCTGGGGGACCTTCTTCACGATCTCCCCCTTTTGGAAAAGCAATCCCTCACCGATGCCTCCTGCGATGCCGCAGTCGGCGGCGGCAGCCTCGCCGGGACCGTTGACGGCGCAGCCCATGACGGCCACGGTAATGGGCTTGTCCACGGACTTCAAGCGCTCCTCCACCTCATTGGCCAGGGCGATGAGGTTGATCTTTGTCCGCCCGCAGGTGGGGCAGCTCACCAGCTCCGGGCCCTCCCGGCGCACCCCGGCGGCTTTTAAAATTTCCCGGGCGGCGTAGACCTCCTCCACCGGGTTGGCGGACAGGGACACCCGCATGGTGTCCCCCACTCCCAGGGCCAGCAGGCCCCCGATGCCCACAGCGGACTTGAGCGTACCCATGCGCACGGTGCCCGCCTCGGTGACGCCGATATGTAAAGGATAACTACTTGCTTCCCCCATGAGCTGATAGGCTTTCATGGTAACGGGCACGCTGGAGGACTTTAACGAGACACAGATATCGTCAAAGTCGAATTTATTCAGCAGCCGGATGTGGCCGAAGGCGGACTCCACCATGGCCTCGGGGCAGATTTTTCCGTATTTTGCCAGAATAAGCTTCTCCAGCGAGCCGCCGTTTACCCCGATACGGATGGGGATTCCTCTCTGGCGGCAGGCGTCCGCCACCGCCTTCACCTGGTCCTCCCCGCCGATGTTGCCTGGGTTGATGCGCACCTTGTCCGCCCCGGCGGCGATGGCCTCCAATGCCAGTTTGTAATCGAAGTGTATATCGACAACAACCGGTATTGGGCTGCCCTCCTTGATCTTCCCCACCGCCCGGGCGGCCTCCATATCGGGGACGGCCACCCGGACAATCTCGCACCCGGCGGCGGACAGCTCTCTGATCTGCCTCAGAGTGGCGGCCGCGTCCTGGGTGGGGGTGTTGCACATGGACTGGATGGTAACGGGGGCGCCCCCGCCAACGAGGACGCCGCCCACATTGATCTGTCGGGTCACGGTCGGTTCACCTCCTAATATCTGTCAGCTTAGTTGTACGTTTCCGTGCAATTAGAGCCGCGATATAGATATAGTAATAGATATAGTAATAGATATAGCTACTGTTATAGTGCCGCAGGGGCGCGGCGGCGGAGAGAGGAGGCTGTTTCCTCTGTCCCGCTCAACGCCCGAACAGCTTGCCCACGTCGCTGAGGGTGACAGCCAGCATCAGGCACATAAGGAGGGCCAGACCGGTCAGGTGGACGTAGCCCTCGTAGCGAGCATCGATCTTCTTTCGGAACAGCCCGTAGAGCAGGCCGTTGAGCACCAGGAAGAACACCCGGCCCCCGTCCAGGGCGGGGAGGGGGAGCAGATTCATCACCGCCAGATTGACGGCGATGAAGGCGGCCAGGTAGCCCAGATTCCAGGCGGCGTCCAGCAGGCTGGGGGCCTGGCTGCCCACCTCGCCCATCATGTTTACAATGCCCACCGGCCCGGACAGGTCCCGCAGGCCTACCGCCCCGGTGATCAGGTCGCCCAGGCTGATCCACACCACGCGGACAAAATCAATGCAGGTGTTCCAGGTGTAGCCCAGCTTGCCCAGGAAGCTGGTGGGGTCGGCCGTGGAGGCCATGGACAGCCCCCGCAGGCGGGTATAATTGCCGTTCTCATCGGTGCGCTCCTGGTAGGGCAGGTGGACGTCCTTCAGCTCCACCCGCTGGCCGTCACGCTCCACCACAAAGTCTATGGTCTCCCCCGCCCGGTCCAGGTAAAAGCGGGCGTTGCCGTAAACCAGCACCCGGTGGCCATCCACCGACAGGAACCGGTCCCCGGCCAGCAGGCCGCAGTCCTCGGTGCCGTAGCCCTCCAGGGGACCGCCGTACACCTCCGCCCGGAAGCCGGTGGCGGGAGCGTAGAGGATGGCGATAATAATAAGCCCGGTGACAAAGTTCATGGCGGCCCCGGCGCACAGGATAATCACCTTTTTCCACCAGGCCGCCCGGCCGAAGGCCCGGGGATCGGAGGACTCCTCGTCGTCCCCCTCCAGGGCGCAGAAGCCGCCGATGGGCAGGACCCGCAAGCTATAAAGGGTTTCACCTTTCCCCCACTTGAGCAGGGCGGGCCCCATGCCCACAGCGAACTCATTCACCTTTACCCCCAGCAGCTTGGCCGAGGCGAAGTGCCCCAGCTCGTGGGTGGCTACCAGAATACCGAAAATCAGAACTGCAATGATGATGTAGAGCATAGAGTGCCTCCAAAATAATACGTTTCCAGGGGAGCAAAGGCTCCTTTGGAAAGGAGCTGTCAGCCGCAGGCTGACTGAGGATTGCGTTTT
>CATEPI010000060.1:0-6718 GCA_949525845.1 uncultured Eubacteriales bacterium
GCGTGTCATCCCTTTTTGTCCTATTTGGGGCGACTTTCGCAATCACCTATCTATTCGTAAAATTATTTCTGCCCGCGCAGCAGTTGGAATAACGTCATCAGGCCCTCACACATCACCGGGTCCAGCACAGGGATGCCCAGGTCCTTCTCCAAGCTGGGAGCAATCTGGATGGTGGACATGCCGGTACAGCTCAGGGCAACCACATCCGCCCCCGCCTCCTTCAGTCCTCTGGCCGCCTCTGCTGTGGCGGCGTAGCCCTGGGGAGTCATCAAATCCAGGGTGCTCTCCACCCCCTCACCCCGCGCGGAAGCCACCAGCCGGTCCCCGAAGGCCCGCTGATAGCCTGCTGGAACCTCCTCCGTAATGCCCAGGGCGGCGGGGCGGCTGCCGTAGTACAGGCTGAGGGCAGCGGTGCTCTCTCCCGCTCCGATTACGGGGATCGGCACCTCCTGCCGGGCCTGGGCAACCCCCGGGTCGCCGGCACAGCTGACGATAATGGCCTCAAAGCCCTCCTGCCACATCTGCCTGGCCAGCGCCACCACCTTGGGCTCGCCCAGAGCCATCGTGGCGTCGTCGTGGATACCCTCCGGCTGGTCCGGTATACAGCGGGATTCCACCTCCAGCATGGGGAAGTACTGTTCCAGCAGTCTCCCATGGAGGGTAAGCAACTCCCGGTCCTCCGTGGTCAACACCCGGATAAGCCCTACTTTATATCGTTTCATGGTACTCACTCCTTTTTATTTGGATAGATACGCTGTTTCCCCGCATAGCGGCAGGACAGGTGCGGGCCGCAGCTGGAACAGGGGAAAGCACATTCCGCCTCGCTGTCCTCCTCCCCCATGGGGGAATCCGGGAGGGCCTTCACCCGCTCCACTAGGTCCAGCACCTTCTCCACCTGGTCCCGCTCCCCGCTGATCTGGATGGCCAGGGCGTCCTCCGCACCGGTGTGTCCCCCTCCGGCAAAAATCAGGGCCTCTACCCGGGCAAAAAGGGACAGGGCCTGCGGCTCGGTGATGACCTCTCCCGGAACAGGGGCCAGGGAGCAGGCCATGCCGTAGGAAAAATCGCAGTTTTTCCGGGATACCCGGCTGTACAGCTGAGTCAGGTCGCCGGGAATCAGCTTGGCGGCGCTGGACAGAATCAGGGTCCGGAAGCCCTCGGTGTACAGGGCGCCCATGCACTCCCCGTACCCTCCCCCGCCGGGGCTGCCGATGAGCAGGGCAGCATGTCCAAAGCTGTCCAGGGCGTTGGCCCCGGTGACAAACAGGTCCCCCGGGCCGAAGGTCTTCAGCACCTCCCCGGCAGAGCCGTCCACGTTGGTGACCTCTCCCCCCTGATACAGCAGAAAGTGCGCGCCTTCGCTGGGGCGGAGCGGGCCCTTCATCCCCCGGGCGGTGATCCGTCCGCAGATGCGCAGAGGGGTGTCCACCAGCCGCCGGGTCAGGCAGGAAACGGTGGCCGAACCCTTGAACAGGACCCGTCCCTTCTCCAGGTATGGGTCAAAAAGCCGGCTTTCCAACAGGGCCAGGGCGATCAGCTCCCGGCCCTCCCGGCCGCACAGGGTAAATTGCGCTGTGGACATACCGAGCCCTCCTCTCAGATCTGAAACTCCCCGTCCTTCAGCACCAGGATATCGTCCAGGTAGAGGGTGGGATTTTTGATGATGCCGTCCATGTGGCAGCCGGCCTTATTCGTACCGCCAAAGCCGATGTTGGTGCCGAAGGCGATGTGAACCGTGTGGTAGGCCTTCTCGTCCTCCAGGATAATACCGGTGAGGCGGGCAGCGTAGTTGGTGCCGATGCCCAGCTCGCACAGGGTGGAATTTTCTTCGTTCTCCAGCAGAATGCCCAGTTTGTCCGCGTCGGCTCCGGTGATGGACTGGAGTCTGCCGTCCTTCACCGTAACGGTGAGGGGGGACTTCAGCAGGCCCACCCCCACCATGGAGCCGTCGATGACCATGGTTCCGTTGGAGCCGTTTTCCAGGGGGGCAATGTAGGCCTCGCCGGAGGGCAGGTTGCCACCCTGCCCCTTCTCCCGGTAGACGCCTGGGCTGGGGACGCCGGGCCGCCCGGTCAGGTCCAGGGTGAGCACATGGCCCTCCTTCTCAATCCGGGCGGTGGAGGCCCTGGACAGCAGCTCCGTAACCCGGAGGGTCAGGTCCATCACCACATTGTAGTCGGCGGTCATGGCCCCCTGGCTGAACATATCTTCCGAGATACCGGGCATGGTGGCAATGCGGGCACCCGCTTTCACCGCCTCAATCTTGGCCCTGGTGTGGGTGATGGACGTGCTCATGGGACAGAGGATCACGTCGGCAGCCAGCATGGCGGCGGCCACCACAGCGGGGGGCTCCTCGCCGGACACCTTCCGGGGTTCCATGGTAAGCAGCATAGCCTCGGCTCCCAGTTCCTTGGCCGCCCGGTACAGGGCGTTTCCAATTTCCAGCTTCTGGTCGTCGGTGATGACCAGTACGCTCTCGCCCGCCTTCACATTCATACAGGAGGAGAGGACGGATTTTCCAATTTCAATCAGGTCCATAGTGTAATCTTCCTTTCTTTACCAACTCAGGCCAGAAGCTCCATAACCACCCGGGCCGCAATGGTCCGGGACAGGACCACCGGCTTGCCGGACAGCTGCCGCACCCGCTCCTTCATGGCGGAGGTGTAGCCCATGCAATCCAGCACCACCAGGTCCACATCCATTTCAGCCACCTCCCGGGCGGCCCGGTCCAGCTCCTCCGGGTCTCCGTAGGGGGAGCCCCAGGTCACTTCGACAAACCGGACATAGCTGCTCCACTTCTCTATACACTGCTCCCGCTGCTCCGCCTTGGGGGTAATCACCGCGATGCGGGACCGCCCGGCCAGGGCGGGCACCGTCCCGTTGAGGACGGCACAGGGGAACACCAGGGGGACATGGCTCTGAAAAGCGGGGAAGCTGCCGGTGCACAGGAACATAATCAGCTCCACCCCCTGCGCCTCCAGGTCGTAGATACATTGCTGGAGGCGGGGCAGGATGTGCTTCTCAGCAAAGACGGCGGAGGAGCCGTCCCGGAGCTTGGAGATCAGGACATAGTCCCCCTCCTCCGGGGCAAAGGCGGCAATCTCCTGGGCGGTCATGCCGTCCAGCGCCCCCGCCTGGCACAGCTGGATGTCCGGCCCGAAGATGGGGTCCAGGTCGGGGGTTACATCGGTGCGGGGCGACTGCCCGATGGTAATAAGTCCAAGTTTCTTCACAGTAATCCATCCTTTCCGCTTAGTCGTTCAGTTCCTGATACTTTAACAGCTCCCGGCCCACGATTTTCTCCACCGGGGCCATCAGCGACCGGTCGTACATAGTGGGGGAGAGATTCAGGTTGCGGTGGTCTGTGGCAATCAGGTAAACCTCCTGCCCCTCCTGAATGTTGGCCGAAGGGATGGGCCGGCCTGTGGCCGCGTCCATGGTCATAATCAGGTCGGGGAAAGTGGCCAGCCGGGTCCCGTCCGGGGCATCGGCTGTCATGTACTCGTTCCAGAAGGTGAGCTCGTGGCCGGCCACGGACAGCACGCCCACGTCAAAGCCGCCTTCGCTGCGCAGCTGGAAGCTGTTCACCTTCCCCCGGCACAGGATGCGGCCCTTCAGCGCCTCTACAGCGCGCTCCACGCCGGCCCGGGGGGACTGGGTCAGCCCCTCCTCGCAGGCCCGGCCCAGAGCGATAGACTGGGAGATGCCCCCCACCGCGCCGTTTTTCCCCACATGGGCGGCGGTGACCGGGTTGCGGGCCACGGCCACTACTCCGCCGGCCTCCACCGAGGCGGCCCGGACCAGAGCGGCGGTACGGTCGATAGTGCCCCGGACGATGCCCTCCACATAGCGGCCTGTGGCGGGGTTGCCGCCGGCAAAGGCCATGGTGGTTTGGTAGGCAGGGTCCCGGTGCAGGCCCATGCTCCCCATCACGCCGGTGGGATGAGCCCGGCCATTGCACTGGGCATCCAGGAAGGGCAGGCCGGTGAAAGCGGCCTGGACCCAGCCGTTTACTGTGGCGCAGGCGCCGTTTTCATTGGTGATGATACCCCCCAGCTTAACGCCGGGGTTGTTCTCCCGAAACAGCTCCACCGTGCGGATCATGGCCTCGGGAGTGAGGAACTGCTCCGGCGCCGCCGGGGCTCCCACCAGTGAGACTGACAGCACCACGGCGTCCTCCTCCACCTCAGACAGGGGGGTGAGGCGCAGAGGAGGAGCTTCCGACAGCTTGTTTAAAATCATCTCCCCCAGGTAGGCGCCGCCTCCGCCGCCTCCGCCCAGAATACAGCCGCCCAGCATAGCCCAGCGGCCGGCCTTTTTGTTCAGTGTAAATTCTTCCATGTTGATCTCCTTTCCATTGTTAAAAATACCATTTTTTCTCTTTTCAACTTTGATACTCCGTGCTATAATGGGAAATTGTTCCTCGAAGGACATTGTTTTTAACAGGAGGCCGCTCATGAATCGTTCCGATGATCAGAACTATATGCAGACCGCAGGGCGGGCGCTGGATATCCTGACCCTTTTCAGCGACGGACAGCTCCTTACGCTCTCCGAGATTGCAAAGCGGACCGGGCTCAGCCCCTCCGTCACCTACCGGCTGCTCTATACCCTGAGCGAACACGGCTTTGTCAAGCAGGAACCCGGCCGGAAGGAGTACTCCGTCGGAGACAAAGCCATTCTGCTGGGCCTGGTGGGGCTGCAGGAAAAGCGGATCATGCGGGCCTCCCGCAAGCTGGTGGGGGAGTGGTGGATGCAAACGGGCCATATCATTACGGTCATGGCCCTTGTGGACAAAAAGGCGGTGGTGGTCTACCGGATCAATCCCATGCCAGACGAGGCGGATACCCTCTACGTGGGCAACTCCTATCCCCTTCACATAGGGGCGTCCGCCCGGATCCTCCTTGCCAATATGCCGGAGGAGGACCGCCGGGAATACATCGACTCCCTGTTTATTGACCGCTCCGCCAAGGAGGTGCTGACGGAGGATATGCGCCGCATCCGGGAACGGGGCTACGACTACACAGAGCAGATGATGACCAAGGGCATCTGGGGGCTGGGTGTGCCTATTTTCGACGTCCAGGGCAATCTGGTCGGAGGAATCAGCACCGGCGACCACATCGAAAACAGCAGCCCCGACTATGTTCAGGAGCGCCTGGACCAGCTGAAACAGCTGGCCGCACAGATACAGGGCGCCATGACCAGACTTTGAGCGCCTGCCCGCCGCAAATGCGGCGGGCGTTTTTTACGCCTCCAGCAGCTCCTGAAGGAAGGGGGTCATGGAGATGCCCAGCAGGTCCTCGATACCCTCATAATCCTTCCGCTGCCGCAGTCCCGCCCCTAAAATCAGCCGCTTGTGGGTTGCGCGCACAAGGATGACCGGCCGGCCGACCGCCAGATCGGCGGTGAGGACCGACTCCCCTGTCACTCCGTCCAGCGTGGCGATCAGGTCGGGGAAGGTGGCCAGCCGCTCCTCTCCCCGCTGAACCGCCATATACTCGTTGTAAAAATAGAGCCGGTACTCCTCCCCGCCGGCGGACAGGGTACAGCTGCCGTGGTCCAGCCCTCCCGCGGTGAACAGACGGTAATCCGTCACCTCGCCCCGGCAGAGGACCTCGCCGCCCAGCACCCGGGCCGCGGCGTCGGCCTTCCCCTGGGCCGTATTTTCTGCCAAAAGGGCCCGTCCCAGGTCGATGGCCATGGTGTAGCAGCCCACGGCGGCGTTTTTCTGAAGATATTCGGCGCTCACCGGGTTGCGCACCACCGCAGCCAGTCCGCCTGCCAGCTCCGCGGCCAGCCGGCTGGCCCGGGAGGCGGACCGGACCGTCCCGCAGGTGACCAGCTCAATATAGGTGCCCTCCTCTTGCCGGCCTCCGCAGGCGGCCTGAAGGGTCTGGCAGTTGGGGTCTTTGTCCAGTCCCAGGGCCCCCATGGTGCCCAGGGGGTGGGCCCGGCCGTCGCAGGCGGCGTTGACCACCGGGACGCCCTTGACCGCCGCGGCCAGGAAAGGACCAAAGGCGGCGCTACCCCCCATCTCGGAGGGGATAAAGCCGGCGATAGGCCGGTCCAGCCGCTGCTCCAGCAGCTCCAGGGCCCGCAGGTAGTGCCGGGCGGTGTACATGGCCTGGCTCTGGGAGGGAGCCCCCACGCCGGACACCGTGACCACCAGGTCGGAGGGGGACATCTCCTCCAGACCGGCCAGCCTCACCTGGCCAGCGGCCAGGGCCTCCTCAGCGGTTTTCAGGCCTCGCTGCTCCCGGCCTCCGCCCCCTCCGCCCAGGACCTTAGCTCCCTTGGAGAGACAGTCGACAAGTTCCCGATTGAAATACATAATAAAATCTCCTCTCTTAAATGTCAAATTCATCGCAACAGGCGGTTTGAAATTTCAAAAAATTAAACTCGCAAAAAATTTTTCTCGCTAAATCAAAAATATTTTTCCGATATGCGGAAAAGCGTTTTTCCATACCGAAAAAACCATCCCCCGCGCCGGACTCCATTGACAAAACAACCATAAAATAAAGCAAAAAATCTGTATTTGATATGATACTATGACAAAAACGCTACTTTGTCAACTGTTTTCCACCTATTGACAAGTTTTTTATGTTCATGTATATTCTGAATATGCTTTTGACTTTTTTTGCAGAAGCGGGAAGTTAAAGGAGAGCTAAATAGGTGATTGCGAAAGTCGCCCCAAATAGGACAAAAAGGGATGACACGCCAG
>CATEPI010000061.1:0-6671 GCA_949525845.1 uncultured Eubacteriales bacterium
CCCGCCCCGCCCCCTCATCCGCCCCAGTGTGCGCACTGGGGCACCTTCCCCCCGGAGGGTGGAAGGCTTATCCTGCGGGGGACAAAGGGGTTTTCGCCGTCTGCAAGCCCGCCCTTAAACCGGCGGGCTGTTCTCGGTTCCCTCCGGCAAAAAGCCGGCGGCCCTGGCCGCGTCGTAGGTAATGCCGCCCCGCTTGTGGTCGGACTTGGCCATACTCAGGTAATTGGCGCACACCCACCCGTGGGCGGTCCAGGGCAGGCCCACCATGGCGGTGAGCCAGGGCAGGGCCCCGGTGTAGCCCGTATGGATGCAGTAGGCGGCCAGCAGCAGGCCCCCTACCGTCACCACCCACAGCAGCGCCCGGATATCCGAAATCAACTGCTTGGAAAACTCCGGCCGTGCCTTACGGCTTCTGTCCACCGTAATCCTCACGCCAGCCCGAACCTCCGGGCGAAGGCGTACAGCAGCTGGGCAGCCTGCTCCCGGGTGAGCAGGTCCTCCCACATGTAGTTGGGCTGGCCGCCGGGGCCTGGGTCGCCGCCGGCAAAAATTCCCTGTTCCGTGACAAATTTCCGGGCCGCCCGGCTCCAGTCGCCGCAGTCGTTGTCCCGCAGCTCCTGGCGGTACTGCTGCATGGCGGTGACAAACATCCGGTTAAACTTCTCCTGATCCATTTCCTCCTCCTTATCCGTTGTTCCGTTGTGCGCCCGGGCGTCCACCACCCAGTAGTAGGCGCACTCGTTGCGGAAGGTCTCCACGTCGCCGTTCAGGCGCCTGTCCTTGGTGCTGGCCGGGTCGTTGATGCGGATTTTGCCGTCCGCCCACCACACCACGATAAAGTGTCCCCCGCCCGTCCAGTTTCCCTTCTTCATCAGGGCGATCAGGTAGTATCCCTCCTTCAGATACGCCAGCGCCTGGTCGTGGATTTTACTTCGGGGGTTGTGGTAGGTGTTGGTCCAGCTCAGCTGCCAGCACTTGATTCCGAAGGCGGCAAACTGAGGGGCAAAGTATCCGTAGTAGGTGCCGGCGTTCAGGGCCTTATAGCCGTGGTCCACCGACCACTTGCAGGCGTCCTCCGGGGTAAAGGTCTGGCCGGTGAGGGTTTCAATCAGCATGGCGGCGCAGCTGGGGCCGCAGCCGGAGCCGCCGATGGTGGCGGTTTCTCCCTTCACCTGATAGGGCCTGTCCTTCCAGCGGGGGTCGGTCTGCATGTAGACGACAGGGCGCTTATTCATCCCCCGCCGCCTCCGCCCCGGCCTGCACCTGATCCAGTGCCTTTTTTACGCTCTCCGCGTCCACCCTGCCCTCGGTGATGATGTAGGTGATGACCGAGGCCACCGATACCACGGCCCCCGCCACCGCGCTGACGGTGCCCTCGTCCAGCCCGAAGACCATGGCCAGACCGGTGACGATGCCCGCCACCGCCGCCCACAGCTTCCGGCTGCTCAGCTTGCGTTTCCATTCAATTTTATTCATAGGATTCTCCTTTCGGATGATGGTTTCCATTGCCGCCGTCTCCGGCGGGTGGGATTACCTCCTTTCACCCTCTGTGGGAATCCCTGAAATGTTGCACACCGGCGTACAACTAACGAAAAAAATCCGGGAGGGACGGCAAACGCCATCCCTCCCAGTGTTCTGTTGGGCTATGTCCCCCGCTTTTTCAGGGCGGAAGCCGCCTTCCGCTGGGCCGGGAGCTGCTCCCGGCGGGGATAGGCCGCCTGGTAGCGGGCCAGCAGCCGGCCGGCGGCGTCGGGGGTGAGGCGGGAGACCAGCCCCACCGTCATGCCGTGTACCGCCGTCAGCATCCAGTAGACGGCGTCCTGCCGCTCCGCCCGGGCCTGGGGGGCGAAGTAGACGCAGGCCAGAATTTCTTCCGCCTGCTCCGGCGCCGCCGTCTTTTCCGCCTCCTTCAGCAGGCTTTCCAGGTCCCGGGCGAACCGCTCGTGGCAGGGGTAGTTCCGGGGGCCGTCGGCGAGGCCGAACATACCCGCCCCCACCCGGCGTTTCTCCTCCTGCCGCTGAAATTCGGCGGCGTACTCCCGATAGAGCTCCTGTATCCTTTCCACCACAGGCTCACTCCTCCTGCTCCCGGCGCAGCGCCTCCTCCTCCTCGGGGGTGAGCTCCGCCTCCGCCAGAGCCCGGCGGTACTCCCGCCAGGAGTACCAGCCGAAGCCGGCCGCCGCCAGGATGAACAGTCCTCCCAGCAGCCAGGCCACAAGGGGCGGGAAGGAGGGGTCGCTGCCCCCGCTCTGAATCAGCTGCCAGGCCAGGTAGAGCAGATAGCCGCACAGGATAACCCGGAACAGCGCCCTGGTATCCGCCTTATTCTTTCGGACCACGTGGTACCGCTTCTTTTGTCCCATGATGCACGCTCCTTTTTTGTCCTATGCCTCTATTGTACCGCTTTTTCACCAAAAAGCAAGGGCAAAAACAGGCGGGGACCATTTACAGCTTCTTATGCAGGGGCGGACATTGTCCGCCCGCGGGCGCACACTGTGCGCCCCTACAAATCGTGCCAATTCTCCTGACTGTGATAAAATGCGCGGTAGGACGCTCCCGTTTTTTTCCTTTACTTTTTCCCTGCCCTCGTATATAATAGATTGACTAATTAGAAAGCGTGGGAACAAAATGCTCCAATTTGATGAATATAAGGTAAAGCTGAACAATCTGGCCCCCGCTCTGAAGGACCTGGCCCAGGCGCTGGACCTGGAGGGGGCCGAGCGGGAGCTGGACATGCTCCAGGCCGAGTCCGCCGCCGACGGCTTCTGGGACAACCTGGCCAAGGCCCAGAAGGTGCAGCAGCGCATCAAGAACCTCCAGGACAAGGTGGACAGCCAGAACAAGCGGAGGTCGCAGTGGGACGACCTGATGGCCCTGTGCGAGATGGGCAACGAGTTTGAGGACGAGAGTCTCATCCCCGAGCTGGAACAGGGCTTTGCCGCCCTGGAGGCCAACATGGAGACCGCCCGGCTGGAGACCCTGCTCACCGGGGAGTACGACCGCTCCAACGTAATCCTCACCATCCACCCCGGTGCCGGCGGCACCGAGGCCCAGGACTGGGCTCAGATGCTCTACCGCATGTACACCCGCTGGACCGAGCGCCACGGCTTCACCTACCAGATTATGGACTACCAGGAGGGGGACGAGGCGGGTATCAAATCGGCCACCATCATGATTGAGGGAGAAAACGCCTACGGCTACCTCCGGGGGGAGCACGGCGTCCACCGGCTGGTGCGGGTGTCTCCCTTCGACGCCAACGCCCGACGGCAGACCTCCTTCGCCTCTGTCGAGGTCATGCCCGACCTGCCTGAGGACGTGGAGATCGACATCCGCCCCGAGGACATCGAGATGCAGGTCTACCGGGCCAGCGGCGCCGGCGGCCAGCACGTGAATAAGACCTCCTCCGCCGTCCGGCTCATCCACAAGCCCACCGGGGTGGTGGTGGCCAGCCAGCAGGAGCGGTCCCAGTTCCAGAACAAGGACAACTGTATGAAGATGCTCCGGGCCAAGCTGGTGGAGCTGCAGATGCAGGAGAAGGCGGAGAAGATCTCCGATTTGAAGGGCGTCCAGCTGAAAATCGAGTGGGGCAGTCAGATCCGGTCCTACGTCTTTATGCCCTACCAGATGGTGAAGGACAACCGCACCGCCTTTGAGACCAGCAATATCAATTCCGTAATGGACGGCGACCTGGACGGCTTTGTCAACGCCTACCTCACCGCCGAGGCCACCGGCAACTGGGCCACAAAATAGAGTTTGGTATATTGACAGCTTCTTGGGAATATGCTATGATTGTGTTGTCAACAGTAAGTCTTGCTCAGGTGCCGTTTTCCAGGTAAGGGCCGTGTACCGGCCTCGCCCGCAAGCAATTGACAACACGTGGTAGAGACGGGGACGGGCGAAAGCTCGTTCCCGTTTTCTTTTGGAGGACGCCATGCAATATCTTTACATTGATGAATCCGGCTCTATGACGACACAGCATTTGGCTAACTGTCCCTATTTTGTGATTGCAGTTGTACGCACAGAAAATCCTGTCAAGCTTCGCAGGCTCTGCAAACGCTTTGCAAAAAAGTATTGCGACGCACTGAAAGCGGCTGACACGGAAAACCGGATGTTCCAAAACGGCAAATTTCTTGAGCTCAAGGGCTACGCCCTGACACCGGATTTGAAACGGTCATTTGTAGACTTTTTCTGCCGGCAAGGAACGCTGGAGGTATACTACATTGTTTTGGATAACCGTAACATTTCCGCGCAATTATATTCCAACACCGCCCGGGCCTTTAACTACACCTTGAAGCTGGCGCTGGAATATTTTATTAAGGGGAACTATCTGCCGGACGACAGCTATGCGATTAACTTGGACGAACGCAATGAAAGAACCGAAACCCGGCATTTTCTGCAAAACTATTTGAATACAGAGTTGGGTATGTCAGGCACTCTGTCCCACAATGTCAGCGTGAAATACTTCGATTCTTCCACCGTCTGGAACATTCAAATCGCGGATGTGCTGGCAAATCTGTACTACTCTGAACTGAGGACTTCAAATTATACCCGGGAATTTGAGAAAATGAAGGAAAATAACTGTTTAAAGATTATTTTTAAGTTTCCAGAATAAGCAAATAAACCGTCTGAGCGGGTCGGCCCAAATTGGGCTGACCTTATTTTTTAGCTCAAATACCTCTTGACTTTTTGCCCGAGCACAAATATAATTATTGCAGGAGCAAAAAGTGAGGTGAGAGAATGTCTCCTCGTACAGGCCGGCCCCGCAAGGAGGTTACCAAAAGCGTAAACCTGGGACTGCGTTTAACTGAGGAAACAGCAGAGAAGCTTCAGCGCTGTGCTGATATCCTTGGAATTTCCCGGACAGAGGTCATCGAAAAGGGAATTGACCTTGTGGAGCAGGGTATTAAAAAATAGAGTGCTGGCTCACCTTTGAAAGCACGCCAACACTCTGTAAACACCAAACCCGGAGGAATGGCAAATCTGATTATGCCACATCGCCGGGAAAAAATCAAGGAGGAAGTTATGAGTTTACGTGAAGAACTGCTTGAGCTGGAGACGGCGGTCTACCGCATGTCCAAAGGCGTCAATGCGGTTCAGCTGATGTCGCTGGGGCTGAACCGGGCCATCGACCCATACGCGGAGGGCTTCGGCGCACTCTGCGACTACTTGACTGAGGCCGACAGTGTACTGCGAAAGCAGATGGACGCCTGCTTAAAGGCGGTGTGACGGACAAAAAGAGCAGACATTTTTGTTGACTTTCCACAATCCATATCGTATGATAAGAGGGACGATTGGAGGGATTTTGATGAACAAACGACGCTGGACCTCACTGCTGCTGGCCGGACTGCTGCTGCTCCCCCTGGCCTCCTGCGGGAAAAAGGACCCTGGAGGGGCCTCCTCCTCCCAGCCGCCCCAGGAGCCTTCCATTTCGGTCATCGCCCCGGTGGAGCCGGAACCCGAACCGGAGCCGGTCTACCCCTACATCAACCCACTCACCGGCGAGGGCCTGCATGAGGATATCAGCGGAAAACGGCCCATCGCTGTTATGTTCAACAACCTGCGAAAGGCCCTGCCTCAGATCGGGGTTGCCCAGGCGGACGTGATTTATGAGATCATCGCTGAGGGGGGCATCACCCGGATGATGGGGCTCTACCAGGACCTGGAGGGGGTGGGCGACCTGGGCAGCATCCGCTCCGCCCGGGACTACTACGTCAGCCTGGCCCTGGGCCACGACGCCATCTACATCCACGCCGGGGGCAGCCCCCAGGCCTACGACGCCTTTGACAACTGGAAGGTCACACACATCGACTTTGTCAACGGCCCTTACGGCGACATGTGCTGGCGGGACCCGGAGCGGCGGAAGTCCGCCGGGCTGGAGCACTCCCTGCTCACCTCCAGCGAGAGGGTGCTGGAGCAGATGCCCAGCCGCTTCCGCCTGGACCATGAGGAGGGCTTTACGGTGCCCTGGGCCTTCGCTGGGGAGACTGCCCGTATCGGCCAGCCGGCCTCCAAAATGACCGTCCCCTACTCCAAATACAAAACCGGCTATTTCGCCTATGACACGGATAAAAAACAATACTTCATTTCCCAGAGCCTGGACGGCTCCGACCCCATCGACTATGTGGACGGCCAGACCGGCGAGGCGGTGGGGGTGAACAACGTGCTGGTGCTGTTCACCGACGTGGGACTGGTGAAGGGGGACGCGGCCGGACGCATGAGCGTGCGCACCACCGGGACGGGGGACGGCCTCCTCCTCCGGGACGGGGTCTTGCAGGAGATTACCTGGCAGCGGGATAAGCGCACCGACTGCCTCCGCTTCCTGGACCGTGCCTCCGGGCAGGACACCCCCCTGGCCTTCGGACCCAGCTATATCAATATTGTGGGGACCTCCGCTCAGGTCACCTGGGAATAATAGGCTGCGAGCCCGGCATCGAAGGATGCCGGGCCGTTTTTTTGCCAAAAAAGGGCGCAGTTTCCCCTCATTTCCATTAAATGTATGGAAACGTACCACTTTGGGGGGATTACACGGTATGGGTGGAGGGGGGCGGCCCTCTCAGTCAGCCTGCGGCTGACAGCTCCCCCAAAGGGGGAGCTTTTGGGTGCTTTCCGGGAAGCTCTGTAAATGGTAAGATAAAGTATACCAATTTTCGCCATTGAAAGGATACCAATC
>CATEPI010000062.1:0-6281 GCA_949525845.1 uncultured Eubacteriales bacterium
CGTTGTATCGCTATTTGGGCTACTATCCGTGCTTAACCCGTGTAGACGCTATCTAAAAAGTTTACCAGGAACCTCAATTCTTCTTCCATGTTCTGCTCCTCTCTACTTCATTGTAAAGCTGTTTCCTTTACTTGTAAAATTCTTCTTGACATTTACCGAAATTTTCCGACGGGGCGCGATGAGACAAAACAACCTCCCCCCTTTGGCGGAAGGGGGGAGGTTTTCCCGCGGCCGGGCAGAGAGAGGGCTTCGTCCTGGAGAGAGGCGGACTACGCCGGCCTGGCCGCGGCAGATTGGGAACTTGCGAAACATCAAACCAGTTCGCACCTCCCATTATAGCGGGCAGGGGATAAAATGGGTGTCAACGTGGGGGGACAAGCTGTAAAAATGCTGTTAAATCAGTCGTCCAGCATCCGGTAGCCGATGCCCAGCTCGGTGTGGATGTATTTGGGCTCGGAGGGGTTTTCCTTCAGCTTCCGGCGGATGTTGGCCATATTCACCCGCAGAATCTGGTTGCTGCCGCTGCCGCCGTAGGGGCCCCAGATGTGCTCTAGGATGAAGTCGTAGGTGAGCACCTTACCGGCATGGATGGCCAGCAGTTCGATGATTTTGAACTCGTTCTGGGTGAAATGAATCTCCTCCCCGGCCAGCAGCACCTGGTGGCGGGCCAGGTCGATGGTCAGGTCCTTGATCTGGTAGGAGTCCCGCTGGATGCCCTGGCTCAGCTTCAGCCGCTCGGCCCGGCGGAGGGTGGACCGGATGCGGGCCAGCAGCTCCGACACGCCGAAGGGCTTGACCACATAGTCGTCCGCCCCCATGTCCAGCGCCCGCACCTTTTCCGCTTCCCGGTCCCGGGCGGAGATGATGATGATGGGCACCTCCCGGGGCAGGCCCCGGAGCTGGGCCAGAATCTCCAGGCCGTCCATGTCGGGTAAACCCAGGTCCAGCAGCACCAGATCGGGGCCGTGGGAGAAGAACAGGGACAGGCCCTCCTTGCCGGTGTAGGCGGGGATGGTGCGGTAGTCGTTGGCGCTCAGGGCCCGGCTGATGAAGTTGCTGATGGCCCGCTCGTCCTCAATGATAAGAATGGTCTGTTTTTCGTTCATAACTGACATCTCCGTATTATGTTGCAGGGGGCGGGCTCCCGCCCGCCGCTGTGATGTTCAGGCCGTGGGCAGGCCGAAGCGGAACACCGCCCCGCCGTCTATGTGGTTCTCGGCGGTGAAAAAACCGCCGTGGGCCTTGATGATGTTCTGGCACACCGACAGGCCGATGCCCATGCCCCGGGTGGAGTCGCCCGACAGGGAGCGGGGCATGGGCCGGCCGGCCTTTACGGCGTGGTACACCTCCGGAGACAGCCCCCGGCCCCGGTCCCGCACCTCCACCACCGCCCAGTCCTCCTGGCGGTACAGCCGCAGGGTGATGTGCTCCGGGTCGCCCGAGTGGCGGATGGCGTTCTCCAGCAGGTTGACAATCACCTGCTTGACCAGCAGCGGGTCCATGGGCAGATACAGGATGTCCTCCGACAGGTCCAGTTCCACCCGGCAGTCTGGAAAGCGCCGGCGGGTGGTGAGAAGGGCGTCCCCCGCCACCTCCTCCAGCATCTCCTCCCGCATTTTCAGGGGCATGGTGCCGTCCTGCACCCGGGTGACCGACAGCAGGTTTTCCACCATGACGATGAGGCTGTCGGCGTCCTGCTTGATGTCCGAGAGCATGGCCAGGTTTTTGGGGGATACCTCCGGGGTCTCCAGCAGCACCGAGACCGTTCCCGAGATGGAGGTGAGGGGGGTGCGCAGGTCGTGGGACACCGCCCGCAGGATGTTCTCCCGGATGGCGGCCCGCTCCGACTCCAGCTGAATGGCCGCCTTCTCGGCGTTGAGCCGCTCATTCTGCTCGTAGAGGGCTTTGGCCTTCTTCTCCCGCCGGACCGCCTCGGTGGCCTGCTTCTTCACCCGGGCGGTGAGGGCGCACACCATGCAGGAGACGGCCACCATGGACAGCATGGCCACCGGGTAGCCGGTGCGGCTGAGAGAGAAGGCGTCGTAGGGCTCCATAAAATAGATGTTGATGCACAGCGCCCCGATGATGGAGGCGGCAATGCCGTAGGCGTAGCCCGAGGTGAGCAGGGAGATCATGGCCACCGCCAGCACAAAGACCAGGGCGGAGTTGTTCTCCCCACCGGTGTGGGTAATCAGGATGCTGCTGGCATAGTAGGCGGCGCACAGAAACAGGGCCGTAATTCCCAGGTTGCGGGGAACGGCCGGGATGCGGTGGCCCTGTACGTCCACCCAGTGGTACAGGTCTTTCAGCGGTTGGAAGGAAATCATGGCCCCTGTCCTCTCGTCGGGTGTATTTGTGGTGATTATACCAAAAATCCCGGCAAAGGTAAAGCCCGGGGCGGGGAGATGGCAAATCTTAACGGGGTCGAAACGTGCCGCGGCCGCCGGAGGGCACAAAATACCGGCACAGCAGGGGTCTGCCGTGCCGGTTTCCAAACAGGCGGTCAGGAGAGGAGCCAGCGGTAATCCTGACGGCCGTCTATAATGTATTCTACAAAAACCGTGTCGCCCTCCACGAGATAGAAAACCAGATACCAGTTTGGAGCAAACAGCTTGCGGAATGGGCCTGTGCCGTCTAAAAAAAGGAACCGTTCCGGCATTCTGGCCAGACTCCGTATTTCTCCCATCAGCTTCCTTTGAAGTGCCCTCGCCGTTTTTGGTCAGGTAGACGGGCTCGCCGGTGGAGCGGCACAGCTCGGCAATCTCGTTGTAGTTCTGCCGGATGGCGGCGCTGGGCTTAATGTTCATCACAAGTCCCCCTTGGATAACAAAATTATAATTATATTATATACTTATTCTGCTACTTCCGCAAGGGAATTTTTCACGGCGGAAATCTGGCAGTACGGTGAGGTCTTGTACAGCGGCAAAATGCGTGGTATAATAAACCATTACGGTCCCGAAGGGGCCGAACATAAAAAAAGAGAGGTTTATCCGCCATGACCTATCAGGAAGAATTTATTACCTTTATGGTGCGCTCCGGCGTGCTCACCTTCGGGGACTTTACCACCAAGTCGGGACGGAAGACCCCCTATTTCGTCAACACAGGCAATTATAAGACCGGGGCGCAGGCCGCGCGCCTGGGGGACTACTACGCCGCCTGCATCCAGGAGCACCTGCCCGACGGGATCGACTGCCTGTTTGGCCCGGCCTACAAGGGCATCCCGCTGGCCGTCTCCGCCGCCGCCTCCCTGTACCGCAATTACGGCCGGGACCTGCCCTACTGCTTCAACCGCAAGGAGGCCAAGGACCACGGCGAGGGGGGCTCCATGGTGGGCTATAAGCCCCAGGACGGGGACCGGGTGGCCATTATCGAGGACGTGGTCACCGCCGGCACCGCCGTGCGGGAGAGCATCGAGCTGTTTAAGCACGTGGCAGACGTAAATATGAAGGCCCTTTTCGTCTCGGTGGACCGGATGGAGCGGGGCACCCGGGACTGCTCCACTCTGGACGAGCTGCGCCAGGACTACGGCATCCAGGTGTTCCCCATTGTCACCGTGCGGGACGTGATCGCCTTCCTTCACAACAACCCGGTGGACGGCAGGGTGTATATCGACGACGGGATGAAGGCCCGGATGGAGGACTACCTGGCCGAATATGGGGCGAAGGCATGAACTTTATCGACCGGGCCCTGGCCCAGGGCCGGCGGTTGAGCGATGACGATTTCCTCCAGGCCATGGCAGACATCTACAGAGAGTCCCAGGTCTGGCAGGAACTGGACCGATACCCCCAGTACGTCCAGGATGTGATTTACGTTATCGACTACGATACCGAGGTGCAGATGGAAGGGCTGGACGCCTGCGCGGCCAGCCCCCGCGCGGAACAGTATATACAGGCCCTGCGCAATTGCGGGGCGGTCTCTGAGGCGGAGATTTTAAAGCGGGCGAAGAAGCTGACGGACAGCGATTCAGATTATGAGGATGAGGCGGTTGACGCCGAGATGGAGAAACTGTACCGTCAGATTGCCCTCAACCAGAATTATGAGGAATTTTGGGACCTGGTGCGGGGGTATATCGGGAGGGAACGGAAATGACCGATCTGACAGGCCACCCTGTCTACCGGCTGCTGGAGACAAAATATGACGAGTGTCAGCTGGACATTGTGGTCCTCCAGCCCGATGGGCCCTATGAGGGGGAGGTTACCCACCGGCGGGCGGTGGTGGAGGCCTTCGCCCTCTTAAACAGGCGGGAGCGAATCGCCAACAACTTTACCGCCAGCGGCTTCCAGGTGTGGGTGGAGCAGGAGAAGATGGAGGCCCGCCCCATTACCTGGGAGGAGCTGACCTGGCTGCCCCCCAATTTCCCCAGAACATGCAAGGAGAAAAAGCGGCAGGTGCGGGAGCTGAGGCAGCAGGGAAAACAGTATTGTGAACGCTGGGACGTGCTGTCTCTGGGATACGCCTTCTTGGCCCCGCCCTATGGGCTTGACGCCTGGGGGGAGGATTTTGACAAGCTGTGCCAGGTCCTCTTTCCCAACCGGGACGCTTTGGAGATTTTAAGCTGGAACGATACCTGGTCCAACTACTTTGACGACGGGAACGAGTGGTGGGGAACAGCCTGCTGGTCGGTATACGACCGGGCGGCGGGCGTCTTTGTGGTGATTGGCGCGTCCCTGACCGACTGATATTTGATAGGAGGAGCTGAGCGGCCATGGCAGAGAAAAAGAAGGCCATTCACACCGGACACCGGGGGCGGGTGAAGGAGGAATTTCTCGCCCGGGGGATTGAGGGCTGGACCGACCACCGGGTGCTGGAGCTGGTACTGTTTTTTGCCATCCCCCAGGGGGATGTAAACCCGCTGGCCCACGAGCTCATTGACCGGTTCGGCTCCCTGTCCGGCGTGCTGGACGCCCTGCCGGAGGAGCTGATGAAGGTGAAGGGGATGGGTGAGCACTCGTCCACCATGCTCAAGCTGTTCCCTGCAGTGCTGGGCCGCTATCTGGAGGGCCGCACCGGCCCGGGGCAGCTGATCCACACCACCGCCGAGGCCGGTCACGTTCTGGCCCCCTACCTCTACGGCTCCCGGAACGAGATGGTCTATGTGCTGTGCCTGGACAGCAAGGAGAAGCTGCTGGGGGTCCGGCGAATTTCGGAGGGCAACAACAGCAATTCCGATGTGACCATCCGCCGGGTGGCGGAGGAGTGCATGGCCCTGCGGGCCTCCTACTGCTATCTGGCCCACAACCACGTCAGCGGCGTGGCCCTGCCCTCCCCGGAGGATATGAACACCACCGGCGTGGTCCGGGCCGCCCTGGAGCCTCTGGGGGTGGGGCTGCTGGATCATCTGATCTTTGTAGACGGCGACCTGGTGTCGGTTCGGGAGACCGCCGCCGCCGGAAGGGGCGGCTTCCACATGGTCTATCCGGGGCAGTGGTGACGGATGTTTTAGCACTCCTGTCCGGCGTTTGTGAACGAAATGTAAATCCTTTCAAATCAACCCCTATTTTTTTTAATTTGGGGGTTGATTTTTTTGCCGGGAGCGGTTATTATCTTAGATGAAGTTAGCACTCGGAAGAATTAAGTGCTAACCCCGAATTTGTTGATCCTAAAAAATTAAGTCATATAAGGAGGAACCCATTATGAAACTCAAACCCCTGGCTGACCGCGTCATTGTGAAACTGGTGGAGGCAGAGGAGACCACCAAGGGCGGCATCATCCTCACCGGCGCCGCCAAAGAGAAGCCCGAGGTGGCCGAGGTGATTGCCGTCGGCCCCGGCGGCACGGTGGACGGCAAAGAGGTCGTCATGACCGTGAAGGTGGGCGACAAGGTCATCACCAGCAAGTACTCCGGCACCCAGGTCAAGCTGGACGGCGAGGAGGTTACCATCGTCCGGCAGAACGACATCCTGGCGATTGTGGAGTAAAAAAAGCCTCCCTCTTTGAGGGAGGTGGCATTCGCGAAGCGAATGACGGAAGGAGTCCGTCAACGGGAAACTCCCTCAGTCAGCCCGTTGGGCTGACAGCTCCCTCAGAGAGGGAGCCTTATAAAATGAATTTTTGGAGGTAATGCTTTATGGCTAAAATCATTTGCTACGGCGAGGAGGCCCGCAAGGCGCTGGAGAAGGGCGTCAACCAGCTGGCCGACACTGTGAAGATCACCCTGGGCCCCAAGGGCCGCAACGTGGTGCTGGACAAGAAGTTTGGCGCGCCCCTCATCACCAACGACGGCGTCACCATCGCCAAGGAGATCGAGCTGGAGGACCCCTTTGAGAACATGGGCGCTCAGC
>CATEPI010000063.1:0-5197 GCA_949525845.1 uncultured Eubacteriales bacterium
CGAAACCTTTTGATAGACGAACTCCCTCAGTCAGCCTTCGGCTGACAGCTCCCTCAAAGAGGGAGCCCTTATAGGATACCGAACAGAATAAACCCCACTGCGTTGGTGCCCAGGTTGGCCCCCACGTGGACCAGCCAGGAGGGGAGAACGCTCCCGTCCCGGTCCAGCCAGTTGAAGAACAGACCCGCAGCCGTCAGCCCGGCCACCATCAGGACAATCAGTCCCGGCGTCCCCCAGTTACTGGTAATGGACACATGATACAGGGCGAAGGCCAGGGCGGAGAAGCCATAGGCCAGCCTTGTGTACCCCAGGCGGTACAGGGCGAGGAAGGCGAACCCCCGGAAGAAAAATTCCTCCAGCAGGGAGTTGCAGAAGGTGATATAGAGGGCGGCCAGGGGGAAGGTTTCCCGGGTGATACCCTCCTTAGCGGCCAGGTTGGCCGGGATGGCAGACAGGTCCAGCCAGGGGGACAGCAGCAGGTAGCCTCCCAGCAGGAAAACCAGCACCCCCGCCGCCAGCAGGGCGGCGAGCTTAATCTGCCTGGGCCGCCGGAATATCCGGAAGGGCGCAAAGTCCCGGCTGAACAGGGCGTACAGCCCGGCGCAGCCCAGAAAGACGGCAATTTTCAGGGCGGATTTCACCGGATAGACGGGGCGGAGCACCCCCTCCACCCAGGCCATGGCCACATAGCCCGCCGCCGCCAGCACGATGGCCAGGGCGGCCCGCCTATTCTTGTCTATCATCAGGCCACCCCCGTCAGCACCCGCAGGGCCAGCCGTCCGAAGTGGCGGGCGGTGGTAAAAACGGCGTAGCGGGTGGTGGTCTGGGCGGGGTAGGTGTCCTCCCCCCACTCCCCGGCGCAGGCGGGGGCGGGCCCCTCATAAATCACATAGCGGGCCAGCCGGCGCTCCAGCGCCCGGACGGTGGGGCTGTCGCTCTCCCGCACCCCGGCCAGCCGGAAGCGGACCAGCACCTCCTGCACAAAGGTGACGCAGGTATACGCCTTGGAGATGGCGGGCCGCAGGTGGACCAGGGAGGCCAGGGCGGCGGGGGTGTTATAGATGTACTCCTCCCGCTCGTTCCAAAGCCGCTCCAGATAGTTGTGGAGGTAGGTAAGCTGTGGCTCCGGCGCTTCCACCCGGCAAATCTTCACCCGAGCCGCCCCGGCGAAGGACTGATACCGCAGGATGGACTCCACCACAAAGCCGCCGTACAGGGGGATAGCCCGGTGGAGCCGGGCGAAGGTATACATCTTGTGAATGTCCTGGCTGAGGGAGAGGGACACATGGTTATACCGGTTCCGGGTAGCCTTGCGGATAAGCCGCCCCATCCCGGTGGGGGTGGCGGAAAAGACGATATAGACGGCGTTATCCACGGGTGTCACCTCGCTTATAGAACTTATGAGCTGCCCATGCTAAGGTGCAGCCAATCACCGGGGCGGCGCACCACCACAGGACAAGAATCCAGCCCAGAATATGCCATTCGGCGATACGCAAAAAGGCCAGCCCGACCACAAGCATGGGCAGAAAGGGGATCAACTTCCACCACCAGGGCTTGGACAGCCGGAACAGGAGCAGTTGAATCAGAAACATAGGAACCGCGTGGAAGTACAGGATTAGAAATTGGAGCAGAGGGGACGCGTCGATTGGAAACCGGGAAAAGCAGTCTGCGAACATCACAAGGTACGCGGCCAGGGTCAGCACAAACGCAATCAGCAAAAATTGATCGGTACGGTCTTTCATGGGACGACCTCCTGTCCTGTAGGGCCCGACCACCTGGGCGGGCCAATTCTTTCAGGTCATCCCCAGTGTACCAGAGAAAATTCCTCCCCGCAAGGGATTTGGGACAGTCGGTCGCTTTCACCGGATAAGTGGTCAAAAAACCATCGTCTCCCCGCAGGGTAAGGCTTCCCCTTTAGGGGAAGCTGGCACGGCGAAGCCGTGACTGATGAGGCGTTTCGCGCAGCGAAACATGCGAAGCAGACAAGGGCTGCAATGCCTGTGTAGGGGCGGATATCATCCGCCCGTCCTAATCCGGCCGGCCGCGCCGACTTCCCGGAAGGGAGGGGACTTTTTACAACGGGGAAAATTTTGGTTAAAATAACTAATACCGGATGCGTCAGGCATATTCCCCGCCAAAACTGTCCGCACCAGAAAGACAGTGCCGTTTTGGGACCTTAAAGGGCACGTTTTGGGAGCTTAAACGCCCGGTTTTGCTCGTTTTGAGGTGTATTATTTAAATAAAATAATACACCAAGTATTTGACGTCCGTCTGAGACGGTCAGTGGGCCTCGGCCCAGGTCTTTCCCGCCTTCGTCTCAGCCAGCAGGGGGATGGACAGGGCGGCCACCCCTTCCATCTCCTCCTCCACCAGCCTGCACACGGCCTCAGCCTCGTTTTCGGGGCACTCCACAATCAGCTCGTCATGCACCTGTAAGACCAGTTTTCCCTGCAAATTTTCCTGTTTCAGCCGGTTTTGCACCCGAATCATGGCCAATTTGATAATATCCGCGGCAGTCCCCTGAATGGGGGCGTTGAGGGCCACCCGCTCCCCGAAGGACCGGGTGTTGAAGTTGGAGGATTTGATCTCAGGAATCCACCGCCTCCGTCCCCATAAAGTGGACACATACCCGGTCTCCCTGGCCTGCTCCACCACCCCGTCCATATAGGCCCGCACCCCGGCATAGTGGGCAAAATACCGGTCCATATACTCCTTGGCCTCCTGGACGGAAACCCCAATATCCTGGGACAGAGAGAAGGGAGAAATGCCGTAAACAATGCCAAAATTGACAGCTTTTGCGCTTCTTCGCATCTGGGGCGCGACCTCCTCCACGGGCACGCCAAAGACCTGGGAGGCGGTAATGGTGTGGATATCCTCGCCGCTTTTAAAGCCGTCAATCATGGCCTGATCCCCGGCCATATGGGCCAGCAGCCGCAGCTCAATCTGGGAGTAGTCGGCGTCCACCAGCACCTTTCCGGCGGGTGCGGCGAACATTTTCCGCAATTCCGCCCCCAATTCGGTGCGAACCGGGATATTTTGCAGATTTGGCTCGGTAGAACTGAGCCGCCCCGTGGCGGTGACGGTGTTCTGGAAGGAGGTGTGGATCCGCCCGTCCGGGCCGATCACCTTGCCCAAGCCGTCCACATAGGTGGATTTCAGCTTGGTCAGCTGGCGGTACTCCAGAATGCTGTCAATAATGGGGTGCTGGCCCTGGAGCTTTTCCAGCACGTCGGCCTTGGTGGAGTAGCCGGTTTTGGTCTTTTTTACCGGAGGAAGACCCAATTTATCAAACAAAATCCCCCCCAACTGCTGGGTGGAGTTGATGTTAAAGGTGTCCTCTCCGGCCAGGGCGTAGATGGTCTTCTGGACTTCGTCAATCCGCCCGGACAGCATCTCCCCAAACTCCACCAGCGCCCCCCGGTCGATGAGAAAGCCCTCGGTCTCCATCCCGGCCAGCACCTGGCACAGGGGCAGGTCCACTTTTTCATACAGCTCCCACATCCCCAGTTCCTGGAGCCGGGCGGTGAGGGTGTCCCGCAGGGCGTCGATGAGGAGACAGTGGCGCATCATAGCTTCAGCGGGGGGCTCCGGGTCGGACAGGGGGCCGAATGCTCCCTCCTCCAGGTAGACAGACGCCTTGGGGAACTGCTGGCTGTAGTAGGTCAGGCCCAGCTTGTCCAGCTCATAGCTGCCGTCGCTGGGGGCCAGGAGGTAGGCGGCTACCTCGGTGTCGAAGACGAAGCCGGCGGGGGAAATGCCCTCGGCCAGCAGAGCCCGACACAGGTTTTTTACTCCGTGGGCTGACTTTTTGATGGCGGGGTCGGAGAAAAGGGTTTGGACGATTTCGTTGTAATTTTCCAGCTTGTCCGCCCGCAGCAGGCTGGCGTTCCAGGAATCGTCGTTCAGGTGGCACGCCACACAGACCACATCCAGAGAGGGCAGGGCGACGATGTGGACCAAATCCTTGGTCCGCCACAGCTCCAGCAGGCTTTGGGCGTGCTCCGGGGTGATGTCCGTCTCCAGGTAGCAGCCCCCCTCCAGCACGGCGGGGACGTCCGATTGGACCGCCTGCTCCCCCTGGGGGGCGGTGAGACCATATTTGTCAATGAGCTTGGAAAATTCCAGGTTCAGGAAAAGCTGGTACAACCGGTTGTTGTCCGGCGCTTGACGCAGATTGGCCTCGGGACTAAAGTCGATGGGGGCGTCGGTGCGGATGGTGGCCAGGTCGTAGGACAGGAAGGCGCTCTCCTTGCCCTCCTCCAGCTTCTTGACAAGGCCGGGCTTGGCATCCACGTTGGGGGCGGAGCAGATGTCGGGCATGTGGTCGTAGAGGTGGGCGACGGTGTGGTAGAGCTGGATGAGGGACATGGCCGTCTTCTCACCCACGCCCTTCACGCCGGGGTAGTTGTCGGAGGAGTCCCCCATGAGGGCCTTCAGGTCGATAATGTTTTTGGGGTCGAAGCCGTATTCCGCCCGGAAAAGCTCCGGGGTTACGTCTTTGGTGGTGGTGCGTCCCATGCGGGTGGACACCAGCTTGACGGTGGTGGTCTCGGTCACCAGCTGGAGGGCGTCCTTGTCCCCGGTGACAATGGCCGTCTCCCAGCCGGCGGCCTCGTCCAGCCGGGCGATGGTGCCCAGGAGGTCGTCGGCCTCCCAGCCGTCCAGCTCGTACATGGGTACGTTCAGGGCGGACAGCACCTCCTTTAAAAGGGGCATCTGGCTGGCCAGCTCGTCGGGCATCCCCTTGCGGTTGGCCTTGTAGCCCTCGTAGGCCTGGTGCCGGAAGGTGGGGGCGGAGCGGTCGAAGGTGACGCACAGGGCGTCCGGGGCCGCCTCGTCCAGCAGCTTGTTTAAAATGTTCAGAAAGCCAAATATGGCGTTGGTGGGCTGGCCCTCCCGGGTGGTCAGGCTCTGACTTACCCCGTAAAAGGCACGGTTGACAATGGAATTGCCGTCGATCACCATCAGTTTTTTCATGGCGGATGTCTCCCTCAGATGTTACAGAATTTCAAGGATATAGTATAGCAGATTTTGCCCGGTTAAACAAGAAAAAAAGAAGGAATGGGGGTGTCTGTGTCATAAATTCGGAATGCCTCTGGAGATAGTGGTCGGTACGTCATGTAGGGCAGGGGTTCTACCCCTGCCTATCCCCGAAGGGGATAAAACGTGACAGGAGAGGCAAGGGCAGGGGGCCTAT
>CATEPI010000064.1:0-3226 GCA_949525845.1 uncultured Eubacteriales bacterium
GTGATGATGGCCTTCCGCATCGCCTGGTTCAAGGTCCACCGCCCCCTGGCCTTCTACGCCGCCTACTTCTCCATCCGGGCCAAGGCCTTCGACGAGGCATTTATGTGCCGGGGGATGGACGTGTGCCAGAAGAAGATGCGGGAGATTGTGGCCAAGGACAAGGAGGCCACCGCCGTGGAGCAGGACATGCTCACCACCCTGGAGGTGTGCTACGAGTTCTACCTGCGGGGCTTCCAGTTCGACCGGATGGACGTCTACCAGTCCCAGGCCATCCACTTTACAGTGGACGAGGAGCGGGGCACCCTGCGGCCCCCCTTCGTGTCGGTGGCGGGGCTGGGGGAGACGGCCGCCATCTCCCTGGCCGAGCAGCGGCAGGGGAAGCAGTTTATCTCCATCGAGGAGGTGTCCGCCGCTTGCCCCAAGGTGTCCAAGACACATATTCAACTGCTGAAGGACGCCGGCGCCTTCGGTGACCTGCCCGAGACCAGCCAGATGGATTTGTTTTCTATGCTTGGATAAGGATTGACATTTCATTGATGGTGAATTATAATAAAACCATTAAAAGAAAGGAGGCCGACAATATGCCGACCGAGAACGAAAGGAAAGACGTTCAAAAAGCTATGGCGTATGACTTGATACGGATATTTGAGGCCAACCCGCAAAAGGCATACGATGCCGCAGAACTGAAAAAGCTGATTGACGCTTATATTACTGGAACGCAACAATAAAACAAGCCGCCGCCACATATTCGTGACGGCGGCTTAACTTACTTTTTATAGTTTTGATAAGTCAACGGCATCCAATAAGCTCTTGGACGCCTTGCACATTCAAGTTAAGTTCTACTGGATCAAGTCCAGGGCCAACAGTTGCTTTCCAAACTGATTCTCCATCAGCATAAATTTCTAGCGTGGTATTATCACCTGTGCTTCGAGATACATATGTTGCTTTGGGGTTATTGTGTAATATATGCCGCAATCCTTATACTTGCAGCGTTGACTTCCCGATGTGTTGTACCCTGGCCTTGACCTAGTGCTCTATCTTCCCGCATTTCGGGCATTTTTTCCATGCTGTTTCTGTTTTCTTTCTCATAGTTCTTTATTATATTGTAATAGCTTTATTTTGGACGTTCTCCCGCCCTCTACAAGATATCCCCAAATTCCCCACCAAAATTATGACCGCTTTCTCCCCGTCGGGCTCTTATAATAGGACGTGTTCCTGGGGCGGCCGGCGGCCGCCCGCCATGCCGTGTGGGGGGATGAAGCCGTGACCGTTATCTACATAGACACGTTGTTTCTCCTCAACGCTCTGGTGGACTATCTCCTCCTGCTGGCGGCGGCCCGTCTGGTGGGGGAGCCCCTGCGCCGCTGGCGGTTTGCCTTGGGCGCGGGGCTGGGGGGTGTGTACGCGGTGGCCATTTTCCTGCCGGGACTGTCTTTTCTGGCCCATCCCCTGTGCCGCCTGGCCTCCGTTGCCCTGATGATGGTGGTCTCCTACGGGGGGAGCCGCCGCCTGCTCCGGCAGGGGCTGCTGTTCGTGGCCCTGACCTGCGCCTTCGGGGGCGGCGTGGTGGCCATCGGCCTGTTGGGCGGGACGGGGCTGTCCCTGGGTAATGGGGTGTTCTACTCCGCTTTGGATTTAAAGGTGGTGCTGCTGTCGGCGGCGGTGTGCTATGGGGTGCTTACCCTGGTGTTCCGGCGTCTGGCCCGGCACAGCGCCGCCAATGGGGAGCTGGTGCCCGTCAGGCTGCGGCTGGGGGAGCGTATAGTGGACCTCACCGCCCTGGTGGACACGGGCAACACCCTTACCGACCCGGTATCTGGCCGGCCGGTGGTGGTGGCGGAGGGGGAGCGGACCGCCCCCCTGTTCCCCAGGGAGCACCGCCCTGGACCGGGCGATCTGACAGACCCCGCCGCCGCCCTGACCCGCCTGGGGACCGGGGTCTGGCGGGGCCGGTTCCGTCTGCTGCCCTACCGCAGCGTGGGGGTGGACCGGGGCCTGCTGCTGGCCGTCCGGCTGGACGGTCTGGAGCTGGACGGGCAGGGGAGAGGCCCCGTGCTGGTGGCCCTGTCCCCCACGCCGGTGTCCGACGGCGGGGGATATCAGGCGCTGGTTGGGGCCGGTCTGTAGGGGGCGGCCTCCGTGCCGCCCCGCTCTGACCCATTCCGGCCTGTGTGCCGCCCCGCGAATGTTGATGTAACGGCGGGGCGGCGCAGAGGCCGCCCCCTACAGGCAAATAATATTGAGGTGGTTATCTTGAAACAGGTTTACATAAAATTAAAAGAGGGCCTTTCCGCCCTCCTCGCCCGGCTGGGGCTGGTGCTGCCCGGCAAAATTATGTACATCGGTGGCAGCGACACCCTGCCCGCCCCCCTGAAGCGGGAGGAGGAGTCCGCCCTCATCGCCCGGCTGGGGGAGGGGGACACAGCCGCCCGGAACCTGCTCATTGAGCACAACCTGCGGCTGGTGGCCTACATCGCCCGGCGGTTTGAAAACACCGGTATCTACATTGAGGACCTGATTTCCATTGGCACCATCGGGCTTATCAAGGCGGTGGGCACCTACCAGCCGGAGAAGGCCATCAAGCTGGCCACCTACGCCAGCCGGTGCATCGAGAACGAGATTCTCATGTACCTGCGCAAGACCGCCAACCAGAAGACCGAGCTGTCCTTCGACGAGCCGCTGAACACCGACTGGGACGGCAATGAGCTGCTGCTGTCCGATATCCTGGGCACCGACGAGGACACGGTGGTCCAGCCTCTGGAGGCCGACGTGGACCGGCAGCTCCTGCGCCAGGCCATGGACCGGCTGGACGACCGGGAGCGGCACATCATCACCCTGCGCTTCGGCCTGGACGGACGGAGGGAGTGTACCCAGAAGGAGGTGGCTGACCAGCTGGGCATCTCTCAGTCCTACATCTCCCGGCTGGAAAAGCGGATCATTGCCCGGCTGAAAAAGGAGATTGTAAAAATGATGTAAAAGAGCCCCCTCTTTCGAGGGAGCCCCTGGAAAAGCTACAGTTTTCGACATAGAAGCTCAAATTGGCTGCCATCCGCAGTGCTGACGGTGAACAGGTCGTGCCTGTCATCGGTAATAATGTCAGAGATGTCCATGGCATCGCTTTCATTCAGCAGATCGAAAAGCTGATCTTTAAAATAGTTAAGATCCATTTCCGTCACCTCCTACAATATAGATTACGGTGAAAGGCACGGCAGCCAGCCGTGTCTTT
>CATEPI010000065.1:0-2752 GCA_949525845.1 uncultured Eubacteriales bacterium
AAGCCCATGAACTGCCCCGGCGGCATGCTGGTCTACGCCAGCGAGCCCCACTCCTACCGGGACCTGCCCCTGCGGGTGGGGGAGATCGGCCTGGTCCACCGCCACGAGCTGTCCGGCGCGCTCCACGGCCTGTTCCGGGTGCGCTGCTTCAGCCAGGACGACGCCCACGTCTTTATGACCCGGGACCAGATGCAGGACGTGATTCAGGAGACGGTCCGCCTGTTCGACGAGGTCTACAACGTCTTCGGCCTGAGCTACACCATCGAGCTGTCCACCATGCCCGAGGACCACATCGGCACCGTGGAGGAGTGGGAGCGCAACCAGAACATTCTCAAGGCCGCCATCACCGCCATGGGCAAGGAGTTTGTCATCAATGAGGGTGACGGCGCCTTCTACGGACCCAAGCTGGACTTCCACCTGGCCGACTCCCTGGGCCGCACCTGGCAGTGCGGCACCATCCAGCTGGACAGCCAGCTCCCCGAGCGCTTCGAGCTGGAGTACACCGGCGAGGACGGCCAGAAACACCAGCCCGTCATGATTCACCGGGTGGTGCTGGGGTCCATCGAGCGGTTTATCGGCGTGATTACCGAGCACTTCGCCGGGGCCTTCCCCGCCTGGCTGGCCCCCGTCCAGGTGAAGCTGCTTCCTGTCACCGACCGGGCCGCGGAGTACGCCGCCAAAGTCTCCGCCCAGCTGGACGCCCAGGGCTTCCGGGTGGAGGTGGACGGCCGTAACGAGAAGATCGGCAAGAAGATCCGGGAGGCCACCCTGGAGAAGATTCCCTATATGCTGGTCGTTGGCGACCGGGATATGGAGAACGGCACCGTCTCCGTCCGCCACCGCTCCGGCGAGGACCTGGGGGCCATGACCCTGGACCAGTTCGCCGCCCTGCTGGGGGACGAGGTCAAGGAAATGACCATCAAGTGAGCAAATGGCATCCCCGCAAACCACATCGGTTTGCGGGGGCTGTTTCGTTATAGGGGAAATGCGGCCTTACAGGGGCGCGAAAAGCCTCCTTTTGAAAGGAGGTGCCCCAGTTCGCAAACTGGGGCGGAGGATTGCATTTTGGCGAAGCCAAAATATGCGAAGCAAACACAGTTTTGCAATCCTTGTTTACTTCGTATGTTTTGCTTCGCAAAACGCAATCCTCAGTCAGCCTTTGGCTGACAGCTCCTTTCACTGCGCAGCCGTTGGCGGCTCTGCCGCCTTACGGATGCGGCGTCCCCCTTGCGGGGAAAAGGAGACTTGCCGCCTGCGGGCGGGACGGGGGTGCGGGCCTATACCTGATTCACAATCCCCACGAACAGGGGCACATCCTCGGTCCGAATGACGAACAGGAAGGGCCGGTCCAGGTCCATGACGCAGACCTCGGTGGACTGGGGCGGGAGGTTGAAGTTCCTGACATGAAGCATGGTGACGGCGGCGGCCTCCACCCCCTCCTCGTCCACCTTCACCCGGGCCAGCTGTTTGGCGTCGGACAGGAAAGCATCCAGGTCGGTGAGGGCGGACAGGTCTGCCCTGTCCGGGTCGGTCAGGTCGGTGATGCCCAGGGCGGCCAGGGCCTCCAGCAGGTCCAGGTCGGAGTTCACGTCAAACTTGGGCACCGACCACTGCACCTCGCCCCAGGTGCAAGCGTCCCCGTAGAACTCCAGCCGGGAGAGGAAGTCCGGTTCCTTTAGCAGGGACGCGGGGGACACCCCCTCGTCGGGCAACACAAAGACCATCTCCCCCAGACGGGTGGACAGCTTGGCGGCCTGATAGCCCTCCCGCCGGATAAAGCTGGCGTCCTCCGTCCGGTGCATAAAGTCCACCTTGCTCTCGTTTCCGGCGGCGTCGGTGAAGGTATCCTCCTCCGTCTGGGCGGGGTCAAATTCGCTGTTCCATGCCGCTTTGTAGTACAGGGAGGACACCAGCATGGCCAGGGTCAGCGCGTCGGTCTGGACCACCGGGACGTCGGAGCCGATCAGGCCCTTGGTCTGCTCATTTACCCACTGGGTGACGGCGGTGTCGGCCTCGCCCGTCCCCATGGGGACGGAGTAAGCCCCGGCGTAGTACTTTTGGGCCAGGGTGTCCAGCGTCTCCTGTATGTAAGCCCCCTGCATATTGCTGTTGAGCCAGATGGAGTTGGCCAGAATCAGGGCGCTCATCCCGTCGTCGGTGTACAGCGCCCGCCAGATGTGCTCCACCTGGTCCTGGAGGGCGGCCGCGTCCTCCGCGCCGATGGCCTCCAGCACCTGGCGGCGGCTGTCTCCGTCGGCGCACTGGGCCAGCATGGTCAGGGCCGACCAAAGGGACAGGGGGGAGTAAATGGCGTTTTCCTCTGTGTGCTCCGCCAGGACCAGGGGGGTGCTTTTGGCGGCGAAGTCGTTCAGCACTTTCCAGTGTTCCTCAGTGAGACCGGGGTTGTCCCCCCGGAGGGCCGCCAGGGCGTCGTGATACTGGCCAAGTGCGTCCAGATAGGATTTCAGCGCCTCCTGGCCGCCCCCGTCCGGCATCTGGGGCTGCTGGGGAAATTCCGGGTATACCGGCTCAGACAGGGTGCAGCTCATAGGAACAGCCTTCTTCCCTCCACCGGTATCCCTGCCTTCTCCATTTTGAGGCGCCCCGCCCGAGCCGGCACAGCCGGCCAGCAGCACACAGGCCAGGGCGAACGAGAGGATTCGCTTCATGGTGATTCTCCTTTCCTATTTGCTTCTGTTGTGGCGATTGCGAAACACGGGAAAGGCTTGAAAATCAAGCGATTCCCGGTTTG
>CATEPI010000066.1:0-2205 GCA_949525845.1 uncultured Eubacteriales bacterium
CACTTGGTGTCCCCCTCGGCCACCTCCTCAATGGCGCTGGGGTCCAGGCCGAAGCCGAACTGATTGAGCAGGGTCACCGCCTTGGGGGTAGTGATGATCTTCACCTTGGGCCAGCGCAGAAGAATCTCCTCAATGGAGGCGGCGTGGTCGGGCTCCACGTGGTTGATGACCAGGTAGTCCAGGGGACGGCCATTGAGGACGGCCTTCACGTTGGCGATGAACTGCCGGCCCACCGCCCAGTCGGCGGTGTCGAAAAGGACGGTCTTCTCGTCCAGCAGGACATAGGCGTTGTAGGACACGCCGTGGTACAGGGGGTGGATGTTCTCAAACAGGGCCAGCCGGTGCTCGTCCGCGCCTACCCAGTACAGGTCGTCAGTGACCATGCGGTAATTATACATGTAAGGTTGCCTCCTTTATATTCTTTGTAGGGGCGGCCTGTGGCCGCCCGCGCTCTATTAGATAATGTTGAGACGGGTCATCAATACCTTGTCGAACCGGCACGCGGCCAAGTCCTCCGGCTTCATGAAAAAGCCGAACACATCCTGGCCGTACTCCTTCCCGGGCATAAGGTCAAGCTGGAACAGGAGCGCCGTATACGCCTTCCATATGGGATAGTTGTCGTCCACCTCTCGGGGGTCGCCCCAGCCAATGGCCGGATGGCCGCCCAATTTGCAGCCCCAGTTGCCGAAGTCGGCAAAAAACCGCTCATCGCCTTCCTCCGTGCCAGGGTCGTATTCGGTGTCCTCCATATCGTCCTCTGGCAAGAGCCCCTCGGCCGCCTCAAAACCCATGTCTGTACACAGGCCGTCATTTCCTACGGAGAAGGTGGCAATCTCCTCCGCGGCCTGGAACTCCATCCGGCCCGCCAGCGACCTGGTGAGCCAACGCGCTCCGGGCACCTCCGCCTTTTCTGCCGCCGGGTTTTCCGAAAGCTCCGGGTACCAACGAACCTGGAACAGGCCGCTGTCGGTCAGCCACGCATTTCTGTCTTCGGTGAACTCACCTTTCGCCACGGCATCCGTGCGGAGAAAGAATTGCAGCAGGCCGCTACCTGGGAAGCCGTCAAGGTGAGGGACTTGGGCAAAGTTAACCTGGGCCATAAATTCCAGCTCCGACGCTTCGGCCCCGGCGGGGAGATAGTACTCCCCGCCAAATCTGCTGTCTGTGGGACCGGAAAGCCCGTCAGGCTCCGGAGTGATGTGGACGGCGGGCAGCTTTGTGCTCTCGCAGGCGACGATAATCTGTTCCTTGATTGTCATGCCGAATCACGCCTCGATCTCAATAAACTGGTCCACGGCCTCGCCGCAGTGGGGGCAGGTCCACCCCTCGGGCAGGTCCTTGAAGGCGGTGCCGGGCTTCACTTCGTTCTCCGGGTCGCCCTGCATGGGGTCGTACTCGTGGCCGCAGCCGTTGCAGATATACAGCTTCCGGGGCTGATAGACCTTCTTGGGGGCCATGCGCTTCATCTTGGTCATGGGCGGGGCGGGCAGCTTCTCGCCGGTGTCCAGGGCGGCGGTGAGAAGGGGGAGAATCTCCAGCACGTCCCCCACGATGCCGTAGTCGCAGTTCTTGAAGATTTTGGCGTTGGGATTTTTGTTGATGGCCACAATGCAGGAGGCGTCCTTGATGCCCTTCAAATGCTGGATGGCCCCGGAGATGCCGCAGGCGATGTACAGGTTGCCCTTAAACTTCTGGCCGGACATGCCCACATAGCGGTTGATGGGTACATATTTCAGCGTCTCGGCCACGGGACGGCTGGAGCCTACCGCCGCGCCGGCGGCTTTGGCCAGGTCCTCAATGAGCTTCATGTTCTCCTTGGCTCCAATGCCCTGTCCAGCGGAGACCACCCGCTCGGCCTGGGTGATGGGGGTGTCCATGGGGATGCCCACAGTGAAGTCGTGGCCATCCTTTTTCAGGTTGGCCACCAGGGCCTCCACCTTCTCCTGGGCGGTGCCGTCCTTGAGGATCAGCCGCTTCCGGGCGCCGGTCTCGGGACCGCGAGGACCAGCCGCGGCGGCGGAGGGGGCCTCCTTGGCCGCCTTGCCCAGGATGTGGGAGGCGATCACTACCCGCTGGATTTCGTTGGTGCCCTCGTAGATGGTGGTGATCTTGGCGTCCCGGTAGAACCGCTCCACCTCCATGCCCTTGATGTAGCCGCAGCCGCCGAAAATCTGGAGGGCGTCGTTGGTGACCTCCAGGGCGATG
>CATEPI010000067.1:0-2117 GCA_949525845.1 uncultured Eubacteriales bacterium
AGGTCTTGTTGATCCGCAGCTCGTCAAAGTCGCCGTAGGTGTACTCCTCCACGGAGATGGGGTAATAGCTGGCGCTCTGGCCGCCCTCGGCGGGTTCCGCAGCCAGGGCGGTGGCGCTCCCGGCCATGACGATGGCAAGAGCGCACAGGATAGTCAAAATGCGTTTCATAGGTGCTTTCCTCCGTTTTTTAGTTGTTTTGAGCCTGAATGATATGGTTATCTGGCCGCAGCCAGTTGCTGATCCCCCCTTTCTCTGGCCCGGCCTCGCTGCTGCAAGTAAGCATTCCAGTCTTTCCCCTGGGCGGGCGTCCGGGTGGACACGGTGTAACCTTTCTGACCATACTCCGCCCGGAATTTCTCTGTGGCCTCCTGGCCTGGGCCGTCATTGTCCAGACACAGGACGATCCGCTTCAGGTGCGGATTCTCCCGCAGGTAGGTGTCCAGCGGGCCTTGGTACAGGCCGCACAGGGCCACGGCGTTGCTGGTGACCGCCCGGTGCAGGGTGCAGAAGCTCATCAGGTCGATGGGGGCCTCGAACACCGCCACCCAATCCAGGGCCGGGTCGCAGGGCAGCCGGAAGGCCACGCTCTTGTCGCTGCCAACGGCGTCTCCCTTGAAACCAGAGCCGTTCAGGTCATAGGTGCCGCGCTTGCTGGCGAACACCGGCTTGCCGCTGCCGTCCCGGCCCACGAACACGCAGTTGTGGTGCAGGCTGTCCTCGTACAGCAGGCCGGAGTCGATGAAGCCCCGGATCACCTGGGGGGCGATGCCTCTCTTTTGAAGATAAGCAAATACCCGCCGCTGGTCCGGGTGGGGGATGGGCAGGGCGAAGGCGGGCTTCTCCTCCGGCTGGGCAGGCTTGGGGCGCGGGGCGGGGGAGTCCCTGGAACGCTTGCCGTTGAACTCCAGCAGGTAGTTGACGGCCTCCCGGAAATCCTTGCCGCAGAACTCCTGCAGGAAGGTGATGGCGTCTCCGCCCGTGCCGTTGGAGTAACGCTTCCAGGTTCGCCGGTCCTTGATGCGGATACTGTCCATCTCCCTGGTGGTGTGGTACCGGCTGCCTACCCGCCGGATGCTGTAGCCCAGGTGTTCCAGCAGGTCCGGCAGATCTGTTCCCTTGGCGGTCTCCATCTCCTCGTCTGTGAATTTCCAGAAATCCTCCGGGTTTGGGGTTCGTCTCGTAGTGATCACCTCCTTCTTGCGAAAACGAAAAGAGGCCCCCAGGACATCCCTTGCCGGGATGCCCTGGGGGCCTCTCATCTGCTGTTTGGTTGTTTCGGCCTTACACGGTCCTTTACGCGCTCAACGCGGCGGGGTCGCCCTCCTCCTGGGGCTGGGGGCTGCCGTCCGCCGACCCGGCCTCACAGGGGCCGGCATAGCCCTCGTCCACGTCCATCGGCTCGGCCATGTTCAAGGCCCCCTCGATCACGCCCAGCACGAACTCCCGCTGAGTGACCTTTCTGCCGAGGCGGGCGCTCTCGCGCTCCAGGTGTGCCTTGATCCTCTGAAAAAGTTCCTCCGAGATCTGGAAGGCCATCGTCCGAGTATTGTTGCTTGCCATAGCCACGTTACCTCCATTTTCCTTCATTTCGTAGTATTCGAGTAACAGGTTGGTGATGTACTGCGCGGTGGTCAGGCCCGATTGCTCTCTGGCCTCGCAGACGCGCTGGTGCAGGTCCAAGGGAAGCTGGGCGCATAAGTTTCGAGTGGCTGGCATGGTGTCATTCTCCTTTCCGCTGATTGCAAGGCAAGTATAGCCGAAAGGCATGGAGAAAGCTATTACCATTACCACCAAGGAATTATGGACAAACGAAGCATACCTACCAATGTGAACATACCAGATAATGAAAAAGCCGTCCACGGCTGCCTGGGTGAGCGGCAAACCGTGGACGGCGGATTTCTTCTTTTTTGAATGATGGGGAGTTCGAGTCATGTGTGTTTCCAAAAACCTCCAAATCAGAGGAATTTGCATCTCCGGCGCGTTATTTTTATTTTACGCACCCAAATTTTTGAAATGTCCGAAAATTATTCTTTCTTTTCTGCGTTATCTCTGTTTTAACGCAAAAATCCCGCACCGAAGTGCGGGATTTTTGCCTGCATCTTTTTTGTCAATGCAA